>NZ_CP060295.1:6712812-7388698 GCF_014302995.1 Variovorax sp. PAMC26660
GTTGAGCAAGCGGGTGTCCGACGGCGCGCCCAGGGCCACGTCGAGGTTGCTGTTCGCACCAAGCACCAGCGAGGCTGCCGACAGGGTGCTGCCGCTGAGCAAGGCCAGATGGCCGCCGTCGGCGATGTTCACCGCGCCGGCCAGAGTACCGCTGCCGGTCAGCGTCGCGCCGCTGAGGACGTCGACACGGGTGCTGTTCAGTTTGGTCGCAACGTTCAAAGTGCCTGCATCGATGCGGGCGTTGCCGGTGGTCAGGCCGTTCTGGGTCTGGTCCAGCGTCCAGTTGCCAAGGCCCTTCTTGACGAGGGTGCCGGCGAAGGTGGTGGTGCCGGTGACGGCCTTGGAGTAGAGCTGATCACCCGCACCGTCCAGCGTCAGCGTGGAAGCCTGGGTAGCCGCCTGCAATCGGCCCATGATGCTGGAGCCCGTGTACAACGTGATCTCGTGGGCTTCATTGGCCCCAGAGGAGGCCAGGTTCACGTCTCCAATCACCTTGCCTGCATTGCGTAGCGTGACGGCGCCTCCGAGGTTCGAAAGCACCGCCGCGCCTGCTGTCCCCTCGATCGTCGAATCGGCGTCGTTGATCAGCGTGCCGCCCGCGACAAATAACACGCCGGCTGCCTCGCCGGTGATTTTTCCGCCCCCCCTGTTGGTGACCGTTGCCCCGCTGTTTTGGACATACACGGCATGGCCGATGGAGGCTGTGATAGTGGCCCCGTTGTTGTCTACCGTGTTGCCGCTGCTGCCCCACACCGCCACGCCGGCTTGTACGCCCGAGATCGTGCCGCCCAATGTGTTGCTGACCGTGGCGGCTACCCCCCCCGTCGCAACGCCATAGCTACCTGCGGCGTTGGCGTGGATCGTGCCGCCTGCGTTCGTCACCGTGCCCCCATCAACCAGATCCACGCCACGTGTGTCCCCCTCGATCCGTCCGGTGGCCGCGTTGTTCACCGTGGCGCCGCCTGTATCTGAAATCACTGCCTTCTGGCCCGTAGCCGTTTGCGAAATGGTGCCCGTGTTGTTCAGCGTACCCGTGTTGTTGACGATGACCGCGTTACCGATGCTGACACCCGAGTCGACCGCCAGGGTGGCGCCGAGACGGCCTGTGTTGTCCACGGTTACGGTGCCGCTGCCCAGACCCGAACCGTGGGCGACCGCCAGCGTGCCTGCGGCGACCTGCGTGGCGCCGCTGCGCGTCATGGCCTGGTCCAGCGTCCAGGTGCCCAGACCCTGCTTGACGAGGGTGCCGGCGCTGAAGCTGGTGGTGCCGCCGACGGCATTGGCGTAGCGCTGCTGGCCTGTACCGTCCAGGGTGAGCGTGGACGCGGCGTTGCTGCCTATGCCCAGGCTTCCGGTGATGCTGGAGCCAGTGAACAGCGTGACCTGGTGCGCTTGGGGTGGGTTCTGGAAATTCAGATTCACGCCGCCGATCAACTGGCCCTTGTTGGTGAGCCTGGTGCCTCCGGACATGACGATCACCGCCGTATTGGCCTTGATCACTGAAGCGACATCGTTGAATACTTCACCGCCGTTGTACAGGACGACGCCGCCATTGGCGCCCTGAATGGTCGCGCCGTTCAGGTTGTTGACGATGCCCAATGCCGTGCCGCTTAATGCGCCGATCGACACCCCAACGCTGCCGTTCGCGTCAGCGCTGATCTTGCTCGCGAGGCCGTCATTGATCACGCTGCCCCCAGCGCCGAGGTAGACGCCCGATGCCTTGCCGGCGATGCTGGCGCCGGCCTCATTGGTGACAGTCACGGAGGCTGTGGCAGATGTCGCGTACACGCCGTAGCCAAGGCTTGCGCTGGCGCCCGAGCTGATGGCGCTGCCGGCCCCGGTATTGCGTACCGAGCCACCGCCGGTCAGCCAGATACCGGCCTCCCCGCCTGCGATCGTGCCGCCTTTCTGGTTGGTCACCGTGCCAACGCCGTTGGTGACCTTGACACCCATGGTGTTGGTGCCTGTGGCCGCAAGACGGCCACCGGTATTGTTGATGGTGCCCCCTCCGACCTTCGTCTCGACGGCGATCTGGTTCGCACCCGTGCGCGTGACAGTGCCCGAATTGTTCAGCGTGCCCCCGTTGTTGACGACGACCTGGTTGGTGATGCTGAAGCCAGCGTCGACCTGCAGCGTGGCAGCGGCCTTGCCCGTGTTGTCCACGGTGACGCTGCCCGTGCCCAGCGCCGTGTTGTTGGCGACAACCAGCGTTCCGGCGGCGACCTGCGTGGCGCCGCTGCGCGTCATAGCCTTGTCCATGGTCCAGGTGCCGCTGCCGACCTTGACCACGCTGCCCGAGCCGAGCGTGGTGGTGCCGGTCACGGCGTTTGAATAAAGCTGATCGCCCAGGCCGTCCAGCGTGAGCATGGACGCGGCGTTGGTGCCGATACCCAGGTTGCCCGTGATGCTGGAACCAGTGAACAGCGTGACCTTGTTGGTGCTGGCGCCGCGCAGCACCACATTGCCCACCAGGGCGCCAGCGTTGCTGAGTGTTGCGTTCCCGGCAATGACTTCCACCGCCGACTTGCCCTGGATGGTGGCGCCGGCACCATTGATCACCGTGCCCCCATCGATCAGGCGCACGCCTGCCGCGGGGCCCTTGATGAGGCTGCCCGCGCCGGTGTTGGTGACCGTGCCCGGCGCGCCACTGATGCCCACGCCAGCGGCAAGCGGGTCCATCCCATCGGCGCTGATCGTGCTGGCGATGTTGGTGATCGTGCCGCCGTCGGCAAGGCTCACTCCGTAGAGCTTGCCCGCGATGGTGCCGCCGCCTTGGTTGATGACGGTGCCCAGGCCGCCGACGATCGCCACGCCGTGGCCGCCATCGAGGTTCTTCCCGTCCGTGGTCGCGCGGATGGTGCCGCCGGTGTTGGTCACGTCACCACCGAAGTCAAACTGCACGCCGGCGGCCCCGCCCGTGATCGTTCCGCCCTGCGTGTTGACGACCGCTCCTGCGGCGGTGCCGAAGTACACGCCCATTCCATCCGCGGCAGTTGTGCTGATCTGGCCGCTGTTGGTCACCGTGCCATTGCCATTGAGCTGCACACCGGTTCCCGCGCCGATGATCTTCCCCCCCGCCTGGTTGTTCACCGTGAGGGTGTCGCCTGGGTCCGCATAAAGGTAGATGGCCCGTCCGCCGCTGCCAAGCGCCTGGATGGTGCCGGAGTTGGTGACCTGCGCAGTTCCGCCGCCGATGACCACTCCTTGGCCATCAACGCCGCTGGCCGCGATCGTGCCGCTGTTGGTCACTGTGCCATTGCCGCCGCTGATGGTCACGCCTGTACCGCCAACGCTGATGACGCTGCCGGCGCCGATGTTGTTTACCGTGCCGCCGGCTTCCATCTTGACGCCGACCGCGACACCCATAATGCTGCCGCCGGCTTGGTTGGTGACGGCACCCGGCTTGCCCTGGATGTACACACCCTTGTCGTCCCCATCCGCCGCCGCGGCGCTGATGGTGCCGCCGGTATTGTTCACCGTGCCGCCGTCCTCCAGGCCCACGCCAACATACTCGCCGAAGATCCGTCCAGTGGCGGCGTTGTTCACCGTGGCGCCGCCCACATCGGAGCGGACCGCCGTATCGTCGACGGCGGTTCGCGAGATGGTGCCGGCGTTGTTCAGCGTGCCCCCGTTGTTGAGGATGATTTCGTTGCCGATGCTGACGCCGGAATTGATCCTCAGCGTGGCATTGCGGTTGAGCGTGTTGTCCACGACGACGGAATCGGCGCCAAGCTGGGCGTCGGAGCTGACCACCAGAGGGCCTTGATCCACGATGGTCTGGGCATGGCTGCCCGCGCCTGTCAACGCCAGCGCCGCAACGGCCAGTGCACGCGCCGCCGCACCGCGCCCGCGCTTGCCGCGACCACGGACGACTTCCGACACGGCAACCCACGCGCCGATGGAACGGTTCCAGACACTTCGGTAGCTGATATTCATGACAGGAAATCTCTCCAGATGCGCGAGCTGCCCACGCATGAGGAGCAGCCGCAAGACAAGGGCTAGAATTATTGTAATACGTATTACTTTGATGATTCAATCGATCCCGAGGCAATCACCTGGCTGGCTGAAACCGGCTCGACGCCGATTACATCGGCTCGACCTGCGCAGCCTTTGCGAGCGCCTGCAGCTTCAAGATGTCCGCGGCATAGAAACGCGCGGCGTCGAGCCGTGACATCGGAGGCGGGACAGCCCCCCCGGCGGCATCGATGGTCTTGCGCACATCCGCATTGCCGAGCGCCTGCGTGACGATCTTGTGCAGTTGCACGCTGTCGCTCTCGCTCATCGCGGCAGGCACCAGCAGGCCGACCCAGATGCTTGGGCGACCGATGGCAGGCGCGGCTCGGCTTTCGTCGAAGGTTGGAGCGGCGGGGAACCGCGCGAGCCGCCGCGCGGACGAGACGCCCAACACCTTCAACCTGCCGCCGGCGACCATGCTGCCCAGAAGCGCGTCCACGGGCATCACCGCGAAGTCGATGACGCCGCCCTGAAGGTCGGTCAGCATGGGCATGCCGCCGCGGTAAGGCACGTGCGTCGCCTGGATGCCCGTGGCGGACAGCAACGTCTCCGTTACGAGGTGGAACAACGAGCCTTGACCCGTGCTGCCATAGCTCAGGGGCCGCTCGACGCCTTTGCGCGCCAGTGCGATGAGTTCGTCAAGGTTGTTTGCAGGCAAGTCGCGGCGCGCGTACAGCGCCAGTGGCGAATCGTTGATCAAGCCCAGGAGCCGGAAATCCGAGGCCTTGTACCTGACAGCGCGCAGGGTGAGCGGTGCGAGCACGGTCTCGGAGGGCGATCCCACGAAGAGCGTGCTGCCGTCGGGCACGGCGGCCAGCAGGCGGTTGGCGGCAATGGAGCCGCTCGCCCCGGTGACGTTTTCCACCACCGCGACACGCCCCAGCCCCTGACCCAGCGCCGGCGCAACAGCCCGCGCGAACACATCCGTCACGCCGCCGGCAGGCTGCGCCACCAGGATGGTGAGAGTGCCGGTACGGGCTTGGGCGCAAACGCGGGATGTGCCGGCGAGCAGCGCTGCGCCCATGCCCGACAGGGCGATCGCACGGCGCGAGATGGTCATGGCGGAATCCTTCGTTTTTCGGGGCATCATCCGGACTAATACCTCTTGGAACCAGACAGGGGGTGAGAAATAATACGTATTATTGGTGACAGTCAAGCATGAAAAATCCCACGGCCGGCAAACCCGCTCCCATCGGGGCCGGCCCCTCGGTGGCATCCGGCAGCAAGGCCAGGGCGCCTGCGAGGGGCCAGCGACGCCCCACGCAGCGTGACATCGCCCTCGCCACGGGCTTGTCGCAGACCGCCGTGTCCCTGGTGCTCAACCGCGTGGAGCCGTCCACGGTGTCGGCGGAAGCGCGTGAACTGATATTGCAGACCGCACAGCGGCTGGGCTATGTGCCCAACCGCATGGCCCGCAACCTCCAGTCCGCGCGAACGCACACGCTGGCGTGCATCATCCCGGACATCACGAACCCGACCTTTCCCGCCCTTGTGCGGGGTTTCCAGTCCGCTGCCGACGCGGCAGGGTACGACACGATGATCTTCGACACCGACGGCACGCTCGAGCGCGAGCGCCGGGCGTTGCAGTGGCTGTCGCAGGGGCATGTGGACGGCGTGATGGCGCTGTTCTTTCACTTCGACGACGCCGATCTGGCGCAGGCGCTGCACGGCCGCATTGCCGTGGTCCAGATGGTCAGCGAGTACCGGCCGTCCGGCGACATCGACCAGGTCTATATCGACAACGCAGCGGCGGCGCAGGCCATGACACAGGCTCTGATCGACAAAGGGCACCAACGCATCGCCATGCTCTCCTGCCCGAGAGGCCCGGGCGCGGAACGCCAGCGTGGCTTTCATGCCGCGATGCAGAAGGCGGGGCTTTCAGCCAGTCTCATTACCGCCGACGACTTCACACAAGTGGCGGGCTTGCGTGCCATGGAAGCCGAGTTGGCCGAGCACTTCCATTGCAGCGCCGTGTTCGCGGCCAACGATCTGCTGGCGATCGGAGCCATGGCAGCGTTGCGCGCGGCAGGCCGACGCATTCCCGACGATGTCGCGGTGGCCGGCTTCGACGACATTCCCTCTGCGCAACTGCTGCATCCTGCGTTGACCACGGTGCGCCGCTTCGAACACGAGATGGGCCGCTTTGCAGCCGAGTTGCTGATTGCGCGATTGGACGGCCTCGACGCGGACCAACCAGGCCGCGGCTTTGAGCGACCTTTCGAGCTGGTCATGCGCGACTCGGCCTGAGGGGCGGCCTTTCCTCGAAGTCACCTTGCGAACGCCGCCGCGCTCGCGCGTCTACAGCGGCGTACCCATCGGTTGTTGTTGCAGCATCTACGCGAAGCGCAGGCGAATCGTGTTCATCCGTGGCATCGATCGCTCAGCGTTGATGAGCCTGACGCTGTCGTCGTCGCGGATCGAACGCGGCGAGACCAGTTGCTTCTCTGGCGCTACGGGCCTGGGAAAGACATGGCTGGCTTGCGCGCTGGCGCAGTATGCGCGTCGGCAAAGCTACTCGGCGCTATACCTGCGCGTGCCACGCCTGCCGGAGGCAGCTGCGTATCCTGCTCGGCGCAGGCAGCTTCCGGCACTGGCGGTAGCAACCCCAAGGCGCTGACACCTTGCTTCTGGTTCGTCAGATACCAGGCTGCGGCCGGCCAAAGCCGAGGTGATACACAGCCTCTTGCTACGCCCTCAATATCAGAGTCGCGCTCCCCAAGGTCGAGTGAAGAAAAAAAGAGACCGCTCTGCACCCCCACCGCGAACGGTGAGAGCGAGGAGCTTGACTATCAGAGCTTGTTGACAGGGAATGCGGTTCTGCGGAAGTACTTCCAGCGGCGGGAGGTCGCGGCTTCGAGAACACTCTCTGAAGTTACTCAGCTACCACCAGAATCATCCCCAGCCAACAAACACACCAGATGATCAACGGTGCCTGATTCTGTTTGAGCGCCTTGGCTCGCTTGTACAGATAGACAGGCACGATCCAGAACGCACCCATCTTCGACGTGTCGTATCCGGCCGCCCGAAGCGTCCTGCCATCGCGGACAGCGAGCACGACGTTGAGACACACGGTGATCCACCACAGCGAGGCCAGGCGCGTACGACGCGCTGCTGGAGTTGCTGTTCCCTGAACTGGCGCCGGTACTTGTTGCCGACTATCGCCGTAACGAGTCAAGCAACTAGCACGCCGAGGAATCGTGCGCCCGTGCACCCTACTTACATTCCCCATCTCGCCGAACTACTGATGCCTCATCCCCTGAAAGCGCACATCACCCACATCGACCAGATGTGCCTGCCCTTTCCATGTGCCACTCGGAGAACTAATATCCAATTTTCCAGATCTGGGTTGGCAAGAGAATGATGGATATGCATGCTGCAGAAGTGATCAAGGATCTGGCCTCGAAGGATGTCGGCTTCTACGCTTCTCACGACATCCCAGGTGGTCAGGCAACCGTGCATCTGACCGCACAGCAAGATCTTAGGGAGTTGCTGACCCACGCCATCCCAGAGACGATCAGGGACAGCGGAGGGTCCAGACTGTCGACTGTTGGCGGACTCGTAAGCAAGACGCACACATCGTTCGATCCGAGAAACTATGGCTTCAAGAAGCTGAGCGAGTTGGTACGCGCCCAGCCGTACCTTGACGTGGTAGATGCACCCGACGGCACAGGATTCGTGCACGTCGAGGTTCGGTTGAAATAACGTGGCTTTTTCTGCCGACGATCAGCGGTCGATCCTCACTCGTATGGACCGCCCCCTCCTACAGAGAGCGAGGCCCCATCAACCGGGCTGTGGCCTGTCCTGCAGGTCGTGGCCATCGGCTTTTTGAGCTGGGACATCCTGAGTGCCAACAAGCGGAAGGCCGACTCGCCGGAAAATTCGGCGACGATGATGCCCTTTCAAAAATCAGTCACCTACCTACCAAGAGAAAACAGCCGATGCCAGAAGCAAAAAATATGAGTTATGCCGAGATCCAGAAGCGGATCAAAGACATGGATGCTGAACGTGCAGTGCTTGAGGCAGCGCTCCAAGCAAAGCGTGGTGAAGAGATCAAGGTTCTCGCCGACGCATATGCGAAGAAGCTCCAAGCCGGAGGATTCTCAATCTCCGAGGGCATCAATGCATTGGCGCCATACGACACGACAAAGGCCAGGCGTTCGGGCGTTGCACCGCGTCCGCCGCGCGAGGTCGAAACCGGCACGACATACAAGAATCCCGAAACAGGCGAGACATGGATCGCCGGCGCAAAAGGCCGCGTTGTCGGATGGCTTCAGGCCCAGATTAACGCCGGCAAGAGTGCAGCGTCCTTCGCTACAGATGCTTAGCAGGCTTGAATGGTCCACCCAAGAAGAGCAAGTTCTGCGTTGTGAGAGTTCTGCACGTTGCGGGCTGGTCTAGAACCACCGTCAGTCCGCAACGGCCGCCTGAAGAATCATTCGACAGGCGTCTCATGCCGATCATTGTGATCGTTCGCCATCCGGCGTAGAAGGCACTCGCACATAGGTGCTTCTAGCCTACTGAAGCACTCCAGATCAGGAGGGCTTTGTGCAGCTACTCCCCCCATCCAGCCGATCCCGTCGCATGGGGCGCCAAAGCGTGAGGTCGTAGGTGATCTTGAGCAGCCCACACGCTATAAGCGGCAGGAGTCTTCATCGGCATCGCGTTCTGCACTGACCCGATCTACGTGCAGGACGCCGGGCTGGTCGCACCTCGCTTCGGCGGAGCGACCCGGCACGCGGTATGGGGCAACCGGCTGGCGGGCTTGTCGTTCATCGGATCGGAAGTCTTGACGGCGATGGGCGTGCGGCCGGCCCGCTGAACTCATCGATCTCCTATACGGCACGACAACCGGCCGCGCAGAAAATCCGAAACGTACTGCACGTAGCGGGGTTCATATCTGGTGCTCGCCCGGCAGCACCATGAGCTTGGGAATTCTGACGTGGCTGGGCTGGGTAAGTGCAAAGCTCACGCATCGTGCGACATCCTCGGGTTGCAAGGGGCGTTGGATGTTCATGCCTTCACTGGGATGGACTTGCCAGTCCCGATGCAGCCCCGTCATGACCAAACCAGGCTCGATGCAGGTGACAGCCACGGCTGTGCCCGCCAATTCCATACGGAGCGCCTCCGAAAGCGCCTCGATTGCGAACTTGGTTCCTGCATAGGCCCCCGCCGTAGGACGCACCTTGGTGCCGAGAACGCTTGAGATATTAATCAGATGCCCACCATGCTGCGCCAGAAAATGACGCACGAAGGTATAGGCGACTCGGAAAGTGGATTCGACATTGACACGCGCCATGCCGCAAACTTTGTCGATGTCGATGGCATCGATCGCGCCGACCTCGATCACTCCCGCGTTATTCAACACGATGTCACAACGCCCGTGAGTCGACAGTGCCAACTCGAGCAATCGACTTGGGAGGTCGGGCTCGGTGATGTCCGCCGCGATGAACGATGCGCCCAACTCATGTTGCAGGCGCAACAGTTGGACCTCGGAGCGCGCTGTCAGAACAAGTTTCACTCCGAGAGAGTGAAGTTCTCTCGCCACTGCAAGGCCGATGCCTCCTGTGGCGCCAGTGACAACGGCAACCTGGCCGTCGAGATTCGTAGAAGTCATGGGCAGGTTCCCGCTTTGAGCGTCGCAAGCTGGGAAATATACAGGCGCCCAGCGTCGAGCTCGCCACCCCATAGAGTGAGAGCCAGCTTCGGATAAGTTCGCAGGACCCTATGGGCCCGAAGCGCCGAGGAGACGACAGGCTACAGTCGGCCACGGTGCCACTGGACAAGCGATGCGGGACACCGCGCTGGGCTTCAGCGCCGACGGCCTGAGCATCGCCAGCGCCATCCAGTTCACGGGCAGCGAACGCTGCCGCAATCATGGCTAAATACGTGTTGAACTCGATGGTCATCAGCAATTGGCCACCAGTCCGCCTGGCAAGCCAGAAGCAACGGCCCATGGAACCAGCCGTTCGACCGGGACTTCGATGTCCGCCACGAGCCCGAGTCGACCGCCGATGTCAGGGCGCCGGTGCTGGAAGTGTCAGCACCGGCGGCAAGTAGGATCGCGAAATCGTCGTCTTCATAGCAAGGTCTCATATCTGCCGGACTGGGCGGGGGCCTCAGCCTCCCCGACACATGAGTCGACCAGTTGATCGCTATCGCATTTAGCCAACGCGCGATGTTTGCCGCAGGTTGCTATCCTTGGTTCGACTTTTCTGCGCTCATCCCAAATTGAACCTGGTTGGCTGGCTCGACACGCACGAACGGCACCGAGCCTGCCGAGGCGTCCAGAACTTGGACTTCAGGCCGCGGGCCGCGTGCGGTTCCTTGGCTGAAGCCCGTACGCAACCAGCCCTGCACTGCGTCGCGGTCCCCATTGGGCACGCTGACCAGCACGCGGGAAGGATCCGTGCGCGACGAGGCAAGTTTGCCGGCCAGTTCAACACTGCGTTGCACGTCCGGGCTTCGGCGCGCCAACAAATTGGACGGCAACCCCACAGTGGTTCCTTTCCACGCGTTCACAGCTTCCGGGCGACCCTGGTCGTTGGCACGCTGGATCGGAGCAATATCTGTAACGACCGCCATGTGGTTGGCGCGCATCGCGTCATCAAATGCCTGGGCTTCTGCCAAGTCCTTCTGTTTACCGTTGCGCCAGCCAATAAAACCTCCGACGGCGCCCACCGCCACCGCAGCAGTTGCGCACGAGGAGCCCTTACCGCCGACAGCCCTACAGGCAGCGAAGCCAGCCAGTGCGCCGATGCCCGCGCCCAGAGCAGCTTGGTCCGTTGCGTTCGAGCCAGTGACAGTTCTGCCCTGGTTGTTTGCGCAGCCAGACGCCGCAAATAGGAGAGCAGTAAAAACTGCAACGGATGAAAGTCGGAAACGCGTGGTCATCATTTCTGGCTCAGTTCTCTGAGTTGTTGTTCAAGTTGCCGATTCATCTGCTTCGCGTAGGCCTCTTCAGCTTTGATCTGCGAAGGAGGTGCGTCTGTGCGTGCCGGTCGCGGCGACATGGCACGCGCCGGAACGTCCGCGCGAGCCGTCGTTACGTTATCGCCCAGCGTCGGAATCTCATCTGCCGCGGAAAGGACGGCGCTGGCGACTGCGCGGGCTGCATCGGAGCGCCCGTTCTGCGCCTGTTCGCCCAGAAACGTGAGCGTCTTCTGGCGACTGCCCGAATAGTGCAGCGCTAACGAAAGCGCGGCCGCCGATGCCGCACGGTCGCCTGTTTCTGCAAGCGACGCGGACAAGTTCGCCCACGCAGCCACACGACGCGGCGCGAGGAGCAAAGTCTCGTTCAAGGCGTCGATCGCCTCGGCATGTGCTCCGCTCTCCTGGTAGGCGAAGGCAAGGTTATTCACGATCTCAGGATCAACTGCATCGGCTTTGACGCCGCGCGTGAACGCCTCGATCGCGGCCTGGTTCTCTCCGCGCTGCAAAGCGCTTTTACCTTCGGCATTCGCGGCGCGTCCGGCCGAACGATCCCGATTCACGTTGCGCAGCGCCAGCGGCGCAGCAGTCGCCGAATCGACGACGTCCCATTGGTGCTTGCTTGCGGCGATCAGCATTTGCATCAACTGCGGGTCAAACTGGATCGTTGGTGTCGCTGCCACCGGGGCTGCTGGCACCTGTGCGACGACAGGGACCGCCGCCACCGCAGCTACCGCGACGGGTGCAACAGGTGCGGCAGAAACGGAAGTCTCGACGCTCTGCGCGCGCTGCTGCGGGGGGACTTGAACCGGCGGGGGTGCCGCAGGTGCTTGGGGCCTGGAGGGCGTAGATGCGCTCGCATAGCTCGGATTCGGCGAACCCTTGAAACTCGCGGGTATCAGGGGTACCAGGAAGATTGCGGCGGCGATCGACGAGACCGCAGGGATGAGCATTGCATCCTTGGACGTCAGTGAAAGAAATGGACGGCTCGGCCTGGTACCGCTCTCGAGCAGCGCCTGGCGCTCGGCAGAACCGAGCTGCAGCGAATCCACGCTCTTCAGCTGTCGCTGGCTCAAAAGTGCCTGCCGGATGCCTTTTGAGTACGACAAGATCGAATGCTTGCGCCAGGCGGCGAATACGAATGCAGCGACCACGGCGCCGGCGGCCAGCCCTGGGCTGAAGGCGATTCGATGCGCTTCCGCGTACGCATAACCGCCACCGGCCGCAAGGAGTGACACGACCAGCGGCGCATAGCCCCAGCGGATCGCCTTCTTTCGCTCGTGGTCGACCGGCGCGGGATCAGCAACCAGCTTTTCGCCTGTCGTACCATCGGTCCACACGTTGTAGGTACGGCCCTCGTAGTCATATACGACATGACAAATGGGCAGAAAAACACTGGCGTCGGTCTTGGACGTCGTGGCCTTCCAGCGCCAGTCCTTCTGACGATCGCCCTGCGCATGCTGCCTCACTCCCGCATCGATCTGTGCATCGACGAGATCGGACCCGCGCGCGGTGTATGCCTCCTGCGCATTGACGGTGAACGCTTCGGCTTCGAAGCCTGTCACGTATGACGTATCAAATGGCTTGAGCTCGTCCACTGCCGGGCGTTCCACGAAGATCCGTGGAAGGTCCAATCCGGCTGAGGACAGCCGCTCTCCAGCGTAGGCGATGGCTGTGAAGTCACCCCGGTCGGCGCCGTTGACAGGCCGCCAGTCAGTGACGGTCTTCGTCTTGGTGACGGGGCGCGATCTTCCTTGTGAGTCCTTTTCGTAAACCGTGTACTGCTCCTGCCGGTCAAAACCGAAGCTTGCGGTCCAATCGGCTTCGTACGTTCCGCGGTAGATGAAGGCGGGCACATAGAACTGTTCGACCTTGCTGAACACTGCGTGCTCTAGCAGGTTATCTGGTGTCAGGTCTCCCTGCGCAAGATGCGCGTAGACGACATCCTCGAGCGCGGCCCTTGTAACACCCAGCGGGACCACAAGCTCCGCATTGGATGGTCTTCCATCATCGTTCGGAGCCTGCTCGATCTCGGTGATCGCATCGCAATACATGCACTTGAGCGCGCGATTGCCGGCCGAGTATTCCAGAGAAGAGCCGCAGCCGCTGCAAATCAGTTTGAGCGTGTTGTTATCCATGAGGTGCTGTATCGGCTCACGCTTTGGAGCGTGATGCCACGAGTTGTTGTTGACGGCGCATGACGAGCGCTTCGATCTCGTCCATTGCTTGTATAAAAGCGGCGTCGCTTTCCGATGGGGAGAATCCGAGCAACTGAACCAGCTTGGCTCGGATCGCCGCGTCTTCGGCAACCGTCTGGTTCTTGATGCTCGATGCGGTATATCGAAGCGATTCGATCAGACGTGCACACCGCTCCGTGTGTGGGCGGCCCGCATTGCGCGATGCCGCCTCATTCAGGAGGCCTTGCCACTCCATTCGGTCGCTGTTGTCGGGCTGGGAAGCCACTGCTTGATCTATCACGCCAGACGAAGCATGGAGAACCAATGCGCTCACGATGAGGCCTGCCGACGTCAAGATTGTCAGCGACCAGGAAAGCGCGTTGTACCCCGCCAGACCCACCGCAAACGCGGCGAGCGCGCCGAGCAAAGCCAGCGATATCACGGCGCCGCTCGGTCCAATCAGCGCAAGGCGCGATTCCTCCGACCTGGACGAGGGTGCCAGAGGCGCGGGCAAGTAGAAAAATCCACCCAGCAAAACTGCTACCAATGCGGTAGCTGCAATAACCGGGGCGCTCCAGACGCCCGATGGCAGCAGTACAACCAGGATGGCAATTGCGGCGAGCGCAACGACGGACCCGGCCAAGCCGAACTTCATTTTCATTGACATGGGGGATCCTTCAGCTCGCGAGGATTCGAGCTTTTTCGCTATCGAACTCCGCGTCTGTCAAAACGCCGGATTGCTTCAATTCCGCCAACTCCTTCAGGAGTCGGATCCGTTCCGACGGCCCCACGCTGGCTGGGGCGGCAACAGGCGGTGGCGGCGGGGCGTGAGGAACCGCCTCCGGGGCAGATGCTGGGGGCGGCGGCGCTGCGTATGGCCGGATGTCGGCTGCAGCCTGGGCAAAGTTGCTGCCGATGCTCGGGCCCATGCCAATGCCCATTCCCAATCCCAAACCGGCGCCCATGACACCGCCGGCAGTACCTTCATTACCTGCGGCGGTCTCCATCACATTGAAGCTGCGTTCTTGCTGGTATGTGAAACCAATAATTCCCATCTCGGCGCGCTTGGCGAGCGCCTTGCGCAGCGTGATCACCGCCTCGTCGTTTTCCGGGACGTTGATAGAGTGGATATTGAACTGAGCAAGCGCCACGCCATATTCGGCAAGCTCAGGGATAAGTGCGGCCTTGAGAGACGCCGACAGCGTATCAAGCTGCGTAGCGACCTCCAGAATCGAAATGCCTGCGCGAGCGATGCAAGTCGCGATTTCGGTCTTGATCCGCGTGATCAGGACGCCTTTGAGGTAGCTGGAAAGCGTGTCGACGTCAAACCCCGGCAGCGTGCCCACGAGTTTGAGAAGAAAGCGCTTCGAATCCACAATCCGAATGCCGTACTGCCCGAAAGCGCGCACCGGAATCATGATGCCGTACTTGGGATCTTGAAGCGGAATTGCATCGGCCGTGCCCCACTTCACGTCCAGGTTGGTGACGCGATTGACGTACCAAACTTCTGCGCTGAACGGTGATTTACCCCCGAAAGGTATGCCGATCAGCGAGCGCAGGAGGGGTAGGTTTTCAGTGCTGAGCGTGTGTCTGCCTGCACCGAACGGGCCGTCATAGACGCCCCCACGCACAAGAAATGCTTCTTGAGACTCACTGACGATGAGCTGCGTCCAAGTGGAGAGCTCGGTGCTCGGATATTTCCATGCAACGATGTTTGGGGTGCCATCCCACTTCACCAGATCTATTACTGCCACGCGCTCCACCTTTGTAGTTTTGTATTAATCGTAACATCGTGAAACGATAAATGTCAGAAATTTCTTACCAACAGGCGGCAACGTGCGGTTCTTCACGCTTTTGGCGTTTTGGGTCTGAGGGTGACCTAACAAACCGCGGACTTGACGGGCACTGCGACCGACGCGCATCGCGCATCGGACGACAAACTGATTGTCGAGATGCAATAGGTTATTCCCGCCAAGTCGGGAAACTGGAGGTCTGTAGCCCAAGGCCGAATGCGGCCTCTCCAGGCGTTGTAATAGCTCAGGAACGCAGCCAACCATGTTGTGCGCTCCTTGCTATTGGCCGAGACGCGGCCATAGGCCCCCTCGCGCAGACAGGTCTGGATGAATCGCTCGAGGTGCTCACCGATGTCCAGCGGGCCGCGCGCTTCTACGACTTCGCGGACAGCCGTGCCGGCGAGCATGCTCGAGCGTTCCTGCAACGGGGCAATGAGCCATGGAAGGGCAAGCTGGTCTGCGATGACTATGCGGGGTACAAGGCCAGCTTCACCCAAGGCATCACCGAGGTCGGCTGCGCGGCCCAGCCCCCACCCAGCTCTGGTGCGTTGTATATATCTCTCTTGATAGCTGTCATTTGCGACCGGCTGCTCCTAGCCGATGGCCGCTACACGCTCTGAGTCCAGATGCGTTCTAGGGATGGTTGGAGATCAGCGCGATGGCAGTCTGCAATGCGGCAGAAGTTCGTCGAAAAGTCGAGCTACTTCCGAGCATCCTCTTTCGGCCTCTTCAACTGTCGAAAATCAATCTCGGCAAGGATCACCGGTGGAAAGCTAGCCTTCATTACAAGGTCAGTCACGTTCGCGCGTAGGTACGGGTAGAGCAACTGCGGTAGCGTGACCTTCTTCTGTATTTCCATCTCCGCCGGCGAAAGGCCCTTGATCTCAAACACGCCCGCCTGGGTTGCACTCAGTGTGAAGACAACGCCTTTGGCATTGATCACTGAAATCTTCGCGAGCACGGAAACTTCGATCAGGTCCTTGCCGATGTCCTGGGTCGAGGTATCGATCATGATGTTGACATCGGGCAACTCTGTTTCGAGAAACACATAGGGCGATCTGGGCTGCTCCACAAATGCCTGCTTCAGATAGATTCGCTCGATCTTGAAGAACTTGGCATCTTGCGCCTGGACGCCGAACGACAAGCTCCAGCAGATTAAGGCCTCGAGAACCAAGAACCACAAGGCCGAGACGCGGCACGTTCGTATTGATTGAAAGGCAAACATGTCGATGCGCGTCAGGATATGAAGATGGAAGTCCTTGCCAGCCGTATGCGTGGTCGCATCAACAGCCAGCTTTCTGTTCCACGGAGCGTGGTCGGACAGCATAAGCGAGGAGCGGGGGCCACAACAGTCGTCCACCAACCGACGACCGACGACCGACGACCGACGAATGATCCTCATCAGCCTCACTGAATCATCTACCCAAGCTCACCGATCTGGGCCAGTGAGCCGCGAAATGCCTCACTGAGGTCGTTGCTCACGCATTCCGTGATAGCAGCCACTGCTTCATTTGCTCAAGTTGCTTTTCACGAGCTTCGATGGCCAAGTCCTGAGCACGCTCTCCGTAGCGCCCGATACTGAACGATCTGTTCAAGTTTCGACCGTCAACACGTGTCTGGGCTCGCCAAACGGAGGGGGCACCATCTGGAGCCCAACGAATGCAGGTCACGCCGGCGATGCCGCTGGGCGAATCGACGCGCGGCTTGGATGCCTGTACATAGCGGGGCGTCAACGGCTTCTTGGCCTCAACCTCGTCGCGCCATTGCTTGGCAACCTTCAGCGAAGCGCGAACTCCACTGTGCGTGCTGAACAAGAACACTCGGCGGTGGCGTTGGCCCTGTCGAATGATCGAGACTTCCCAGCGGTCTTCCATGCGCCAAATGCCGCGCATGGACGGTGGATTCGGTATGCCCTTTGGCATGATTGAGTCTCCAACAAGCCAGCAACTCGCGACGAGTGCGCGTGAATCAGAACTGAGGAACTGCAGGAGGACGCTTTTTAAGCGCCTCCTCAGGCGTGATAAATCTGGTGCAGATGGGGGACGCCAAGTCGGCGGCAAGTCGCTGGATAGGCACGGAGGTCTGCTGCCCGCCGGCGCCCTCTTCTTTCATGACGGCTAAACCGCACTTCTCCGCCGACACTTCCTTGCCGAAGAACGTGTCACCCTTGGGGTCGATGAAACGGCCGCCGACGAACCGATAGCGCTCGCCGTTCTCCGGACGAAATGAAAAAGTGATGCGACAAATCTTGCCAAACGACGGTGCTGCGTATTCCAGGATGACATCTTGGTCTGTGCGCAGGAGATGCGACACCGATGGGTCGGAGCGCGACGACACCATACCCAGAAAAGATGGCCCCTCGGCAAGCCCTTGAGAGTGAGTCATGCATCCTTTTTCGTTGAGCAGGAGGATGCGAAGACGATCCTTTGTATCGATCCTGAGTTCCGCATGAGGCTCGTCTGCTGTTGGCGTTCGATAGCCCGCAAAGATGCACCCGCTCAGCAGCGTCACAGAGATCAGAAGTTGCACAGATAGCCAAAGGGCGCCTCCCAGTTTGGTTTTCATTTTTCTTGAATCAGTAGGTCGCGTTGAGATTGAAGGCCACTCTGACGCCCCCGGCAGTCTTGGGCACGATCGTGCGCTTTCCGCGGGTCAAATCAGGACTCACGCCAAGATTGAGCGCACCAGCTGAGGTCATAACTTCATCTTCTCAGCCAGTTGCTCGACGCAAGGATCCACATAAGCTGCTAAGCCCGCTTTGATGCCTTCTCCATTGTTCGCAACGAGCTGATCGAACTTCTGCATCGGTGGTGACTTGACCGGAATGCAGCGAGCCTCCGCGAGCACAGCGTGCGAGCGCGCGTCGATCAGTCGAGCCCAACTGATGCTCATGACAAAAAAATTCGTTGGTTCCTTCGGCGTGTAGTTCAAGCCGAAAACCTGGCTTCGCACATCGAGGATCATGTCGGTCGTCGGTGCCGATGCGATCACGGCGTCGACAGTTTGTGTGACCGGCGCGGGTGTGGCCGGCACCTCGGTCATGCGATAGGTCGTGCGCAGCCGCGTGGCGAGCCCTTGGCCGATCGGCAGAGCCGGATCGGCAATGGCGAACTCTTTGACCATGCGATCACCATCGCTGGCTTGAGACGATGCACGCGCTACGCCACCAATTGCGCCGCCGACCATGCCTCCGACCGCGCCAACCGCGGTGTCCTTCCAATCTGGCGGTGTGCGAGCCAAAAAGCTGGGCGATTCTGGTACGGCCAATGCCAATCGTGCGCCATTCAATGATGCGGTGCTGGCGATTGGCGCAGCGGGTGCGTTCAGATTTTGACCGCTCGCTGCGCTGCCATACAACACACCAAGAGTGAGCAGCGCAGCCATTTTTGCAAACATTTGCTTGTTCATTTTTATGTTCCCTTTGGTTAGAAGCTCGCGTTGAGGTTGAATCCCAGCGTGACCTTGGCTGTGCGATAGCCCTCGGGCTTGCGGATGGGCGCGCCGACGAAGAAGTCGTAGCTCAGCTTGGTCCACTGGCCCCGCACGCCGATGACTGCTCCCGCCAGGCTTCGCCCCAGAAGGTCGACCGTGGAGCGGCCGCCAACGTGGCCGTAGTCCATGCCTGCATAAAGCTCCGCGCCACTCTGCCCCACCGCCCAGCCGATGTCATTGCGCAGCAGCCAGCCGCGCTCGCCCAGTAGGCTCGTCTCGCCATCGAAGCCGCGCACCGTATAGCGCCCGCCGATGGCAAAGCGGTCTTGCGGCGTCAGCGGTGTGCGGTTCCACTGCGCCCGAATCAGGCCTGAGTAGCGCATCTTCTGCTCACCAAGCTTGAACGGCGCGTTGAGGCTGATGTCGGCCGTGTACAGCTTCAGGCGCGAAGTGCCCTCGCCGAACTCTTCTTCCGGCGCGGCGCGCGAGCCGAAGCCACCGGTGCCGCGCTTGTAGGCCAGCGTGCCTTCGAGCGTGGCATCGCCGATGAACTCCTTGTGGTTCAGGCTGAACTCCAGGCCACCGACCACGCGGTGCTGCACCTCGACCTCGGTGTCGTCCACGAAGTTGCGCGATTCGCGGCGCCAGCCCTTGATGGCCACCGTGGTCTTGCGCTGCTGGTCGCGATAGATCAGGCGCGAGAGCTTGATCTCGGCGTTGTTGCTCTTGCCGGCGTAGATGTAGTCCTGGTTCAGGCCAGCCACGCTCTGGTGGTACTGGCTGTTGGAGGCGGTGAAGCCCAGGAGCCAGTAGCCGTAGGGCAGCGAGTAATGAACGGTCTGGCCTTCGGTGCCCTTGGCCGGGTCACCGAAGACGTGGTTGTTGATGCTGTGGTTGGCACTCACGTAGAGCAAGTCGTTCAGGCCGAGAGGGTTGTCCAGCGAGACGGTGGCGCCGGATTGGTAGCGGCCCGTGGCTTCAGTGCCGCTGTCGTCCAGGCTCAGGGTGACGCGCCACTTCTTGGATTGGACGTACTTGACGACAAGGTCGCTGTCGCCGGGCTTGGCGTTGGCGGCGGTCGAAGGCTCGATCTGGATGTCGGCTTCTGCGGTGGGGGAACGCTTGAGGTTTTCCAGGCCTTGCTCGATGTCGCGCAGGTTCAGCAGGTCGCCGGGGCGGGCGGGGATGGCTGTGGCGAGCAAGGCTGAGCTGCCGAGCAATGTCGATGAAGAGTCGGCGGTCGTACGAATGGCTGCGATGCGGCCCGGCACGAGCGACAGCGTCAAGGTGCCGGTCGAGAGATCTTGTGGCGCGGCGAGAACGCGGGTCGTCACGTAGCCGCGAGCGATGGCGGCTTGCTGGGCGCGTGCAAGGACTACGTTGACGCCGGCTGTGCCGAGGCATCGGCCGATGGGTGAATCGTTGCCATCGGGGCCAGACAGATCGGCAATGGCCCATTGGAAGGACTCGGACTGCTCACCAACAAGCAACACGCGGTCGATGCGAAAGCACGGGGACTCGGACTCGGGGATGCGGTGTGGGGGTGCCGGTGGAGCTGCTTGTGGACGCTGATCAACAGTGCGCTCGTTCTGCTCGCGTAAGGCGCGTTCGCGCTCTTGCTGACGTTGCTGCTCGACGAAAGGTTGCGGTGTGGAGGGTGATTGCTGGGCGACAGCCAGCATCGGGCAAATGGCCACAGTGACCATCAGCAGGTTGTATTTCAATTTGAACTCCCTATCTCATTTTTCTTGACCGAGGCCTCATCGGCCCAAGCGACAACTCTCAGCGAAGCGGCGCGGGACAACCAGGAATGGCTTCTGCTGGAACGGGAACAGGTGCATCTGGATCGGTCGCATCCACGACGTTCAAGCTGCAGGCCGGCTTGCTGCCCCACAGGAATTCGACGACGTAGGCGCGCCCGTCTTGCGGCGTGAATTTCGCGACGACGGGGCCGCAATTGCCAGAGCGATATCCCGAGCCCATGCCATCCGCCCAAGAGCCATAGCTGCGCACCTGAATCGGCTTGCCAGGCTTCGCGTCTTGAACGATATAGGGCTCGGTCCTGCGCCCGCGTTGCACCGCATTAGCGATCCACGGGTACACGATGCCGCGACCAGCGTAGGCCACGCTGCCCAGGGAAGTGAAGTCCTGACAAGCTTGTGGTGACGTGCTGACAGAGAAGTTTGCCGGGTAGCCCGATCCAGCGGACCGCAATATGAGCTTGGCTGTGTCGGGTTCAACATCACGCAATTCGTAATAGCCGTTGTTGGCGCGTATGTCGGCGAGTGCCGCGTTAGGGTTGATTTCACTGTAGGTACATGCTGAAAGCATGGCAGCAACAAGGGTCGAGAAAAAATTCTGCGCATTTCATTCTTGGGATGACCGGCCGGAGCTATCGATCCGATGGAAACGATTGGACTCGCCAACTGGCCGCTGGAGACCAGTCCTTGGGGGAAAGGCTGCTGCAGAACGCATGCCATTCAGAAGACCACCGAGCGCGTCGATCAACCCAAAGGTTCGAGGCATCGCCCCTATTTTCGGGGCCCAAGTTCTCCGCATACCGGAGCAATTCAACATCCAGCAATGGATCGCCTGCGAGTCGCCGAGCGGTCGCTTCCTCAAACAATTCAGGAAGATACGAGTGCATATGCGAATATCCCTCTCCGAACTCTTTTCTTCCCCCTAATTTCTCAATAACCGCAAAGAAATCAAGACCGATCAAAATTCATCCACAATCATGATAATTCTATTTCCAAAATCTCAGCTTCCAAAGTTATTTGCCAGACCCCCTTCAATTGAAATTTGATTTAATAAAATCAAATGCCATAGCAAGATCTTTAAAAACCTCATCATGTCCCGAGAAATCAATGGCAAGCGAAGGATTGGTCAATGAGACCCCAACTCCTTCCAGCGGAGTTATTTGCACGACAAATGAATTAATTAAATTGTCAACACCCACCCAAATACACGCGCCCGATTGAGTCTCCCCTATTTTCGCCATCGGAAACTGAATTTTTATTGCAACCAAAAATTCTTCGTAATTCATTTTACTTCGCACCTGGCTTCACAAGAACAACGGGGCCCACCGTTCTATCGGCATTTAATTTGTAGATGGTAATTGTGCCATCTACGGCCATATCAATTTTATTACCTTTTGTGGTGGCAGTCAGACTTCCATCGGGATTAGTAGTCGTGTAATCTGGTCTGGGGGGATACATTCTCCCCTTGTACGCCAGCCCCGGATTTGCCTCCGCTGGAACACCGCTATATGCATTTTCAACTGCATTTAGTGTGTTTGCAATTAAATTAAAAGCCTCTTTAGCATTGGTAGCTGCTGGAGCGCCCTCAAGAGATTTGTAATACAAAGCAATTCTCGCACCTTGATTCAATGTCGTGCCTGCTGGTGGCACGTCTGCCCCAAGTATGCTTGGCGTTTTCCCCAAAGACTCATTTATTATTTTCACAGGATCGATCGGTGCAACGGCAGGTTCACCACGCCCAATTGGAACCCCATTAAGATTCAATCCCTTTCCTATTCCGGACCCTCCAAAAATCTCGACAATATTAAGAATTGTAATTGCAATATTTCCAGACGATGCCAGCAACTGGTTGCCAGCAGCAACCCCCAAAGCGGACTTGGCATCGTCATCAAGTGCAGCAATTTGATTTTTATTAAGCGGCGGCGGATATCCATATCGACTAACAAATTCAGCAATGGCGCTCGCTGTTGTCGGCAGCGATTCACTATACATGCTGGAATCGTAGTAATAATTTGGTTGAGGCGTGAGCCCCCCCCGAGTCACAGCCGTATTGGTGAACATTTGCAACGTGATGCCATTTTTATCAGTAATCACCATCCCTTGCGTATCAGAAAGAAGTGAAACTCGAATAGCCCCCATTGCCGCGATTGCGGTTTTCCCATATTGCTGAACAAGCATTTGGGTGGTGGCGTCATCAAGATTCAAAAGTGCAAATTTATCTACAAGGCCCGCTATTTGCTCATCACTGAGTAATGCAAAAGCGCCGGGAGCTCTTGCTCTCGCTTCGTTCGCCACGCGCATTCTGTTTGCAGCAAGCCAATCTCGCTCAGCTTGTGCGAGCTGCCTGTTATTCGCATCCTCGCTGTACCCCGCTACCGCCCCAGCCCTCCCACCAGCAGCCGCCCCGATTCCAGCAGCGATTGCCGCACCAACTGCATTCTTCACTCCATCTGGTAGGCTCGCCGTGAACTCGTCTATCAATGGCGCTGCCAGTGCCGCGCTCGATGCGCCCAATGCGCCATTCGCGCCGCCGCCCAGCGCGCCGACGATCATGTGTGCGGCCACTCGGCCAAGACCTCCCTCCTTCCACTGGTCATAGGTGGTCTGTTCGCGGGCCATAACGCGGAAAGCGTCATCACGCGCGTCCTCTGCTTGCCGTCGCTGTTCCGGCGTCAAATTGGGGTCGCCTAACACTCTCTCTGCAGCGTCTGCCAAGCGACTCGCATCCTCGTACTTGCGCGTTTCACCGTTGGCAAACTCACCGACTGCCTTCGCTGCCGAACCATTGAATTGCTCAGTCAAATAGCTCTGCGCTTGGACGTTCTTGATAATTTCCTTGGTGTTCCAGTCCTTGACCAAAGTGCCAGCGCTGCTGTTGTCACCGGTCCTCACGCTCTGGTCGCCCGCAATACCTGAAATACCGGACTTCGTGACGCTGCTTTGGTTGCTGCCGCTGTAGCTGCCGACACCCGCGCTTCCGCTGGGCACATTGTTCGGCCCCGACCACGCGGCGCCCATGCCCTGTGCCGGTGTCGTCGCAGTCCCGGCCGTCGGCGCCGTGGTGTACCCGATGCCGATACCTCCGCTGACCGAGTAGCTGTCACCGCTGGACTGGCTCACATTCTTCAGATCGCTCATGGTGAGCGTTCCACCGGTAGCGAAACTGTTCTTGCCCGCATCGATGGCCGCCTGCGTGCTCTCGATGACCGCCCCCTTCAGGTCGGTGTTGCCCGCGACCTTCACATTGAAGCCACCGTCCCCGGCCTTGATGCCGGACTGCACGGCCGGACTGACGAAGACGCCGTCCGCCTTGGCACCTGCCGCACTGGCGCTGGCCGTTGCGACGATGCCATAGCAGATCGGCGGAATGCACAGGCTCACGTTGAAGCCCGAGCTGCTTTGCCTGGACTTGCCCACGCTCACGTCTTGCAGGCTCTCGATGTTCAGATTGCCACCCACATCGGCCGCGACGCGGTCGGCCTGGACCGTGGCGCCCTTGAGCGTCAAGTCACCGCCCGAAGAGATGTTGACCGCCTTGCCGCCGCTGACCTGGGTGGCGTTGTAGCTGACGTCATTTTGGTTGTTGCTGCCCTTGCCGTTGCTCACGCCCAGCTGGATGCTGAAGCCGTTCTGCGCGCCGCCGCCGAAGGTGACACCCACGTTGGAGCCGTGGCTGGAGTTTTGGCCAGTCGTGACGCTGGTGTTGGCGCTGGCTTCCAGGGTCACGTTGTTGTCGGCCGCCATGTTCACCGTGTTGCCCGCCGCGATGGTCGAACCCACGACATCGATGTTCGAGCCCTTGCCGCCGCCCGTGGCCACGATGTTCACGTTGTTGGCGCCCACGATGCCAGAGCCCACCGCCTCTGTGCTGCTCGTGAAGCTGGTACTCTGGCTGGTGTTGCGGCTGACGTTGACACTCACGCCGTAGCTCAACTGGCCCGAACCTCCAATGGCTTGTGCGGCGTTGTAGGCCTGCTTGCCGCTCATGGCTAGATTGAGAGCACCCAGGGCCTGCATACGCCCATCGCCGCCGGTATCCCCCATTGCTCTGACGGTATTGACTGCCCCTTGAACATTGTTCGTGCTGACGCCAGCGAAGTTCGCACTGCCGCCCAGGATGCTGCTGGAGCTTTTGTCCAGCGTGACCGACAGCGAGGTGTTGTCGGCCGCATTGATGACGACGTTCTTCGCAAGGATGTTGACGTCACCGCCCGCCAGCGGCCCGGCCTGTCCCGACGCCATCACGCTGCTGGCGGTCTGGCGATAGGTGTCGCCGGCCACCATGGAGACGTTGCCGGAGAGGCTGGCAACCTGGCTGGCTTGCTGGGTCGTGGTGGCGGTAGCGTTGGCTTGCGAGCCCTTGATGTTGCCGACGGCCGGGTTGTACCAGGTGCCGACCATGCCGCTCTTGCTGCTGCCGTTGTAGCTGCTGCTGACGCTGGTGTTCTGCGCACTCTCGATAGTGAGATTGCGCCCTGCGATCATCGTGATGTCGTTGTCCGCAACGACCGTGGCCCCTTGCAAGGTGGTGTCACGGCCGCTGACGGTCTGCAAGCTACCGGCGGAGATGCTGGTGCCCACGGCTTCGGTGGTGAAACTGGCGCTGGCCTGGGTGCCGGACTTGGCTCCCATCATGGCGGCACCGGTCGGCTGGTCCGGCCCCATGGACATGCCGATGGCGTTGCCAAGCCCGGTGGCACTGCTCTTGGTCTGGCTGGCGTGCAGTTCCTGGTCCGTCTTGTTGGCCGTGGTGAGATTGATGTCGTGACCCGCCGCCAGGCTCATGGCATTGTCGGAGCGCAGTTGCGCGGCCTGGAGATTGATGTCGTTGCCGGCCACCAGCGCCATGCTCTTGCCGCTCAGGCTGCTGGACAGCACATCGGTCGTGTTGCTGCTGTCGAAGGCGCTGGAACTCTTCTTCGTGAAGAGCGTGCTCGACGAATGCACGGTGGCAGTCGCCACGTTGGAGGTGGCCACTCCCGAAGTGACGTTGATGTCGTTCTTGGCTGTGGCGACCAACGCGCCGTTGAGGCTCTGGACCGCGCTGGCACGAATATTCAGGTCATTGCCGGCGGCAAGGCGCACATCCTCCTGACCTTGAATGATCGAGCCGACGTCGCGGCTTTGACTGGCGATGCCGGCAATGTTCTGCCCGAGAGCCGACGCAGTGCTTGATTCAGTCACTGTGCTCAGGTTGACGTTGCGGGCCGCGCCGACCGAAACAGCACCACCGCTGATCAGTGCGGCGCCGATCAGATTGACATCACGTCCAGCGGAAGCGATGAGTACGCCGGCCGGATTGCTCACATACACGCCCGCCACACGGTCGATGTTCCTGTTGCCCGCAGCGCCGGAAGCCGTCGTCGTGCGCACGTTGATGTCACGCCCCGCCGTGAGAATCGCCGCATCGTCCGCCGTGATGCTCGCGCCGATGTTGTTGATGTCGTTGCGCGCGTTGATACCGACACTGCCCCCAGCGATCCGCCCCCCCGCCAGATTGTTGACGTTCTCGGCATCGATCTTGACCAAGCTTCGACCGGCGATAGTGCCTGTGTTGACCAGATCGCCCGAACTCTTGATCACCGTCGCATCCGCGCTCAAGATCGCGCCCGATCCGTCGATATCCCCCGGCCGCACGCGCACATAGAGCTGCGGCACCAGCACTCGCTGCGTCGTCCCATTGGGCAAGGTCACCGTCTGCTCCACCAGCCAGACGATGTCGCTGGTGAGCTGCGCCATCTGCGTTGCGCTCAACGCAATTCCTGGTGTAAGGCCATACTGCTTCGCGAAGGTCGCCCCTGAATTCATCAACGCGGCGTACTGCTGACCGTCATCATTGAAGCCATCTAGATAGCGATAACCCGTGAGTTGCGCCACCTGCTCGCGAATGAGCTTCTGCTCGTAGAACCCATCGCCCAAGCGCTTGAGGATGTTGTTCGGATCGAGCCCAAGGCTGTTCAGCAGATAGTCGCTGCTGAGCCAATTTCGGTAGTTGGCAAAGCGCGGGTCCGTCTCGATCAAGAAGTGGCTTGATGGATCGGGGCGGGTGCTGAAGAGGCTGGCCTGCGGAACCGCCAGGCTCGGCGTGCTGGTACGGACCACCATCGGGATGGTCTGCCCGGTCGCGCCGCTGGCGTTGCCGGCAGCTCCGGCCGTCGTTCCATTGGCGCCCGATGCGCCCGTGCCGCCTGTTCCGGCAACCCCTCCGACGTTGGCCGCCACCTCCACGATGGTGCCCGTGCGCGAGCCGCCGCTCGCGCCGCTGGCGCCTCCACCGCTGGCATTGGTTGCGCCCGTGGCAGCAGCGCCCGAGTTGTAGTTGTTCGTGGCATTGACGTGGTCGACTTTTTGATAAGCCCCCACATCCATCATCCCACTCGACGACGGCCCAATGACCAACGGCTGAATCTGGCCCGTGTCGCTGGTCACGACGGCCACGCTGCTCGTGCTGTAACTTCCTTGCAGCGCCGTGTTCGTGACATTCGAGGCCGTCAGCGTTCCGCCCGCGATGATGCGACTGTCCCGATTGGAGACAGCGCCGACGAGCGTCATATCGCCACCCGAGGAGATGGTTGCCGGGTCGGCGTTGATCGCGGTATCGGCGGTCGTCGTGAAGGTGGTGTTCCAGATGCCGTAGCCGTTGCTGTACAGCAGGGCGCCCTTGCCGCCGTCGGGGTTGCGTGCCCACACGAAAGGCTGACCAGGAACAACGATGACCTGGTCCATCGTGTAGAAGCCGCCACCGCCGACCGGTGCGACGCTGATGGCCTGCTTGGTCGTCGTGGTCTGCGGCCCCAACTGGACATGCGTATCCCAGTTGTTGGTCTGCCCCATCGAGATCGACATATTGCCCAGCGATTCGATGGTGGCGCTCAGGTTGTTGAGCGTCCCGCCCTGCCCTGTGGCTTTGCCGGAGGCATCCAGGCTCCCACCGATGGCCATATTTTCACTACTGAAGATCAGCGCATGCTCGCGATTGGTGATGGTCGATGCACCAATGTCCAGGTTGCCGCGCGAGGCGATGGTGCCGGCCTTGGTGGTGCCGTTTGCCGTCTCGGTATCGTTGGTCAGAGAGCCCGTGGCAATGGCGATCTGGTTGCCGTAGATGCGCCCAGTGCCCACGTTGTTCACGGCACCAGCGTTGATGCGGGTCCTGTCGGCGCTGTCGATGAGACCGCGATTGTTCAGGGTCCCGAGGTTCAACGTGGTGTTGGTGCCCGACATCTCGGCGTTGGCGGTGTTGTCCACCAGATTGCCGCTCACCGTGAGGGTGTTGCCCGCGATGAGCTTGCCGTTGTTGGTCAGATGACCCGTGGTGCCGTAGCTGAGATTGCCGTTGGCAATGACATCGGCGTTGTTGACGATGTCTTGGGTCAGCGCGACGGACAGATCCTTGCCGGAGACGAGTTGGCCGTCTCCGCTGAAGGTCGCTGCGTCGAGCTGGACGCTCTTGGTCCCCACCAGTGTGCCGTTGGTGTTGATGACGTTGAGGGTCTTAGTGCTGGGGTTGGCGGCGTTCGGGTCGATGACCTTGAGGGTGTCGCCGGCCGAGAGCAGACCGCCCGCCGAGTTGTCGATGGTGCCGCCGCTGGTCACCGTGAGGTTCTGAGCGGCGCGCACCGCCCCAGTTTGACTCCCCAGGGTCCCGGTATTGATCGCGACGTGGGTGCCCTCTATGCCCTGATTGGTGCCGGTGGTGGTGGCATTGGTGACCGCTGCGGCATTCAACGTCGTCGTGCCGCTGGAGCGCAACAGGCTGGATGTGTTGTCAATGGTGCCGCCACCAGCATTGATCGTCAGATCGCCAGCCGCCAGCGTCTGGCCGCCTCGGTTGTCGTAAGTCGCGCCGTTCGTATTGATGGCGACGTTGGCTTGGCCCAGCACGGTGCCACCGTTGGCGTTCGTGAGCTGACCAGTGGAGGCATTGAGGTCGCCCTTGGCGCCGATGAAGCCGGCGTTGTTGTTCGTTGCCCCCGTTTTGAGCGTCAAGGTGCCGGCACTGGTGATGCCGCCCTGGCCGTTGCTGTAGCCGGCAGCGTTCGTATTCGTCAGGCCTTGACCATTGGTATTGATGGTCATCGCGCCACCGGATTGCACAAGGCCGGTGTCGTTCTGCAGAGCGCCCGATTTCAGATCGACGGTGGTGGTCGCGGCCAAGGTGCCCTTGGCGCTGTTGTTCACGGCGTTCCCGTGCGCCTCTATCGCCAGGGCATTGCCGAAGACTTTGCCGCCAAGGTTGCTCAAGCCGCCGTTGCTCAATGTGGTGATACCCCCTGCTTGCAGGGTTCCCGCATTGTTGGTAGTGGCTCCCGAGGTCGTCACGGTCAAGTCGCCGGTGACGGCGGCGGTGGTCCCACCGCTGTTGTCCAGACTCGCTGCGGCCAGGATCGTGTTGCCGTTGGCGGCCAGGGTGCCGCCCTGGTTCGTTACCGCGCCGGAGACGGTTGCATTGAGATTGCCGACAGCGGTGATGCTGCCCGCGTTGTCGTTCAGGCTACCGGCCGCCACGGTGACGTTGCCGCCCGCGAGGATCTTGCCGGCCGCGGAGTTGTCGAGTTGGTTGGTGACGGCAAGGTTCAGGTCGGAGGTGCCGGCTGCTTGCAGCTTGCCGCCCTGATTGGTCATCGAGCCTGCGGTGACGGTGATCGTGCCGTTGCTCGCGATGACGCCCTGGTTGTCGTTGAGGACACCGCCAACGGTCAAGGTGGTGGCGCCGGTACCCACCTGAACGATGCTGCCGCCCTGGTTGCTCAGTGCCCCTGCTGCCAGGGTGATCTGCTGCGCCGAGGTCTTGCCGCCATCCTGGTTGAACGCACCTGTGACATTGCCGACCAGCGCACCGTTGCTGGTGATCTCGCCATTGGCACCGCTATAGCTGCCTCCTGCAATGTTCAGGGTGCCAGTGCCGGCGTGTTCAATCTTGCCGCTGGCGCTCGTGATGGACGCGGCCTTGAGGGTCAGATTCTGGCCATTGGTGGCGATGAGACCTGAACTGCTGTCGATTGCGCCGGTCGCCGCGATGCGCGTGGCACCCGTGCCGCTCTGGATGATCTGACCGCCCCGGTTGCTCAGCGAGCCCGTGTCCACGGTGATCTGCTGCGCGGTGGTCGTGCCGCCATCCTGGTTGAATGCGCCTGTGACATTGACAGCCAGCGCACCGTTGCCGGTGATGGTGCCGTTCGCACCGCTGTAGCTGCCGCCGGCGATATTCAGCGTGCCGGTACCGGCATGTTCGATCTTGCCCGCTGTGTTGACGATGCTTGTTGCTTGCAGGCTCAGGTCCTGGCTGTTGCTGGCAATGCGGCCGCCGGAGTTGTCGATGCTGCCGCTGGCCACCAAGGTGGTAGCCCCCACACCTGTCTGCACGATCTGGCCGCCGTTGGTGTTCGCGATGTTCGAGGCGTTGATTTGCTGTTGGCCCGCATTCAGGGTGCCGGCGTTGTTCACCAAGGTCTGGCCGGGCTGCGCATTGGCCGTGATGGCGAACGTGCCCGGCGCGACAACAGTGGCACCGCTGGTGGTCACGTTGCCTTGGGTGGCTTCGAGGCCGATGTTGGTACCTGCTGTCTGGCTCCCGGAGATGTCGACGGATGCGCCTTGCAGCGTGGCTTTGCCACCGGCGACGTTGGTGCCCGTGGCGGTCAGTCCTTGAGCAGCCGTGACGTTCAGGTCACCGGTGCTTTGCAGGGTGCCCTTGGTGCCATCAAGACTGCCAGTCTGGATCGTGACGTTGGCGCCACCCGCGATTTGGCCGTTGGTGTTGAGAAGCTGCTGGTCAATGGTGGCTTGGACGTTGCCACTGGCCGATTGCACATGGCCTTGGCTGTTGTCGAGGGACTGGCCGCTGACGCTGAGGTTTTGGTTCGAGACCAGAGTCCCCGATGTGTTCTGGATCGCGCCGACGACGTTGGTGGTCAGCGCGCCTGTGGCCGAGATTTTTCCTCGGGTGTTGTTGGCAAAGCCACCAACAGTGAGGTTCGCGTTGGCGTCGCTGGTCAACACACCGTCCTGGTTGTTCAGGTCACCCGTGGTTGTGATGTCGAGACTGCCGGCGCGCAAAGTGCCTGTCGAGTTATTGAAGGTGCCCAGGTTGGCGGTGAATGCGCCCGAAACGTTCAGCTTGCCCCCGACATTCTGGAAGCTCGGCTGATTGAGCGTCATGCTCGCAACCGACAGCGTGCCCCCGTTGTTCACGAGGTTCGCGGTCTGTAGCGTGATCGGACCGCTCGCGAAGATGTGGCTGCCGCCGTTGAGGACCGCGCCCGCCGCCGTGATGGAGCCGGGCGATGGCGGGACATACGGCGCTGGGGTGATGGTTGCGCCGGGGCCGGTGCTGCCCGTCGTTGCGGGTGCGCCTGAGGCCGTGGTGGTGCCGGTGCCTGAGTTGCCTGGTGTGCCAGGGTTCGTGCCGCCACTGGGCTGCGCGGGTGTGTCGGACACAGGCTCAGGCCCAATCACGCCGGCTGCGGTATTGCTTACGGTCGCAGCGGAGATGCTCAGCGCGGCGCTGCTGCTCTGGCGGAGCGTGCCGCCGTTGCGGTTGTCGATGTTGCCTGCCGCACTGGACAGTTCAAGGCGCGCCGCTTCCAGCACACCACCCGTGCCGTTGGCGGAGTTGGCCAGCGTGTCCTGCGTGGCGATTTTGAGGTTGCCGCCGCTGCTGATGCGCCCGCTGTTGGCAACGCCCGATGCCGCGATGTTCGCGTCGGCCGTGGCCTGGATCGTGCCGATGTTTTCGAGGCGGCCTGCGCTGGTGACCACGAGTTGACCTGCGCCCGCCATCGCAGGAGAGCTTGGCGCGGATTGGATGGCGCCGGCATTGCGCATGCCCAGGCCTGCTTCCGTGCCCACGAGCACGATCTTTCCAGAATACATACCGCCAAGGGCAGCGACATCCAGGGCGAAGGTCGGGGCAGCACCCGTGCCCGCTGTCGGTGTGATCTGCGTGTGGTCGGCACTGATCTGGTTCGCGCCCGTGACCACCTTGAGCTCACTGGCCCAGATGCCGGCGTTGGTCTGCACGGCACGCGCAAGAATTGCCGCGTAGTCGGTCGTGCGAGCATCCAAGCCCGCGCCGTCGATGGTGACGGTACCGCCGCGCACGAGGAAGCTGTCAAGACTTCCCGATGGGCTGAACTGCGGTGTGCCAGTGGTCAGCGTGGCACGGCTCGCGTTGATGAAGCCGCCGCCGTCGACGCTGATACCGGCCGGATTGGCGATGACCACTTCCGCGCGCTGGCCGCCCACTTCGATGTAACCGCGAAGCTGGCTCGGCGAGCCGCCGTTGACTTCATTCAGGATGATGCGCGCCGGCCCCGTGGCCAGAAACGGATTGCCCTGCACGTACCCGCCCAATTGCGTCTGGACGTTCGACCGGCTGTTGTTCAGGATCGCGCCGTTGGGAGCGACGTTGAACTGGTTGTAGACGTTGCGAGAGACACCCGCCGCGCTCGGGGTCGCGATATTGATCAGAGGGACGCCGTTGGGGGCCACCAGCACAGTCGGACGCAGACTGGGGGATACGTTGGGCGCTCCAACGATCTGTGCATGCACGGGTGCTGAAGCCAAGATACCAGCAAGTGCGGCGCCCAACAGCATCGGCGCCAAGGCCGCGGAACCAGCAAGCGTGCCGGCGACGACCAACTTGGTCGCCTTGCTGGCGCCCTTGCCCGTACTGGAAGCGGTCTCCTGAACCACCATGCGCATGCCCCTGGCGGCATTGAAGACAACACGGTGCAAATGGCGATTCATGTCCTGACCTCCCTGGGATTTTTTTGAGTACCTGCGACGGTTTTGTATCAAAACGCATCGAAACTCAATTATCAGGGTACGAAAGGCCTAGGCAGAGGGACGCCACATGTCAGCCCTGCGCACAAGATCACAAATTGAGGGCCAGCACATGTCAAGATTTTCCAGATTAATACCTGGGTACTCACAGCCACTCAGGATCGTGCTCCTGCAGAGAACAGCCAATGCTGGCGGCATATGCTTAGTCGTCGATTTCCTGGGCACCTCTACGCGCGAGAATCGACTGCAAGTTCGAGATGCGGCATGAAGAGATCGCGAAGCAGGAGGCGACGACTGCCCTACTCTGCAGAGCGGACGTTCGCAGCGGCCCGCAGGCTGCGAAGCGTCAGAAGACCGCATAAGCCGCCCGACTCCAGAGCTTGAAAAGCCTGCCTCGCGCGGGCCCTTTTTTCCGTGCGCGCCTGTCAGTCCTCTTTCTCAGTTAGTCACGAGGGTCGAGGTACTTAAAGTCGTACTCCGAGCGCAGTCCCAGCAAATCAAAGTGCTCGACCCACCAGCCAGTAGCCGCATCCCGGCGCAGTTCCTCTGTCGGATAGTAGAAATGAGTCCAAAGCTGACGGTTCAGGTATACAGCGAGGACCCAGATATTTTGCTCATCGCGCAACTCGCGCACACGGCGTTGTTGCAGTTCAGCTTGGGCTTGAGCTTTCTCTGCCGCGCTTGGCTTCCGCTCCAAGAAGTCGGCACGGCCGCGGTCATACGTTTTTTTAAACCGCCCAAATAGTCGAGCGCCGCAGCCTTGAGAATTGTTTTCAGCATTGTTCAGAAATTTTCGAGCGGGTTGCGTGATACCGAACGTAGCGTATCCGCCCTGCACGACTGGTGAGCCATCCGCTCAATTTCCTGCGTACACAGTTCGCCGTTTTCCGGCTCACTCAGGCCTAGCATCTGCCTATTGTGCAATGCGCGCCATGCCGTACATGCAGGTCTGAGCTGTACTCCAGAGACCGCTTTCGAGAACAAGGAATGTCGCAAGTGGGCCCGTTGCTGTCACCGCGCCTCCCCGATAGCGGCCTCTCAAGATATCTTCCGTTGAGCCAATTCAGACAGATCAGGGCAGCAGTGACTAGCCCTTGAGACTCTTGTTCGAATCTTCCAGATCGTAGGGGACGGCACACTCCGTCTTGACCATAGAGACACGCGCCGTATCCATCTGATGGAACACGTTGGAAGAAATTTTGGTTGGGTCAGGCCACTGCACAGTCATCGTTACCCGCCCCTCCCAACACCCAGTGATCCTTGACGGCGTTCTGGCGCATACCAGTTGTGGCGATTGGCCGGCCGTTGCCGCTCCTTCCTCCACTTGTAAACCACAGTTGAAGCGGTCTTTCATGAAATGGCCATAGGCCTCGCGTGCAGATCCTCCTGCAAGCATCAATCGCTCTATTGACGCTGCGAACTTCACCTCGGCCTTAGGTCGCTCGATCATCAAAGATTGCAGCGAGACCCTTTGAGGCCACGGGCATATCACGTTGTAACCTTTGACTGTCGATGTCTCCAATTGGTCGTAGATCTGCTCTGGGGACAGAGTAGACGTGGGCCAGCTTCCTATTAAAGATAGTTTTAGCTCTCTGCAATTCGCTTCATCAAATGACGGGCGTTGCACACAGACAATCTTTCTGGGCGAACCCCATCGCTCAGGTTCAAACCCCGGAACCTCGTCGCTGCCGATGCCGCAAAGAAAATGCTGTTGCATCAACAAGGTGAGTGCCTCCGGCAAAGGTTTGCCTCGCAACTCCAAATCCCCGGAGAAGCGCTGCTTCATGATGCGCCGTGCAGCATCGAATTTTTCGTAGCCCGGTTGACTCATTTGATCTTGAGCAATAGCCACTACAGGCAGGCTAAGGCCGGCAGCAAGACACCAAGAGAGTGGTACTGGTGCAAGTAAGCTCATGATCAAGTTTGAATGGCCGTTTGTGGCCGACTGTAGCTGGTCGTAGGCCTGACGCAATGGGCCCGAAGCAGAAGTAGCCATCTCCCAGAAGCGGACGTTCACAACGTTCCCCGGTACGTATCGAAAGTCGGTTGGCACCTATCTTGGAGTGGTCACGGATGACCTATTTACGGCGAACCGCATCGCGCAGTTGTTCACACTGCCGCCGTGTGCTTATTCCACCAACAATTTCCCAGTCAACCCTGTCGGCCGCGCTTGCCCCATCCACATACGTCTGAATCAGCGTCGAGTCATAGCCATGTTCGATAAACCATCTTGCTACTGACGCCACCCGAGCAAGCACCAACGCTTGAGTTTTTGCATCGGATTTTTTGGAGCCCTGAACGACCAGCTCTCGGTAGCAGTAGAGAGAACTGTATGGGTAATCGAGTTTCTCGAAACTATTCATAGAAGCCGCGAGCTTCTCTCTGGCTGCAGCGCTCAATCCAGTTGAGTCTTCGTAAAAATCCGTCGTTCCGCTCGGACGAAAGTCCCAAGGAATGACAGGTCGCTCTGGCCGTGCTGCTGCGCTCTTCGATAGAAGATCCTTGAATTCGTCGTCGGTCAAGTCCTCTGGATCTTTAAGTTGGTAATGTTGCGCCACAACAGGAGTCGGCAGGACTAAATCTGCAGCGACGCTACCCGAGGCATGCAATGCAAGGGCGAGCGCGAGGACGATTGCATTCATGAAAAGTTTTAGGGAGATGAACTGTAGTGACCGCTTCCAGGCTGGCGATGCCGGCATGGCAAGTGTCCGCAGTTGGACGTCGGAGGTCACTGGGGCGCCTGGGCCGTATCAGGCTTTGCAACCGTCACGCTCTCTTCGAGGCGCTCCATCTGCAAGTGGCTCGGGCCGAAGGCAACAGCAGTTACCCTCACCGCTTGCTGGCGCGTCGTCGCCTTTGACACTTGAATTTCAAGCTGGAGTTCCTCGCCTTCTACGTCAACCGTTTTGGATGTCGGGCCGGCGATGACATGCTCCGAAAGTATCGGCCAAGGCAACAGGCGGAACGCCTCTAGCTCACTTGCAAGTACTGCATAGGCGCTTGCACGCTTCATGGCACTTCTCCAAAAAAATGTCGGTGACCGACCGGACTCGCCAGCTCAACGAACGGCCGGTTGTGGCCGACTGTAGCCGGTCGCGCCACTGCGGCGAATAGGCTCTAAGGCGACCTTCCGTCCGCTCCCAAGCGGTCCACTCAAAGGGCGTCATCCGAGATCGGCCCTAAGTTGGCCTCTGCGACAAAGTGTGATTTCAGGCATTGCAGCAGACCTTGGAACCAATTCCAAATTCCAATCCCACTCATTGTGTACCGTGAGGCCCGCGCGAACGTCCCAGGAACTTCTCATGCCAAGTCGGACGAAGCTCTCGTCTTCTGTATTGACGACCAATGGTAGTGAAATCGGACGGTTCTCGAATTTTGAGTTGCCGAGTAGGCCAGCCTTCCATCGCTGAGTGATCGTGTGCGCACCCAATGGGACCGACAACGATACATACTCACCATTCTCCAATGTAGCCACGTTTGCTCCATCGACGTCGATGAGCGCGGACAAGATCGCCGCTCCTTTGGCTGCGGGCCGAAAAACGTAAACAACTGCACGCCCCGGGCGGTGATCTGGAACCGACTTAAAGATTGGGCCAGAAGAGCCACAACCAGCTACTCCAAAGGACGTAAAAAGAGCACAGAGTGCGTGACGGCGTCGCATGGTTGATTTGCTGAAGAAAGGGTTACTCAGATTTCAGAAGCGAGGAAGGTCCAATAGACGCTTTCGCGAGTGACCGCTATTGGCTGAATTCTGCCGCAGCGGCCAACGACCGGTTCTGGCCGACTTTAGCCGGTCGTGCCGCCGTCGTGAACGGGCCCGAACCCGACATCGGTGTCACTCGAAAGCGGCCGCAGAAGATGACCAAGCAAGGCCGTGGTCGTAGCGCGGCCTCGGCTTTGTCTGCGGCCTCGTGCTTCACTACGGCAAAGGAAATGGGATACCGACGATCGCCTTCACGGTCAAAGTGAACGTCGGCGCATCTTCGGCATGCGCGCCGGTCGCCAAAGAGAATCCGACCTCAAAATACGGGCTCGCTCGGGAGAGCGTGGAGTTGACCGAGACAAAGGCGAAGCACATAAGAAACTCGCTCTCGTATACTGCGCTGACGAAGCACCTTGGCAACGCTTGACGATCTCTGTTTGAAAATTTTTCTAGTACGGCAGCAATGGCAACTATGACCCGTCCACGCATCCGTCTCGAGCATTGATTGCGCCTGCGCGCAACGCGACCGCCCCGATCCATACGCTACCAATCGGGCTTTCGGCCTGTGCGTTCTGCGTGTGAATGTTGTCGCGCAATGCACCCAGATCCTGGAGGAGATCCGCGACATATCCGGCGCGTCGCTCCGCAAGCTTCCGTGCTCCCTCTTTTGTACCTCCTTCATCCGATCGAGTGCTGCCGACCACTGTCACCCCCTGCACTTCACAATGTTGAGGGCCTTGTACTCGCCCCAACAAGGACATGATGATTTCGCGGCCCTGAGGGCCCAGTGCCACCGCATCACGTTCAAACATCACTTCCGCACTCTCGAACCATTTCACGGGAACTGGCAAATGCCTTGCTGTCTTAGAGGTAACGGTGAGAGTCCGCTTGGCGGAAGGTGCCGGAGTATCAGAGCCGTCAAAGGAAATGACAGGGGCAGGAGTTTGTTTGGCTGACCTGCTATCTTTTGTCTTTTCTCTCTCCGCCGCAGGTTTTCGCGCTTCTTCACACTCCTTTTGCCTATGCTGCTGCTCTGGAGACCATCCACAGTCCACGCAGATGCATGACTGAGCCCACGCCGAAGTGGCGGCAAGGAAAAGTCCCCAAATAAGAGTTGCTCCAAGAAACCAAGCTTTCTTAAGCATTTAGCTTTTTTCCTCAATAGATGCCGTTCGAATTGAACCGAGCGATGAACGATCCGTGATCGGCCGATTGTGATCCGAGCCTTGGTCGGCGCGCACGCGCTTTGGGAGGCAGAGTCGAACGTCCGGTCTTGGCCGACTGTAGCCGGTCGTGCCGCCGTCGTGAACGGGCCCTAAGGAGCCGATCAGCCTCGCCGAGAGCAGACGCTCAGGGGGCGATTGCTGCGCGGCCCAAATGCAGTCGCCGGTGGAGAGCAGACAGGTGCCTCTTCCGATCATTGCCTCCATGACGACGGAGTCGTTCGACAAACTGAGGTCGAACGTTCGATCAGCTGGGGGGCTGAACAAGGCCTGCTAAACGCGTTTCACCCCATTCCTACACACCGGGCCTGACGTCGATGCCGGCGAGCTATCTTGTCAGCGAGGAACCATGTCCGATGGTCGTACGCCGCTCGCCCGCACAGGGTGATGTTCATGCGTCCCTCCCCCAGGATAGACCGTGAGCCAATAGCCCCCAGACTTATGCGAGCTCAGATGGTTCCCGCTGCATCGCGGAACTCCGTGGCTACGGCTTGGGCATCAACAAGGGCCACAAGCGCGATGTGCTTGATTGATCGGCGCCGATTCGCTACTCCTTCACTGCGCACCAAGAGCCGGACTGAAAGAACGGTTGTACGGTCTTAAGTTCCTCGATTCCCGAAACTGGCGTGGGGGCGCCTTCAACCGAGCTCAGTCGAACGGAAAGTGAGCAGTTTGCGCGTATAAAAAAGGCGCCATCGAAAACAACAGTCTTTGAATAGTCAAAAAGGTAATGACGCCCACCCTCAGGTGTCAGACGAAAGCTGATGAAGCAACCGAGCGTGTACGGAGAGCCGACAGCAAACGCCGTTGGGGCACCCGCCCTGACTCTAGTTGTCCGCGATTGATCCTTGGGGGATTGCACGTATCGCGGCCCCTTGCACTGCTCTGCCTCTTGATAGATGACGAAGTCCGTCCCATAGTCAGCAGAGTTGGTGAATGTGACTTCAGCCCATGGCCCTTCATTCGGTGGGACATAGATCCCTGCATGACCACTGCCCGCAAGCGCGGTGGCGAAGGCCACTACACACATTCGATTTATCTTTCCAATCACCGCTGCCTCCCAAAAGAAATGCTTTGTTCTCGTTGCGAAATCCCGCCACTACGTTGAGATGTTCCGGGGGACGGTGAGCCAAACGTCGATGTATCCGCGCGAGGTGGTCAGGGATGCGCTGTCCAGGAACAGTTCCGCGCTCCTGCTGGTGCACTGCCACCCGAGCGGACGTGCAACGCCGAGCCGCGCCGATGAGGTGCTAACCAGCACGCTCAAGAGCGCTCTCTCGCTGGTCAACGTGCGGGTGCCAGCGCGCCATAGCTAGCCGCTGAATATCGCTGCTATCGCCTTGCCGTGGGCCGAGCGGCAACCCATCGGTCGATCTCTGTTTCCAGATAGCCCACCGAGCCCTCACCCAGCGATCGAGCCTGCGGAAAAGTGGGATCGAAGTACCGGCCCTTGGGGTTCTGACGCTCATAGAACGTCGACCTCGCCAAGCCTGTACGCGCCATGACCTGCTTGGGGCGCAGCATCGCGCCCACTGGAGCACTGGCCGGAATGTCAGGCTGCGCCGCGCTTTGCTTTCGTGGCGCCGAACCTGCATCTCCCCTGCGGGGCGGTGGCTCCTTTGGCTCTTGCGGCTGCTCTGCAACCGAAGGCACCCTGAACTCCTGTACCGACGGGGCGCTGGTCGCGCCATTCGTCGTTGCATGCGGGGGCGCTACTTCAAAGCCGGACTCAAGGCAATACCGCGCTGCGTCCCGGCGCTTCATATAGGTGTCGTGTCCCGCCCGTGAGTACTTGACCCAGTCACTCCCGAAGATCGATATCTCGCCTCTTTCCACCCACTTTTGCAGATCGTTCAAACGGTGCTCGACCTCCTCAAGCCATCGAGCCAGGTGGGGGTCACCTTCCTTGAGACTCACCATCGAAGGATCCCATCGATTGGAATAAGGGGCGCCTCGATACCACCGCAGACGCTGGATGAGCAGCCGCGCTTGTTGCGACCTCGGATAGCGCGAATCACTGGTGATGGCATCCGACCAGGCCGCTCGTAGCGCAGGGTAGCCGCTTCGGCCATTGGAACGCCAAGGGTCAACGGCATCAGCGATCTGATGGGCTAGCTCCATGCAGGTGATGAAATCCGCCTGCGGCAGGATCACGATGCAGCGCTTGGGTGATCGGCTTCCTGACACGGCAGGCAAGCTGACCTCAGGTTCGGGTACTTCGCGCTCATTCATGAGAAGAAATGATGTGCTGGGTAGGTGATGTCTCCGACAGCGCCTCGCTGTTGTGATGCGCGCCGTGCTCTGTCGGATCGAATGCGGTAACAGTGCGAGGGTAGCCGATGAACGTCGACCAGGCAGTCATCATGACGCGACGGCGTTCCAGCGCATCGCCGCGCCGATAGGCTTCCTCGGTCTTGCTCTCAATGGCATGAGCCAAGGCAAATTCTGCAAGATCGCGCGGAAAGTCTGTTCGGTCACCTGCCCAATCGCGGAAGGTTGAGCGAAAACCGTGCGGCACGGCTTCGACTTCCATGCGGCGCATCACGGCCGTCAGGCTCATGTCTGACAAAGGTCGGCCCTCGGCCCCAGGAAAGACCAAGTCGGTGTCCTTAGTCCTTGGCAACTTTTGCAAAAGCTCGATCGCCGCATTGCATAGCGGCACCCGATGCTCGCGCTTAGCCTTCATGCGAGGCCCTGGAATCGTCCAGATGCGCGCGTCGGTGTCGATTTCCCCCCAAGTGGCACCGCGCGTCTCGCCAGAACGCGCCGCCGTCAAGATGGTGAACTCCAACGCACGGGCGGCCAGACCGACACGTTGGCGCAGGGCCAAGATGAACGAGGGCATATCGTCGATCAACACCGCAGGATGATGCTGCACCTTCTGGATCTTCATCGGCGCCGCCAGCACCTTGTCCAGGTGGCCCTTCCAGCGCGCCGGATTCTCACCCGTGCGGTACTTGCAGACCGAAGCCCAGTCAAGAACTGATTCGATGCGCCCGCGCAAGCGAGAGGCGGTCTCGTTCTTCGTTTTCCAGATCGGCTCTAGGCAAAGCAAGACGTGTTGAAGATCGATGTCCTGCACCAGCAAGTGCCCGATGTGTGGCGTGGCGTACGTCTTGAGGGTGTTTTCCCACTGCTGTCGGTGTTTTGCGTTCTTCCATTCGTCCGACTTGGACCGGATGAATTCAGTGACGCACCAGTCAAACTTCTTTTCGGTGGCTTGCCTGGCGTTCAGTGCGCTGCGAAGGGCCCGCTTGGTGACCAGCGGGTCGATGCCCTGTCGGACCAACTGATGCATCTCCCTCGCTTTTTGGCGGGCCTCTGCAAGGCCGATTTCTGGAAACGGGCCCAGGCCCAAGTCACGGCGCTGTTCGCCGACCACGACGCGCAGCACCCAGCCGCGATGACCGTTGGCAATCCGCAGATGCAGGCCTGGGGCGCCGCCGACTGCGTGGCGACCTTCGGCCTTGAGGGCCGCCACAGCGCGGGCTGAGAGTTCTGGAGCGATCTTGGGCACGGGGAGAGTTTGTCAAATTTTCTGTCCCACATTGTGCCCACATAAAACACCGGCCGTCATGGGATTCGACCAGACTTGGCTGGACTGGCCTCAGGACAATATCTTTTTAAATCAATAACTTATGGATTCCATCGGATTTCCTTGGACCGAAATTCTGGGGACGCCTGCTCCGCCAGAGATTGATTGTTCGTAACCGTTCGCGAACATGCAGATAGCAAGAAGCCCAAGTCGCCACAAGCACTTGGGCTTTTTTGTTGCCTGACCTGCAAGACGGCGCGTTGCTTTGCAACAACTGGGGATCACGCGCGCGGGCTCTTTCGTCTGGCGTACGATCCAAAGGTTTTACTTTCAAGCCTGCAAAGGAGCCTCGATGGCTGGACAACCCGAAACCTCGCCGCGTGGCACGACATCGCTCGACAAGACCCTCGCCAAAAGCGAACAGGTAGCCGCCGACGTCCAACGGGCATCGGACAACCTCGCCGTGGTGAGCACGGTGCTCGAACAGGAGTTGCCGGACGAAGTGCAGGTCGGCGAAGTGGCGCAGGCGATCGAACACACGAGCCAGCTCGAGGAAAAACTGGCCAAGTCGGCCAAGAAACTGGCCGAGGTCAATGCGGCCTTGAGCGAAGAAATCGAGAAGCGGCTTGAAGTGACAGCCGAGCGCGACGAAAGCCAGGCGCTGGCCGAAAAGCTCAAGGCCAAGATCCGCGCCGAGGGCACGGGCTGACCTGCGGATCACCCTCCGAACCTTCGGTCCGTCTCCCTTCTCCTACGCTGAGGCAGCGCCAGGCAAGCTACGCTATTGGTTCTCAAAGCGAAACCACGGCATGGCCCTCATCACGTTCCTCGTCGAGGACAACAAGACCATCAGGGACAACCTGGTCCCGGCACTCGAGGACCTGGTCAATGGCCATGTGGTCGGCTTTGCCGAGACCGAGTCGGATGCGCTTGCCTGGCTGGCTGCTCACCCTGACGATTGGCAATTGCTGATCGTCGACCTCTTCCTGAAAGAAGGCTCCGGCCTCGGCGTGCTGGCCGGGCGCAAGACGCGCAAGCCGGGCCAGCGTGTCGTGGTGCTGAGCAACTACGTGACAGTGGACATCCGCGCACGCTGCGAGGCACTGGGTGCCGATGCAGTCTTCGACAAGTCACGCGACCTCGACGCCTTCATCGAGTACTGCAACACCGATCGCCCTTCAGGCCTCGCCATGCTCTGAGGCCGTTCAAAAACAGCCATAAAAAAAAGGGCCCGAAGGCCCTTTTCTCTTTAGCGGCCAGAGCCGCGCAGTTGCCAATGCGATCAGCGCACCACGGCGATCTGCGTACGCACGCCGCCCTTGTAGGTGTACAGCGTCAGTGCACCATTCTTGATGTCGCCCTTTTCGTCGAAGGCGATCGGGCCGGTCACGCCCTTGTACGAGATCTTGCCGACTTCGGGCAGGTACTTTGCCGGGTCGGAAGAACCTGCGGCGACCATTGCCTGGGCCAGCACATTGACCGCGTCGTAGACGTACGGTGCATAGATCTGCACGTCGACGCCGTTCTTGGTCTTGAAGCGAGCCTTGAAGTCTTCCAGCGGTTGCTTGAAGTCACCGTCGACACCACCGGCTTCGGCGCAGACCACCATGTCTTCGCCGATGGCATCGCCAGCCAGCTTCGGCAGTTCGCCGGTGCACAGGCCGTCGCCGCCCATGAACTTGACGTTCAGGCCGAGTTGCTTGACCTGCTTGAGCATCGGGCCGCCGACAGCGTCCATGCCGCCGAAGAACAGAACGTCGGGCTTGGTGGCCTTGAGCTTGGTCAGGATGGCGTTGAAGTCGGTCGACTTGTCGGTGGTGAATTCGTGGCCCACGATGGTGGCGCCAGCAGCCTTGGCCGACTTCTCGAATTCTTCGGCAACGCCTTGACCGTAGGCCGTGCGGTCGTCGATCACGGCAATGTTCTTGCCCTTGAGCGTTTCGACGGCGTACTTGCCCAGCGTGCCACCGAGTTGCGTGTCGTCGGCCACCACGCGGAACGTGGTCTTGAAGCCTTGACGCGTGTACTTGGGGTTGGTTGCCGAGGGCGAGATCTGCGGAATGCCAGCGTCGCTGTACAGCTTCGAGGCGGGGATGGTGGTGCCCGAGTTCAGGTGACCGACCACGCCGTTGACCTTTTCGTCCACGAGCTTCTGGGCAACTGCCGTGCCTTGCTTCGGATCGCCTGCATCGTCTTCGGCGACCAGTTCGAACTTGGCAACCTTGTCACCGATCTTGAGGCCCTTTGCATTCAGGTCTTCGATGGCCATCTTGGCGCCGAACTCGTTGTCCTTGCCCAAGTGGGCGATGGGACCGCTGGTAGGTGCCACGTGACCGATCTTGACGACCAAGGTGTCTCCGGCAGGTGCTGCAGGTGCGGGAGCCGCAGCCGTGGGCGCCGGCGTTGCCGCGGGTGCAGCAGCTTCTTCTTTCTTGCCGCAAGCCACAAGCGTGATTGCAGCCAGTGCGACCGCAGTCCATTTCAATTGCATGGGAACCTCCAGAACTTGGATGAAAAGAATAAAAACCGGTCGTTTGATCCGGGCGCGCAGACCTCGCAAGTTTCGCGCCGCAGACCAGTGGCACCCTCACGCCCTTCCGACCTGCGGCGCAGTTTAGCCGAGGATTTACGCGCTGGAAGCTGGCGTAGACCCTGTGTTTTCGGAGAGTTCGGCGGCCATCGCCTCGATCACCAAAGCACGCAGGACAGCTTCGATTTCATTACGCAAACGCGGCACCATTGCATCGAGTTGATGCTGAATGGCAGCTGACACCGTGTCGCTTAAACGCTCTTCCAGAGACAGGTCGACGCGCTGCAGCACACGATGCAAAAGCTGCTCTTCGAGGCTGACGATTTCCGCCTGCGAAAGCTGTGCCGTCGGGGGCAAGGCCACAGCGCTCGCCGGATCGGGCTGGGGCGTCGGCGCGGTGGACGCCCCATGCGGCGCCTCGGCCGCGGCGAGCTCCGCCGGCATCTCGAGCACCGTGGTCAGGGTGGGAACGAACCGTGGCGGAGTGCGCAGCGTGCTGGCCATGTCAGGAACTCTTTGCGAAGTCGTGCGGCTGGATGGTGTAGCCGCGGTCGGCGTAGTGGCGCCAACGCGATCGGCCGACCTGCCGGTCGTTGGATTCGTCGCTCACGATGTCGATGAGCCGCTCGTAGCGCTCGAAACCAGCGGGCACTTCGAGCCCGAGGTTCACCAGCATCTCGCGGTGCGGCAGCAACGCCGCATCGGCGCCATCCGCGGAAAGAACGACGGGCGAGCGGGCGACCACATGGGCCGGCGCATCGCCACGGCAGTGCGCAACGAAGTCCACCGGCGACAGTTGCCAGAGCGCGGCATCCACCGCGTCCAGCATCTGCGGGTCGCCCACGACCACCACGCGCAGCCCGCGCGCATTCACGGCCTTGCGAACCAGCCGGCAGGCGTAGTTCAGCTTGTCGGGCGCGTTGTAGTGAAAACCGATTTCCGTCACTTCGCGGACCGGGCCTTTCGAGCCGGAGCTTCCACAGCCTTGGGCGATGCCTTGCGCACGGTCTTCGCGGCCTTGTCGGCTGCGCCGCTGCGCGCGCGGCTCGTCAGGTAGGACACCAGCAGGCCCACCGGACGGCCGGTCGAACCCTTGGCCGCGCCGCTCTTCCATGCGGTGCCGGCGATGTCCAGATGCGCCCAGGCAAAGTCGCCGGCAAACCGCTGCAGGAACTTGGCCGCGGTGATGGCGCCGCCGGCACGGCCCGCGATGTTGGCCACGTCGGCGAAGTTGCTCTTGAGGCCTTCGGCGTAGTCATCGTCCAGCGGCAGGCGCCAGCAACGGTCTTGCGACGCCTCGCCGGCCGCCTCGAGCGCGGCAGCCAGCGTCTCGTCGCTCGAGAAAAGGCCGCTGCGCACGCCGCCGAGCGCCACCACGCAGGCGCCGGTCAGCGTGGCAATGTCGATCACGGCAGCCGGGTCGAAGCGCTTCGCGTAGGTCAGCGCATCGCACAGGACGAGGCGGCCTTCCGCATCGGTGTTGAGCACCTCGATGGTCTGCCCGCTCATGCTGGTCACCACGTCGCCCGGCTTGACCGCGCGGCCGTCGTTCATGTTTTCGCACGAGGGAATGAGGCCGACGACATTGATGGCGGGCTGGATTTCGCCCAGCGCGCGGAAGGTGCCGAGCACGCTCGCGGCACCGCACATGTCGAACTTCATCTCGTCCATCTCGGCCGCGGGCTTGAGCGACACGCCGCCGGTGTCGAAGGTGATGCCCTTGCCGACCAACACGACGGGCGCCAGGTCTTTCGATGCGCCTTGGTAGCGCAGCACGATGAAGCGCAGCGGCTCGGCCGAGCCTTGTGCCACGGCAGCAAACGAGCCCATGCCGAGCTTCTCGACTTCCTTCGGGCCCAGCACCTCGCACTTGATACGGGGCAGCTTGGCAAGGTCCTTGGCGGCGGCGCCCAGCAGCGTGGGCGTGGCATGGTTGGCGGGACGGTTGCCCCATTCCTTGGCCAACTCGATGCCCAGCACGGTGGCGCGAGCCTCGTTGAAGGTGTCGCTCACGCTTGAAGCATCGGCCACGCCGACAGTCAGGTGCCGAATGCTGCGCGGCTCGGCTTTGGACTTGGTGGTGGTGTAGACATAGCTGGCATCGGCCGCAGCCGCGACGGCGCAGGCCACCGAGGCACCGTCCGCTGCCTGCGCGAACACCACGACCACCCGCTTCGGCCCATGGGCCTTGGCCGCAGTGACCGCCGCGGTCACGCCGCTGCGGACCGACGCGGGTTTGCCGTCGCTGATGGCCGCGAGCACAACGCGCGACGCCACGACGTCGTCGGGGCGGTACAGCGTGAGCAACTTGCCGGCCTTGTCAGGCAGGTCGCCGGCCTTGCGGGCGCTGGCGGCCAACACGGAAAGCGGGTCCTTGGTGGTGAGGGCAGCGCTGCCGACGAGCACGATCAGGACATCGGATTTCTCGGCTGCGGCCTGGGCGACGGTGAGGGTCTTGAGTTGAAAGTCCATAATCCTTTTTTTCCTCGAACGATGTTATTCCATTCTTCCCTACGCAAGGAGCTGTCACGCAGCTTCGGAGCGACCCTCGTGGTTCTGGTCACCATCGTGATGACCATGATGCTCATCCGTACCCTCGGGCTCGCGTCCAAGGGCAGTGTGAATCCGCAGGAGGTGTTCCTCGTGATGGCCTACACGGTGCTCGGCTACATGCCGACCATCCTGAGCCTGAGCCTGTTCATCGCCATTGTCGGCACGCTCTCGCGCATGTATCGCGACAGCGAAATGGTCATCTGGTTTTCCAGCGGCCGCGGGCTCGTGGACTTCGTCAAGCCGCTGTTCCGCTTTTCCTGGCCCGTGCTGCTGCTGATCACCGCAATGGCGCTGATCGGCTGGCCCTGGGCCAATTCGCAGACCATCGGCATGCGCCAGCAGTACGAGCAGCGCAGCGACATCGAGCGCGTCTCGCCCGGCGAGTTCCGCGAGTCGGCCGGGCGCATCCGCGTCTTCTTCGTCGACAAGGAAACGCCCGGTGACGCCATGGCCACGAACGTTTTCATCTGGTCGATGGAAACCCTCAAACAAGTGACCACGTCTGCGCGCAGCGGCCACATCGACACCATCGGCAACTCCCGCTACCTGATTCTGGAAAACGGTCAGCGGCTGGAGCGCCCCTTCATGCCGACCGAAGGACTCAAGATCAGCGAGTTCAAGTCCTACGGCACCCGGTCCGGCGGCGATTCCGGACTCACCGGCGACACGACCCCGCCACGCGCCCTGAACACCCTCGCCCTCCTTCGCGACCCCAGCAGCGCCAACCTCGGCGAACTGGGCTGGCGCATCGGCATGCTGCTGGCCGCCGTCAACTTCGTCTTGCTGGCTCTGACCGTCTCGAGCGGCAACCCGCGCGTGGGCCGCAGCGGCAACCTGGTGCTGGCGCTCTTCGCGTTCATTCTTTACTACAACATGCTCAACCTCGGGCAGAGCTGGGTCAGCTCCGGCCGCTATGGCCTCGGCTCGTTCATGTTCCTTCTGCACGGCGGCGTGTTCCTCGTCGCCATCGCATGGCTGACCTTGCGCAACAACAACTGGAGCCGAAAGAAGACGCTCAGCGCCGCCCAGGGCGCGGCCTCGCTGCAGACGCTTTCGCCTTCAAAGATCGACCCCACTTCGTGAAAACCATCCGACGACTGATCTACGTCGAGGCACTGAAGGCGGTGGCCTTCGTGACGCTCGGCTTCCTGAGCCTGTTCTTCTTCTTCGACTTCGTCGACGAGTTGCAATCGGTCGGCAGGCCGGAAAGCCTGGCTTATGGGCCAGTGCAGGCGCTCATCTATGTCACGTTGATGATTCCGAACCACCTCTATGAGTTGTTGCCGATCACCGTGCTGATCGGCTGTATCTTCGTGATGGCGCGGCTGGCGCAGAGTTCGGAATACACCATCTTGCGCACCAGTGGCCTGGGCCCCTGGCGTGCGCTGCGCACGCTGCTCCTCCTGGGCATGGGCTTCGTCATCCTGACTTTCGCCATCGGCGACTACGTGGCGCCGATCTCCGGCCGCACGGCCCAGTTGATCAAGTCGCGCTATCAGGGAACCTACTCGTTCGTCGGCAACACCGGCGCCTGGCTCAAGGAGAAGCGCGGCGATGTGTCCTATGCCGTCAACGTGCTGGCGATTTCCCGCAATGGCGAACTGCGGAACGCACGCATTTTTGAATTCGACCAGAACGGTTATGTGAGCAAGCAACTGTCCGCCAGTACCGCGCGCATCAACGACGGGCACTGGCTGCTGTCCGACGTCGAGCAACAGGACTACGACACGCGCGGCAAGACCGACACGGCCCGCATCACCACCACCAAGATCCCGCAGATGGACTGGCCCACCTCGCTGACCGCCGAAATGGTGTCGGTCGCGTTGCTGCGGCCGGACCGCATGAGCACCATCGACCTGTTCGACTACATCCGCCACCTCGACGCCAACGGGCAGACCGCGCAGCGCTACGAAATCGAGTTCTGGCGCAAGGTGTTCTATCCGCTCTCGTGTCTGGTGATGGTGGTGCTTGCCCTGCCCTTCGCCTACCTGCACTTTCGCCAGGCCGGCATCACCACCTATGTGTTCGGCGGCGTGATGATCGGCATCAGCTTCTTCCTGCTGAACAACGTGTTCGGTTATCTGGGCAACCTCAGCAACTGGTCGCCATGGCTGACGGCGGCCGCGCCGGGGATGATTTATTCGGTGATGTCGTTGACAGCCTTCAGCTGGCTGGTCTTGCGAAGATGACCGCCTCCGGATCGGTGCTGGGCATCGTCCTGCTGGCGCACGGCTCGCGCGACGAGCGCTGGCGCGAGCCGATCGAGGCAGTCGCCGCGCGCGTGTGCCAGTACGCGCCCGACGCCCGCGTGACCTGCGCCTACATGGAACTGGCAATGCCCGACCTGCCAACGGCAGCGGCGGCCCTGATTGCCAGCGGCGCCCGCGCCATCCGCGTGGTTCCGCTGTTCCTGGGCATGGGCAAGCACGCCCGCGAAGACCTGCCGCTGCAACTCGAGGCGCTTCAGAAATCCCGCCCGGACATCGACTTTTCGCTCGCCCGCATCGTGGGCGAAGAGCCCGAACTGGTCGACCTGATGGCCAAAATTGCCATCAAATCCTGAACATCCGGCAATTTCGATAGATTCCGAAGGCATAATGAATTCCGTAATAAGACGGAATTTGATATGAATCTGCATCAGTTCAAGTTTGTTCAGGAGGCCGTGCGCCGCAATCTGAACCTCACCGAGGCGGCCAAGGCGCTCCATACCTCGCAACCGGGCGTCTCCAAGGCGATCATCGAACTCGAGGAAGAGCTCGGCGTCGAAATCTTCGCGCGCCACGGCAAGCGCCTCAAGCGCGTCACCGAACCCGGCCAGCATGTCATTGCCAGCATCGAGCTGATCATGCGCGAGGTCGGCAACCTCAAGCGCATCGGCGAACAGTTCAGCGCACAGGACAGCGGCACCCTTTCCATTGCCACCACCCACACCCAGGCGCGCTATGTGCTGCCGGTGCCCGTGGCCAACCTGCGCGAGGCCTACCCCAAGGTCAACGTGAGCCTGCACCAAGGCTCGCCCGACCAGGTGGCACGCATGGTGATCGACGAGATCGCCGAGATCGGCATTGCCACCGAATCGCTCGACGGCTATGCCGAGCTGGTGACGCTGCCCTGCTACGAATGGCAGCACGTGCTGGTGCTGCCCAAGGACCATCCGCTGGCGGCCAAGGAGCGCATTTCGCTCGAAGACCTGGCGCTCGAGCCGATCATTACCTACCACCCGTCGTTCACCGGCCGCACGCGCATCGACCACGCCTTCGCGCAAAAGAAGCTCTCGCCGCGCATCGCGCTCGAAGCCATCGACTCCGACGTGATCAAGACCTACGTGCGCCTCGGCCTGGGCGTGGGCATCGTGGCCGAAATGGCAGTGCGCGACGAGTCGAATGCCGACCTCGTGGTGCGCCCGATGGGCCATGTGTTCGGCCAGAATATCGCGCGTGTCGCCTTCAAGCGCAGTGCCTATCTGCGCAACTTCGTCTTCAAGTTCGCCGAGCTGCTGTCCGACCGGCTCGACCGCAACCTGATCGCAAAAGCCCTGAGCGGCCATCAACAAGACTACGAACTATGAGTACTGTGCTTTCCCCACGCACGCCCCCCATCGAGACCAAGCTGCCCGCTGTCGGCACCACCATCTTCACGGTCATGTCGACCCTGGCCGCCGAGAAGAACGCGGTCAACCTGGGCCAGGGCTTTCCGGATTTCAACTGCGATCCGAAGCTGCTCGAAGACGTGACGGCCGCCATGGCCGCAGGCCACAACCAGTACCCGCCGATGCCCGGCATCCCGGCATTGCGCGACGCCATCGCCGCCAAAATTTCGGCGCTCTATGGTCGCAGTTACAGCGCGGCGACCGAGATCACCGTCACTGCCGGCGCCACCCAGGCCATCATCACCGCCATCCTCGCCATCGTGCGGCCGGGCGACGAAGTGATCGTGCTCGAGCCCTGCTACGACAGCTACGTGCCCAACATCGACCTGGCCGGCGGCCGCGTGGTGCGCGTGCCGCTGGTGCCCGGCACCTTCCGCCCCGACTTCGACAAGATCGCCGCGGCCCTGAACCCGCGCACGCGCGCGATCATCATCAACACGCCGCACAACCCGAGCGCCACGGTCTGGACCGAAGCCGAGATGCGCAAGCTCGAAGAGCTGCTCGCGCCGACCGACGTGTTCGTCATCGCCGACGAGGTCTACGAGCACATGGTGTTCGACCAGGCACGGCACGAGAGCGTGGCTCGCTTCCCCGGCCTGGCGGCACGCAGCTTCATCGTGAGCAGCTTCGGCAAGACCTACCACGTCACCGGCTGGAAGGTCGGCTTCGTGGCCGCGCCTGCGCCGCTGATGGCGGAGTTCCGCAAGGTGCACCAGTTCAACGTGTTCACCGTCAATACACCGATGCAGCATGCACTGGCGCGGTACATGGCCGACCCAAAGCCGTACCTCGAACTGCCGGCGTTCTACCAGCGCAAGCGCGACCTGTTCGCCGCCGGCCTGGCCGAGAAGACGCGCTTCAAGCTGTTGCGCAGCGAGGGCAGCTACTTCCAGTGCGTCGACATCTCGGCAGTGAGCGATCTCTCGGAAGCCGACTTCTGCCTCTGGCTCACGAGCGAGATCGGCGTGGCGGCGATTCCGCTGTCGGCGTTCTACGGCGACGGCTTCGACCAGCGCGTGGTGCGCTTCTGCTTCGCCAAGAAAGACGAGACGCTGCTCGCCGCACTCGAGCGGCTCGCCAAGCTCTGACATCGACCCCACGGACCCAACGCCGGCATGACGATGAACCGTCCGCGTTGGATCCTGCTGGTTCTGGGCCTGTCCTTTTTCGTTGTCGGCGCGGCGGACGCCTTCCTTCCCCTGCTGAGGGGCAAGGACTACACCGCATTGGACGCGGTTCACGCGTTCTTCATCGGAGCTCTGAGCTACACATGGTGCAGGGCCGAAGGGCTGGCACGCGGCGTCGTTCCGCCCGGCCGCTCGGCGCTGGTCGCCGGCCTCTTTCCGCTGTTGGGGCTGCCGATCTACTTCTTCCGCACCCGTCCCTGGCGGCAGGCGTTGAGCGCCACGCTCAAAGCCGCGGGCTTCCTGGTGGGGGGCCTCGTACTGTCCGCTGTCGGGACCTTGCTGGTCGAGCAGTTGCAGAACTGAGGGGCCTTCGTCACTGCCAAGCACCTCCCGCCTGCAGAGGCACCGGCAAAGCGCCGACGACACGGTAGGACAGTCCTGACCGCCGAAGGGGCGGCTCTCCCGCGTTTTACACGCGCCGAGGCGCGGAGCATGGAGGCTCGTTACAACAAACGCCCCAGGAGAAAACCATGTCCCTCTCGTTCATTTTGCTGATCGTCCTGATCCTGATGCTGATCGGCGCATTGCCGAGTTGGGGGCACAGCCGGAACTGGGGCTACGGGCCCAGTGGTGGCTTGGGCCTCGTGGTGCTGATCGTCGTGATCCTGGTGCTCATGGGTCGCATATAGAGCCCCGCGCCAGTTGATGAAGAAGCCCGCTCTCTGCGGGCTTTTTCATGCCTGCAACTGGGACCAGGCCTTGTCCAGCCGCTTCACGCTCACTGGCTGCGGCGTGCGCAGTTCCTGGGCGAAGAAACTCACGCGCAGCTCTTCGAGCAACCAACGGAACTCGAGCATGCGGTCGTCCACCACGCCCTTGCGTTCGGCCACGAGGCGCCAGTAGCGCTGCTCCTGCGGACGCAACTCGGCCAGCTTGGCGGTGTCGCGCGCCGGGTCGGCTCGCAGCTTGTCGAGCCGCAGCACGATGGCTTTGAGGTAGCGCGCGAAGTGCTGCAGCTGTGTCCACGGTGCATCCGCGATGAAGCGCTTGCCGACCAGGCGTTGCAGTTGCTGCGCGGCATCCTGCACGGCTTCAGGCTGGATCTTCGTATCCTTGATCTTTCGCGCGGCGGCTGCGTACTCGATGAGGATGGTCGAGGCGAGCCGGGCCACTTCATTGGCAATCAGCGTGAGCCGTCCCCGGCCCTCCTCCAGCCGGCGCTTGAACGCGAACTCGTCGGTCGGCAGCGGCTCCAGCAAGAACGCGCGGTCGATCGCCACGTCGATGATCTGCGTGCGCAGCTCTTCGGAAGTGCCGAGCGGCATGTAAGCCACCGACATCTTCTGAAGGTCGGGGATGTTCTTTTCGAGGTACTTGAGCGCGTCCTTCAGCTGCAGTGCGAACAGGCGCCGCAGGCCGGCGCGGTGCTTGGCGGCGGCTACGGCCGGCTCGTCGAACACCTCGATGGTCACGGCGTCGCCTTCGTCGCGCAGTGCGGGGAAGCCGATCAGCGACTGCGCACCGCGGCGCACCTCCATCAGCTCCGGCAGCTCGCCGAAGCTCCAGGTCGTGTAGCGCTGGCCGGCGGGCAAGGCTGGGGCGGACGGCTCGGCCGCTGCGGTTTTTGCAGTGGCTTGCGACCGCCCATCGGCCGTTGCGGGCACTTTTTGCGCTGAAGACGACGCCTTGACGTTGAGCCCCGCCAGCGCCTGGAACGCGCCACGCGCCTGCGCACCCAGCTCCGCCTTCAGCGCACCAAGGTTGCGCCCCATGCCGAGCTGGCGGCCATGCTCGTCGATCACGCGCAGGTTCATGAACATGTGCGGCGGCAGCATGTCGAGCTTGAAGTCGGCGCGCTTCACGTCGATGCTGGTCATGTCGCGCACGCGCTTGAGCAGCACGTCGGTCAGCGAACCAGTGCCGAACAGCTCGGGCACCGACAAGGCCTCGACCAGTTTCGAGGCCGACTCAGGCAGCGGCACCAGCCGCGAGCGCGGGCGCTGCGGCAAGCTCTTGAGCAGCGCCTGGATCTTGTCCTTGAGCATGCCCGTCACCAGCCATTCGCAACGCTCTTCGCTCACCTGGTTCAGTACGAAGAGCGGCACGCTGACCGTCAGGCCGTCTTTCGCGTCGCCGGGTTCGTGCAGGTAGGTGGCGGCGCAATCGACGCCGCCGAGCCGCAGCGTGGCCGGAAACGATTGCGTCGTGATGCCGGCCGCTTGATGGCGCATCAACTCGTCGCGCGTGAGGAACAGCAGGCGCGGCTGGTCCCTCGACGCGTGGCGATACCAGTTCTCGAAGGTGATGCCGCTCGCCACATCGGCAGGCAGTTGCGCGTCGTAGAAGGCGAAGATCAGTTCGTCGTCAACCAGCACGTCCTGCCGGCGCGCCTTGTGCTCCAGCCCTTCGACCTCGCGCACCAGCTTGCGGTTGGCCGTGAGAAACGGGAACTTGCTTTCCCACTGTCCACCGACCAGCGCTTCGCGGATGAAGATTTCGCGCGCCGCGATCGGATCGACCTTCGTGAAATCGACGCGGCGCCCGCTGTAGACCACAAGGCCGTAGAGCGTCGCGCGCTCCAGCGCCGAGACCTGCGCGCCTTTCTTCTCCCAGTGCGGGTCGAGCAACTGCTTCTTCAGCAGATGCCCCGCCACCTGTTCCAGCCACTGCGGTTCGATGTTGGCAACGCCGCGCCCGAAAAGGCGCGTGGTCTCGACCAGTTCGGCTGCCACGATCCAGCGGCCGGGTTTCTTCTTCAGGTGCGCACCCGGATGCTTGTAGAACTTGATGCCACGCGCGCCCAGATAGGCCTCATCGTCTTCGAGTTTCCAGCCGACGTTGCCCAGCAGGCCCGCGAGCATCGACAGGTGCAGCGGTTCGTAGCCGGCAGGCTCGGCGTTGATGCGCCACTTGTGCTCGGTCACCACTGTGAGCAGTTGCGAATGGATGTCGCGCCATTCACGCACGCGGCGAATGTTGATGAAGTTCTGGCGCAGCAACTGCTCGTACTGGCGGTTGCTGAGCTTGTGTGTATCGCCGTGGCCGCCGCGCGCGTCGCCGATCCATTTCCACAACCGCAGGTAGCCGCTGAACTCGCTCTTCTCGTCGTCGAACTTCGAGTGCGCCTGGTCGGCCTGCTGCTGCACTTCCATTGGCCGGTCGCGCACGTCCTGCACGCTGAGGGCGGAGGCGATCACCAGCACTTCTTCGAGCGCGCCGCGCGTGCGGGCTTCCAGAATCATCCGGCCCACGCGCGGATCGAGCGGCAGCTTGGCCAGCTCGCCCCCCATGGCCGTGAGTTCGTTGGCGTCGTCGACCGCGCCCAGTTCGTTCAGCAGTTGGTAGCCGTCGGCAATGGCGCGCGGCGATGGCGCTTCGAGGAAGGGAAAGCGCGCGACGTCGCCAAGCCGCAGCGACTTCATGCGCAGGATCACGCCCGCGAGCGAGGAACGAAGGATTTCCGGATCGGTGAAACGCGGGCGCCCGTCGAAGTCTTTCTCGTCGTAAAGCCGGATGCAGATGCCGTTGGCCACGCGGCCGCAACGGCCGGCGCGCTGGTTGGCGGCCGCCTGGCTGATCGGCTCGACCAGCAATTGCTCGACCTTGCTGCGGAAGCTGTAGCGCTTGACGCGCGCCGTGCCGGTGTCGATCACATAGCGGGTGCCGGGCACGGTGAGCGAGGTTTCGGCCACGTTGGTGGCCAGCACGATGCGACGGCCCGTGTGGCTGTCGAAGATGCGGTCCTGCTCGGGGCCCGACAGGCGTGCGAACAGCGGCAGTACTTCGGCATTGCGAAACAGGGGCTGGTGGCTCAGGTGGCGGCGCAGATGGTCGGCGGCCTCGCGGATCTCGCGCTCGCCGGGGAGGAAGACGAGGATGTCACCCGCGTTGTGCGGATCGCGCCAGAGTTCGTCGACGCCGTCGGCAATCGCGTCGTTCATGTCGTGCTCGCGCGATTCCTCGAAGGGGCGGTAGCGCTGCTCCACCGGGAAAGTGCGGCCCGACACGTAGATGATCGGCGCCGGCCCCTTGGCCGAGGCGAAGTGCTGCGCGAAGCGATCGGCATCGATGGTCGCCGAGGTCACGATCACCTTCAGGTCAGGCCGGCGCGGCAAGATCTCGCGCAGGTAGCCGAGCAGGAAGTCGATGTTCAGCGAGCGCTCGTGCGCCTCGTCGATGATGAGCGTGTCGTAGGCCTTCAGCAGCGGATCGGTCTGCGTCTCGGCCAGCAGGATGCCATCGGTCATCAGCTTGACCGAGGCGTCGCGGCTCAGGCGGTCCTGAAAGCGCACCTTGAAGCCGACCACGTCGCCCAGCGGCGTCTTCAGTTCTTCGGCGATGCGCTTGGCCACGGAGCTTGCGGCAATGCGGCGCGGCTGCGTGTGGCCGATCCAGCGGCCCTTGCCCGATTCGGCGTTGAGCTTGCCGCGCCCGAGCGCCAGCGCGATCTTCGGCAACTGCGTGGTCTTGCCCGAGCCGGTTTCGCCGCAAACGATCACGACCTGGTTCGCCAGGATGGCGGCCATGATTTCGTCGCGCCTGCCCGAGACAGGGAGCGATTCGGGGAATTCGATGCGAAGGGGTGTCGTGGTCGTCAAGGGAAGGCAGTCGTCGGTCGCGCGCGCCGGGGTTGCACGGGGGCAGGCAGGCAAACCGTCGATTATCGGCGGCCACTGCAGTTGTTGCACGACATCCACAGCACGCTGCTTCATTGCAACAGGTGGCGTAAATAGTCTTTACTCAACTGTAAACCGCTACTACGATCGCCTCCCATGTCCTATCGCCTTGCCCTCACCACCTTGCGCAGTCGCTGCGCAAGCCATGCGCCCGCCGCGCATGGAAGGGCCAAGTTGCCTCGCCCGGCCTGAAGCCTGCGCCCTCGTGCGCGCTTCGAGCACAGAAGCGCCGCAACTGAATCCCACAGCGTCTGCCTGCCGTGTCCTTCGTCCCGAAGGAACGGCCGCTTTTTCGTACCTGTCCGTTTCATAAAAAAATCATGTCCAAAGACATTCATTCCAACCTGCATGCCGAGCTGTCCGAGCGCACCCGGCACCTGCAGACCGTCGCCGAAGCGCTGAAGGCCGAGCTGTTCGGCATCGACGACATCATCGATCGCGTGATCGATTCGCTGCGCGCCTGGTATGTGCTGCCCCAGCTCATCAGCCGCCCCGTCATCGTCTGCCTCTGGGGCCTGACCGGCACCGGCAAGACGCAACTGGTGCGCAAGCTCGCGCAGCACCTGGGCTTCTATGACCGCTTCATCGAAGTGCAGATGGACGGCTTCAGCCACGGCTCGGGCTACCACAGCGGCGGTTCGATCTCGGCCATGCTGGCCGAATCGGGCATTGCCGAGGGCACGCCGGGCATTCTGGTGCTCGACGAGTTCCAGCGCTTTCGCACGCGGGACGGCAACGGCAACGACGCCAAGGTCGAGCGCTACCAGGACGTGTGGGCCCTGCTGTCCGACGGCCGCCTGCCGCCCGCGCTGTCGATGCTGGGCGAGATCGAATCGTCGCTCGCGCAAGCCGAGTTCGAGCACGACCGCGACGGTCCCGCCGACAAGAAGAAGCTCAAGAAGCGCAAGCTGCATCTCTCGCCCTGGGAGGCGCAGGAAGTGAAGCGCTGCCTGAAGCTCTCCGAAACCCTGCTTCAGATCATGGCCTGGAAGCCCGCCGAGGTGCATGCGCGCCTGCGCGCCTTCCGCGACAGCCAGCAGAACTGGGAAACCGACTACAGCAAGCTGCTGGTGTTCGTCTCGGGCAACCTCGACGAGATGTATGCCGAGATGGCCCAGCGCGTCGAAGACTGCGACACCGACGCCGACATCTTCCATGCGCTCACGAAGAAGCTCTCGATGATCGACGTCAAGAAGGCGCTGGCCGAGCGCTTCCGCCCCGAGCAGATCGCGCGGCTGGGCAACAACCACGTGATCTACCCGTCGTTCAACCGCGCGACCTACGTGCGGCTGATCCTGTCGATCTGCGACCGCTACGTGGGCGAGATCCAGGAAAGCTCCGGCGTGCGCTTCGTGCTCGACGCCAGCGTGTATGAGCAGATCTACGCCAACGCCGTGTTCCCGGCACAGGGCACGCGCCCGCTGTTCTCGTCGATCCACGCGATCCTGAGCGCGACGCTGGTCAACGCCGCACTGTGGGCGCTGGAGCAAGGCGCCAATGGCAGCGAGCCGGTGTGGCTGACGCTGGATGCGGGCGTCTCGTGCATCGCGGCCAAGTACCGCAAGGCACGACGACAGTTTCCGATTGCCCTGGAACTCAACCGCCTCAAGCAACGTTCGAGCGAGGACTTCCGCGCCCTGCTCGCCGTGCACGAGGCGGGCCATGGCGTGGTCTACGGCCTGCTGTTCGGCCGCGCGCCGCAGGAGATCAAGATCAACGTGGCCTCGTTCGAGGGTGGCTACAACAGCTACGAGCAGCGCAAGACCTGGTCGAAGGAAAACCTGCGCGACCGCATCTGCGTGAGCCTCGCTGGCCGTGCCGCCGAGCAACTGGTGTTCGGCGAGCAGGCCTGCACCTCGGGCGCCTCGCAAGACTTCATGCAGGCCACGTCGAATGCCGCGCAGTACGTGCGCCACTTCGCCTTCGGCACGCGACTGAGCCGCACCGACGTCGCCAACGACGCGAACGACAACCTCAACACCGACCTGGCGGCCACCAACCCCGAGATCGAGGCCCTGCTGGCACAGGCGCATGCACGCGCGCTGGCGCTGCTCGAAGCCCACACGCCGGCGCTGATGGCGGTGGTCGACGCGCTGATGCGCGAAGGCTCGATCGCGCCGGCCGAACTGGCGGCCATGCTCGACCTGCCGGCGCCCGTGCCCGGCGAGTCGACCGACGCCTACGCGGCGCTGCTGACGGACTTCCGTTCGCGCGTGGCGGCCGTCCCGGTGCCGGCTCGCGCCAGGGGTCCGAGGGCCGGCGCGGCCCGGGTGCTCAAGGCCCTGGCCTGAGTCAGGCAAATCTCACTTCATGAATGCACAATCACGCCCCATGTCCACCGTCTTCAATTTCACCTTCGTGCCCTGGTTCCGCTCGGTCGCGCCCTACATTCACACGCATCGCGGTAAGACTTTCGTGGTCGGGTTGGCGGGCGAAGCCATTGCGGCGGGCAAGCTGCAGAACATCGCGCAAGACCTGGCGCTGATCCAGAGCATGGGCGTCAAGATCGTGCTGGTGCACGGCTTCCGTCCGCAGGTCAACGAGCAGTTGGCCGCCAAGGGCCACAAGGCACAGTACTCGCACGGCATCCGCATCACCGACGCGGTGGCGCTCGACTCCGCGCAAGAGGCCGCCGGCCAGTTGCGCTACGAGATCGAGGCCGCCTTCAGCCAGGGCCTGCCGAACACGCCAATGGCCGGCTCGACGGTGCGAGTGATCTCGGGCAACTTCATCACTGCGCGCCCCGTGGGCGTGGTCGACGGCGTCGACTTCAAGCATTCGGGCCTGGTGCGCAAGGTCGATGCAGCCGGCATCCGCCGCACGCTCGATTTCGGCGCGATGGTGCTGATGTCGCCCTTCGGCTTCTCGCCCACCGGCGAAGCTTTCAACCTGACTATGGAAGAGGTCGCCACCAGCGTCGCCATTTCCATCCAGGCCGACAAGCTGATCTTCCTGACCGAGATCCCGGGCATCCGCATGGACAGCGAACTGCCCGAGAGCGAGGACAACCCGATCGACACCGAACTGCCGCTCGATGCCGCCGAAAAGCTGCTGGCCTCGCTGCCGCCCGCACAGCGCCCCACCGACACCGCCTTCTACCTGCAGCACTGCGTCAAGGCCTGCAAGGCCGGCGTGGAGCGCAACCACATCCTGCCCTTCGCGCTCGACGGCTCGCTGCTGCTGGAGGTGTACGTGCACGACGGCGTCGGCACCATGGTGATCGACGAGAAACTCGAAAGCCTGCGCGAAGCCTCGGTCGACGACATCGGCGGCATCCTGCAGTTGATCGAGCCCTTCGAGCGCGACGGCACGCTGGTCAAGCGCGACCGCACCGAGATCGAACGCGACGTCGGCCACTACACCGTGATCGAGCACGACGGCGTGATCTTCGGCTGCGCGGCGCTCTACCCCTACCCCGAGGAGCGCACCGCCGAGATGGCCGCGCTCACGGTGTCGCCGCAATCGCAGTCGCAGGGCGACGGCGAACGCATCCTCAAGCGCATCGAGCACCGCGCCAAGGCCATGGGCCTGGACAGCATCTTCGTGCTCACCACGCGCACCATGCACTGGTTCCTCAAGCGCGGCTTCCAGCAAGTCAACCCCGACTGGCTGCCCGAGGCGCGCAAGCGCAAGTACAACTGGGACCGCAAGAGCCAGGTGCTCGTCAAGAAGTTCTGACGACCTGAATCTTCAGCAAAGAAGGAGACTGCCCCGATGACGCTCGCCACCGCCCTGCTCTTCGCCATCGTGGCCTTCGCCGCCATCGCCACGCCCGGCCCCACCGTGCTGCTGGCACTCAGCAATGGCTCGCGGCACGGCGTGCGGCGCGCGCTGCCGGGCATGCTCGGCGCGGTGCTGTCGGACTTCGTGCTGGTCGGCGCGGTGGCGCTGGGCCTGGGTGCGTTGCTGGCGGCATCCGAATTCTGGTTCGCAGCGCTGAAGTGGGTTGGCGCGGTGTACCTGGCGTGGCTGGGGCTGCGCATGCTGCGCTCCAAGGGCGGCTTCCAGCTGCCGAACGCCGATGCCGCCGCGTCGGTGACCGCGGGCGAAAGCCGCCGGATCTTCTTCAAGTCATTCCTGGTGGCGGTGACCAACCCCAAGGGCTACATCTTCTGCTCGGCGTTGTTGCCGCAGTTCATCGATCCTTCGGCCGCACAGGCGCCGCAGTACCTGATCATTGCGCTGATCTTCGCGGGCCTGGACATGACGGTGATGCTGGCCTACGCCTTCGTCGGCGCCCGTGCGATCCGGCTGCTGACGGTGTCGGCCACCCGCTGGATCGACCGCGCCTGCGGCGGCATGCTGCTGGCGCTGGCCGGCTCGCTGGCCTTCTACCGGCGCGGCGCCGCCTGAGCGCGGCAGCGCCGCCGTCTTCGCACGGCGGCCATCCCCACGATGTTTTCCCGGGGCCTTGATGGCTCCGACGGCCTATCGGCAAGCAGAGCAAGGCTTGCCTGCGTTTTTTCAACGGAGGAATCAATGAAGTACTGGACGATCCTGAGCGCAACGCTTGTCACGGCCTTGGCCTTGCTGGCCGGTTGCGGCGACAAGGCAGACAAGCCGGCGCAAGCGGCTTCACAAGCACAGGCCCAAAAGAGCAACACCGAGCAACAGCTGGTCGAAAAATACAACATCTACGTCGACGTCTCGAACAGCCTGAGCACCTCGTTCCAGGAGGCGCGCGAAAGCTACGTGGAAAGCCAGCTGCCACCGCTCCAGGCCAAGGCGCCGCTAACCAGCCTGCGCATCCAGAACGACATCCTGGTCGACCGTTCGGCCAAAAAGCTCGATGCAGCCGTAGCCATCGACGCGCCGCTGCCCGAAATCGACGAATCGGCCAAGGCGTTCTCGGCCGCACTCAAGGTGCTGTCACCCCTGAGCCGCGAGTTGAACGACTACGCCAACTCCAAGGGCTACCTGGCCGACAACGGCGACAAGGCGCGCCAGATGAACAAGGACTACCTGGCCGCGCTCACCACGGTTGCGCAGGCCGAGGCCGCGTTCGACAAGGGCCTGAGCGCCCGCGACCAGGCCCTGACCAAGGAAGCCTTCGAGAAAGCGCCCAAGGACACCGCCGCCTACTACCGCGCCGGCCTCATCTACCACGGCAAGCTCAACCACGCCGATGCGCGCACGCTGTTCGAATCGCCCAACGATCCGAAGGCATTGGCGGCGTTCGAAGCGTCGCTGGCGCTGGTGGCCGACTCGGCCACGGGCTGGAGCAAGAAGACCGCCGAGCAGTCGGCCCAGAGCGGCAAGAGCTGCAGCGGCGGCATGCTGCAGATCAACGAGTTCATCGGCCAGTCGCGCTCGATGGTCAAGGACATCAGGAACGGCGTGTTCAAGCGCAAGGAAACCGGCGCCATGGCCGGGTTGCCGGCGTACATGCGCAGCTCCAGCATCGTCAGCTCGGCGAACCGCTACAACCAGAACTTCGCCAACATGATCGGCCAATTCAACCACCCGCTGTGCTGAGGCGATGACCGTCCCGGGGCCACGGGGCGCCAAAAACGACGCGCCGAGGCCCTGGCGCCGTGAAGACACACCCCGTCGCCGATAATCCCGGGCATGAATCCCTTGCTTTCCAGGTTGCAGCCCTATCCCTTCGAGCGGCTGAAGCAACTGTTCGCGGGTGTCACGCCCAACCCCGAATTCCCTGCCATCAGCCTGGGCATCGGTGAGCCCAAGCACGCGACGCCGACTTTCATCAAGGAAGCACTGAGCGCCAGCCTCGGTTCGCTGGCCGCGTACCCGGCCACCGCCGGCGATCTGAAACTGCGCACCGCCTTCACCGACTGGCTGAAGACCCGCTACAGCCTTGCGCTCGATCCGGCCACGCAGGTGCTCCCGGTCAACGGCTCGCGCGAGGCGTTGTTCTCGCTGGCGCAAACCGTGGTGGACGCCACCGTCTCGCCGCAGCCGGTGGTGATGTCGCCCAATCCGTTCTATCAAATCTACGAGGGCGCCGCGCTGCTCTCGGGCGCCGAGCCTTACTACGTGCCGAGCGTGCCGTCGCGCAACTTCGCCGTCGACTGGGACAGCGTGCCCGAGGCCATCTGGGCCCGCACGCAACTGGTGTTCGTCTGCTCGCCGGGCAACCCCACGGGCGCGGTGATGGCTTTGGACGAATGGAAGAAGCTCTTCGAGCTGTCCGACCGCCACGGCTTCGTGATCGCGGCCGACGAGTGCTACAGCGAGATCTACTTCCGCGACGAGCCCCCGCTCAGCGGCCTGGAAGCGTCGGTGAAGCTCGGCCGACCGGATTTCAGGAACCTGATCGCCCTCACCTCGCTGTCCAAGCGCAGCAACGTGCCCGGCCTGCGCAGCGGCTTCGTGGCGGGCGACGCGGCCATCATCAAGAAGTTTCTGCTCTACCGCACCTACCACGGCAGCGCCATGAGCGGCACCGTGGCCGGCGCCAGCATCGCGGCCTGGGGCGACGAGGCCCATGTGGTGGAGAACCGCGCCAAGTACCGCGCCAAGTTCGCCGCAGTCACGCCGCTGCTCGAAGCTGTGCTCGACGTACGCCTGCCCGACGCCAGTTTCTACCTCTGGGCCGGCGTGCCCGAAGTGTGGGCTGGCGACGACGAAGCCTTCGCCCGCGCGCTCTACGCTCAATACAATGTCACGGTTTTGCCGGGGAGCTATCTGGCCCGTGACACGGCGCACAGCGCCAACCCCGCGAACCCAGGCAAAGGCCGCATCCGCATGGCGCTGGTGGCCGAAACGGCCGAATGCGTCGAGGCCGCCGAGCGCATCGTCCGCTTCGTCAAAGACGCCCGCCGCTGACCGCCCCGCTTCCCTGCTCCATTTTTCACCCGAGACTTTCTTCATGACACAGCAACTGCAACAGATCATCGACGCCGCGTGGGAAGACCGCGCAAACATCTCGCCCGCCGCCGCCTCCGCCGAAGTGCGCGACGCCGTCGAGCACGTGATCACCGAGCTCAACAACGGCAAGCTGCGCGTGGCCACCCGCGAAAGCGTGGGCAAGTGGACCGTGCACCAGTGGATCAAGAAGGCCGTGCTGCTGTCGTTCCGCCTGAAGGACAACGAACAGATGCAGGCCGGCTCGCTCGGCTTCTACGACAAGGTGCCAACCAAGTTCTCGCACCTGTCGGCCGGTGAGCTGAAGGAATCGGGCGTGCGCATCGTGCCGCCGGCCGTGGCCCGCCGCGGCAGCTTCATCGCCAAGGGCGCGATCCTGATGCCCTCGTACGTGAACATCGGCGCCTACGTGGGCGAAGGCACCATGGTCGACACCTGGGCCACCGTGGGTTCATGCGCACAGATCGGCGCCAACGTGCACCTGTCGGGCGGCGTCGGCATCGGCGGCGTGCTCGAGCCGCTGCAGGCCGGCCCGACCATCATCGAAGACAACTGCTTCATCGGCGCCCGCTCCGAAGTGGTCGAAGGCGTGGTGGTCGAAGAAAACTCGGTGCTCGGCATGGGCGTGTACCTCGGCCAGAGCACCCCGATCTTCAACCGCGAAACCGGCGAGACCTCCTACGGCCGCGTGCCGTCCGGCAGCGTCGTCATCAGCGGCAACCTGCCCAAGAAGACCAAGTCGGGCCAGGACTACAGCACCTACGCCGCGATCATCGTCAAGACGGTCGATGCGCAGACGCGCTCCAAGACCAGCCTGAACGACCTTCTGCGCGACTGAATGCAGCCGGCCTTGCGCCACTGATCCTTCCCCTTAGAAAAACAGCACCCGAGGAGAGAGACCGATGAACATGATGGAGCGAATTCTTCGTTTGATGGCCGAGCGCAAGGCCTCCGACATCTACCTCTCGGCTCACTCCCCGGTACAGATCCGGATCAACGGCAACTGCGTGCCCATCAACGCGCAGGTGCTGCCGCCCGCGGCGCCGCTCGCGCTGCTGGCCGAAGTGGTGCCCGCCGAGCGCATCCAGGAGCTGGAGCGCACGGGCGAGCTGAACCTGGCCATTGCCCTCGAAGGCGCCGGCAACTACCGCATCAGCGCCATGCGCCAGCGCGGCAGCTACGCGGTGGTGGTGCGGCACATCGCCTCGAAGATCCCCAGCTTTGCCGATCTGAACCTGCCCGACATCCTCAAGACGCTCATCATGGACAAGCGCGGGCTGATCCTGATGGTGGGCGCCACCGGCGCGGGCAAGACCACCACGCTGGCCTCGATGCTCGACTACCGCAACGAAAACGCCAGCGGCCACATCCTCACGGTCGAAGAGCCGATCGAGTTCACCTACACCAACAAGAAGTCGCTGGTGAACCAGCGCGACGTGGGCAACGACACGGCGTCACTGCAGGTCGCGCTCAAGAACGCGCTGCGCCAGGCGCCCGACGTGATCCACATCGGCGAAATCCGCGACCGCGAAACCATGAGTGCCGCGATTGCCTACGCCCAGTCGGGCCACCTTTGCGTGAGCACGCTGCACGCCAACAACAGCTACCACGCGCTCAACCGCATCCTGAGCTTCTACCCCGTCGAAGTGCGTCCCACGATGCTGGGCGACCTGGGCTCGGCCCTGCGCGCCGTGGTGTCGCAACGGCTGCTGCGCACACCGGCCGGCAGCCGCGTGCCGGCGCTCGAAGTCATGCTCAACACCGCGCTGGTGGCCGAGCTGATCGAAAAGGGCGACTTCTCCGCCGTCAAGGAGGCCATGGTGAATTCGATGGCCGACGGCTCGCAGACCTTCGAGGAAGACATTGCGCGCCTCATCATCGAGGAACGCGTGACGCGCGAAGAAGGCCTGGCCCAGGCCGACTCGCCCACCAACCTGCTGTGGCGCCTGCAGAACCGCGCCGCACCCAAGCCGCAAGTCGAAGACCGCAACCTCACGGACCAGGTCGACGAGCCCACTTTTACCGACATCACGCTCGACGTGAAGTTCTGAACCAAGCCTTTTCCCGATGTCCCGCACGCTCCAGCTCGCCGAACAACTCATCTCGCGCCCCTCGGTCACACCCGACGACGCGGGCTGCCAACAGATCCTCGGCGAACGGCTGGCGCAACTGGGCTTCACGCTGGAGACCATCGAAAGCGGCCCGGCCGACTTTCGCGTGACCAACCTCTGGGCGGTGCGCCGCCCGGCCCATGCGGCTGCAACGAAGACGCTGGTGTTCGCCGGCCACACCGACGTGGTGCCCACCGGCCCGGTCGAACAATGGACCAGCCACCCGTTCACGCCCACGCACCGCGACGGCAAGCTCTACGGCCGCGGTGCCTGCGACATGAAGACTTCGGTGGCGGCCTTCGTGACCTCCATCGAAGAGTTCCTGCAGGCCACGCCCGAGCCCAGGCTCACGCTGGCCCTGCTGCTCACCAGCGATGAAGAAGGCCCCGGCGTCGACGGCACCGTCATCGTCTGCAATGCGCTGACCGCACGCGGCGAGGTCATCGACTACTGCATCGTCGGCGAACCCACGGCGGTGGAGCGCTGCGGCGACATGATCAAGAACGGCCGCCGCGGCACCATGAGCGGCAAGCTCACGGTGAAGGGCGTGCAGGGCCACATCGCCTACCCGCATCTGGCCAAAAACCCGGTGCACTCGGTGGCGCCCGCGCTGGCCGAGCTGGTGGCGCTCAACACGGCCGGCGGCTGGGACGCCGTGAGCAACCCCTACTTCCAGCCCACAAGCTGGCAGATCAGCAATTTCCACTCGGGCACCGGCGCCAGCAACGTGATTCCGGGCAGCGCGGTGATCGACTTCAACTTCCGCTTCTCGACCGAATCCACGCCCGAATCGCTGCAGCAGCGCGTGCACGCCGTGCTCGACGCGCACGGTGTCGACTACACGCTGGCCTGGACCGTCGGCGGCCTGCCCTTCCTGACCACGCCCGGCGAACTGGTGGTGGCGGTGCAAGGCGCCATCCGCGAAGAAACCGGCATCGAGACCGAGCTGTCGACCAGCGGCGGCACCAGCGACGCGCGCTTCATCGCCAAGATCTGCAAGCAGGTGGTCGAGCTGGGCCCGGTGAACGCCAGCATCCACAAGATCGACGAACACATCGACGTGGCCGAGATCGAGACGCTCAAGAACATCTACGTGCGCACGCTCAAGCAGCTCGACGCCGCGCTCGCCCGATGAGCACCGTCATCGAACTGATCGAAGCCGGCGCCCAGCGCCTGACCGACGCCGGTGTGGCTTTCGGCCACGGCACGGCCAACGCCTTCGACGAAGCCGCCTGGCTGGTGCTGTGGCGCCTGAAGCTGCCGCTGGACGACATCGACGCAGTGGCCGACAGGCCCGTGTCGCCGGCCGATGCCGGCAAGGTCGCCGCCCTGTTCGACGAACGCATCGCCACGCGCAAGCCCGCCGCCTACCTGACGAAAGAGGCCTGGCTGCAGGGTGTGCCCTTCTACGTGGACGAGCGCGCCATCGTGCCGCGCAGCTTCATTGCCGAGCTGATCGCCGATGGCAGCATCGACTACTGGCTCGGCCCGCACACGCAGCGCGTGCTCGACCTGTGCACCGGCAATGGCAGCCTGGCCGTCATTGCGGCGCTGACCTACCCGGATGTGACGGTGGATGCCGCCGACCTGTCCGTCGAAGCGCTCGAAGTGGCCGCCATCAACGTCACCCGGCACGAACTCGATGGGCGCGTGAAGCTGGTCGAGTCCGATGGCCTGGCCAAGCTGGCCGGCCCCTACGACCTGGTGCTGTGCAACCCGCCCTATGTGAACAGCGCAAGCATGGCCGCCCTGCCCGCCGAATACCGCGCCGAGCCCGAACTGGCGCTGGCCGGTGGCACCGACGGCATGGACTTCGTGCGCCAACTGTTCGCCGGCGCGCCTTCGCGCATGAGCGAGCAGGCGGTGCTGGTGCTGGAAATCGGCAACGAGCGCGACTACTTCGAGGCGGCGTTTCCGCAGCTCGAAGTCGTGTGGCTCGAAACCTCGGCAGGCGAAGACCAAGTCTTGCTCGTGACCCGTGCGGCCCTCGCGTCGCTCACACCGCCATGACGGTGACTGCCGGTGCCGGCGTGCGTTAGCTGCGCCCGCCCAAGCCCCTTTCTGCCGCTTTCTCGCAGCCCCGGCTGCAGTCCCCCTTCATCGGGTGATGCCCTCATTTGCCCCTTCGCGCCAGGCCGCCAAGGGCCGGACGGGATAATCGCCCCTACGGTTCCTATTTCATGATTACTCTCAAAAACGTCATTCTTCGCCGCAGCGCCAAGAAACTGCTCGACGGCGCCACCGTCAACCTCAACCCCGGCGAAAAGGTCGGCCTTGTGGGGCGCAACGGTGCCGGCAAGTCCTCGCTGTTCGCGCTGTTCAACGGGTCGCTGCACGAAGACGGCGGCGACTTCTACGTGCCCAAGCAGTGGCGCATGGCCCAGGTGGCGCAGGACATGCCCGAAACCGACGAATCGGCCACCGAATTCGTCGTCGGCGGCGACACCCGCCTGACCGAGCTGCGCACCACGCTGGCCGCCATCGAGGCCGCCTACACCGAGAACCCCGACGATGCCGACATCGGCATGGAACTGGCCCACGCCTACACCGACCTGGCCGATGCCGGCGAGCACGATGCCGTGCCGCGCGCGCAGGCGCTGATCCTCGGGCTGGGTTTCAAGTCGCACGAACTCGACGGCGCCGTCAACAGCTTCTCGGGCGGCTGGCGCATGCGCCTGCAGTTGGCCCGCGCGCTGATGTGCCCCAGCGACCTGCTGCTGCTCGACGAACCCACCAACCACCTGGACTTGGACGCGTTGGTGTGGCTCGAAGCCTGGCTGCAGAAGTACGCCGGCACCATGATCGTCATCAGCCACGACCGCGAATTCCTCGATGCCGTGACCGACGTGACCCTGCACATCGCCAACGCCCAGCTCACGCGCTACGGCGGCAACTACAGCGCCTTCGAGACCTTGCGCGCCGAGCAGATGGCGCTGCAGCAGACCGCCTTCAGCAAGCAGCAGGACAAGATCGCCCACCTGCAGAAGTTCATCGACCGCTTCAAGGCCAAGGCCAGCAAGGCCAAGCAGGCGCAAAGCCGCGTGAAGGCGCTGGAGCGCATGGAAAAGGTCGCGCCGCTGCTGGCCGAAGCCGACTTCACCTTCGAGTTCAAGGAGCCGGGCAACATCCCGAATCCGATGCTGTCGATCAGCAATGCGAGCTTCGGCTACGAAATTGAAGACGCCGCGCCCAAGACCATCCTGCGCGGTGTCAGCCGCTCGGTGCTGGCGGGCCAGCGCATCGGCATCCTGGGCGCCAACGGCCAGGGCAAATCGACGCTGGTGAAGACCATTGCACGCGAAATGGGTGCGCTGGCCGGTGAAGTCACGGAGGGCAAGGGCCTGAACATCGGCTACTTCGCGCAGCAGGAACTCGACGTGCTGCGCCCGCAGGACAACCCGCTCGAACACATGGTGCGCATGGCGCGCGAACTCGGCAGCGCGGTCAAGGAAGCCACCGGCGAGCAGGCATTGCGCGGCTACCTGGGCAGCTTCAATTTCAGCGGCGACATGGTCAAGCAGCCCGTGGGCACCATGAGCGGCGGCGAAAAGGCCCGCCTTGTACTCGCCATGATGGTCTGGCAGCGCCCAAACCTGCTGCTGCTGGACGAGCCCACCAACCACCTGGACCTTGCCACCCGCGAAGCCCTGGCCGTGGCGCTCAACGAGTTCGAAGGCACGCTGATGCTGGTGAGCCACGACCGTGCGCTGCTGCGTTCGGTGTGCGACGAGTTCTGGCTGGTGGGCCGCGGTGTCGTCACCGACTTCGACGGCGACCTCGACGACTACCAGCGCTACCTGCTCGACGAAGCCAAGCGCCTGCGCGAAGAAGCCAAGGTGGCTGTGCGCGATGCGGCCAACGCTATTGAAACTGCAGCTGCAACCCCAGCAAAGACGGCCGTTGCAGCCGCTTCGGGCACCGAAAGTGCAGCCGCCAGCAAGAACCCGCAGCAACGCAAGCAGGACGCCCAGGACCGCCAGCAGCGCAGCGACCAGGCCAAGCCGATCAAGCGAGAAATCGCCCAGATCGACGAACGCATGGCCGCCGCCAGCACCGAGCGCACCGCGCTCGAAGCGCGACTGGCGCAGCCGCTGCCGCCGGCCGAGATCGCCGACGCGGGCAAGCGCCTGAAGGCGCTCAACGACGAAATCGCCCGCCTCGAAGAGCGCTGGCTGGCCCTGTCGGACCAACTGGAAGCATTGACCGCCTGACGCGGGCACAGCGAAGGGACACCGCATGCCGTCTGCCATCGACCTCGCCAACGGCGACGAAAAGCTGATAGCGGCGGTCCACCGCAGCCGTCGCCTGATCGGCCGCAAGGCCCTGATGGCGGCGGCCGCCAGCGCGATACCGCTGCCCGGCATCGACTGGGCCGCCGATGCGGCCCTGCTCTCGCGGCTGGTGCCTCAGATCAGCGCCGAGTTCGGACTCTCGGTCACCCAGGTCGAAAAGCTCGCGCCGCACCAGCGCGAGCGCATTCAGAAGGCGGCCACCACGGTGGGCGCCTTGCTGGTGGGGCGGCTGGTCACGCGCGACCTGCTGGTCCGGCTGGCCAAGCATGCCGGCGTGCGCCTGACCGCCAAGCAGGCGACCAAGTACGTGCCGATTGCCGGGCAACTCGTGTCCGCGGCGCTGGGCTATGCGGCCCTGCGCGCCCTGGGCGAGCAGCACATCAAGGACTGCGTGCGCGTCAGCGCCACTCTCGCTCTCGCGCCGCCTGCAGCGCACGCGAGCGCCTGAGCGCTTCCTCGTCGAACAGCACCATCGCCGCGCCCAGCGCGCCGATCAGCCCGAAGGCGCCCCCGCCGGCAATGCCGGGGTGCTCCGTCAGAACCCCGTAGATCAGGGCCGCGAAGGACAGCAGCGCCAGCAGCACGCACAGCGCGCGGTCGAGCCACAGGCCCGACGGCGAAGGCCTGCGCACCGCTCAGTCATTGATGCGGGGCCAGGCAAAGGGCGCTGGCCGCACGGCCTGCTCCTTCACGCCTTGTTCGTAGGCGCGAAGGAGCGCCAGGTAGTGGCGCGACATCACGTCGCTGACACGCCCCAGTCCGATCTTGCTGACCGTGGGCTGTGGAATTCCGGTGCGTTCCTGGATCTGCTTTTGCGTGAGCCCCATGGCTCGCAGCGCCAGCACCAACTCGCGTGGCTTCATGGCAATTACTCCCTTTTTTATATTTCTCAGTTTAAAGGTAATATTCATCTGGGCTTAAATCCGCGGCCATGGAGACTATTGCCACACGCGCCAAGGCGGCCCGCAAACATGCCAAGCTGACACAGCGGCAAGCGGAGGCTGCGTCCGGCGTCAAACAGTCCAGCATTTCAAAGATCGAGCGCGGGGATACCACCCGAACCATGGGCCTGCTGGCCCTGGCCCGCATCTATGGCGCCGATCCCCATTGGCTCGACACCGGCGATGGCCCGGCGCCTTGGGACCCGGTGCAGATCCGGCCGGCGCAGAACAGCGCCAACGAACCGGCAGCCGTCTACCGGGTCGTGCGCGTTCCGCCTGAAGTGCCGTGCTTTGCACCCGGCACACCCGACACGGTGCCGCTCATTTCATGGCCGCAGGCGGCGAACTGGGACAAGGCGGGCAAGCAGGCCGCCGATGCCGCTCGCTGGATTCCCTGCATCGCCCATCACAGCCCCGAGACCTATGCGCTGCGGGTGCGCGGCGACAGCATGATCTCGTCGAGCGGGGAGCTGAAAAACTATCCCGAAGAATCGATCATCTTCATCGACACGCAGCTCAGAAAGCCGGAGGACGGCGAACGCGTCATCGCCCAGCTCGAAGACGGCGACGACATCACCTTCAAGACCTACAAGGAAGACGACGGCCGCCGCTGGCTGCTGCCGTTGAACCCGAAGCACGAGCCGATCCGCGCGGCCTTCACCGTGCTGGGCACCGTCATCGGAAAGTGGGAAGACGAGGACTGAGGTCGTCGTTCATCTTCACAATTCTTCACTCAATCTTCACTCAGGCGCGAGGGCCGGGGAATGTGACAGTCAGGTTGCGGGCAGGTTGGAAAGAGATAGTCAAGTCTCTCCCTGTGGCCTGCACTCTCTGATCCTCCCTCCTCCAGCAGGTCACCTTCCAGCCCGCCTTCGTGCGGGCTGTTTTTTTGGTGTGACTCGCCAGGGAGAGCAGTCGCGGCTTACTTGGGCAGCAGGACCTTGTTGACCACGTGGATCACGCCGTTCGACTGGTAGACGTTGGGGATGGTCACCGTGGCGGTGCCGCCCTTTTCATCGGTGATCATGATCTTGCCGCCCTTTTCCGAGGCGACGAGCACACCACCGGCCACGGTCTTGAGTTCGGCCGAACCCTTGCCTGCCTTGATCTCCTTCTTCAGCGCGGCGGCGTCGAGCTTGCCGGCCACCACGTGGTAGGTCAGCACGCCGGTCAGCGCATCCTTGCTCTCGGGCTTGAGCAGCGTGTCGACGGTGCCGGCAGGCAGCGCGGCAAAGGCTTCGTTCGTCGGTGCGAACACGGTGAACGGACCCGGGCCCTTCAGCGTGTCGACCAGGCCCGCAGCCTTGACGGCGGCGACCAGCGTGGTGTGGTCCTTGGAATTGACGGCGTTGTCGATGATGTCCTTGGTCGGCAGCATCGGCGCACCGCCCACCATGACGGAAGCGGCCATGGCCGAGACGGCACCGGCGGAAATCGCGATGGCGAGGGTGACGGAAGCGAGGCGATGAAGTTTGCTTTGCATGGAGATGCTCCTGGTTGAGTGGACCGCCACGAAATCGCGGCGGCTGTCATCCATACGGGGCCCCGCGCGGAACAGATTCGGCTGCGGCGAAAAGAAAAGAAGCTTTCAAGGCCGATGCACTTCGCACCGCGCCCGCGCTTTTCGCGCCATGTAGTACCAATTTCGTCGCATCGCTATTGCGTCGCAGCGCGGGTGCGGCGACATTTCAGGAAGTCAGCTACCCCCGGCCTTTCCGGGTGTACAAACGCTCCCCCATGCCAAATCAAGAAAACCATGCGTTGGAGGATCACCCCAGTTCGTTGCGCGCGGCTACCGCGCGCCGGCGGCCAGGGTGGCCCACTCATGGGGCCGTGCTCAGCGCGGCCCTGCTCCTGAGTGCCTGTGCGGTCGGTCCCGACTTCAAGACACCCGGGCTGCCAGCCACTGCCCAAGGGGCGGACTACACACCCGCGCCAGCGCCCCCGCGCACCGCGCAGGCCGATGCACCGGGAGGCCAGTCGCAAGAGCTGCTGGCGGGCCGCGACATTCCCGCGCAGTGGTGGGGCGTGTTCCAGTCGGCGCCGCTCGACCAGTTGATTCGCGCCTCGCTCGCGCAAAGCCCCACGCTCGCATCCGCACAGGCCGCGCTGCGCGAGGCGGAAGCCACTTACGAGGCCAAGTCGGGCAACCTGCTGTGGCCGCAGGTCAACGCCCAGCTCGGCGCGCAGCGCGAGCGCGCATCGCAAATCACCTCCCAGGTGCCGGGCGGCCAGTTGCTCACGCTGTACAACGCATCGATCAACGTCAGCTACAACCTCGACGTGTTCGGCGGCGCGCGCCGCCAGGTCGAAGGCGCGCAGGCCGCCGTCGACGCGCAGCGCTACCAGGTCGAGGCGGTCTACCTCACGCTGACGTCCAACCTTGTGACCACCGCCATCCGCGAAGCCTCGCTGCGCGCGCAGCTTCAGGCCTCGCGCGAAGTGCTGAAGGCGCAGCGCGAACAGTTGAACGTGATCGAAAAGCAGTTCGACACCGGCGCCATTCCCAAATCGACCGTGCTGCAGCAGCGCACGCAGGTGGCGCAGACGCAAGCCACCTTGCCGCCGATCGAAAAATCGCTCGCGCAAACGCGCCATCAGCTCGCGGTGTTCGCCGGACGGCTGCCGGCCGAAGCGGGCCTGCCGGAGTTCGACCTGGCGAGCCTCACGCTGCCGCAAGCCCTGCCGCTCTCTTTGCCCTCGGAACTGGCGCGCCAGCGGCCGGACGTGCGCGCCAGCGAAGCGCAACTGCATCAGGCCAGCGCTGCGGTCGGCGTGGCCACGGCCAACCTCTATCCACAGTTCCAGCTCACGGGCAGCTACGGCAACAGCGCGACGCGCGCACGCGACCTGTTCAGCGGCCCGACCACCTTGTGGAACGTGGGCGCCGGGCTGACGCAGCCGCTCTTCAATGGCGGGGCGCTGCGGGCGCAAAGGCGCGCGGCAGAGGCGGCCTACGACTCGGCCGCGGCGCAGTACCGCAGCACCGTGCTGGGCGCCTTCCAGAACGTGGCCGATGCCTTGCGCGCGCTCGAATTCGACGCCATCGCGCTGCAGAACCAGGCCACGGCCGAAACGCTCGCCAAACAGTCGCTCGACCTGACCACGACGCAGTTTCGCGCCGGCGCGGTCAGCTACGTGCAGCTCCTGACCGCGCAGCAGGCCTGGCTCCAGACGCACACCGCACTGGTGCAAGCCCAGGCCGCGCGCTATGCCGATACCGCCGCCCTCTTCCAGGCACTGGGCGGTGGCTGGTGGAACCGCGGCGAGCTTGCCAACGCGACGATCGCCCCCGCATCCGACGCCGCGCCCGCACCTGCGCCGGCGCAGAACTGACCCCCGCTGCGACATGACCTCGCCATGCCGCAGCACCACCCCCCTTCATCCATAACTCGAAGAGAAGCCCACCCATGACCCGGAGAATGATCATCATGATCGGCTGCGTGCTGCTGCTGGTCGCCGCGCTGGCGCTCGGCAAGTTCCTGCAGATCCGCGCGTTGATTGCCGCTGTGCCCAAGCCCGGCGCGCAGACCGTGTCGACGGTCCAAGTGCAGAAGCTGCAGTGGCAATCGCAGTTCGCCGCGGTCGGCACGCTGAACCCGGTGCGTGGCGCCGACCTCAGCACCGAAGTCGCGGGCCTGGTGCGCAACGTGCACTTCAAGTCCGGGCAGGACGTGAAGGCCGGCGCGCTGCTGGTCGAGCTGAATGCCGATTCCGACATCGCCCTGCTGCACTCCGCCGAAGCCGCCGCCGCGCAAGCCGCCACCGTGCTCAAGCGCGACCAGGCGCAGCTCGCGGTGCAGGCCGTGAGCCAGGCGCAGATCGACGCGGACGTGAACGACCTCAAGGCCAAGCGCGCGCAGGTCGAGCAGCAGGCCGCCGTGGTGGCGAAGAAGTCGATTCGCGCGCCCTTCTCGGGCCGCCTGGGCATCACCACGCTGAACCCGGGCCAGTACGTGAACGCGGGCGACAAGCTGGTCACACTGCAGACGCTGGACCCGATCTATGTCGACTTCACGCTGCCGCAGCAGCAGCTCGCCGGGCTGGCTGTGGGCCAGGTGGTGAATCTTGCAGTCGACACCTTCCCCAACCAGCCGTTCACCGGAAAGATCAACGCGATCAGCCCGAAGGTGGATGCCACCACGCGCAACGTGCAGATCGAGGCGACCATCTCGAACCCGAAGCAACTGCTGCTGCCGGGCATGTTCGCCAACGTGAAGATCGACATCGGCACCTCGCAGGAACAGCTCACGCTGCCCTCCACCGCCGTCACCTACAACCCGTACGGCTCGACGGTGTTCGTCGTGAAGACGGCCGATGCGTTCAAGGCTGCCACCGCGCCTGCTGCACCCGCCGCCCCTGGCGCGCCCGCCGCACCGGCTGCCCCTGCCAACAGCAACGCACCGAGCGGACAACAGCTCGTCGCGCAGCAGGTCTTCGTCGAGACCGGCCCGACGCGCGGCGACCAGATCGCCATCGTCAAGGGCCTGGAAGCCGGCCAGGTGGTCGTGAGCACCGGACAGAACAAGCTGAAGAACGGCACACCGGTGGCAGTGGACAACAGCGTCCAGCCGACCAACAGCCCGAACCCGACGCCGCAGGAAAAGTGAGGCCGACCGCATGAACTTCACCGACATCTTCATCCGCCGGCCTGTGCTGGCGATGGTGGTGAGCCTGCTGATCGTGGTGCTGGGGCTGCGCGCGCTGTCCGGCCTGCCGGTCAACCAGTACCCGAAGACCGAGAACGGCGTGGTCACCATCAGCACCGCCTACTACGGCGCCGATGCGGCCACGGTCGCGGGCTTCATCACGCAGCCGCTCGAAGCCGCCGTGTCGCAGGCGCAGGGCATCGACTACCTGTCCTCGTCCAGCAGCCTGGGCGTGTCGACGATCACCGCGACGCTGCGGCTGAACTACGACTCGAACCGCGCGCTGACCGAGATCAACACGCAGGTCAATTCGGTGCGCAACCAGCTGCCGCCGCAGGCGCAGCAGCCGGTGCTGACCGTGGCCACGGGCCAGACCACCGATGCCATGTACATCGGCTTCTACAGCGACACGCTGCCCAACAACAACGTCACCGACTTCCTGGTGCGCGTGGTGCAGCCCAAGCTCAACGCCATTCCCGGCGTGCAGACGGCCGAAATCCTGGGCGCGCGCACCTTCGCGCTGCGCGCCTGGCTCGATGCGCAGAAGATGGCCGCCTTCGGCGTGACCGCGACCGACGTGAGCGCGGCGCTCTCCGCCAACAACTACCTGGCCGCCGTGGGCGCCAGCAAGGGCCAGATGGTCAGCGTGCCGCTGACGGCCGGCACCTCGCTGCACAGCGTGGACGAGTTCAAGCAGTTGTCCATCAAGAGCAGCAACGGCGCGATCGTGCGGCTGCAGGACGTGGCCAACGTGACGCTCGGCTCCGAGAACTACGACTTCAACGTCGCGTTCAACGGTGTGCGCTCGGTGTTCATCGGCATCAAGGTCGCGCCCGAGGCCAACATCCTCGAGGTGGCCAAGCAGGTGCGCACGACCTTCCCCGAGCTGCAGGCCCAACTGCCCAGCGGCCTGACCGGCAAGATCGTCTACGACTCGACCGACTTCATCAACACCTCCATCACCGAAGTGATCAAGACGCTGGTCGAGGCGCTGTTGATCGTGACGGTGGTGATCTACCTCTTCCTGGGCAGCCTGCGCGCGGTGCTGGTGCCAGTGATCGCGATGCCGTTGTCGCTGATCGGCACCTTCTTCGTGATGCTGGTGCTGGGCTACTCGATCAACCTGCTCACGCTGCTTGCGCTGGTGCTGGCGATCGGGCTGGTGGTGGACGACGCGATCATCGTGGTGGAGAACGTCGACCGGCACATGCGGCAGGGCAAGACACCCATGCAGGCCGCGTTGCTCGCGGCGCGCGAGCTGGGCGGGCCGATTCTGGCGATGACGGTGGTGCTGGTGGCGGTGTACGTGCCCATCGGCTTCCAGGGCGGGCTGACCGGCTCGCTCTTCACCGAGTTCGCCTTCACGCTCGCCGGGGCCGTGGTCGTGTCGGGCGTGGTGGCGCTGACGCTGTCGCCCATGATGTGCTCGCGCATCTTCAAGCCCGAGCAGGACAGCGGCAAGTTCGCGATGAAGATCGAGCACATCTTCGAGCGCGTGCATCACCGCTACGAGCTCATCCTGCGTGGCGTGCTCAAGACCTGGCCGGTGATGATCGTGATGGGCGTCATCCTCATCGGGCTGCTGTTCGTGATGTTCAAGATGTCGAAGTCCGAACTGGCACCCGAAGAAGACCAGGGCATCGTGCTGTCGCAGGTGGTGGGTGCGCCCACGGCCACGATCACGCAGATGCAGACCTACGCCGACCAGATCTTCAAGATCGCGCACGACACGCCCGAGTACGCGCAGTTGTTCCAGCTCACCGGCGTGCCGAGCACCAACGCGGGCATTGCCGGCGTGCTGCTCAAGCCCTGGGACCAGCGCACGCGCAGCGCGCACGACATCCAGGCCGACCTGCAAAAGCGCTGGAACGGCATTGCCGGTGCCAAGGTGGTGGCCTTCCAGTTCCCGGCCCTGCCGGGCGCCTCGGGCCTGCCGGTGCAGTTCGTGATCAAGACCACGGAGCCGTTCGAGAACCTGAACACGCTCGCGCAGCAGATCATGGACAAGGCGCGCGCGGACGGAAAGTTCTACTACATCGACGCCGACCTGAAGATCGACCTGCCGCAGGCCACCGTGGTGGTCGACCGCGACAAGATCGCATCGCTCGGCATCACGCAGCAGGACGTGGGCAATGCGCTGGGCGCGGCGCTCGGTGGCGGCTACGTCAACTACTTCTCGATCTCGGGCCGCTCCTACAAGGTGATTCCGCAGGTGCAGCAGGTCGACCGGCTCAACCCCTCGGACGTGCTGAACTTCTACATCAAGACGCCCAACGGCGTGGTGCCGGCCAGCACCGTTGCGAGCCTGAAGTACAGCGTGCAGCCCGAGACGGTGAACCACTTCCAGCAGCTCAACTCGGTGACCATCCAGGGCGTGCCCAGCGGCACGCAGGGCGAGACGCTGGAGTACCTGCGCGGCGTGGTGCAGCAGTTGGCGCCGAGCGGCTACACCGTGGACTACTCGGGCCAGTCGCGCCAGTTCGTGCAGGAGTCGGGCAACTTCGCCATCACCTTCCTGTTCGCGCTGATCATCGTGTTCCTGGCGCTGGCGGCGCAGTTCGAGAGCTTCCGCGACCCGGTGGTGATTCTGGTGTCGGTGCCGCTCGCGCTGTTCGGCGCCATGATCTTCATCTTCTGGGGCTTCGCCTCGATGAACATCTACACGCAGGTCGGGCTGGTCACGCTGATGGGCCTCATCAGCAAGCACGGCATTTTGATCGTGGAAGTGGCGAACCGCCTGCAAAAGCAAGGCCTGAGCAAGCTCGATGCCATCGTCGAGGCGTCCGGCACGCGGCTGCGCCCGATCCTGATGACGACGGCCGCCATGGTGTTCGGCGTGCTGCCGTTGGTCATCGCCTCCGGTGCCGGCGCTGCAGGGCGCAAGGCCATGGGCATCGTGATCTTCAGCGGGCTGTCGATCGGCACGCTGTTCACGCTGTTCGTGGTGCCGGCGATGTACCTGTTCATCGCGGCGCGGCATGAGAAGGAAGAGCCGCGCACCAGCGCTGATGCGGCGGCGCCCGCATCAGCGCTGCCGGGGACGGCGGCGCCGGAAGCCTGATCGCCAGGCCCCGAGCCGCCGCTCGGGGCCCTCGGCAAGACGCTGGCATCGCGACGAGATGCGTCTGGTGACTCGCGCGGAGGCCGAAAAACCAGGCGCCCGCGCCCAAATGAAGAAGCGCTTGAGCGTGATTTTTTCCACGTTTTCAGCCGTGACTTACGAACGGCGCTTGCCCCTGCCAGCCCTTGGGTGAACATCCACAAGCTGTCACGCACCTCAATGGGGAGGCCATCGCCCCCTTCACAGATGACCCGATCGGGCTGATCGGGCTCCACGCCATCCGGCGACACACCTTCCCCGCGCGACGGCATCGTTGTTCGGCTCGCTCACGTCCTAGCGAGCTCTTCGTCAACGTGGATGGAGAGGATGGGAGAAGACTCAGGGAGCAGTGAAGACCACGGCGAATGGCTGGATTTCCGCATGCGTGACGGCCGAGCGCGCACCGCGGCAAAGATCAGCCGAAAGGCCATGGAAGATCATTTCGGTGCGAAAGACGATGGGCACTCCTTGCTCAGCATCTACGTGACCAACTCGGAAGTCATTCATCAGAAGGTTCGCGCCAAAATGAAGATGGGCGGTCCGTACACGCCCGAAAACCCCGTGGAACTGCGCTCGCTGGACTTTCTTGCATCCTCCGGCGCCTCCCTTTCCATTCACCGCGTTCCAGGCCGAATGACCGACGACGAAATTCAAAGGTTTCTGGCGCAGGTCGCCCGTCCCAATCGGCAGGGCGATTCCAGCTCGGGCAACTACGTGCATTGGAAAGCCGGCATCGGGCGCGTAGGGCTGACCGGCATTTTTTCGGCCGATCAACTGGAGGCCATGGCGGCCTGGATGCGCCGGGCATTGAAGGATGAGCAGTGACCTCAGGCGACAGCATCCGCCTGCGCGAGCCGCTGGCGGTACGCGCCCGGCGAGTGTCCCGTCCACGCGCGGTAGGCCCGAGCAAAAGCACTCACCTCGGAATAGCCGAGCAGAAAGGCGATCTCGCTTTGCGTCAAAACGCCTTCTGCGAGGTGTTCGTCGGCAACCTCTCGTTGCACCTGCTGAAGCAGGCTCTGAAAGCTCAGGTTCGACGCCGCCAGCTTGCGCTGCAGCGTGCGTTGCGTGAGCGAGGCGCGTTGACTGAGCGACTTCAAGGTCGGGATGGTCCCGTTGAACATCTCCCGAAGCATCAGCGCGAGGCAGCGTTCGAGGTCATCGCTTGCAGCGAGTGCGCCGAGTTGCTGCTCCATCAATTGCAAGAGCAGCAACCGCAGCTCCGTGTCGGCGGAAGCGATGCGCAGATCCGCAACCTTCCGCGGCAGCACCACACTGTGCGAAGGCGCGTTGAATCGAAAGGAAAAATGCTCGCCCAGGATCCGCAGCACAGCGCGATCAGGCGGCGCGAACGCACATGTGATCGCACATGGCTGGAGGGTCGGGTCCGCCAGGCGTTGCGGCAGCAGCGCAAGGTTCGTCATCAGCCAGAGCATGGCGTTGAAGGCCGCCTTGCCCGACAGCAGATTGGAGCTGACGGTGACCGTGACAGCCTTGGCATCGCACGTGACGCGCACTCGCGTGCCCTGATACGCCAGTGCAGCGTAGCGCTCGATCTGCAGGTAGGCATCCAGCACGGTGTCGCACCGTGAGAGCACCTGCCCGAGCACGCCGAACACCTTGGGCTCGGCGGCGTTCGCCATCCGGAAGCCGATGACCGTGTCGTCTCCCACGCAGGTGACGCGCTCCCAGAAGGCGCGCAACTGCTGCCCCGGGCCGCGAGCCGGTATCGCCGATGGCGCCTGCGCCGTGGATGCGGCTTCCTCCAATTCGGCCAGGTCCCGCTGCGGGATTCCTGCGCGAACCGCACTGCGATGCAAGCCGCGCATCAAGTCGGCCGAGACCGTGTACCCGAGAAGGGATGCCTGCGTTGCCCCCGCCGATGGCGCATCGATGGCAGCGGTTCGATGAAGCTGTTTGCGCATTGGCGCGAACTGTCAAGAAGTCAGCGAAATTTGTCAATCGTGGCGAAGACCCACCAACCTATGGTCAAGCCCCCAAGCAACCAGAACTGTCGGAGACACCATGGAAATGACCAAGCGCAAGGCGGTTGCCGCCCTCGCCGCAATGACTCTCGCCGCGCGCGCCCAGACCGAACCTGCGGCCCGGGATGCCGGCTCGCATCCGCTGCCGGCAGCCGCGCCCGGCGCCACCGGCCTCGGCCGGTTTTTCAAAAGCCAGACCTATCACTTCCAGACACTCCGGGCGCTGTCGGACGTCCCTTTCGGCGGCGCAGACACCGGCGAGGTGCTCGAGACGATCAAGACCATCAAGGACGGCGACGCACAAGGCTGGTATGCGGCATGGACGAAAACCGGCGACCGCGTGCTGGCGCTTGCACAGGAGACGCAGGACCCGCTCAGCAAAGGTGGCGCCTACATGCGCGCGCACAACTACTTCCGCACGGCCGAGTTCCTGCTGCCGCCCGACGATGCCAAGCGCCCTGCTTCGTGGGAGCGCAACATCGGCTGCTTCTACAAGGCACTCGACACGCTCGGCGTCGCGCATGAGCGCTTCCGCGCGCCCTACCCTGGCGGGGGTCTGCAGGCCATCTACTACCCGGGTCCTGCGGGCGCTGCGTCCAAGCCGCTCATCATGTTTGTCGGTGGCTACGACTCGACGCTCGAAGAGCTGTATCTCGTGCTCGTGAAGGCAGCGCACGACCGTGGCTATTCGGTACTGACCTACGAAGGTCCCGGGCAAGGAGAGGCGCTGCGCAAGCAGGGCCTGCACTTTCTGCCCGAGTGGGAGAAGCCCAATGGCGCGGTGCTCGACGCCTTCCTGCACACGCACGCCAAGCCGGTGAAGACGATCCTGGTCGGCATGAGCATGGGCGGCTACCTTGCCCCGCGTGCCGCCGCCTTCGACGATCGCATCGACGGGGTGGTGGCCTTCGACACCTTCTTCGACATCGGCGAGATTGCCGATGGCATCGTCAAGATGGCTGCCAACCCCCAGGCGCGGTCCAGCCCGGACTTCATCTGGGCCATGGACAACGCGCGCTGGACCATGGGAACAGCCGACCTCGAATCAACCCGCCAGGCCTTCCAGGCCTACAAGCTCGCGCCCGTGGCGGCCCGCATCCGGCAACCGGTGTTGATCCTGGCGGGCGCTGAAGATCACTTTGTGCCCTATCACCAGACCGCCGATTTCGAGAAGTCGCTGGTGAACGCGAAGAGCGTCACGACGCGGATCTTCGACCGGGCCTCGGGCGGCGCGGAACATTGCCAACTGGGTGCGGCCACGCTGTGGCATGCCGCCTTCTTCGACTGGCTGCGCAAGACCTTCGCCTGACCTGCGGACGCGGCCATCCGGCGCTGCATCTGCTACAGCTCGTGCACGGGAATGAAGGGCGCCACCAGGCGCAACCGCAAGCGCTGCCAGGCGGTGGTTTCGGGCGGCACGTCGTACACCGTCTGCTTGCCGTCGTCGCCCAGCTCCACCCACTCGACGCTCTGGCTGCTGGCATTCAGGCGCAGCGCATAGGAGCTGCCGGCGTCCGCAAAACCTTCGAGCTGCTGCGCCATTTCCTCGCTCTCGATGATCAGGCCCAGTTCGGTGTTGAGCACGGCCGAGCGCGGATCGAGGTTCATCGAGCCGAGAAACACCTCCTTGCGGTCGAGGATCGCGTTCTTCATGTGCAGCGCGCCGGTGCGGTGGCCGAAGATGCCCAGCTTGTGGCGCTTCACGCTCAGCGAGGGACTGATCTCGAAGATCTTCACGTCGGCCTTCAGCAGTTCCTTGATGTGGGCCCAGTAGCCCACATAGACCCACGGCTCGTCGGTCGACGCCAGTGAATTGGTCACGAGCGCGACGCTGACCCCGGCCTTGCGCGCGCCCACCAGGCTGTTGACCGAGCCTTCGCTCGGCACGAAGTAAGGCGACACCATCTTGATGTCGCTGTTCGCGGTCTTGAGCCACTGGATGACGCCTTCCGTGACGGTCCCCTTGATCGAGTTCTCGTGCTCGTTCAGGCCTTGCGTCTTCGTCAGCGGATCGAACAGGACGCGGGCCTTGGCCCACAGCAGCGGGCTGAGCCGATGGTTGGCCAGCTCGAACGGCAGGTTGAGCATCGGAACGAGGTCCGGCGCCACCGATGTCGGCTCGCCCTCGCCGGGATGCAAGGGCCTGCCGTCCGCCGGTATCTCGCTCGCCTCGGGCGGCTTCGCGTTCGCGGTCTGCTGCTGGAAGTTGTCCTGCAATTCGGCGCGGGTCAGTCCGGTGTACGCGATGCGTTCCAGGGGAAACACCACCTCGCTGTTCCAGTAGTGATCGAACTCGCTGGACAGGTCGCGCACCACCGGGCCGGCCACGAAGGTGTCCATGTCGATGAAGTTCGCGCCCTTGGCGTTCATCACGTACTCGTCGGCCATGTTGCGGCCACCGGCCACGGCCGCTGCGTTGTCCGCGACGAAGAGCTTGTTGTGCATGCGCCGGTTCACGCGGCGAAACTCCAGGCCCGAGCTGATGAAGCGGGTGATCTCGCTGCCGCGGCCGCCCGGAAACGGATTGAACAGGCGCACTTCCACGTTCGGATAGCTGGCGAGCCCCAGCAGCAGATCGTCTTCGCCGGTCGTGTACAGGTCGTCGACCAGCAGGCGGACGCGAACGCCCCGTGCTGCCGCTTCCCGCAACGCGCGCATCAGGGTGAGGCCCGTGTTGTCGCCTTGCAGCAGGTAGTACTGCACGTCGAGGCTGCGGGTTGCGAGTTGGGTCAGCGCGATCCGCGTCGCGAACGAATTGGGGCCATAGGGCTGCAACTGAAACCCCGAGCGGCCGTCGGTCGGCAGCACCTTCTGTGTGATCGCGGCCAGCGGCGTCTGTGCATAGTCGTCGATGGCCAACGTCGGCGCGCGGACGACCTGCGGCGGCAAGCTGGAGCAGGCAGCCAGCAAGACGGCAACGCCGAGCGCCAGTACCGGGCGGAAGACGGGGGCAAGCAAGTCCCGAAACGCTTTTTTCATCCTGGCCTTCCCTTGGTCCGGACAGCCGGATCTTGATGCGGATTATTTCCCTCTTTCGGGCAGCGGGGCCAGTGCGTGCGCTGCTGGCAGCGTGAAGCGTGCGGATGCAGAGGCCGACTTCATACCCAGACAAACGACAGTACTAACCAAGTCTTCAGTACCGACAACACCCACGGCCCCAAGGGGCTCTGCAATACCCCTAAGCATCGAACTAGAAGTTGCTGCGCTGCAACATCCTTCGGGTGCGTTTTCCCCTCGAAATACGATGAAAGCCTTCGATTCTCGACACCGCGATTCAGATCGCAACTTCAGGATGAAATCTTTCTCGCTCAGTGGCCATCGTGAAATATTGAAACGCCAAAAAGCGTCACTGAAATCGTTGCAACCACTTGTACATTGGTTTGGCAATGTGAACGAATTGTCAACCGTGGCTCGGCGTCTCTCCCCGTGCGAAGCGCTCGCCACGTGTCCATTCAGCGTGCACTTGCATCGTTGCCGATTTCATTCAAGACCTGGAGTAGTGCATGCATACCGTCGACCTGCTGGACAGCGCAACACCCCTTACCTCGGGTCAGATGGCGATGTGGCTCGGCGCCAGGTTCGCCTCGCCCGACACCAATTTCAACCTGGCCGAAGCCATCGAGATCGATGGTCCGGTCGACCCGGCCATCTTCCTGGCGTCCATGCGGCAAGTGGTCGAAGAGGCCGAGGCCACGCGGCTGCGTTTCGTCGATACCGAGCAAGGGCCGCGACAGATCGTGGCGTCGCCTTTCAGCCGCGAGATCCTCTACCTCGACTACAGCGAGAAGAGCGATCCCCGTGCCGAGGCAGAGACCTGGATGCACGCCGACTTCGGCCGCAACATCGATCTGGCGAACGGGCAGTTGTGGTTGTCCGCGCTGATTCGCTTGGCAGCCAATCGCCACATCTGGTACCACCGCAGCCATCACATCGTGCTTGACGGTTTCGGCGGCGGACTCATTGCACGACGCTTCGCGGACATCTACACCGCACGGGTCCAGCACACCGATGTTCCCGAAGCTTCGCGCTTCGCACCGATCGCACAGCTCGCCCACGAGGAGAACGCCTACCGCGAGTCCGGCCGCTTTCCGCGCGACCGCCAGTACTGGATGGAGCGCTTCAGCGATGCGCCCGATCCGCTGAGCCTGGCGCAGCGGCGCTCGGTCAACGTCGGTGGCCTGCTGCGCCAGACCGTGCACCTGCCGGCCGCCAGCGTGCAGGCCTTGCAAGGCATTGCGCAGGAACTGGGCACCACGCTGCCGCAGATATTGATCGCCACCACCGCGGCCTACCTGTACCGCGCCACCGGCATCGCCGACATGGTGATCGGCATCCCGGTGACTGCGCGCCACAACGACCAGATGCGGCGCGTGCCGGCCATGGTGGCGAATGCCTTGCCGCTGCGCCTTGCGATGAGCGCGCAGTTGCGCATCCCGGAGCTGATCCGCGAGGTCGGACGGCAGATGCGACAGATCCTGCGGCACCAGTCCTATCGCTACGAGTACCTGCGCAACGACCTGAACATGCTGGTGAACAACCGGCAGCTGTTCACGACCGTGGTCAACGTCGAACCCTTCGACTATGACCTGCGTTTTGCGGGGCACGCCGCGAAGCTGCGCAACCTGTCCAACGGCACTGCCGAGGACCTGGGCATCTTCCTGTACGAGCGCGGCAACGGGCAAGACCTGCAGATCGACTTCGACGCCAATCCCGCGATCTACACCGCGCAGGCACTGGCCGATCATCAACGCCGGTTGCTGGCCTTCATCGCCGCTGTCATAGATGAGCCCGATCAAGCGGTCGGCCATGTCGATCTGCTGAGTACCGATGAGCGCCGGCAACTGCTGGTGGACTGGAACGACACCGGCCACGCAGTGCCCGACACCCACCTCACGGCATTGATCGAGGCACAGCTCGCAGGCAACCCGAGCGGCATTGCATTGCGCTTCGACGGACAGACGATGCGCAACGACGAACTGAACCGTCGCGCCAATCGGCTGGCCCACCTGCTGCGCGCACGCGGCGCGGGCCCGGAGCGCACCGTGGCGCTCGCCCTCCCCCGCTCGCTGGAGCTGATGGTGTCGTTGCTGGCTGTTCTGAAGACCGGCGCCGCCTATCTACCGGTCGATCCGGATTTCCCGCAGGACCGCATCGCCTTCATGCTCGGCGACGCGCAGCCGGTGTGCCTGATCACGACTTCCGCCTTGTCGGAGGTACTGCCGGGCCATGCATCGCAATTGCTGCTCGACCTTCCGCAAACGATTGCCGAACTGGTGAGTTGTGCGGACACCAACCCCGGCGCTGCCATCGATCCCTCGCACCCGGCCTATGTGATCTACACCTCCGGCTCCACCGGCACGCCGAAGGGCGCGGTGGTGTCGCACCGCGCCATCGTCAATCGCCTGCGCTGGATGCAGGACCGCTACGGCCTGCAGGCCGACGACCGCGTGCTGCAGAAAACCCCTTCGAGCTTCGACGTGTCGGTCTGGGAATTCTTCTGGCCCCTGATCGACGGCGCGACGCTGGTGCTCGCAAAACCGGGCGGCCACAAGGACGCGGCCTACCTGGCCGACCTCATCGGCAGGGAAGGCATCACCACACTGCACTTCGTGCCCTCGATGCTCGAAGTCTTCCTGCGCGAACCCGCGGCCGCCGCGTGCACGTCGCTGCGGCGGGTGATCTGCAGCGGCGAGGCTTTGTCGCCCGCGCTGCAATCGCAGTTCCAGCAACACCTGACCTGCGAACTGCACAACCTCTATGGTCCGACCGAAGCGGCGGTCGACGTCACCGCGTGGGAATGCCAGCGCGCACCCGAGATCGAGTCGACATCGGAGCGTGTTCCCATCGGCCGCCCGATCTGGAACACGCAGATGCATGTGCTCGACAGCGGCCTGCAGCTCGTGCCTCCGGGCGTGACGGGCGAGCTGTACATCGCCGGCGTCGGTCTGGCGCGCGGCTACCTGAACCGTCCGCTGCTCAGCGCCGAACGCTTCATCGCCAACCCCCACGGCGCGCCCGGCAGCCGCATGTACCGCACTGGCGACCTCGCGTGCTGGCGCCATGACGGCAGCCTCGACTTTCTCGGACGCGCCGACCAGCAGGTGAAGATCCGCGGCCTGCGCATCGAGCCGGGCGAGATCGAGTCGGTGCTGCTGCAGCACCCCCAAGTTGCACAGGCCGCGGTGATTGCGCGTGAAGACGTGGCCGGCGACAAGCGCCTCGTGGCCTATGTCGTTGCGGCGGATGCCAGCGATCCGCAGGCGTCCGAATTGCGCGCGCACCTGGCGCAGGCCCTGCCCGACTACATGGTGCCCTCGGCCTTCGTCAGCCTGCCGGCCCTGCCGCTCGGCCCGAGCGGCAAGCTCGATCGCAAGGCGCTGCCGGCGCCCGAGCAGCAAGCCGCCACGCCCTACGCCGCACCGCGCACGCCCACCGAAAAGATACTGGCCGGCCTCTGGGCCGAGACCTTGCACCTGCAGCGCGTCGGTGTCCACGACAACTTCTTCGAACTCGGCGGCCACTCGCTGATGATCGTGCAGCTGATCTCGATGATCCGGCAGCAGTTCATGATCGACCTGCCGGTGGACACGCTGTTCCAAGTGTCGACCATCGCAGGTCTTGCGGAGCTGCTCGATCAGGAGTCGGTGGCGCGCCCCAGCCTCACGCCGATGCTGCGCCCGGCGCGCATTCCGCTGTCGTTTGCGCAGCGCCGCCTGTGGCTGATGAACCAGCTCGAACAAGCCAACCCGGCCTACAACATGCCGCTGGCCTTGCGCCTGTCCGGTGTACTGGACCGCGTGGCGTTGCACGAGGCACTGGGTGACCTGGTGCAGCGCCATGAGAGCCTGCGCACCATCTACCCGAACGAAGACGGGTTGCCGTACCAGCACATCCTCGACGGCGCGGATGCGTTGCCGGCGGTGATCGAAGCCGACAGCAGCGAAGACGAGATCGCCGCCCAGTTGCATGCCGCGGCCCGCAGCGGCTTCGAGCTTGGCAGCACGACGCCCCTGCGTGCCCATCTGTTCAAGCTGGCCGCCGACGAACACGTGCTGCTGCTGCTCACACACCACATCGTCGGCGATGGCGCCTCGCTGCTGCCGCTGGCGCGCGACCTCAGCGTGGCCTATGCCGCGCGCTGCGAAGGCAAGGCGCCGGGCTGGTTGCCGTTGCCACTGCAGTACGCCGACTACGCACTGTGGCAGCAGGAATTGCTCGGCAGCGAAGACGATCCCGAAAGCATGGCGGGCCGCCAGCGCGAGTTCTGGCGCGAGACCCTGCGCGACCTGCCCGAGCAGATGAGCCTGCCCACCGACCGGCCGCATCCGGCCGTTCCCAGCTACCGCGGCGACGTGGTGCCGGTGCAGATCGGCGCACGCGTTCACGAGCGCATGCTGCAACTGGCGCGCGATGGCCAGGCCAGCGTCTTCATGGTGCTGCAGGCTGCGCTGGCGGGCTTGCTGAACCGGCTGGGCGGTGGCGACGACATCGTCATCGGAACACCGGTCGCAGGCCGCAGCGACCACGCGCTCGACGAGCTGATCGGCTGCTTCGTCAACGCGCTGGTGCTGCGCACCGACGCTTCAGGACAACCGAGCCTGCGCGAGCTGATCGCGCGGGTGCGCACCACCAACCTCGCGGCCTATGCGAACCAGGAGTTTCCATACGACCGCATCGTGGAGCTGCTGCGGCCGGAGCGCTCGCGCGCCAACCTGCCGCTGTTCCGGGTGATGCTGGGGTTCCAGCAGGGCAGCAACCGCTTGTCCTTCAGCCTGCCCGGCCTGTCGATCACGCCGCAGCCTGTGGCTATCGACACCGCGAAGTTCGACCTGTCTTTCATCCTCGACGAACAGCGCGGCACCGACGGCTTGCCGGGCGGCATTGCCGGCGGCATCCAGTACAGCACCGACCTGTTCGATCGCGGCACGGTCGAGGCCATCGCGGCCCGTCTGGTGCGCTTGCTGGAAGAGGCTTGCGAGGCGCCCGACGAGGCGCTGAGCAGTCTCTCCATCCTGAGTGCCGAGGAGCACCGGCGTTTGCTGACCGACTGGAGCGGCCCCACGCGCGATCTGCCGCCGCTCACGCTGGCCGCCATGGTGCAAGCCCACGCCGCCGAGCGTCCGCATGCGGCAGCGGTGGTGCTGGACGACGCCACGCTCAGCTATGCCGAACTCGACGTGCGCGCGAACCGGCTCGCGCACCTGCTGCGCCGGCAAGGCATTGCGGCGGGCACCATCGTCGCGACGGTGCTGCCGCGCTCGCTCGACCTTGTCGTGGCGCATCTGGCCATCGTCAAGGCGGGGGCGGCTTACCTGCCGATCGATCCCCATCACATGTCGGCGCGCAGCGCCTTCGTGTTCGAGGAAGCGACGCCGGCCGCCGTGCTGACCCATGCCGCGCTGCTGCCACGGCTGGCCGGCGTTCTTCATTGCGTGGCGCTCGACAGCGACGAAACGGTCGCCGCGCTGGCGATCCAGTCGGACGATGCTGTCGCGCCAGCGCAGGCCGTCGATCCGCAGGATGCCGCCTACATCATCTACACCTCCGGCTCCACCGGCGTGCCCAAGGGCGTGGTCGTGCCTCATGCAGGCTTGAGCAGCCTGGGAACGGCCATGGCGGAGCGGCTCGCCATCGGCCACGATTCGCGCGTGCTGCAGTTCTCCTCCTGCGGTTTCGACGCCTCCGTCATGGACGCGTTGATGGCCTTCCATGCCGGCGCCGCGCTGGTGGTGCCGGCGGCACAACAACTGCTGGGCCCGGACCTGGCCGATCTGCTCGAAAGGCAGGCCGTCAGCCATGCGTTGATTCCGCCCGCTGCGCTCGCGACCTTGCCGCATGGCGAGTTCCGTCACCTGCAAACGCTGGTGGTGGGCGGCGAAGCCTGCCCCGCCGCGCTCGCCGCGCGGTGGTCGCAAGGCCGCCGCATGGTCAACGCCTACGGCCCGACCGAGATAACCATCTGCGCGAGCATGAGCGCACCGATGACGAGCGAAGCGCAGCCGTCCATCGGCCAGCCGATCTGGAACACGCGGATGTATGTGCTCGACGACAGCCTGCAGCCGGTGCCACCCGGCGTGGCGGGCGAGCTGTACATCGCCGGCAGCGGCCTGGCGCGCGGCTACCTGAACCGTCCGCTGCTCAGCGCCGAGCGCTTCATCGCCAACCCCTACGGCGCGCCCGGCAGCCGCATGTACCGCACCGGCGACCTCGCACGCTGGCGCAGCGACGGCAGCCTCGACTTCCTCGGCCGTGCCGACCAGCAAGTCAAGATTCGCGGCTTCCGCATCGAGACCGGCGAGATCGAATCCGTGCTGCTGCGGCATCCACAGGTGACGCAGGCCGCCGTGGTCGTGCGCGAGGACGTGCCGGGCGACAAGCGCCTGGTGGCTTATGTGGTCGCCGCCGCCGACTTGCAGCCGACCGAGCTGCGCGCCCACATGGCGCAGGCGCTGCCCGACTACATGGTGCCCTCGGCCTTCGTCCATCTGCCGACCCTGCCGCTGAACCAGAGCGGCAAGCTCGACCGCAAGGCACTGCCGGTGCCCGAGCAGCAGGCCGCCGCGCCCTATGCCGAGCCCCGCACACCGACCGAGAAACAGCTCGCCGAACTCTGGGCCGACACCCTGCATCTGGAGCGCGTCGGCATCCACGACAACTTCTTCGAACTCGGCGGCCATTCGCTGATGGCCATCCAGCTCGGCATGCGCATCCGTGAACGGATGCGGCCGGACTTTCCGCATGCCGAGGTCTACAACCGCCCGTCGATTGCCGAGCTGGCGGCATGGATCGACAACGTCGGCGGCGTGGCCGAGGCGCTGGACCTGTCGCGCGAACTGCATCTGCCTGAACACATCCGCAGCCAAGGGGCGTCGCCGACGCTGGCGCCGAAGCGCGTGTTTCTCACCGGTGCCAGCGGCTTCGTCGGCAGCCATCTGCTGGCCGCGCTGCTGCGCGACACCTCGGCCTGCGTGGTCTGCCATGTGCGCGCGGCCGACGAGGACGCAGGCACGCTGCGCCTGAAGCGCACGCTGGCGCAGCGCCAGCTCGGCGCGATCTGGGACGACGCGCGCATCAAGGTCGTGACCGGCGACCTCGGCAAGCCGCAACTCGGCCTCGACGACAGCGCGGTGCAACTGGTGCGCGACGGCTGCGACGCCATCTACCACTGCGCCGCGCAGGTCGATTTTCTGCATCCCTATGCGAGCCTGAAGGCAGCGAATGTCGGGAGCGTGGTCACGCTGCTCGAATGGACTTCGCAGGGCCGGCCCAAGAGCATGCACTACGTGTCCACGCTGGCAGTGATCGACCAGAACAACAAGGACGGCACCGTCACCGAGCAATCCGCGCTGGCCTCGTGGCGCGGCCTGGTGGACGGCTACAGCCAGAGCAAGTGGGTCGGCGATGCGCTGGCCCGCGAAGCGCAGGCGCGCGGCATGCCGGTCGCGATCTACCGGCTGGGCGCGGTGACCGGCGACCACACGCATGCGATCTGCAACGCCGAAGACCTGATCTGGCGCGTGGCGCACCTCTATGCGGACCTGGAGGCAATTCCCGACATGGACCTGCCGCTCAACCTGACACCGGTGGACGACGTGGCGCGCGCCATCCTCGGCCTGGCGGGGCAGCAGGCTTCGTGGGGCCAGGTGTTCCACCTGATGAGCCAGGCGCCGCTGCGGGTGCGCGACATTCCACCCGTCTTCGAGCGGCTGGGCATGCGGCTCGAACCGGTGGGGCTGGCGCCCTGGCTGCAGCGCGCGCATGCGCGGCTCGCGGTCGGGCAAGACCGCGACCTGGCAGCGGTGCTGGCGATCCTCGACCGCTACGACACCTCGGCCACGCCGCCGCAGGTGAGCGGCGCGGCGACGCACGCGCAGCTCGAAGCCATCGGCGCACCCATCCGTCCGGTGGACCGCGACCTGCTGCAGCGCTACTTCGTCGATCTCGGCATCGACACCAAGGCGCGCCGCACGCTGGAAACGAGCAAGTCGTAGGAGGACCGATGGCACGCTATCTCATTGCGGCAACCGCGTTGCCGGGACACGTGCTGCCGATGCTGGCCATCGCGCAGCATCTGGTGGGCCTGGGGCACGAGGTGCGGGTGCACACCGCGAGCCAGTTCAGGGCGCAGGCCGAGGCGACCGGCGCCAGCTTCACCGCCTTCGAGCCGGCCATCGACTACGACTACCGGCAGCTCGACCAGCGCTTTCCCGAACGCCAGCGTCTGTCTTCGGCGCATGCCCAGTTGTGCTTCGGCCTGAAGCACTTCTTTGCGGATGCGATGGCACCGCAGTTGAAGGGCCTTCGCGGCATCCTGCAGGACTTCAGGGCCGATGCCATCGTGGTCGACACGATGTTCTGCGGCACCTTTCCGCTGCTGCTGGGCGCGCGCGCGGCCCGTCCGGCGGTTGTCTCCATCGGCATCTCGGCGCTGCCGCTGTCCAGTTGCGACACGGCGTTCTTCGGTACCGCGCTGCCGCCGTCGTCCACACCCGAAGGGCGGGCGCGCAACCGCTCGATGAACGCCAACCTCAAGCAGGCGATGTTCGGTGGGGTGCAGCGCTACTTCGACGCCTTGCTGGCGTGCATGGCCTTGCCTGCGCTGCTGGATTTCTTCATCGACGCCATGGTCACGCTGCCCGACCTCTACCTGCAGGCGACGGCCGCTTCCTTCGAGTACCCGCGCAGCGACCTGCCGGCCTCGGTGCATTTCGTCGGCCCGTTGCTCGCACCCGCCAGCCGCGACTTCACGCCGCCCGACTGGTGGCACGAACTGGACGACGGCCGTGCGGTCGTGCTGGTCACGCAGGGCACGCTGGCCAACCAGAATCCGGCGCAGTTGATCGGCCCGACCCTGCAGGCCCTGGCGGGCGACAAGGGCATTCAGGTCATCGCCACCACCGGCGGCCCCGTGCCTGCCGCGCTGAGTGCGAACGTGCCAGCTAACGCTCGCGTGTTGCCGTTCCTGCCCTACGACCGGTTGCTGCCCAAGGTGCATGCCATGGTGACCAACGGCGGCTATGGCTCGGTCAACCATGCGCTCAGCCTCGGCGTGCCGTTGGTGGTGGCGGGCGGCACCGAGGAAAAGCCCGAGATCGCCGCACGCGTGGCCTGGTCGGGCACCGGCATCAATCTCGGCAGCGGCCAGCCCGGTGCCCGGCAGATCGGCGACGCCGTGCGCAAGGTGCTGGGCCCATCCACCTACCGGCAGCGCGCCGCCGCGCTGCGCGAGGACTTCGCGCGTCATCACGCGCTGGGCGGCATCGCGCAAGCCCTCACCGCACTCCAGCACACAACCCCCGCATCCGCGGAAACGGCTTGAACGCCAAGCAAGGAAACCGACGATGAGCAGCAACCCGTTTGACGACAAGAGCGCCAGCTTCCTGGTGCTGGTGAACGAAGAAGGACAGCACTCGCTGTGGCCGGGCTTCATCGGCGTGCCCGCCGGCTGGACGGTGGCCCTGGCGGCAACCGACAGGGCCGCCTGCGACGACTTCATCGAGACCCATCGGCGTGACATGCGGCCGCGCTCGCTGGTGGCCAGGGACCTCGATGCCACCAAGGCATGAGGATGTTCGCCCTGCACCGGCGCGGCGCCGCATGGGCGTATGCATCGCTGTTCCAACCGCCGGCTGCCGGTGAAGTGACCGGCGTTGGCGCGCCGGACAGGGAGCGCGCCGGGCCTGCGGATGGGAAAGGCCGCGCTCCTGCCAAGCCGCGGGGAACAGCAATGCAACAGCAACGCAGGCTGCGCCGGCGATGAGCGTCTTCTCTGTCTGGCCGTACTTCGCGCTCGTGCTGGTCGTGCTCGGCATGCTGGCGCTGCCGGTCTTCAGCGTGGCCGACGAGCCGCCGCAGCGCAACCAGCGCACCGCAACGCTCGACGGGCTGCGCGGCTTTCTCGCGCTGAGCGTCTTCGTGCATCACCTGATGGTGACCCACGGCTACCTCGAACACGGCGAATGGACGTTTCCGCCTCCGGGCTTCCCCACCCTGCTCGGACAGGTCGGCGTGGGGGTCTTCTTCATGATCACGGGCTTCCTGTTCTGGGGCAAATTGCTCGACGCCAAGGGCCGCCCGGACTGGCGCAGCCTCTACATCGGCCGGCTCTGGCGCATCGGCCCGACGTACCTGCTGGCGGTCGGCCTGATGTTCCTGATCGTCGCCTGGAAAACCGGGTTCGTGCTCAGGGAGCCGACGTGGTCCGTGCTGGCCGCGGCGCTGCAGTGGCTGGCCCTCGGCATCGTGCCGCAGCAGCCCGACATCAATGGCTACGTCGGGACGACCTTGATCCTCGCGGGCGTGACCTGGACGGTCTTCGTGGAATGGTTGTTCTACGGATCTCTGCGGCTGATGGCACCGCTCGCGCGCGGCGGTCGGACGCCGCGCTTCGTCGCCGCCGGCTTGTTGCTGCTGTGCCTGCCGGCGCTGACGGTCGCGGCGCTTCCGTCGGCCGGCTCGCCCACGCACCCCACGCTTGCGTTGGTGGTCGGTGCACTGGCCTGGGTGCTCGCGTCGTTCCTCATGGGGATGCTGTCGGCATGGCTGATCCGGCACGACGGCACGAGCCGGCTGCGAGAGCACTTGCCGGAATGGGCGGCGTCCCTCTTCGCGCTGGCCTGCCTGGTCGCTCTATTCCTCGGGTTCCCGCACATGGTCGGCCCCGTTCAGGTCTTGCTGCTCTGGGTCTTCTTCCATCTCGTCTGCAGCGGCAGCACGCTGTACGGCTTGCTGGCCACGCGCGTGGCCCGGCGCATGAGCACGGTGAGCTACAGCATCTACCTGCTGCAGGGCCTCGTGCTGACCGTGATCTTCTCAATGCCGCCGATGCGCGATTTCGCGATGGCCGGGGCCATGCAGTACTGGCTGGTGGGCACCTTGTGCGCGCTGCTGCTCGTGGCGGCATCGGTCGCCAGCTACTGCCTTGTCGAGAAGCCGGGCATCGCACGTGGCAGGCGTGCGCGATCCGGTGTCGCAGTCCGCGGCATCCATGGCAATGGGTTGAAGCAACCTCTGCAAGGAACCCGACGATGAGCTATCCGTCTGGCGACAAGGACGCCTCCTGCCGGTCGACGCTCGAGGTGCCCTTCTCGTTCGGTGCTGTCGTCGTCACCTATTTCCCGACCGACGCGCAAGTGGCGAATCTCCACGCGCTTGCCGGATCGTGCGCGCGCCTGTGCGTGGTCGACAACACGCCACAAGCGGGCGATTGGCATCGGGCGCTCGCCGATGCAGGAATCCATGTGCTGCACAACGGCAACCGCGGCGGCATCGCGGGGGCCTTCAATGGCGGCATTGTCGAACTCGAAGCGCGGGGCGCTGAACTCTTCTTCCTGCTCGACCAGGACTCGAAGCTGCCGCCCGGCTACTTCGCTGCAATGTGCGAGGCCGCGATGGCAGCCCGGAACCGGGAGAGCGAGGGTAAGGAAGATGCGGCTTTCCTGATCGGGCCGCTCGTTCACGACACGAACCTGGATGCGCTGATCCCGCAATTCGGTCTCAAGGACAAGCGTGTCTATCAGTTCGATCTGCGACAGCCCTTCACCGAGCCGCTGGTTCGCTGCGCCTTCCTGATCTCGTCGGGCTCTTTGATTTCGCGCGCCGCCTGGGCCAGGGTCGGCCGGTTCGACGAGCGCTACGTCATCGACCACGTGGACACCGACTATTGCATGCGCGCCCTGCGCCGCGACGTGCCGCTGTATCTCAATCCGCACGTCGTTCTGCGGCACCAGATCGGCCAGATCGAGGCCAGGTCTTTGTTCGGCTGGAAGATCCATTTCATCAACTATCCGGCCGCACGGCGCTACTACATTGCGCGCAATGCCCTGGACCTCTCGCGGGCGCATGTGCGCGCCTTTCCCGCGATCCTGTTCATCAACGTCTACACGCTCAAACAGATCCTGCCCATGCTGATGTTCGAGCGCGATCGTTGGAGAAAGAGCATCGCGCTGATGGTCGGCTTCGTCGACGGGCTGCTCGGCAGGCTGGGCGGCCTCAGCGAGGTGCACCCCCGGGTGGGCAAGTACCTGAGCCGCAGCGATCGAGCAACGGGGCGCGGGACAACTTCGGCGAATTCATGACGACCTCGACCCTTCAAGCGCCGCGCGCGCGCCGCGCTGCGCTCGCCTTCATCTTCGTGACCGTGCTGATCGACTTCCTGGCGTTCGGGTTGATCCTTCCCGGCCTGCCGCACCTGGTGGAGCGCCTGGCCGGCGGCAGCACCGCGACGGCGGCGTACTGGATCGCGGTGTTCGGCACGGCGTTCGCGGCGATCCAGTTCATCAGCGCGCCGATCCAGGGCGCGTTGTCCGATCGCTTCGGGCGGCGGCCGGTGATCCTGCTGTCGTGCCTGGGGTTGGGCGTGGACTTCGTGTTCATGGCCCTGGCCACCAGCTTGCCGTGGCTGTTCATCGGCCGCGTGGTGTCGGGTGTGTTCGCGGCCAGCTTCACCATCGCCAATGCCTACATCGCCGATGTGACGCCGCCAGACGAGCGCGCCAAGAGCTACGGCATCGTGGGCGCGGCCTTCGGCATGGGCCTGGTGATCGGGCCCGTGTTTGGCGGGCAACTGAGCCACATCGATCCGCGCTTGCCGTTCTGGTTCGCGGCCGGCCTGACCATGCTCAGCTTCTGCTACGGATGGTTCGTGCTGCCGGAATCGCTGCCGCCACAGCGGCGCGCCCGGAAGTTCGACTGGTCGCATGCCAACCCGGTCGGATCGCTGGTGCTGCTCAAGCGCTATCCGCAGGTGTTCGGGCTGGCGGCGGTGATCTTCCTCGTCAACCTCGCCCAGTACGTTTATCCCAGCGTGTTCGTGCTGTTCGCCGACTACCAGTACCACTGGAAGGAAGACACCGTGGGGTGGGTGCTCGGGCTGGTGGGCGTGCTCAGCGTGGGGGTCAACGCGCTGTTGATCGGGCCAGGCGTGAAGCGCTTCGGCGAGCGCCGTGCCCTGTTGTTCGGAATGGGTTTCGGCGTGCTCGGCTTCGTCATCTACGGCTTTGCCAATGCCGGCTGGATGCTTCTGGCCGCGCTGCCGTTCGGCACCTTGCTGGCGTTCGCTGGGCCGGCGGCACAGGCGCTGGTCACCGAGCAGGTCGATGCCGGTGAGCAGGGTCGCATTCAGGGCGCGCTGACGAGCCTGGTGTCAGTGGCAGGCATCGTCGGACCGGCGATGTTCGCCGGCAGCTTCGGCTATTTCATCGGCGCGGACACGCCGGTGCACTTGCCAGGCGCACCCTTTTTCCTCGCCGCGGTGTTCCTGGGCATCGGCACGCTGATCGCGTGGCGGTACACGCGGCGGAAGGTGACAGGGGCAGCGGTGGTGGCGCCGACGACCTGTCCAGCGCCCCCTCGCTGTCGCACGCGCTGACGGCTGCCACTGCGGCGGTGCCGGCCACTCGCTGTGCCGAGACGAGGCCTGCGGCCACGCTCCTGCCCTACTCGGCTGCAATCCCCGCGCGGTGCGCCAGCGCACGGTAGCGCGAGATCTCGCCCACCATCTGCGCACGGAAAGCCGCCGCGCCGATGACCACCGGCTCCATGCCCTGCGCGCGCAGCTGCGCCTGCAGCGCTGGATTGCCCATGGTTGCAGTGACCGCACGGGTGAGCTTGTCGATCACCGGCGCGGGGGTGCGCGCCGGCGCAGCAAAGCCGTACCAGGCGTCGAAGGTGGCGTCGGGCAGGCCCTGCTCGGCCAGCGTGCGCACCTCGGGCAGCAGGCTGGAGCGCGTCGCGCCCACGATGCCCAGCGCACGCAGCTTGCCCGAACGCACATGCGGCGCGACCGAGGTCACCGTGTCGATGCCGATCTCGACCTCGCCGCCGATCACGGCCATCGCGCCCTGGCTGCTGCCCTTGTACGGAATGTCCTGCAACTGGATGCCGGCGGCCAGCGCCAGCAGTTCGCCCGCCAGATGCGGGCCCGAGCCTGAGCCGAAGGTGGCGTAGCGGATGCTCCCGGGCTTGGCCTTGGCCGCCGCGACGAGTTCGGCCACCGAATGCCACGGCGTGCCCTTGCCCACCACCAGCACCAGCGGCGTGCGCGCCACGATGGCAATGGGCGCCAGGTCGCGCACGGGGTCGTAGGGCAGCCTGGCGCGCAGGGCCGGATTCACGCTGTAGCTGGTCGAGCCGGAGAGCAGCAGCGTGTAGCCGTCGGGCGCGGCCTTGGCCACCGCGTCGGTGCCGATGATGGTCGAGGCGCCTGGCTTGTTGTCGATCACGATGGGCTGCCCGAGCCGCTCCGACAAGGTCTGCCCCATCGCACGCGCCACGATGTCGGTGCCCCCGCCGGGCGGGAACGGAACGACGAGCTTGACAGGGCGCTCGGGCCAGGCGTTCTGCGCGAACGCGGGGTCATGCATCGCCACAATGGCAAGGGCGCCGAGCAGCAGGCCGAAGGAGCGGCGGGAGACAGTGGATTTCATGGATGCGTGCGTGTCAGGAGGTTGCGGAAGCGGAAGCCGTCGAAGCCATGCGCCCCGTGGTCCACGGCGCGGCATCGGGCTCGCCCAGGTCCCAGTACAGGCCGGCCATGATCTGCAGGCCCGCGCGCGCCAGCGGCGCGAGCAGATGCTCGTTGGGCGCGTGCTGTGCGCACGCGGGGTACGAATGCGGCACCCACAGCGTCGGCAAACCCAGCAGGTCGGCGAACACGTCGTTGGGCAGCGAACCCGCAAGATTAGGCAGCAGATCGAGGCGCTGTCCGCTGCTTTCTTCGATGGACTGGCGGGCCCAGCCGACCCATGGGTTGTCGACGTCGAGCCGCGTGGCGGCGCCGGTCAGCGTGATCTCGACGTCCACCTGCTCGAAGCCATGTGCATCGAGGTGCGTGCGCACGATCTGCCGCAGGTCTTGCCAGGGCGTACCCACCACAAAGCGCAGTTGGCAATGCGCCACGGCCTCCGAAGGAATGGCGTTGACCGGCCGCGTGGCCGAGCCCGCACCGAGCGCCAGCACCTCGATGGTGTTCCATGCCACCAGGCGCTCGGCCGGGCTCAGGCCGGGCTCGCCCCACCCTTCGTCGACCGTCGGGTCGTCGGTACCGCCGCCGATGGCGATGTCGGCCAGCGCATCGCGCACCGCCTGTGTGACCGGCGGCGGGCGCAAGGCTTCGACCAGGATGCAACCGCGCGCATCCACCAGCGAGGCCACCGCATGGCTGAGCACCGTGCCCGGGTTGACCAGCACGCCGCCCCAGTTGCCCGAGTGGTAGCCGCGCGGCCGGGCGCGCAGCCGCAGGCTGAAATTGACCGCGCCGCGCGAGCCCAGGAAGAGCGTGGGCCGCTCGGCGCTCACGCGCGGGCCGTCGCTGGCGATGAACAGGTCGGCGCGCAGCTTGTCGCGCTCCTGCGCGCACACCGCATGGAGGCCGGGCGAGGCGGCCTCCTCGCCCATCTCGACGAGCCACGTCATGTTGTAGCCCAGGCGTCCGCCGCGGGCCTCGATGGCGGCGGCCAGCCCGCCCAGGTTGATGCTGTGCTGGCCCTTGTTGTCGGCCGTGCCACGCCCGTACCAGCGCTCGCCGCGCACGGTGAGCAACCACGGCGCAAGGCCCTCGTCCCACTGCGCGTCCTGCCCGCTCACGACATCGCCGTGGCCGTAGGTCATCACCGTGGGCAGCGCCGGGTCTTCGATGCGGCGCGCGATGAGGAAGGGTCCGCCGCCGGGCACCGGGTTGGCGACGATCTCGCAGGCGAAGCCGAGCGCCGCGAGCGGCGGCATCAGTTCCTCGCGCAGGTAGGCCTCGAGCGCGGGCGTGACCGCACCGGTGTCGCTTTCGGTGCGAAAGGCGATGCGGCGCTGGAGGTCGGCGAAGAAGCCGCCGCCATCGAAATAGGCGGCGGCGGCGGCCAGGCTGTCGGTGCGTTGCATGAAGGGGGTCCTTGTCTGTCCATCGGGTGCAGCAAGTACAAGGCCTGAAGGCCGATGCTTCCAGCATCGTTTTGGCAAGCTACCATTGCCTTCAAGGCAACACCTGGCTGTACGCATGGCCCTTCCACTTCTGAGCATCCCGATGCGCCACTTCCTCGAAGTGGCACGCAGCGGTTCGGTCAACCAGGCCGCGGCGCGGCTGTTCGTTGCGTCGTCGGCGGTGAGCCGGCAGATCGCCAAGCTCGAAGACAGCCTGGGCACGCCGCTGTTCGAGCGGCATGCGCGCGGCATGGCGCTCACGGCCGCCGGCGAGCGGCTGGCGGCGCACCTGCGCAATGCGCAGCTCGACATCGAACAGGTGTTCGAGCAGGTGCGCGACCTCGGCGGCCAGGGCGCACGTCGCATCCGCATGGCCTGCACCGAGGGCTTTGCCGGGCACTTCATGCCGCTGGTGATGCGCAGCTTCGAAGAGACCCACCCCGGCTGCCAGCTCGAACTGCACGTGGGCTCGCCCGACGGCGTGAGCGCGCTGCTGGCGCGCGGCGAGACCGACATCGCGCTCAAGTACGTCGTGGCGCCGGAGCCCGGCCTGGCTGTTGCGCACACGGCCACCGCGCCGGTGTACGCGGTGCTGCGGCCCAACCATCCGCTGGCGCGACAGCGCGTGGTGTCGGTGGCCGACGCGGTGCGCTACCCGCTGGCCGTGGGCGACAAGGGCGTCACCGCGCGCCAGTTGTTCGACCAGGCCTGCAGCCTGCAGGGGCTGCAGTACCGCGCGATCTTCGTGAGCAACTTCTCGTCGGTGCTGCTGCCGCTGCTGCGCAGCTCCGACGTGATGCTGTCGGGGCATCTCACGGTGATGCACCTGATCGACGCCGGCACTGTGGTGGCGCGGCCCTTTGCCGAAGCGCCGCTGCAGCAGCGCCAGTTGCAGGTGCTGGCGCTCGAAGGCCGCACGCTGCCGCCGCTGGCACAGGACTTCGTGCAGCATCTGGTGGAGACCATCGCCAAAGCGGGCCGGCGCAAACTCGGGCTTGCGCGCGCCTGCGCCTGAGGAAGCTCACCGCGACGGACAGCGTGCTCGGCGCCGCCATCTTCGCTGCCACATCACAACGTCCGCAGAACGTCCTGCAGCGTATCGATCAGCAGATCTGCATTGGCTTCGGAAAACACCATCGGCGGGCGGATCTTCAGCGTGTTGGCGTGTTCGCCGGTGGCGCTCAGCAACACCTGCCGCTCCCGCAGCCCGTTGACGACGCGAACGGTCTCTGCAGTGGCGGGCGTGCGCGCGTGGCGGTCCGTCACCAGCTCCACGCCCACGAACAGGCCCGCGCCGCGCACGTCGCCGATCAGCGCATGCCGTTCGGCGAGCTTCACGAGGCCGGCACGCAGATGGCGGCCGACGCGCTGTGCATTGGCCATCAAGCCTTCACGCTCGATCACGTCGAGCACGGCCATGCCGGCGGCCATCGACACCGGGTTGCCGCCGAAGGTATTGAAGTAGCGGCACTCGCGGCCAAACGCGGCCAGCACCTCGGGACGTATGGCCAGTCCGGCCAGCGGATGGCCATTGCCCAGCGGCTTGCCCATGGTCACGATGTCGGGCACCAGGCCCTCGTGGCGCATGAAGCCCCAGAAGGCGTCGCCTGTGCGCCCGAGGCCGGGCTGCACTTCGTCGGCGATGAAGATGCCGCCGGCTTCGCGGATCGCGGCCACCGCCTCATGCAGAAAACCTGCAGGGTCGGTGAAGATGCCGTCGCTCGAGAACACCGTGTCGACCATCAGCGCCGCAGGCCGCACGCCATGGGCCTGCAGGTCGGCAATGGCAGCGCGCACCCCGGCTGCAAAGACCCTGCCCTGCTCTTCGGGCGGCACGCGGTAGCTGTCGGGCGACGGCACGGCGCGCACCGCCTTGCCAAGCTGCACGAAGCGCCCGAGTGAAGGCGAGGCCTGCGCGATCGATTCGGTCACGCCGTGGTACGCGAAGCGCGTGACGATCAATCCTTCGGCCTTCGTGTGCGCCTTGGCAATGCGCATCGCCAGATCGTTGGCCTCGCTGCCGGTGCAGGTGAACATCGCATGGCCGAGCGCGGGCGGCATGGTGGCGAGCAGGCGTTCGGCATAGTCGAGCACGCCTTCGTGCAGGTAGCGGGTGTGGGTGTTGAGCACGCCGGCCTGCCGCGCAATCGTCTCCACCACATGCGGATGGCAATGCCCCACCGAGGCGACGTTGTTGTACGCGTCAAGGTAGCGCTTGCCATCGGCATCGTCGAGCCACACGCCTTGGCCGCGCACCGGGTGCAACGGCGCTTCGTAGAACAGGCGGTAGGCCGGGCCGAGCAGGCGCGCGCGGCGCTCCAGGAGCGATTCTTCAACAGGCATGTTCGTGACTCTGGTTCATGCCGCAGGCGCGCCGGAACGCAGCGCTGGCGACATCGTTGCCGATGCGGTCGCAGGCCTGCAGGCGGGCCCATGACAGCGGGTTGTTGCGCAGCAGGTAGGCCGCGTTGTCCGGATGACGCGCGGCGCGCCAGCCGCTGATCGCCACCACCATCACGAGCCGCGCGGTGATGAGCGTGAACAGCGCGTCGACCTCTTCGCGCGCGAGCGGCAGCACCGCGTGGTACGCCGCGACGAAGGGCACGATGCCGGCCAGCGCGTCACCCGCCGGATCGAGCTGGTAGGCCGCGGCCACGGCCAGGTCGTCGATCAGCGGTGCGCGCACCATGTCGCCGAAATCGAGAACGCCGGCGATGCGGTCGGTGTGACCGGGATCGACCAGCACGTTGTAGATGTTGAAGTCGTTGTGAATGGGCTGCGAGCGCAGGCCGGCCAGCACCGGCTTGGCGTCGCGCTCGAAACGGTCGAGCGAGCGTTCCGCCAGCGCGCGGCGCACTGGATCGGCGATGTGCTGGAGCAGGCCGCGCACGCTGTCGGCGCGCTGGATGTCCCAAGGCAGCGCCATTGCGCCGGCCGGGTGATCGAAGTCGCGCAGCGCAAGGTCGAGGCGGGCCAGGGTGCACGCGAGATTCAGTTGTTGTGTGGACGTGCGCGGCGCATCGGGCATGGGCGTGCCCGGCAGGTAGCTGAACAGCCGCGTCACGCGTGGCAGTCCGTCGCCCGGATCGCTCAGAAAGGAAGGAAGACCGCCATTCGTGGGCACGATGCGCTGCACCGGCAGTTCCGGATCGGTGGCCGCGATATGCAGCAGCGCTTGCGTCTGGAAATCCGCCACCAGCGGCGTCTCGGACGGATGCGAGATCTTCAGCATGAAGCGCTCGCCGGTGCATGCGGATTCCAGACGGTAGTTGCGGTCGCGCTCGCCGGTCAGCGGCTGCATCTCGCCTTCGATGTCGTAGTGGCGCAACGCGAGCGCGCGCACCCAGTCGGCATCGAGCGCAGGCGAGCCTTCGCTCAAGACCTCGTCGTCGAACCCGGCCTGCGTCGTCATGCGGCGCTTGCGAAGCCGCGCAGCGCACTGGCGAGGTTGGGGCCCAGGTCGTCCGACAGGTAGCCGCCCTCCTGCACCAGCACGGTCGGCAGGCCGAGGCCGGCAATCTCCGCGAGCAACCGAGCAAAACCGGGCGTCGTGATCTTCATGCCCTTGTAGGGATCGCGCTCATGCGTATCGAGGCCCAGCGCCACCACCAGCGCGCCGGGCGCGAAGGCGCGAATGCTCTGGCAGGCATCGCGCAAGGCCGGCAGGTAGCCATCGATGTCGGTGCCCAGCGCCAGCGGCTTGTTGATGTTGTAGCCCAGGCCCGCGCCCTCGCCGCGCTCGTGGGCATAGCCGGTGAAAAAGGGCGTGAAGTTGCGCGGGTCGCCGTGCAGCGAAATGGTCAGCACGTCGGCGCGGCGGTAGAAGATGCCCTGCGTGCCGTTGCCGTGATGCACGTCGATGTCGAGGATGGCCACGCGATCGTGCGCGGCTCGCAACTGCTGCGCGGCGATGGCCGTGTTGTTGAGGTAGCAGAAGCCGTTGGCGCGGTCCGCGTAGGCGTGATGGCCGGGCGGACGGCACAGCGCGTAGGCCGCACGCTCGCCCTGCAGCACCAGTTGCGCCGCATGCGTGGCCACGTGGGCCGAGGCCACGGCCGCCTCCCAGGTGTGCGGACCGATCGAGCAGGCGTTGTCGCCCATGTGGTAGCCGGCCTGCCCGACCACGCTCTCGGGGTAGGTGCACGGCTCGCCGGGAAAGGGATGGATGTTGGGCATGACCTCGTCGGACGGGTCATCCAGCAGCCGCCAGCGCGCGTAGGCGGTCTCCAGAAAGCGCAGGTACTCCGGCGTGTGGATCGCGGCGCGCGGGCCGGGGCCGAAATCTTCGCCCGCAATGACCTCGTGGCCGTCGTGCTCGACCGCCGACAGCAGGCGGAAGGCGCGCTCGGGCTGCTCGTTGCTGCGCTTCAAACGGCCGCGCACCATGAAGAGCTGCGGGTCGTGGTCCTTGTGCACGTCGCTGTAGACGATCTTCATCGCGCGGGTCCTTTGGTGGGTGTGGGTGATGGGGAAACGGTGCCGTGCTGCTTCACGAACAGCGCGCGCACCTGCAGCCAGGCGTCGTCCAGGTGCTCGCGCATGGCCGCGCGCGAAGCCTCGACGTCGCGGCTCTCCAGCGCATCGACGATCGGGTAGTGCGTGTTGGCCATGGTCTCGGGGTCGTGGTAGACCGCATCGATGAGCGCGATGATCATCTGCATCTCGGTCTGCGTGTTCGAGAAGATGCGGTGCAGGTGGGCATTGCCCGAAAGCTCGCTGATCAGCGTGTGAAAAGCCAGGTCGGTCGCGATGCGCACGTGCTGCGGCTGCGTGGGTGCGTCGCGCACCATCGCGTCGACCAGCGCGCGCAGGCGTGCCAGGCCCGCGTCGTCGGCCTTGCGGCAGGCCAGCTCGACGGCAGTCAGCTCCAGGCTCAGCCGCACTTCGAACAGATCGTCGATCTCCTGGACGCTGATGGTGCGCACCGCAAAGCCGTGGCGCGGCCGTGCCACCAGCACGCCCTGGCGTTCGAGCCGGCGTGCGGCCTCGCGCACCGGGGCACGGCTCACACCCATGCGGCGCGCGATCTCGGCTTCGACGATGCGACTGCCGGGCGCAAGGTGCCCTTCGACGATGGCGCGTGTCAGTTGCGCCTCGACCAGCCCGACCAGGTCGGGCGCCTCGACGGACTCGAAAACGGCACTGTCTGAAGGGGAGGAAAAAGCCATGTTGTTTGTCTCGTTGTATGACGGGTGTGGGGGCTATTTTTTCACCGGCCGCCGCGCCAGGTAGATGCCCGCCGCCACGATCAGCGCAATGCCCGCCATGGCCAACCCGTCGGGCGGCCGATGGAACCAGAAGGTGCTGAAGGCCACGGCAAGCAGCAGCTGGAAGTAATTGAGCGGTGCCAGCGTGGCGGCCTCGACGCGCTCGAAGGCCGCCAGCAGCAGCCATTGCGCAAGGCCGCTACAGGCACCGCCCGCGAGCAGCAACAACACGGCGCCGGCGGCAGGCCGCTCGGCCGGCAGAAAGAACGGCGCGGGCAACGCGGTCACGACGAGGCACACCACGGCGGTGTACGCGTACTGCACCGGGCTGGCGACCAACCCCGCGAGGCGCCGCGTGAGCAACTGGAAGATGGCGTAGCAAACAGCCGACACCGCCATCAACACCGTGCCCAGCCATGGCAGGTTGCCGCCGGGCCGCACGATCAGCAGCATGCCGGCAAAGCCCGCGCTCACCGCCACCCACTGGCTGCGCCGCACAGATTCGCCGACCAGCCAGGGCGACAGCGCCACCATGAGCAGCGGCGCGGTGAAGTAGATGGCGGTGGCCTCGGCCAGCGGCATCCAGATCAGCGCCGTCATGAAGCAGGTGGCCACCGTTGCGAGCATGGTGCCGCGCAGCAGCAGCAACTTCTTCTGCGGCGCGCGCCAGATGCGCAGGTCGCCGTGGCGCAGCAGCATGGCGAAGGCAATGCAGATCACCGACAGGTAGCGCATCAGGTTGATGAACGGCGCCGGGTAGAACTGCAGCATGTACTTGCAGAAGGCGTCGTAGCTCGCAAAGGCCATCAGCGCGCAGAAGAACAGCGCGACGCCGGTGCTCCTGGAGCCCGGCGGGCGCAGCCCCGTTGCGACGCTTGTGGCGCTGGCCGTCTTCACGCCAGCGAGGCCTCGAAACGGACCATTGCGCGATCGAAGCGCTCGAACATCTCGTCGACTTCCGCGGCCGTGATGATGAGCGGCGGGCAGAAAGCCACCGCATCGCCCATGGCGCGCACGATCAGGCCTTCGGCCAACGCGAATTCAGCCAGGCGTGCGCCGGCTTTCATTGCGGGATCGAAGGGCGTGCGCTTCACCGGGTCGGCCGCGAGTTCGAGCGCGCCGATCAGGCCCACGCCGCGCACTTCGCCCACATGCGGATGGCCAGCGTAGCGACGCAGGCCGGCCTGGAACTTCGGCGCCAGCGACTTCACGTGCGCGAGCACTTCTTCGTCTTCGTAGATGCGCAATGTCTCGAGCGCCACCGCGGCCGTCACCGGGTGGCCCGAGTAGGTGAAGCCATGGCCGAAGGTGCCGATCTTTCCGCTGTTGGCGGCCACGGCCGCATGCACCTGCTCGGACACCATGACGGCGGAGATCGGCACATAGCCCGACGACAGCGCCTTGGCGGCCGTGAGGATGTCGGGCCGCAGGCCGAAGGTGGTGGAGCCGAACATCTCGCCGGTGCGGCAGAAACCGCAGATCACTTCGTCGGCGATCAGCAGCACCTCGTACTTGCGCAGCACCGCCTGCACCTTCTCGAAGTAGGTGGCGGGCGGCACCAGCACGCCGCCGGCACCCATGACCGGCTCGGCGATGAAGGCGCCCACGGTGTCGGGCCCTTCGGCCAGGATGCGCTGCTCCAGCGCATCGGCCAGGCGCGTGGCAAAAGCTTCTTCGGTTTCGCCGGGCTCGGCGTAGCGGTAGTGGTGCGGGCAATCGACATGCAGGATGCGGTCGATGGGCAGGTCGAAGTCGCGGTGGTTGGGGACCAGGCCGCTCAGGCTGGCCGCCGCCACGGTGACGCCGTGGTACGCATTGCGGCGCGCGATGATCTTCTTCTTGGCCGGCTTGCCGATGGCGTTGTGGTAGTACCAGACCAGCTTGACCGCCGTGTCGTTGGCCTCCGAGCCCGAGTTGGCGAAGAACACCTTGGACATGGGCACCGGCGCCATCGCAATCAACTTTTCAGCCAGCGCGATGGCGGCCGCGTTCGATCGGTGATTGAAGGTGTGATAACAAGGCAGCGTGTGCAGCGCATCGCTGCCGGCCTTGGCCAGGCGCGCATTGCTGAAGCCCAGCGAGACGCACCACAGGCCTGACATGGCTTCCAGGTAGCGGCGGCCCTGGTCGTCTTCCACGTAGATGCCGTCGCCGCGCTCGATCACGAGCGGGTCGACCTGCGGATGCGCCGCAAGGTTGGTGAAGGGGTGCAGATGGGCCGCGATGTCGTTGGCGGCGCGTTCGGCATGCGCCGACTGCAGGGCGGAAGCGGGAATGGATGCGTTCATGGACCTGTCCGTTTTGATGGAGGGAATATGGGAAGGAGCGCCTCGCGGCTCAGTAGCCCCGTTCGAGGTCGACGGCCGTGCCCGGCCGCTGCCCGCGCTGCAGCAACGCGAGGTTGTCGAGCGTCTGTTGCGCGATCACCGAGACGTCGGTGCGGGTGGCGATGTGCGGCGTGACGAGGATGCGCGGGTCGGCCCAGAAAGGGTGCTCCGGCGGCAGCGGCTCCTGCGTGAAGGCATCGAGCGTGGCAGCGGACAGCTCACCCCGCTCAAGCGCGCGCAGCAGGTCGGCTTCGACCAGATGCGCGCCTCGCCCGACGTTGATCAGGTGCGCACCGCGTGGCAGGCGTGCGAACAGATCGGCATCGAGAAAGCCCTGCGTCTGCGGCGTGAGCGGCAGCAGGCACACCAGCGTGTCGCAGCCCGAGAGAAATTCGTCGAGTTGCGCATCGCCGTGAAAGCCAACAATGCCGGCCGGCAGATCGGCCTTGGCGTTGCGGCTCCAGCCGCGCACCGGATAGCCGATGGCAGACAGCGCCTCGGCACAGGCCAGACCCAAGGTGCCAAGCCCCGCGATGCCGACGCGGTGGCGCCCCGGAGGGCTCATCGGCTGTTCCTGCCAGGCGCCCCTTGCCGCGCTCGCAAGGTACGCCGGCATGTGCCGCTGGTGCTGGATCACGGCCCAGCACACATAGGCCGTCATGCCGGTGGCCATCTCCGGATCGACGATGCGGCACAGCGGCAATGCGCGCGGCAGGTGTGGGTCGGCCGTGATGTGGTCGACGCCCGCTGCCAGCGATTGCACCAGTTGCAGTTGCGGCAACTGTGCGAGCAAACCGTGCGGTGGATACCAGCAGACGGCGGCATCGATCTGGTCGAGCGGGCCGAGGTCGGCGCCCAGGCGCAGGTCGATGTCGGGGCAGTGCGCGCGGAATGCGGGCGCGAGGTAGTGCATGTCGAGCACATCGCTCAGGAGCGCGACACAGGGCATCAGGCCACCCTCGCCACTGCATCGACCTGCCCTGCCAGACGCGGCACCGCGTCGATCAGCTTGCGCGTGTAGGCATGCTGCGGATCGTTGAGCACCTTCTGGGTCTCGCCGTACTCCACGACTTCGCCGCGCTGCATCACCGCGATGCGGTCGCACATCTGCCCGGCCACGCGCAGGTCGTGCGTGATGAACACCATCGCGAGCTGGAACTGCTCGCGCACCTGGGCAAAGAGTTCCAGTACCTGCGCCTGCACCGACACGTCTAGTGCGGACACGGGCTCGTCGGCCACCAGCAGCTCGGGCTGCATCGCGAGCGCGCGGGCAATGCCGATGCGCTGGCGCTGCCCGCCAGAAAACTCATGCGGATAGCGCTGCGCCGCATCGGCGCCCAAGCCCACGAGCTTGAGCAGCTCCATGGCGCGCGCCATGGCTTCGGCCTTGCTCACGCCCTGCGCAATCGGGCCGCCCGCGATGGCTGCCCCCACGCGGTGGCGCGGGTTGAGCGAGGCATACGGGTCCTGGAACACCATCTGGATCTTGCCGGCCACGCCGCGCCGGAAGTTCTTGCCCTGCGCGAGCGTGCGGCCCTTGAAGATGATGCGGCCGCTGTCGAAGGGCGCGAGCCCCACCAGGCAGCGCCCCACGCTCGACTTGCCCGAGCCCGACTCGCCAACGAGCCCCAGCGTTTCACCGCGGTGCAGCTCGAAGTTGATGTCCTTCGCCGCCTGCACCGCGCGGCCACGCTTGAACAGGCCCCCGCTGGAGTGGTAGGTCTTGCACAGGTCCTGCACCTGCAGCACGCGCGTCTTGTCGTCGTGCGGCACGGTCTGCGCCTGGCCATCGGGAATGGCGGCGATGAGCTTGCGCGTGTAGGGATGCTGCGGCGCACTGAGCACCTGCGCGGCCGGCCCGGACTCCACCACATGGCCGGTCTGCATGACCACCACGTGATCGGCAATTTCGGAGACCACGCCGAAGTCGTGCGTGATGAAGAGCACGGCCGTGCCACGGCGCTGCTGCAGCTCGCGGATGAGCTTTAGGATCTGCGCCTGCGTGGTGACGTCGAGCGCGGTGGTGGGCTCGTCGGCGATCAGCAGCACGGGCTCCAGCACCAGCGCGCAGGCGATCATGACGCGCTGCCTCTGGCCGCCCGACAGGCGAAAGGGGTAGCTGTCGATCAGCAGCTCGGGGTCGGGCAGGCCCACGTCGGCCAGCGCCGCAAGGATGCGGCGGCGCTTCTCTGCCGCGGGCACCTTGCCGTGCGCGTCGAACACCTCGCCGATCTGTTCGCCGATGCACATCACCGGGTTCAGCGCGGTCATCGGCTCCTGGAACACCATGCCGATGCGCCGGCCGCGCAGCTCGCGCATCTGCGGCTCGGTGAGCTGCAGCAGGTCGTGGCCGTCGAACAGGATGCGGCCCGCCACCGGTGCCACGTGCGGGCGCGGCAGCAAGCCCATGACCGCGTTGGCGATCATCGACTTGCCGGAGCCCGACTCGCCGACCACGCACAGCGTCTGGCCCGGCATCACCGAGAGCGTGGCGCCTTCGACGGCCAGTGCGCGGTCTGCGCCTGCGGGCAAAGAGATGCTCAGGTCGGTGATTTCAAGAACGGGGTGCAAGGGCTTCATCGGCGTCACGGTGGCGTTCATTTGCCCCTCCCGTCGAGCCGCGTGTTGAGCCCGTCGCTCAGGCCTTCGCCCACAAGATTGAGTGCAAGCACCGTCAGCACGATGGCCAGCCCCGGAAACAGCGCCATCCACCACGCCTGGCGCAGCACGGTGCGCGCCGCGCCGACCATGTAGCCCCAGCTCATCTGGTTCGGGTCGCCCAGGCCGAGAAAGCTCAGGCTGCTTTCGAGCAGGATGGCCGTGGCCACCATCAGCGAGGCCATCACGATGATGGGCGACATGGCGTTGGGCAGTATCTGCGTGAGGATGATGCGCGGCGTCGATTGCCCCGCGAGCAGCGCGGCCTGCACGAAGTCGCGCTGGCGCAGCGTGAGGAATTCGCTGCGCACCAGCCGCGCCACCGGCGGCCACGAGACGATCGCGATGGCCACGACGATCGACTTGATCGAGGGCTCGAAGATCGCCACCAGCACGATGGCCAGCGCAAAGCTCGGCACCGCCTGGAACAGCTCGGTGAAGCGCATCAGCGCGGCATCGATCCAGCCGCCGAAGTAGCCGGCCACCGCGCCAAGCGAGACGCCAATGAGCAGTGCCACCAGCGTGGACACCACGCCGATCAGGAGCGACACGCGTGCGCCGTAGACGAGGCCCGAGAGAATGTCGCGCCCCAGCGTGTCGGTGCCCAGCAGAAAGCCGGGCTCGGACCAGGGCCGCACGAAGGGCTGCTCCACCATGGCCCACGGGTCGTTGGTGGCGAGCCATGGACCAAGCAGCGCGACCGCCGCCACGACCAGCAGCACGACCATGCCGGCCACTGCGCCCTTGTTGCGGCGAAAGCGCCTCCAGAAAGGACTGTTCATCATGTCGGTTGCTCCGCTGCGCGTTGTGTTGCGGGTTGCTTGAGTTCTGTGGGCTTTTGTTCTTGGTGCTGTTGTTCGGGGCGCTGTTGTTCTTCAGGGCGGGTGCGAATGACACCGGGTGCTCCCCTCCGCGAATGTCCCCCGCTTCGCTCCTCCTTTATTTCGCTGCGGGGAGCACCCGGCGTCATTCGCACAGGGGCACGCTGCTGGTGATCGGCGATCAACGACCGCTCCGCATAACGCTCACGTCGATACGGGGCTCTTTTTCGCGAAATAAAGGAGGAGCGAAGCGGGGGACATTCGCGAAAAAGAGCACCGTGTCGGCGTGAGCGACGCCCTGAACAACAGCAGCGCCCTGAACAACGCACATCAAACACAACGCGGCGACCCCAAAAACAGGTTTTCATGTCAGTTCGATCCGTGGGTCGACCAGCGTGTAAACCAGGTCGGTGATCAGATTGAACAGGACCGCCATTGCGGCCGTCACCAGGAAGGCACCCAGCAACAGGCTGTAGTCGCGTTGCAGGAGCGCATCGAACATCAGGCGGCCAATGCCGGGCCATGCGAACACGGTCTCTGTGAGCACCGCGCCGCCGATCATCCCGCCGGCCTGGATGCCCGCGAGCGTGACCACCGGCAGCAGCGCGTTGCGCAACACATGCGCGCGCAGGATTCGGCCGGGCCGCACACCCTTGGCGCGCGCGGTTTTCACGAAGTCCATCTGCGCCACTTCGAGCATCGCGGCGCGCGTCATGCGGGCATAGACGGCCATGTAGAACAGCGCGAGCGTGAGCGCTGGCAGCACGAGGTGCTTGGCCACATCGAGTGCCAGTGCGAAGCCGGTAGCACCCGAGCCCACGGTCGAGAGGCCGAAGCCCGGCAGCCAGTCGAGCTGCACCGTGAACACCAGCACCGCCATCAGCGCGAGCCAGTAGAGCGGCGTGGCATAGAACAGCAGCGCCACCACGGTGATGCCGCTGTCGACCCAGGTGCCCGCGCGCCGCGCCGACAACGCACCCAGCGTGATGCCGAACAGCAGCGACAGCGCGAAGGCAGTGCCCGTGAGCAGCAGCGTGGCCGGCAGCCGGTCCATGATGAGCTTGAGCACCGGCTGCTGCTGGCGGTACGAATAGCCGAGGTCTAGCTGCACCACCTTGCCGACGTAGGTGGCGAGCTGCGTGGACAGCGGCTGGTCGAGCCCGAACTGCGCGCGCAGTTGCGCGACGAACTGCGGATCGGACGCGCCGGCCTCGCCGGCCAGCACCGACACCGGATCGCCCGGCGCGGCGCGCACCAGCATGAAGTTGACCGTGGCGATCAGCAGGATCGCCACCAGCCCCTGCAGCACGCGGGTGAGCATGAACTGCGTGCGTTTCATCGGCGGCTCCTTCGTTGCGGGTGCTGGCGTGCCGTCATGCGACCGTTGCCGTTCCGAGGCTGTCGTTCAGCCCGATGCCCGAGCTGATGATGTTGCCGAGCTTGGTGCGGTAGAGCGTCGGGAAGTTGAGCTCCAGCATCCAGGCCACGGGCACCTCGTCGAGCAGGATCTTCTGCGCCTGCAGGTAGGTGGCCTTGCGCTTTTCCGGGTCGGTCTCGCGCGCGCCGGCATCGAACAGTTCGTCGATCTTCGGGTTGGAATAACCCTCGACGTTGTTGAAGGGCGAGCCCTTGGCGATGTTGGCGGTGGTGTAGTTGCGCGCCACGCCCAAGGCCGGGTCGCCGTACTGGTAGACGTAGGTGAAGGCGAGGTCGTAGTCCCAGTCGTTCAGGCGCTGGTTCCAGCCGGCCACGTCGGTGGCGGTCATCTCGACCTTGATGCCGGCCTGCGCCAGGTTCTGCTTCAGGATCTCGGCCTGCCGCGACCAGGTCTCGCCATAGGGCAGCGGCAGCAGCCGCAGCGTTTCGCCCTTGTAGCCCGATTCAGCGAGCAGCTTCTTGGCGGTCTCGATGTTGCGCGGGTACTTGGCAACGTCGGTGCTGTGGAACTTGATGTTGCTGTTGAACGGCCCGGTGGCGGGCTTGGCGAAGCCCTGCCACGCGATCTTGGCCATGGCCTCGCGGTCCATGGCGAACATCACGGCCTGACGGAACTTGACGTTGTCCATCGGTGCCTTGCGGTTGTTGAGCCACAGCCACGAATGCGGCGCGAAGAACTCCCAACCCTTGGTGGTGACCGCGACGCCGGGCAGCTTGGCCAGGCGCTGCACGTCGAAGTATTCGACGGCGCCGCCGGGCACCAGGTCGACCTTGCCCGATTCGAAGGCCGCCGCGCGCGAGGCCGCGTCGGGAATGATGTGGAAGTAGACGCTGTCGACCAGCGGCACGTCCTTCACGTGGTACTTGTCGTTGGCCACGAGCTGGATGTACGAGCCCTTGACCCACTCCTTGAACTTGAACGGGCCGGTGCCGATGGGCGTGGCGTTGGCGGGGTTGGTGGCGAAGTCGGTGCCGTCGTAGATGTGCTTGGGCACCATCGGCATGCTGCCGACCTCGAAGATGCCGATGAAGGGCCCGAAGGGGTACTTGAGCTTAAACTCGACCGTGAGCGGGTCGATGGCGCGGATGCTTTCCACCGCGGCCAGGTTGGCCCGCAGGCGTGCGTGCGTCTTGCGCAGGAACACATCGGCCGAGAACACCACATCGGCCGAGGTGAAGGGCTTGCCGTCATGCCAGGTGACGCCGGGCTTGAGCTTGAAGGTGTAGAGCGTGCCTTCCTTGTTGACGGTCCACGAAGTGGCCAGCGAAGGCAGCGGATTGATCTTCTCGTCGTAGCGCAGCAGGCCTTCGTAGATGTTGCCGGAGATCATCTGCGTGGGGCCGTTCTGCGTGATGCCCAGCATCAGCCCCGGAGGTTCAGGTTGGACGACGGCGTTGATCACGCCGCCCTTCTTGCCGGCGGCCAAAAGGTGCAGGGGAACGCCGGCCAGCGTCAGGCCGGCGGTGGCAGCGGCACCCATCTGGATGAGGTTGCGACGTTTCATGGGGGCGAACTCCTTCTGGCTCTTGCGAGGTGGTGGACAGGGACGGAAGAAAGAAACGGGGAAAAGCAGGTCAGTCGCGGAACGACGTGGCCGGTGCGGGCTCGATGCGCTGCAGCATCGCGCGCCATTCGCGTGCGTTCGGGTCGGAGTGGCCGGGCAGATCGCTGCCGCCACCGGCTTCGTACTGCTGCGCGGTCTTCTCGCAGACCTCGGCCGGCACCGGGTACACCGGCAGGCCGCTCGACTGGATGGCCACCTGCACGCGGCAGGCGCGCTCCAGGTTGAGCATCAGGATGAAGGCTTCGGACACCGTGCGGCCGAGCGTGACGAGGCCATGGTTGCGCAGGATGAGCGCGCGGGCCGTCGGGCCCAGGTCGGCCACGAGGCGCTCGCGCTCCTCGGGGTCCAGCGCGATGCCTTCGAAGTCGTGATAGACCACGCGTTGGTAGAACTGCAGCGCCCACTGGTTGCACGGCTGCAGCCCGCCAGCCAGCGACGACACCGCCACGCCTGCCACTGTGTGCGTGTGCAGCACGCAGGCCGCGTCGTGGCGCGCCGCGTGCACCGCGCTGTGGATGGTGAAGCCGGCCGGGTTCACGTCGTGGGGCGAGTCGTCGAGGGTGCGACCCGCCAGGTCGATCTTGACCAGCGACGAGGCCGTGATGTCGCGGAACAACATGCCGAAGGGGTTGATCAGGAACTGGTCTTCAGTGCCCGGCACCCGCGCGGAGATGTGCGTGTAGATGCTGTCGTCCATGCCGTAGTGCGCCACCAGCCGGTAGGCCGCGGCCAGGTCTTCGCGGACCTGGCGCTCGGCGTCGGAAACGGGTGGGGCCTTGCGGTCCACTGCGTGCAATTGCATATCGCGTTCCTTTTTCAGGCCCGACGGGGAGTCGCCGGCGCCTTGTTCGGGTTCATTGGATCGACAGTGCAATCTGTCGACAGTTGACCCGCGACAGTCTTAAGCAATATGCAGGCCCGCGTGATGGGGTAAGCCCTTGGTCGCAGGTCGGAGGCGGAAAAAGTGACGCCGTACGAAGGGGCGGAACGCAAAAACGCCGATGGCGCGCGCATGCAAGCGCGCGACATCGGCGTGGTTGAAGGGTCCGTTTGTGTGCCTGGGCGCACCGGCGAAGTGCCCCCGCAAGGCGCGTTCTTGGCTCAGCCGCGCACTGAGTCACCGAATCACGAATGCAATGACGGGCGATTCCTGGCGCAGCGCTGCACGATCGAATTGCGAGGTTGCCCGGGATCAGTCGTCCAGCATCAGAACAAGGGCGAGTCCCCTGCACCTGATCCCCAGGCGTTACTTAGACGGCCACGACAGGCGCAGGCGGAAACCGGCGATACCGCGCAAAACAAAATTTTGGAGAGCAGCAATGGCGAATGGATGGACACAAGAGCGCCGGGAACGGCAGTCCCTGCTTATCCGCACCTGGCGACCGTGGGAGAAAGCCACCGGACCAAAAACACCCGAAGGAAAAGCCAAGGTGTCGCGTAACGCCTATGCCGGTGGGGGTTGGCGTGAAGCGCGCCAGCTCAGCAAGGAATTGAACGCACTGCTCCGGGAGCAACGGCATGCCGTCGAATCAATTAACCAATGAAAGAGAGAGCCATGTTCTTTGAGACCAAACCATTGCAAGGCCCAGTTCGCGGACTGCTCGCAATCAAGGTGGCCAAGGCCAAGCAGCAAATCGCCAAGGTTCCCCAGAAAACGGCCGTCAAGCACAAGCGCGATTAACGTTGCCCAGACCATCGTGGATTCCAGTGCATTCGCGCAGGGCAAGAAACTGGTCGAACGTCATCCGTTCCTGACGGGGTTACTTGGACCGTCGATTGTTCGGAAGCTGTTCGGACGGTGAAGAGAGAGGCCCAGGTCCAGGCGATGGGCTGGCCCAGCGGGCCCCGGGATTAACGGTCACGAGCAGGAGGCGCTTCCGTTCGGACCTACAAGACGTTTAGTGAACTTCTCCGGGATCGATGACGGCTACGCCGGCAAGCTCTTGGCCCCAGTGATTGAGCCACAGCTTCAGGGCCGACATCTCCGACTCACTCATACCTGAACGTAGGCTCCCCCATAGTGCGGCGGCGGGACCGTTGTAGTCATAGACGTCCCTGGCCACGCCCAAGAGCAAGCCCGGGATTTCGGATGTAATTTGCGCGGCCCATGCATCCCACCTTGTCCTGGCCTGCGATGCAGCACCAACAATTTCCGATCGATCCTCATCTGCATGCTTGGCAAGGCTCGCCTGGATCTTCTGAAACATTGATGGAGTAATTCCGTCCCGCATATCCTTATCTGCAACGCCGTTCGACGTCAGTAGCATCAAGAGGTTGAATATCAGGGAAGTGTTTTCGAGGGAATGCGTATTGGATGACTGCCCTTGATTCAATCCGGATAGGGTTTCACGGTCATGCGCAACCAGCCGCGCCACGCTCATCGCTTGCAGAAATCGATCTTCTGTTTTCTTCATCCGCGATCGTGAGTACTCCACGTCCCAGTATCGCGTGTTCTCGCCGACAAAATCTCTTACGATCTCGCGACACTGCCTGTTCATCTCCGCTGCAGCTGGAGAAGGGCTGAGCAGACCACACGTTCCCCAGAGCTGAAGAAACCAATCGGTACTCAGCAACAACGCAAGGTCATCGGTTCTGTATTTCATATCACAAGATTCGATCTGGAAGAGAAGCATAGGCCAGACGAAAAGCAAACGGTGGAACCTTGCACCCTGACGCAAGCGCGTCGGTAATCGCTCTCCGTAACTGCCCCTGCTTTTGTTCCAACTGCTGGATATGTCCATTCCAACTGCCTGATCCAGCAGGCAGCGAAGGGGACGGTTTTTGGGGCGCGTTGATTTTCAGATTGAGCTTGTCGAAATATAGATCGGTCAATCGTCCTTCGACTTCGGCCATCAAGCGATATATGGCGACAAGCCTACTGTCGCAATTGTCCTCCGGATTGCACATCTGGTAAGTAAGGACGCCAGCTGCGAATGCCATCATCGCGAGATTGCTAGCCGTCACCGGTCGCATCGCCCCTGATCCCGCGCGATAAAGAGGATCATTCGCCGCAGGAGGAAACATGCGCGGCGCGGGGTCAACTGTCTTCGGTAACGCCTGCAATCCATCAGGATCAACGTAGCTCAGCGGATTTCCACCAACGTAGCCGAACCGATTCCACCCACCTTCGAGACCGATGGGATCGCTCTGCGTATAGCGACCAACTCTCGGGTCATATGTTCTGAACCCGTTGTAGAACAACCCCGACTCCTCATCCGCATACTGCCCCGGATACCTCAGGTTGAACCTCACCTCGGAGAGGTTGGTCGTGCCCGGATTCGGTGTCGCCTCCAGATTGGCAAACCGGTTCCTCGCCAGCGTCGGCTTGTCTTCCCCGAACGCGCTGTAGCTCCACTGCCAGACCGCTTGCCCGTCCGCATTCGTGAGCTTGCGCGGCGTGTTCAGGTGATCGCTGTGCACCGCGAACGTGTTGCCGTTGACGATGGCCGCAATCGGCATCGGCCCATTGGCCGTGGGCAGGTAGATGTACTGGCTCTGCCCCGCGCTGTTCGTGCCCCCGCTGCCCACCTCTGCGATCAACGTGCCCTGCTCGTCGTAGACATACGCGTAGCCCAGTTGTTCAGCTTGGCTTGTGCTCGGGCTCCACAGCTTGGTGAAGAACGCAATCAGGCTCTGCATGAACCCCGGATCGGCCGCATTGCCCTGGCTCGGCGGATACAGCGGCTCGGTCTTGAACACCCGCTGCCCCAGCGCGTTGTGCGCGTAGCGCGTGGTCGGGCTGCTATCGGTGGCGCCGGTGGTCGATGCACCGAGGCGCCCTTCAGCGTCGTAGGTGTAGCTGCGCAGGCCATCGGTCACCATGTCGCCATTGGTGTTGTAGCCGTAGGTGACGCTGGTGTTGCTCGCGCCGTTGATGCTCTGGGTGAAGCCCGTCAGTTGGTTGCTCGACGCGCCCACCGTGTAAGTGCGGTTGGTGCTCAGGCCGTTGACGGCCCGGGTGCTGCTGCTTCGGTTGCCATTGGCGTCGTAGCCAAAGCCTGCGGTGTTGCCCGTGGCATTGAAGCTCACGATGCGCCCGACATTGTTGTAGCCCACAGTCCACGTCTGCGGCGCCAGCGAGATGGTGCTGTGCGTGGGATCGGTATCGCCGGGCTGGTACAGGTTCTGCGTCAGGCTCGTGATGCGGCCAGCGGCGTCATACACGTAGCTGCTGAAGTCCGTTGCAGTCATGCGTCCCGCTGTGTCGTAGGTCCGGCTGGCGGCTACGGCAGGGTTCGCAAAGGCCCAGGTCCAGGCGATGGGCTGGCCCAGCGGGTTCCAGGCGATGCCCGCGACGAGGGGGTTGCCGTTCCAGTTCAGGCCCGCAAGGCGGCCGGTGGCGTCGTACAGGTGGGTGAGCGTGGCGCCGTTGGGGTAGCCGATGCTCGCCAGCGTGCCGTTGGCGTTGTAGCCGTAGCTGACCTGCTGCACGCTGCCGTTGATCAGGGTCTGCTTCTTGAGGGTGACGCGGCCGAAGGCATCGCGGGTGTACTCGGTGGTGCCGCTGCGGTCCACGATCTCGGACAGATACCCCTTGCTGTTGGCCGTGAGGTCGTAACGCAGCGTGGTGGTCTTGCCGTCTGCGAAGACGAGGCTTGTGGGGCGGCCCAGCGCATCGCGGGTGATGGTTGTGGCCTGGCCCAGGGCGTCGGTGATCTGGCTGGGCAGGCCGAGGTTGTCGTACTGGGTACTGGCGCTGCCCACGTCGGCGCTGGCTTCGGTGGTGGCGTTGCCCTGGGCATCGCGCTTGTAGTTCGTGGCAACGTTCTTGAAGTCCCAAGTCGTCGTCACGGCATTGAGCGGGTTGTACTGAATTGAAGCCCCATCACCGGCAGCATTCGTAACTCGCGTGACCCGGCGCAGAACATCCAGTTCGTAGCCCGTGGTTTGGTTCAGGCCATTGCTCTCGGAGCTAAGGTCTCCGTTGGCGTCGTAGCCAAGGGTGCTGGTCTGATTTGAGCCCTCGGTTTTCTTCGAGATGCGGTTGATGTTGTTGACCGTGCGGGCCATGCTCCAAGCCACTTGGCCTGCGCTGTCCTTGATCTGCTCGGCGGTGCGGTTGCCCATGCCGTCGAGGGTGTAGGTGCCAAATTCGCCTCGGTTGTTGCTCCAGCCGATCAGGCGGTGGGCGGCGTCGTAGGCATAGGTGAGGACGAGGCTGGTGGGTAGCGTGATCGTCTCGACAGTGCCGAAGGGCTTATAGGTGATCGTAGTGGCCTGACCTCCAACGGTCTGGGTCAGCAAGCGATCACGGGCATCGTAAGTGTAGGTAGTGACGAGTCCGTTAGGAGCCGTGCTGCTGGCCACCCGGTTGGCGTTGTCATAGCTGTAGGTTGTGACGTGGCCCAGGGCGTTGGTGGACGTCAGCATGTTGCCCCGGGTGTCGTAGGCGTAGCTTGTCACCGCACCGTTGGGCTCCTTGGCTGTGGCTACAAGTTGCTGAGTGTTGTAGGTCCATTCCCAAGTCTGCTCTTTGCGAGTCACTCTGTCGGTAACGATCTTCGACAAGACGTTGCCCAACGCATCGTAGGAATAGTTGGTCAAACGGCCGACTTCAGTCACGCTAACAGGTAACCGGAATGACGCGTGCCAAACGGTTTTGACGGTCTGAGGCTCATCGGCATACAAGTCCCGATCCATGGAAACCGGAAGCCAGCGTGTTTGATCCCAAGTCGTGCGGCTCGCCAGCCTCCCCTTGAAATCCGTCTCGTATTCGGACAACACGGCTCCAGAGAGACTTTGCTCGCGCTTGGCAAAACTCGGCGCCCCATCGCCAGAGGGAAGCGAGCTTGTAGAAACAATGGGCTTAGGGGAAAAGGGCTCGTAGCCATAGCTGCGCGACGTACCCAAAGGATCGATCACCGTGGCGTTAACGACCACCCCATCAGTCGCGTTTCTGACGACTTGGTATCGATTTACGCCGCCTGCATGTTCCGTGCTGATGGCATTACCCGCCCCGTCGTATGCGAATGTGGCGTACCGCAGTCCGGCTTCATCGGTGATGCCTGTCAACGCATAGCGAAACGCCGAGCTTTCATAGAGGTAGCCCACCGCCTTCGCATCCGGATACGTGACCGAAGCCAGCCGCTTGGTCGCATCGTAGGAGTAGTTGATGACGCGGGCATCTGGTGTTGTGACTGACGCAACCTGCCCATTTCCGTCGTAGCTGAAGGTGAGCACTCGGCCAAAAACATTCGCAATGGTTGCGAGCTGACCCGACGCGTTGTAGGTGTAGGTCGTCATCCACCCATTCGGCGGCACCGTGCTCAGCAACTTACCCGCGGAATTGAAGTTGAGCGTGACGTCATCATCCCCGCTTTTATACGACCATCCACCACCGGCAGTTGGCATCAATGTGCTCGAAGGATTGCGGGAGTCGGACCATCCGCCTGTCCCGTTCGCTTGGAACGTTCGCACATGCCCGGCGGAAAACTCGATGGTGACTTCCTCTGGACTCACCGAAGAAGACCGCGTCAGGCTTGCCCCACCTTTGAGAGTCCAGGCTCGTCCAAAACCGCTGTCGGACCGGTCTGGATTGAGACCGAGACTGCTTCGATAAGAACGCTGCAGCATCAAAGGCGACGGTCCAAGATCAGCAAAGTCCGTAACGCTCTCGATCTTGTCCCCTGTCATCGGGACAATCGGGTTGCCTGCCACGAACCCCGCCGGGTCTCCGGCTCTGCACATGTTGGGAAGCTCACGCGGTGGCGTCTTCACGCAAGCGTTGTTCTTTGCGGCAAAACCCGTCTGGCAAGTACAGCGTGTCGCGGCATAGAGATGAGTGCTGTTTGCCGGGCAGGCGCTGATTCGATGGAAATACACGACTTGCGCGGTGTAATGGGAGGCAACTTGCTTCCAACTCATGAAGCACACGCCCGAGTACAGTCGATCGCCGACGGTCGGATACTCCACGTAGGGAACCGAAGGCGGCTCATCCAAAATGGCCTGGTCGAGGTAGTCGGGACCGCCAACTAAACTGGTGGCCTGATTGCACATCGGAAGTACTTCCGGCCCGGTGACCCAAGGCTGTACGCCAGCGGGTACTCTTAAGAGTTGTGAGCGGTATTCAATAAAAATATCTGGGATGCCTGGCTCCGCTTCCGTTGCGCTGGCGTGGGCGCCAACAAGCAGACCGGCCCAGGCCATCAGAAGATGCGCTATCACGGGAGAGCGCCAAACCTTCCTTTTCGATTCGGATGACCCGCCGTTCGACGACAAGCCGCTAGGCGTCACCGCATCTCGAACGCGCCGCAGAATTTGGCTCAGAAGCCTCATTGCACTCTCCCTCATGCTTTTTCGCTTGTGAAACTGAACATCTGCGACCGTTTTTTCATCGCACCTGGTGATCAGCATTTTTTTTGAACGGTCACCTGCCCCGTCAAGGACGGCGACGCGATGGCCGAGGACAACGAGAAGCGCGAAGGTATGCGCGGCTACTGGGTCCTGTCGGCGAAGTCGAAGAACAAGCCCGAGCAAGTGGACTCGAAGAAGGCGCCTCTGAAGGCCAGCGCCAAGTCCGGTGACTTCGGCAAGCTGTCCATCGCTGCAGCCGAGTTCGACACGGGCGCCAACAAGGGCGTGACGCTGTACCTGAACGCCCTGCAGTTGCTGGAACGTCGTGCTGCCTCGGCCGTGGACGACTTCGACGAAGAAGACGAATTCGACGGCGACACCAAGCCGGCCGAGACCACCGAGCGTGAAGACGACGAAGGTGGCGAGAAGCCCGAGGACGACGAAGATTTCTAACGAGATCGTCGTAGCGGTGGAGCCCAAGCCGGCTACCGCGAAAACGAGGACGACAGCGCGGACTTCGACTACAAGAACTCCGCGACGACGCTGAGGCCAAGCGCCACGGCCACAAGCGCTTCACGCTGTACGCCCTGGCCGAGTCATGGCTGGCTGCAAGCGAACTCACCCACCGCGACCACCGCAACAACGTCAGCCGCGTGCGCAAGCTGTTTGGCGACTCGCTGGTGCAGGACGGGACTGGCTGGGTGCTGACTGTCGGCAACCGCCACGGGCTCCCCCGCGACCTCCCTGTTCAGGACCTGTCGCAAGAGCACCTCGTGCGCCTCAAGGCCGCCCGGCTCAAGGAGGGCTGCTCGCCAGCTACCGTGAACCGCGAGATGAGCCTGCTGCAAACGCTGATCGGCTACGCCAAGTCGCTGTCGGTGGTCGTACCAAACCCGCCCCTCGTCTGGACCGCTGGTCGGAACAAGGCGGCCTCGGTCAAGATGGCCGAGCGCAAGGGCAAACTGCGCTGGCTTCGCGACTGGGAAGAGCACAAATTGCTCGCGTCACTTGCCGCTACTGCTGATCAACGCAGCGACGACCAGTCGGCTATTGACGCCCACGACCTGACCCTGTTCCTGCTGGACACGGGCGCCCGGTACGCTGAAGTCGCCGAGGTTCGCTGGAGCCAGATCGACCTTCGGGCCGGCACCATCAACCTGTACCGCGACAAGGTGGACAACGAATCGATCCTGACCCTCACGCAGCGCACTCTGGCGATGCTGAAGGGGCGCAAAGAGTCGATGGAAGGGCTGGGGTACTCCTACGTCTTCCCGGCGCTTAAAGGGCGGGCGTGGATGCCCAAGGTTGACCGGCCACGCGGCCATGCCACTGGAGCCATCCAGCGCCACATCGACGGCTGCGGGTTGAACAGTGACCCGACGAGCGACAAGGTGACGCCCCACACGTTCCGCGACACCTTCGCTGCGCGGCTGGTGCAGGCCGGCGTGAGCCTCTACAAAGTCTCAAAGCTGTTGGGTCACGCCAACGTTGTGATGACCCAAAAGTATGCTCACTTGGACCCTACCGCCAACGGCACCGAGGCGGCCAGCGTGCTCGACACCCTGCATTCGATTAAACCCACGCATGGTGACGACCATATCGCCCCCGCTTCCGCAGGGCACACTTCCGGCCACAGTAGCACCAGTCACAGTAGGCGACTCGCGCTCCTGAAGCCGGAAGAAAATCGCCAAGTGCTTGCCGCAAATGACGATTTTCAAGATTCGTTGGTAGGACGTACTGGATTCGAACCAGTGACCAACGGATTAAAAGTCCGCTGCTCTACCAACTGAGCTAACGTCCCGGAACCATTTTTGTTTCTTGCTGGCGTTGAATCCAGCAAAGCCAAAGATTATAGCGTGGCGTTGCTCGCGATTTTGTCGAGAACCCAACCTGCCGCACATTGACCGAAAGTTGCCGTCACGCTGACCACAGAACCATAGCCGTGGCAGTTGAGCGAACCATCGCCTTCGACCGAGCATGAAGCGTCTGGCGGCGCCACGCTTTCACGGCTGAAGACACAGGTCACGCCGATCTTTCGGCCTTCGCGCGGCGCGCCGTGTTCCTTGCGCAGACGCTGGCGAAGTTGGGCAAGCAAAGGGTCGTGCGTGACGAGCGACAGATCGTCGATGTCGACCTTGTGCGCCTGCCGCTTCCCACCCGCCGCACCGACCGTCACGAACGCCGTGCGCGCGCTGCGCGACCATGCGGCCATCGCAAGCTTGGCCTTCACCTGGTCACAGGCATCGATGACAGCCGTTGCCGGCCCGTTCGAAGCCTGCGCCGTGTCGAGCAGGGCAGTCCAGTTGCCGGGCTCGACGAATTCGTCGATGGCCAGCACCTTGCATTCGGGGTTGATCTGCGCAATGCGCTCGCGCATGGCTTCGACCTTGGCCTGCCCCACGGTTGAATCGAGCGCGTGGATCTGCCGGTTGATGTTCGACTCCGACACGTGGTCGAGGTCGATCAGCGTCAGCCGCCCCACCCCGCTGCGTGCCAGCGCCTCGACGGCCCAGGAGCCTACGCCGCCGATGCCGACGACCAGCACGTGGGCGTTGCGAATGCCTGCGGCACCGGCCACGCCATAGAGCCGTTCGAGTCCGCCGAAGCGGCGCGCAAAGTCAGGCGCCGCGGTGTCGGTGAGGACATCCGCGGCGGCTGTTGTTGCGAAGGCTTCAGGAGTGATGGTGCTCAAGCGGAAATCTCCGCTGCCGGCATCAGCGCAGGCGCGAGAGGCGCTCGCGGCCGGCCTGCGCGGCTTCGGACTGCGGGTAGGCCTTGGCCAGGTCTTCCAGCGTGCGGCGTGCCGCGCGCGTGTCCTTCAGTTCGATCTGACAGTTCGCGATCGACAGCACGGCTTCGGGGGCCTTCGCATGGTCGGGCGCGAGCGAAAGCATCGAGCGGAAGTTGGCGATGGCCTCGTTGTAGTTGCGCGTGGCGTACTGCGCATTGCCGAGCCAGAACAGCGCCGAGGCGTTGTATCCGCTTTGCGGGTAGCGCTTGACGAATTCGGCGAACGCCGTTTGCGACTGGGCAAACTGGCCGGCACGGAAGACACCGAGAGCGGCGTCGAAATCGGCCTTTTCCTTGGGGTCGGCGTTGAACTCGCGGCCGTCCACGGACACCTTCGACGGCTCGGTCTGCTTGAGCTTGTCGTCGATGGTGGTCTGGCGCGACTGCATTTCGCTCAGCGTGCGCGTGAGCTGTTCGTTCTGCCCCGTCATGCGTGCCAGGTCGCCGCGCATCTGTTCGATCTGGCTCTGCAGATCGAGCAGGCTGCGACGCAACTGGCCGTTTTCGTCGGTCAGCCGCTGATCGGTTTGCTGGCGCATGGCCTCGACGCGCTGCCGCAGGTCGAGGATGGCCTTGCGGGCCTCGTCATCCTCGAACAATGCGGCTTGCGACCCCATCGAGACGCAAAGCAAGGCGGCAGCCAGCGCCGCGCCTCGCAGCAAGGCGCGTTGCATCACCGGGTGTAGCGAATTTCGGCGCGGCGGTTTTGCGCCCACGCTTCTTCACCCGAACCCTGGACGGCCGGCTTTTCCTTGCCGAAGCTCACAGCTTCGATCTGGCCGTCGCTCACGCCGAGCAGCGTGAGCGCGCGGCGCACGGCTTCGGAACGCTTCTGACCCAGCGCCAGGTTGTACTCGCGGCCGCCACGTTCGTCGGTATGACCTTCGATCGAGATGCGACGCTGCGGGTTCTGCTTCAGGAAACGCGCATGGCCATCGATGACCGACTGGAACTCGGGCTTGACCGTGTAGCTGTCGTAGTCAAAGTAGACGATGCGTTCCACACCGATCGGACCTTGCGTGGTGCCCGCGTTCGGGTCGATGGTGACGGGTGCCACGGTAGCGGCGCCCTGCTGGCCGCCGGCGGAGCCGGAGCGGTCGGTCACCGGCGTTTCGTTGAGCTTGGTGCCCGACGAACAACCGGCAATGAGAGCCACGATGGCCAGCGAATAAATCGTACGTTTCAACATTTTCGAACTCCTCAAGTAAACCTAATCATTGCTTTTGAAACGGACCCCAGTCCGGTTCTCTGATGTCTCCCGCCTGTCCCGCGAGTCGTGCCTTTATTTTTCCATCGAGCGTGGTCGTCATGAGCGCTTCGCGGCCTTGCAGGTGCGTGGCGTAGACGATCAGCTTGCTATTGGGCGCGAAACTCGGGCTCTCATCGGCGGTGGTGTCGGTAATGGACGCAACATTGCCGGTCGCCAATTCCATCACCTGGAGTTTGAAGGCACCGCCTATGCGCGAGATGTAGGCCAACCACCGGCCATCGCCGCTGACGGACGGAGAAATGTTGTAGGTCCCGCTGAAGGTAACCCGTGTCGGGTTGCCACCGCTGGCGCCCATCTTGTAGATCTGCGGTGCACCGCCGCGGTCGCTCACGAAGTAGATCGTGCCACCGTCGGCCGAATACACCGGCTCGGTGTCGATGCTGGAGCTCTGGGTCAGGCGGCGCGGTTCGCCGCCCGTGGCGGGAATGCTAAACAACTGCGAGCCGCCGTCGCGGCTGAGCGTGACGGCCAGCGAGTTGCCATCGGGCGCCCAAGCCGGCGCGCTGTTGGAACCCTTGAAGTTCGCGAGCAGGCGGCGCTGGCCGCTGGCCACGTTGTGCACGTACACGACCGGCTTGCGCGACTCGAAGGACACATACGCCAGCTGCTGGCCGTTGGACGACCAGCAAGGCGAGATGATGGGTTCGGGGCTGGCGAGCGCAGCCTGTGCGTTCTCGCCGTCGGCGTCGGCCACCCACAGCGAGTAGCGGCTGCCGCCCTTGGTGACGTAGGCGATGCGGGTCGAGAAGATGCCCTTCTCGCCGGTCAGCTTTTCATAGACGTAGTCGGCAATGCGGTGCGAGGCAAGGCGCAGGTCGCCTTGCGGCACGGTGTAGCTCTGGCCACCCAGGTCCTGCCCCTTCACCACGTCCCACAGGCGAAAGCGCACGTCGAAGCGGCCATCGGCCAGCTTGCTGACGCTGCCCACCACGAGCGAATCGGCCGTGCGCTGGCGCCACAGCGACAGGTCGGGGCGCGAGGCCTCGTCCAGCGCCTGGCCCGACGCGTCGACACCGCGGAACTGGCCGCTGCGTTCGAGGTCGGCCTGAACGATGTCCGAAATCTTCTGGGGCGAGCTTTCCTGGCCCTTGAAGGGAACGAGCGCGATTGGCAGTTGCGTCAGCCCGACGCCCGACACTTCGACCCGGAACTGGGCCAGTGCAGGAAGCATGGGAGTGGCAGCAAGAGCCGCAATGAGGGTGCGGCGTGCAAATAGCGATGAAGAAGGAGTTGGGGTAAGAGCTGACAACGGCTTGTTCATGCGGTTCGGAGAGGTTTCCGGAGAAAAAGTTTCGCCCCGGGCTTAACGGGCCACATGTTACACACTGGTTTGCAGGCCCCGTCACAAAACGTTTATCCGGCGATGCGGTCCTACAGAATCACTTAAGGAAGCCCGGAATGGGGCCCCCGTAGAATCCGCCGCCATGCAAGCATCCCCCGGCAGCGAGAACGCGCGCCCTCCCCTGATGCGCCGTCTGGCGCGACTCATGACCTGGTTTGGCGGCTCTCGCCAGTGGTGGGCCACCGGCCTGATCGGCGCCCTGATGGCTGCCATCACCGAGCCGTTGATGGCAGCCCTGCTCAAACCTTTGCTCGACCGTGGCTTCAACCGCGGCCAGCTCGCACTGTGGATCGTGCCGGCCGCCGTGCTGCTGCTGTTCGCGGTGCGCGGCATCGCCCAGTTCATTTCCCAATACGCCCTGTCGCGCATCGCCAATGAAGGCATGCAGCGGCTGCGGCGCGTGTTGTTCGAACGGCTGATGGGCGCCGAGCTAGCGCTGTTCACGCGCCAGTCTGCCAGCGCGCTGTCGAACACGGTGGTCTACGAGGTGCAGACCGGCGCGATGCTGCTGGTGCAGGCGCTGCTCGGCCTGACGCGCGATGGCTTCACGCTGATTGCGCTGCTCGCCTATCTGGTCTACCTGAACTGGAAGCTCACGCTGATCGTGGCCTTTCTCGTGCCCAGCATCTCCTGGATCATGAAAGTGTTCTCCAAGCGCCTGTACCGCCTCACACAGCAGGGGCAGCAGGCGACCGATGAGCTGGCCTACGTGGTGGAAGAAAACGTGCTTGCGCACCGCGTGGTGCGCCTTCATGGTGCCGAAGCGGCGCAAGGCGAGCGTTTCGAGAAACTGAGCCAGCGCCTGAACCGCCTGGCCGTGAAGTCGACCATCGCGCAGGCCGCCACCACGCCGCTCACGCAGATGATGGCTTCGCTCGCGCTGTCGGTCGTGGTGATGATCGCGCTCTGGCAAAGCGGCGAACAGGGCCTGACCGTGGGTGGCTTCGTCGCCTACATCACCGCCATGCTTATGCTGATCGCGCCGATCCGCCGGCTGGCCGACATGGCCGCCCCGATCACGCGTGGCCTGGCGGCCCTTGAACGCGGGCTGGTGCTGATTGATGAAGTGGCACCGGAATCGCAAGGCAACTTCAGCCTCGAACACGCTGCCGGCCGCATCGAGCTGCGCAACGTGCGGGTCAGCTACCGCGGCGACAACGAACAACGCGCACTCGACGGCGTGAACCTGACCATCGAACCCGGCCAGGTGGTGGCCTTCGTCGGGCCCTCGGGTTCGGGCAAGACCACGCTGGTCAACCTGCTGCCGCGCTTCGTGCAGCCGAGCGGCGGCCAGGTGCTGCTCGACGGCCACGACACCAGCGAATGGCAACTCAAGAGCCTGCGCGCGCAGTTCGCGATGGTGAGCCAGGACGTGGTGATGCTGAACGAAACCCTGGCCGCCAACGTGGCGCTGGGCTCCGAGATCGACCGCGAACGCGTGCTCGAATGCATCGCCGCCGCCAACCTGAGCAGCCATGTCGAGAGCCTGCCCGAGGGCATCGACACCGTGCTGGGCCACAACGCCACCCAGTTGTCGGGCGGCCAGCGCCAGCGCCTCGCCATTGCCCGTGCGCTCTACAAGAACGCGCCCGTGCTGCTGCTCGACGAGGCCACATCGGCTCTGGACACCGAGTCCGAACGGCTGGTACAGGACGCGCTGCAGCGCCTGATGCAGAACCGCACCACGCTGATCGTCGCCCACCGCCTCTCGACCATCCAGCATGCCGACCGCATCATCGTGATGGAACAGGGCCGCATTGCCGAGCAAGGCAGCCATGAGCAATTGATGGCGCTGGACGGGCTCTACGCCCGCCTGCAGACGCTGGCCGTGCGCAGCGCCCCGCCGGGGCAAGACCCGACGCTTTAAAGCAGCACGATGTCGTACTGTCCCTGCCCGATCGCGGGCTCGGACTGCAGCGAGATCGGTTTGCCGATGAAGTCGCTCAGCCCCGCCAGGTGTTGGCTCTCTTCATCGAGGAACAGCTCGATCACCTGCGGCGACGACACGATGCGGAATTCGCGCGGCGTGAACTGCCGCGCCTCGCGCAGGATCTCGCGCATCACGTCGTAGGCCACGCTGCGCGCAGTCTTCACGATGCCCTGCCCACCACAGGCCGCGCAGGGTTCGCACAGCATGTGGGCCAGCGATTCGCGCGTGCGCTTGCGCGTCATCTCGACCAGCCCGAGCTGCGAGAAACCACCGGCCGTGGTCTTGACGCGATCGCGCGCCAGTTGCTTGCGGAACTCCGCCAGCACCTGCTCCCGGTGATCGTCACGGCCCATGTCGATGAAGTCGACGATGATGATTCCGCCCAGGTTGCGCAACCGCAGTTGCCGCGCAATCGCCTGCGCCGCTTCGAGATTCGTCTTGAAGATCGTGTCGTCGAAATTGCGCGCGCCGACAAAGCCGCCGGTGTTCACGTCCACCGTGGTCAGTGCCTCGGTCTGGTCGACCACGAGGTAGCCGCCCGACTTGAGTTCGACACGCCGGCCCAGTGCCTTGGCGATTTCTTCGTCGACCGAATACAGATCGAAGATCGGCCGCTCGCCCTTGTAGTGCTGCAGCTTGCCCGCCGCCTGCGGCATGAATTCGAGGCCGAACTTCAGCAGCACCTCGAACTGCTCGCGCGAGTCGATGCGGATGGTCTGCGTGTCTTCGATGGTCATGTCGCGCAGCACGCGCTGCAGCAGGCTCAGGTCTTGATGCAGCAGCGACATCGCCGGCAGCTTGCTCGACGAATCGCGGATGCGTGACCAGGTCTTGCGCAGGTAGGCGATGTCTTCGGCAAGCTCGGCGTCGGACGAATCCTCGCCGTTGGTGCGCAGGATGAAGCCACCCGTGTTGACCGGCACCACGCCGCCGCTGTCGGCAGCCGCGGCCGCCTCGATCAGCGCCAGCATGCGCGTGCGCAGCGACTCGCGTTGGTCCGACGGAATCTTCTGCGACACGCCGATGTGGTTGTCTTGCGGCAGAAACACCAGCAGCCGGCCGGCAATGCTGATCTGCGTCGACAGCCGCGCGCCCTTGGTGCCGATCGGGTCCTTGATCACCTGCACCAGCAGCGACTGCCCCTCGAACACCTGCTTCTCGATGGGCACGATGGGGCCGCCGTTGCGGTGGTCGCGCTCCGGTGCCGGCGCGCTGGGCCGCGAGCCCGGGGTGAACGGCGCGACGATGTCGGCCACGTGCAGGAAGGCCGTGCGTTCCAGGCCGATGTCGATGAAGGCCGACTGCATGCCCGGCAGAACGCGCGAGACCTTGCCCAGGTAGACGTTGCCGACCAGCCCGCGCTCCAGCGTGCGTTCGACGTGCAGCTCTTGCACTGCGCCGTGCTCGACCAGCGCCACACGGGTCTCTTGCGGGGACCAGTTGATCAGGATGTCTTGCATGAGGTCTTAAGTAGTGAAACCGGCGCTCTGAAGCAACTGCGCGGTCTCGAACATGGGGAGGCCCATGATGCCCGAATAGGACCCGCTGATGTGCTCGATGAATGCCGCCGCCGCGCCTTGAATGGCATAGGCGCCGGCCTTGCCGAGCGGCTCGCCGCTGTCGGCGTAGCGCGCGATCTGTGCGTCGGTGATTTTGGCGAAGCGCACGCGCGAAACGCTGAGCGCCGCGTAGCGCTGCGTGCCGTGCTGCAGGGCCACGGCGGTCAGCACGCGATGCGTGGCACCCGAGAGCTGCGCGAGCATGCGCGCGGCATCGGCTGCGTCCTCGGGCTTGCCGAGGATGGTTCGGCCGAGCGCCACCGTGGTGTCGGCACACAGCACCGGCGCATCGGCCAGCCCGCGACGCCGCAGCCGGGCCACGGCGGCATCGAGCTTGAGCGCCGTGACGCGCTGCACATACGTTGCCGGTGCCTCGTTGGGCAGCACTGCTTCGAGCGCCTCGGCGTCTTCACTGGCGTCGGCCAGCAGCAAGGCGTGCTGGATGCCGAGCTGGCCGAGCAGTTGGGCGCGGCGCGGGCTTTGCGAGGCAAGGTAGATGAAGTCGGGCAAGTTCAGTTCTCCTGGGGGGCCGGCGACGCGGGTTACGCGCCGGCCACGGTGCGATTCCAGACCAGTCCGTGCGGCAGGCACGCGGGTCCGAAGAGGAAGTGAAGGACGCGGCGGCGAACCGGCGAGCGGGCGCGGGAGGACGCGTGCAGCAGCAATGGGCGCATCAGCAGCGCGTCGCCGCGTGCGGCCGTGCACGTCGCCTCGCCAAAGTCGGCGCGCATCGCTTGCGCTTCGGCGTCATCGAGGCGGCCTGCACAGTGGCTGCCCGGGACCACGCGCAAGGGGCCGGCATCGGCGCCGCAATCGTCAAGGTGCACCCGCACGGCCAGCAGCGATTGCAGCACGTCGACCGGTGGCTGCACGTAGGGCTCGCCTTCCTTGATGACGACGGGCATCGCCGAGTCGGGTTCGCGCGTCGATGCGGGGATCGATGTGTCCTGGTGCAGCGCGACCAGCCAATTCCTGTCGGCCGTCTTGTCGAACAACGTGCACTGCACGGCCACCGCGGAAGCATCGAGCAGGCCCATATCGGCAAGCTGCGTCTTCAAGCGATGGGCCATTTCACGGCACTGCGGCTGGGCCAGCAGGTTGCGGCTGCCGGCACCTTGCCCCAGCGTGAGTTCAAGCGACTGCGCGGTCCGGACCAGGAGATCCGTCGGCAGAAGCGCCGGCAACAGCGCATGGCCCACCTCGTCGAGCATCGCGGCCCGACTGCTGGCGCTGGTCATTCGCGGTGGTAGGGGTGGCCTGCGTTCACCGACCAGGCCCGGTAGAGCTGTTCGACCAGCAGCACCCGCGCCATCGCGTGCGGCAGCGTCAGGTCGGAAAGGCGGATGCGTTCGTGGGCCGCGGCCTTGAAGGTGGGATCGAGCCCGTCGGGGCCACCGATGACCAGGGCTACGTCATCGCCCTCGCCTTGCCAGGCCTGCAGGCGCGCGGCCAGTGCCTTGGTGGTGAGCGCGGTGCCGCGCTCATCGAGTGCAACGATGCGCATGCCGCGGGCGATGGCGCCTTCGATGCGCTCGCGCTCGGCTGCGTAGAGGGTTTCCAGCGACTTGGAGCCGCGGGGTTCGGTCTTGACGGCACGCAGCTCGAGTTTGAGCTCGGGCGGGAAGCGCTTGGCGTAGTCGTCCCAGGCAGTCTGCGCCCAGTCGGGCATGCGCTGCCCAACGGCGACCACCAGCAGCTTCATGGACGGCGCGGGGCCGCCTTGCGCGCGGGCGCCTTCTTGGCAGCCGTTTTTGCCGCCGTCTTGGCTGCGGGCTTCTTGGCCGCCGGCTTGCCGACGACCTTCACCGGCACGCGTGCAGTGGTGGTCTTCCTGGCGGCGGTTGTCTTGGCGGGGGCCTTCTTGGCAGCAGGCTTCCTGGACGGGCTCCTGCTGGCCTTCTCGGCCTTGGCTTCCTGCTCGGCCGCGCGGATGGCGGTCTTGGCAGCGCTCGCACGGCGCAGGTTCGGCATCTTGGCGGCGACGGGCTTCTTCTCTTCGACCACCTTCGATGCGCTGGCAGCGGCGGGCTTGGCGCCGCCGAGCTTGGCGCGCACCGGCTTGTCGCCCCAGATCTCTTCGAGGTGGTAGTACTGGCGAATGGCGGGCTGCATGATGTGCGCGACGGCTGCGCCGCAGTCCACGATGATCCACTCGCCGTTGTCCTCGCCCTCGATGCGCGGCTTGCCGAAACCGGCCTCGCGCACCGCGTCTCGCACGCTGGCAGCGAGCGCCTTGGTCTGGCGGTTCGAGGTGCCCGACGCAACGATCACGCGCTCGAAGAGCGGCGAAAGATGTTCTGTGTCGAATACCTGAATGTCCTGCGCCTTGACGTCTTCGAGACCATCGATGATGGCTCGCTGGAGTTTCTGGGTGTCTTTCTTGGCGGCGGCTTCAGTGGTCATCAGGCAGAGCGGTAGAGGTGGTGTTGGTCAATATAGCGTGCAACGGTGGGCGGAACCAGTGAGGAAATATCCTCGCCCAGCGCCGCGCGCCGCCGAATTTCGGTGGCGCTGGTGTCCATGGCCGGCAGTTCTAGCGCCTCGAAACGCGCGCCAGCCGGGAGGCGAGGCAGCATTTTCGGATCAAAACGAGCGATGTCGCCCGTCGATAGTGCGCGATACGCTACAGAAACGATAGCAATGGCTAGTATAGCCTGCCAGCCGTTCCAGGTCGGCAAGGCACTCGCCTGGTCCGCGCCCATGATCAGAACGAGCTGTGCGCCGGGCTGTTCTTGCTGCAATTCATGCAGGGTGTCGAGGGTGTAGGTGGGGCCGTCACGCAACACTTCGCGGCTGTCGATGACGACAGTGCCCTTCAGATCGGCGAAGGCCAGGCGCGTCATTGCGAGGCGGTCTTGCTTGGGCGTCAGCGCACGACTCTTGTGCCAGGCCTGCCCTGTCGGAATGACGTGCAGTTCGGCCAGATTCAGTTGCGCGATGGCGGCTTCGGCAAGCGCCACATGCGCGTTGTGTGGCGGATCGAATGCGCCGCCGAAAACGCCGATGCGTGGAGCCTTGCCCAAGGCGCTCACAACCAGTCGCGCCGCACGATGAAGTCGCTGTACAACGCGGCTTCGGGGCTGCCCGCTTCGGGCTGCTGCTGGTAGGCCCAACTGGCCAGCGGCGGCATCGACAGCAGGATCGATTCGGTGCGCCCGCCGGACTGCAGGCCGAAGTGCGTGCCACGGTCCCACACGAGGTTGAACTCGACGTAGCGCCCGCGACGATAAAGCTGGAAATTGCGTTCGCGCTCGCCGTACGCCGTGTGACGTCGCCGCTCGACGATGGGCAGGTAGGCCGGCAGAAAACCGTCGCCGACCGAGCGGATCATCGCGAAGCCGTTCTCGAAGCCGCCTTCGGAAAAGTCGTCGAAGAAGATGCCGCCGATGCCGCGTTGCTCGCTGCGGTGCTTCAAGAAGAAGTACTCGTCGCACCAGGTCTTGAAGCGTGGGTACTTGTCGTCGCCGAAGGGTGCGAGCGCATCGCGGCACGTGGTGTGGAAGTGCACCGCGTCTTCCTCGAAGCCATAGCAAGGCGTGAGGTCCATGCCGCCGCCAAACCAGCAGACCGGCTCGCCGCCCGCACCATCTTTCGGCAGCGCGGCCAGCATGCGCACGTTCATGTGAACGATCGGTACATAAGGATTGCGCGGATGGAACACCAGCGACACGCCCATCGCCTCGAAGGGCGCACCCGCCAACTCGGGCCGGTTCTGCGTGGCCGAGGGCGGCAGCTTCGGTCCGCGCACCTGCGAAAAACCGCAGCCGGCGCGCTCGAACAGCTCACCGCCTTCGAGGATGCAGGTCAGGCCGTGGCCCTGCAAGGTTTCGCCCGGCTCTTTGTGCCAGGCATCGCGCACGCAGGTGCCACCATCGGCCCTCTCCACCGCCGAAATGATCGACTGCTGCAGTCCGCGCAGGTAGTCGCCGACCGCTGCCGGATTGGTTTGCTGCATCAAGCGTGAGGGTTGTTGCGCGCGTGAAGCGCGCGGTATCCGATGTCCTTGCGGTACTGGGCGCCGTCGAACTTGACGCGCGCCGCCACCTCGTAGACCCGCTGCTGCGCCAGCTTCACGCTGTCGGCCAGCACGGTCACGCAGAGCACGCGGCCGCCGCTGGTCTTGAGCTCGCCGTCCTGCATGGTCGTGCCGGCATGGAACACCACCGCATCGGGTGCCTCGGGCGGAATGCCGGTGATGCGATCGCCCTTGCGCGGCGAGAGCGGATAGCCATGCGCGGCCATCACCACTCCGAGTGCCACGCGGCGGTCCCACTGCAGCTCGACCTGGTCGAGCGTGCCGTCGGTGGCGTGCCAGAACACCTCGAACAGATCGGACTTGAGCCGCATCATGATCGGCTGCGTCTCGGGGTCGCCCATGCGGCAGTTGAATTCGAGCGTCTTGGGGTGACCGGTCGCGTCGATCATCAGCCCGGCGTACAGGAAGCCGGTGTACGGAATGCCGTCTTTTTCCATGCCGCGAATGGTCGGCAGGATGATCTCGCGCATCGCGCGTGCGTGCACCTCGGCCGTGACCACGGGCGCGGGCGAATACGCACCCATGCCGCCGGTGTTGGGACCTTCGTCGCCGTCGAGCAGGCGCTTGTGGTCCTGGCTGGTGGCCAGCGCGGTGACGTTCTTGCCGTCGCACAGCACGATGAAGCTGGCTTCCTCGCCCTGCAGGAACTCTTCGATGACAACGCGCGCGCCGCCCTCGTTGTGCGACACGCCGAACTTGTTGTCGACCAGCATGAAGTCGACGGCCTCGTGGGCCTCTTGCGCGGTCATGGCAACCACCACGCCCTTGCCGGCGGCCAGGCCATCGGCCTTGACGACGATGGGCGCCCCCTTGGCGTCGATGTACGCGTGCGCCGCAGCGGCATCGGTGAAGGCTTCGTATTCAGCGGTCGGGATCTTGTGGCGCTTCATGAACGCCTTGGAGAACGCCTTGGAGCTTTCGAGCTGTGCGGCGGCCTGCGTGGGGCCGAAGATGCGCAGCCCGTGCGCACGGAACTCGTCCACCACGCCCGCAGCCAGCGGCCCCTCGGGGCCGACCACGGTCAGCGCGATCTTTTCCGCCATCGCCCATTCGCGCAATGCGGCGGGCTCGGTGATGTCGATGCAGTCGTAGCGCTCGTCGCTCACGGTGCCGCCGTTGCCCGGCGCCACATACACGCGGCTGACACGGTTGGCCTGCGCCAGGCGCCACGCCAGAGCGTGTTCACGGCCCCCACCACCAATTACCAGTACCTTCATTCGCGGGCCTTCTTCATTCGCTGTAAATCAATCATTCATTCGCTCATTCGGACAGCGAGGCGTTGTGATAAACGCCCTGCACGTCGTCCAGGTCCTCGAGCACGTCGAGCAACCGTTGCATCTTGGCTGCGTCTTCGCCGGTCACCTCGATCGGGTTTTCGGCGCGCATGGTGACTTCGGCCAGTTCGGGCTTCAGGCCGGCGGCTTCGAGCGCGTTCTTGACGGCCTCGAAATCGGCGACGCCCGTGAGCACTTCGATGGCACCGTCGTCGTCGGTGACCACGTCTTCGGCGCCCGCTTCGAGCGCCACTTCCATCACCTTGTCTTCATCGGTGCCCGGCGCGAAGATGATCTGGCCGCAGTGCTTGAACTGGAAGGCCACCGAGCCTTCGGTGCCCATGTTGCCGCCGTGCTTCGAGAAGGCGTGGCGAACTTCGGCCACGGTGCGAACGCGGTTGTCGGTCATGGTGTCGACGATGATCGCCGCGCCGCCGATGCCGTACCCTTCGTAACGAATTTCTTCGTAGTTGACGCCTTCGAGATTGCCCGTGGCCTTGTCGATGTTGCGCTTGACGGTGTCGATCGGCAGGTTGACCGCCTTGGCCTTTTCGACCGCCAGCCGCAGCCGGGGGTTGGCGCTGAGGTCACCGCCACCGGCACGCGCTGCCACCGTGATTTCGCGAATGGCGCGGGTCCAGAGCTTGCCGCGCTTCTCGTCCTGGCGGCCCTTGCGGTGCTGAATGTTTGCCCATTTGCTATGTCCGGCCATGGCTTTCTCTCTCGCTGTCTTGTGTTTTCAAAGCAAGTGTGGAGTTTACTGTCCGGCGCACACAACGCTCCCCGGCGCCAGGGAATTCGGGCCGGGCCTTTTGGTGATAATCGTTCGATGACGCCATCGCCTTCTGTCGGTACGGGAAATCCCGACACCCTGCCGCCGCACGCACCGCTGCCGCTGTACTACAACACCGAAGCAGAGCACCAGGCATTCTTGCGTCGCATCTTCGACAGCACCGCTGCGGACTACGACCGCATCGAGAGCGTGCTCGCCTTCGGCACCGGGCCTTCGTACCGCCGTGCGGCATTGCTGCAGGCAGGGCTTGCACCGGGCGCGCAGGTGCTCGATGTCGGCATCGGCACTGGCTTGGTTGCGCGGGAAGCGCTGAAGATCATCGGCTCGACCGGCCACCTCGTGGGCGTGGACCCCAGCCCCGGCATGATGGAACAGGTGAAGCTTCCCGGCGTCGAGCTGGTGCGGGGTTTTGCCGAAGCCCTGCCCCGGCCGGACGCCAGCAGCGACTTCGTGAGCATGGGCTACGCCATGCGCCACATCAGCGACGTGGCGGCCGCCTTCAGCGAATTTCATCGCGTGCTGCGCCCCGGCGGGCGCGTGGTGGTGCTCGAAATTACCAAGCCCGAGGGCCGCATTGCGACGGCACTGCTCAAGGGCTACATGCGCGCCGTGGTGCCGCTGATCGCCCGCGTGGTCGGTCGCCGACAAAACACCTCGGAACTGTGGCGCTATTACTGGGACACGATCGAGGCCTGCATCCCGCCCGAGCGGGTGATGCAGGCGCTGGGCACCGCGGGCTTTCGCGACGTGCAACGGCATGCCAGCCTCGGTGTTTTCTCTGCCTATACCGCCATCAAACCAGAACCTACCGCCGAGGCCAGGTGACAGTGCGAGCTCAGGACGAAAACCCATCCCATCTGCGCGTAGAGCGCCTTTCATTGCCGGACAGCCTCGCGCTGGCGACCGATGGCAAGGCGCCCTTCGCGGCGCTCGGCTATGGCACGCCGCACGGCGTGGCATGGATGCCGACCGTGAACGCGCGCGTGCTGTCGTCGCACGGTGCCATGGCCGATGTGTGGCATGTGACGGGCGCGCACATCGAGTCGGGCACCACCGGCATCGTGCGCTGGCGCACCGACGGGCATTGGCTGCTGGGCGCCATCGACCTCGACGAGGCCACGGAGAAGCAAGGCCTGGCCGAGCTCGCGCACCGTGCCTACCGCGACCTCTTCAAGACGCTGGACCAGGCCGGCGCGCCGCACCTGCAGCGCATCTGGAACTACCTGCCGCAGATCAATGGCGACGGTGGCGGCCTTGAGCGTTACCGCCAGTTCAACCTCGGCCGGCAAGAGGCGTTTCTTGAAGCCGGCCGCGCGGCCTTCGAAGGTGCCCCGGCGGCTTGCGCGCTGGGCATCCACCAGGGCGCGCTGTCGATCCGCTTCCTGGCCGGCCAGCAGGCACCGCTGCCGGTCGAAAACCCGCGGCAGGTCTCGGCCTATCGCTACCCCGAAACCTACGGCCCGCGCTCGCCCACCTTCTCGCGCGCCGCGCTGTCCGACATCGGCGACGGCAACATCGCGCTGTTCATTTCGGGCACCGCGAGCATCGTTGGCCACGAAACCGTGCACCACGGCGACGTGCTGGAACAAACCCGCGAAACGCTGCGCAACCTGCAAGCCGTGATCACCGCCGCCAACGAACGAGGCACCGCGAAGTTCTCGCTGGCCGAGCTGGACTGCGTGGTCTACGTGCGGCATCCGTCGCAGACCGATGCGGCGCGCGGCATCATCGAAAGCACGCTCGGCGCCGATGCGCCCATGGCTCGCCATGCGGTGTACCTGGAAGCCGACATCTGCCGCAGCGATCTGCTCGTCGAGATCGAGGCCCACACGGTCGCCGCTGGCCGACTGCAGGCCTGATCGGTTGCGTTTCCCGCCCGATCATTCGATCCAATGACTCGCGTGCTGCGCATTCTCACGGCGATCCCGCTCGCGCTGATGCTTTATGCGCTGCTGCTGTTCCTGGGCCTGATCTCGCTGGTCTGGAACTTCGTTGCGATGCTGATCTATCCGGTCATGCCGGCGGCACCGGCGCGTGCGCTGGGCCGAGTGACGATCGCCTTCGCCTACCGCATGTTCTGGTGGCTGGCCTCCGTGACCGGGATGATGCGCATCGACGCCGCCTGCCTGGACCCGATGCGCAGCGAGCCCGGCGTGATCTTCGTGGCCAACCATCCGACGATGCTCGACGCGCTGCTGCTGGTGGCGCGCCTGCCGCGCAGCGCCTGCATCATGAAGGCCGACCTGATGGGCAACATCTTCCTCGGCGCGGGCGCCCGGCTGGCGCGCTACATCAGCAACAAGTCGGCCCGCATGATGGTGCGGCTGGCCGTGACCGACCTGCGCAACGGCGGCCAACTGGTGGTGTTTCCCGAAGGCACGCGCACCGTGACACCGCCGCTCAATCCGTTTCGCCCCGGCGTGACGCTGATCGCCAAGCTGGCGCAGGCGCCAATTCAAACGGTGTTCATCGACACCGACTCGCCCTATCTCGGCAAGGGCTGGCCGCTGTGGCGCGTCCCGCCGCTGCCCATCGTCTTCACCTTGCGGCTCGGCAAGCGCTTCGCGCCGACGCAGGACAGCGATGTGCTGCAGGCCGAGCTTGAACAATACTTTCGCCAAAACATGGAACAGCGCGCCACCGACGCGTCCCCCGAATGCCAGACGCCTCGCGCACCCACCTTGTCCTGATCCCCAGCTACAACACGGGGGAACGCCTGTTCTCGACGGTTGCGGCGGCACGCGCGCAATGGGATTCGGTGTGGGTGGTGGTGGACGGCAGCGACGACGGCACGGGCGAACGGCTGCAGCAGATGGCGGCCTCCGACCCGGGGTTGCGCGTGTGGCTGTTGCCGCAGAACCAGGGCAAGGGGTCGGCGGTACTGCACGGGCTGCGCGTGGCCAAGGAAGCCGGCTTCACGCATGCGCTGACGATGGATTCGGATGGGCAGCATCCGGCCGAACTGATTCCTGCATTCATGAAAGCGTCGCTGGAACGCCCTGAGACGATGGTGCTTGGGCGCCCCGTTTTCGATGCCAGCGCGCCATTGTTGCGCGTGCGCGGGCGGCGTGTGTCGAATGGGTGGACGCAGCTCGAGACGCTGTTTGCCGGCGTTGGCGATTCGCTCTACGGCTTTCGTGTCTACCCTGTCGCGGACCTCATCGCCGTGATGGCGCGGCAGCCCTGGATGCGGCGCTTCGACTTCGACACCGAAGCGGTTGTGCGGCTGGCCTGGCGTGGGGTCAAGCCTGTGAACATCGATGCGCCTGTGAAGTACCTGACGGCCGAAGAAGGCGGGGTTTCGCACTTTCGGTATGGGCGGGACAACGTCTTGCTGACTTGGATGCACGCGCGGTTGATGGTTGAGTTTGTCTTGCGGCTGCCTTTGCTGCTGTTTCGCAAGGTGACTGGGGCGCCGCCTTTTCAGGACTGAGGCTTGTTGTCTTTTGTTTGGGGGCGCCCGGTATGTGGTTCGGCGCAGTCGGCCCCACTGTGCCGGCCCTTCGGGCTTCCCTGCGGTGCTCGCATCTCGCGGGGTCTCGCAGAACTCGCCTTCGGCTCAAACAGCTGCGAGCCCTGATCCGCGAAACGCTGCGCTCCTCGGCGACCCAGAGGGGCTGACTGCGCCGAACTGCATACCGGGCTCCTGGGGTGAACGGAGGCTCTGTACTTCTTTGAGGCCGTCGACCCTCACCCCAGCCCTCTCCCAGAGGGAGAGGGAGTAAGACGGGGAGCGGGCTCCGAAGAGGAGGGATCAACAACCGCTCTGACCACGGCGATGGGTGCTGTGCCCTTGGGCGGCCGTTGAGGCACCGCCGAGCAGCGCAGCGACGGGCGGATCAGGGCTCGCAGCTGTTTGAGCGAAGCGAGTTCTGCGAGACCCCGCCCGTCGTGAGCAGCGCAGGGCAGCCGCGAAGCGGCCGGTGACGTCGGCCGCCCAAGGGCACAGCACCCATCGCCGAGCCCCCGGACACCAACGACCCAGAATCTAGATCATCCCGCCGTTGATGGAGATCACCTGCCCCGTGATGTAAGCGGCCTCCGGGCTGGCAAGAAAGGCAGCCAGCGCGGCCACTTCCTCGGGTGTGCCCGCCCTCTTCACGGGCACCATCTGGTTGATGACCGCTTGATCGAACACCGCATCCGCCATCGGCGAAGCAATGATCCCCGGCGCGATCGCATTGACCGTCACGCCACGTGAAGCCACTTCGAGCGACAGCGCCTTGGTCGCACTGTTCAGCGCGCCCTTCGCAGCCGCGTAATTGACCTGCCCCCGGTTGCCCGCAATCGCGGCAACCGAAGAGATGTTCAGGATGCGCCCCCAGCGCGTGCGCATCATCGGCAACAACAAAGGCTGCGTGACGCGGAAGAACCCGTTGAGCGACACGTCGATCACCTTGTGCCACTGCTCGGCGCGCATGCCCGGCAGCACCGCGTCGTCGTGCACACCCGCGTTGTTCACGAGGATCTGGATCGGTCCACCTTCCAGCATCCGCGCGCACGCAGCCGCGCAGGCTTCGTCGCTGCGCAGATCGAACACATGGCATTCCGCCTTGCCGCCCGCCGCCACGATAGACGCAGCCAGTTTTTCAACCGCCTCCGGCCGCGAATTCGCATGCAACAACACCGTGGCGCCATCGCGCGCGAAACGCTCGGCCATCGCGGCACCGAGCGCACCGCTTGCGCCCGTGATCAGTGCGCGTTTTCCTTCGAGACTCATGACGGGGTTGTGCTTTCTGCTGCCAGCGGCGTGTTCAGGACCACCACGGCGCGGCCTTCGGCCAGCATGCGGCCATCGTCGGCCTTCACCGTGAACTCATAAAGAATCTGGCGATCGTCGCCTGACAGGCGATTTGCGCGCACCTGCAACGCGCCGGCGATGTCGTCCAGCCGCGCCACGGCCAACTTCACATTGCGCGCGCTCGCCAGGAAGCCGGCCGAAGGCGTGCTGCCTTCGGCGGCCAACAAGCCGCCGTGCAGCGCCATCGCCTGCGCGGCATATTCGATCGCATTCGGTGCCAGCAACCCGCCGGCGGTGCGCAGCGGGTTGCCCGCTTGCGCGTGCGTCGTGGTGCTGCAGTGGATCGCGTCGGCGTCCCAACTTTCGAGCCGCTCCAGCAGGCACATGCTGCCGCTGTGCGGAATGCGCTGCGCGATGCCCGCGCGGTCGAGCGTCTGCGGCGCCGTCATGCAGCGACGGCCTCGAGGTCGGCCACCAGCAGGACGTTGGCGAAAGGCGTGCCTTCGCTCATCGGAATGCTCTGCACGCGAAAACCCAGGCGCTGCAGCAGCGCCATCCATTCGGCCAGCGGGCGACCCCAGGTCGGCGAGACCTTGTGGCCGCGGATGCGTGTCACCGTGCGGTCGACCCATTGGCTGATGGCAAAACCGCGGCGGCTCGATGCATCGCCCACGCGCAGCAACAACCGCGCTTGCGGATTGCCGCCGCGCTTCAGTGCATCGCGCACACGCAGCAGCACGCCCTCTTGCGCATCGAGGTCCACGTAATGCAGCACGTCGAGGATCACCACGAGATCACACTCCGGCAAGGTCGCCGAACACATGTCGGCGCACAACAGCCGGGGCGCAGGCTGCAGATGGCCGATGGAAGCCTCTGCGCGCGCCACATCTTTCGGCATCAGCTCGATGCCCGTGTAGTCGGCGGCGGCAGGCGTGGCAGACCACGACGACGGCCAGCGCCCCTTTTTCTGCATCGCGCTCATCGATGCCAGCAGGCTCGCGAAAAGGCCCTGACCGCAACCGATATCGACCACACGCCGGTGCTGCGCACCGAACAGTCCGCGTTCGAGCAGCCCGCGAAACACCGGGTCGCGCCCCAGCTTGCCGCGCGCGAATTGCCAGGCGAAGGTGCCGCCCTTCTTGTAGGGGACCGTGGCAGCTTCGTGCAGCTCGCTCCATGCGGTGTCGGTCGACGATGACGGCATCACCGCGCTCATGGCTTCAGTCCTTCGGGCAAGGTGACAGCGCGCAATCCATCGGCGCGCAGGCGTTCGAGCAACAAGGGCAGTACCTCCAGCAAAACGGGTTTTCCTTCGGCGGTGCGCGCGGCATTGCCGTCGTGCAGCAACAGGATGTCGCGCGCCTGCAGGTTGTGGCTCAGGCGCGCCATCACCTTGGTGGCGTCGCCTTCACGCGTATCGAAACCACGGCGCGTCCAGCTCACGAGCGAGAGGCCCAGGCGGTGCAATACGGGTTCGAGAAAGGGGTTGCGCAGGCCGGCCGGTGCACGAAAACAGGTCGGACGCTGGCCGGTGACGTCGGTCAGGATGTCCTGCGCGCGAGCGATTTCTTTCGCGAAACCACGCGGCCCCAGAAAGGAGAAGTTGTGCCGATGCTGCGCCGTGTGGTTCTGGATGCTGTGGCCTCGCGCCACGATCTCGCGCGCCAGTTCGGGGTGCGCCAGCACGCGCTCGGCGATGCAGAAGAAGGTGGCGCGCTGGCCATGTGCGTCCAGCAGGTCGAGCACCTGGGGCGTGACCTCGGGCTCCGGCCCGTCGTCGATGGTGATGGCCACTTCGCGCCGTGCGGCCGCAGCTTCAGGCAGTCGCGTGACATTCGGGCCCAGCAGGCTGCTGCGGGGCGTCAACCCGGCCCCGGTGATCAGCGCATGGTTCAGCACGATGGCGCCGATGGCCCAGGGCAAGGCGCCCGGCACCAGCACGCCCGCACCGATGGCCGCCACATGCCACGCCGCACTGGCGCGCATGGCCGGCGGCCAGGGCCAGGATTCGGAGGGGTTGGACGCGGAAGGCATTTCGGCGGATTTTCCCATCAGCCCTGTGCCTTCGGCGGCGCCACATGCCGCGCGAATGCAGCCGACAGCAGCAGCGCCAGCAGTGCACCCGGCGCAACCACGCGGCCAATCGACGACAGCGCCGGAATGTCCGAGATCGCGATCAGCCCGAACGACACCACGGTCGTCAGGTTGGCCAGCATCAGCGAGGCCAGCGTGTCTTCATCGGCCCGGCCGGTCGTGCGCAACTGGTCGAAGAACAGCGCGTAGTTGGAACCCACCGCAACAATCAGCAGCAGCCCCACCAAGTGGAGGATGCCCAGTGCCGCCTGCATCACGGCCATGCCGCCCAGCGTGAGCATCACTGCGAACACCAGCGGCTGGCACACCGCCAGCAGCCGGCGCCACGAGCGCAGGTAGATGCCGAGCAGCACCACCACCGCCAGCGCACCAAGCAGCACCTGCACGAAGGCTTCATGCAGATAGCGCTGATAGAGCCCCGCGAGTTCACGGCCGACATCGACCACCTGCACTTCGGGCAGGCCGGCCAGCGCGGCTTCGAGCCGCCCCTGGTCGAAGGTCTTGCCGGGATGCAGCACGACCAGCGTCGACCAGCCGCCACCGGGGCGCTGGTACATCAGCGTGTTCACCACCGAACCGAGCGGTCCGCCGGCCAGATCGGCACGCTGCACGGGTGCGAGCTTGCGTGCGGCCTCTACGTCGGTCAGGAATGGACCGAGCCGCGATGCCGGCAGCGGCAGGACCTTCGTGGCCTCTGCCAGGTTGGTGCGCAGCGTTTCTGCGTCGGGCAGGCTTGCAAGGCGCGCGGTTTGCGTGGCCACGCTCGGCAGCACGCGCGTGACGGCTTCGTAGCCGACGAGTTCGCCCTTGTCCACCAGCGCATCGAGGCGCGCGGCGGCTGCTTCGGTGTTGCGCAGCGCGGCTTGCTCGTCGTCGCCATAGGCCACCACCAGCACGCCGCCGTCGCTGGCACCGATGTCGTTGCGCAGCATTTCGTCCAGTTGCTGGGCCGCCTTGGGCACCGGGCTCATCGCGCCCAGGTCGGCACGCCACAGGTGACCGCCCTGCCACAGCACCAGCCCCAGCGCGGCAACCCCGAGCGCGGCCAGCGGCCAGCGCAGGCGCGGCAGGCCGCGCACCAGCACACCGGCAGCTTGCGCCATGTAGCGGCGCATGCCCATGCCGGTCGCGCCATCGGGCGCGAGCATCGGCAGCACATAGCGCGTGGCCAACGCGGCGGAAACGAGTCCGGCGATGGAGAACACGCCCAACTGCGCCAGCCCTGGAAAGCCCGAGAACACCAGCGCCGCGAAACCGCACACGGAAGTGAGCAGCCCGAGCCGCACCGTGGGCCAGTGCACCTCGCGCCAGCGCTGCCAGCCGGTGCCGGCCACGGCGGCGCCGCGAGCCTGTATCAGGTAATAAATGGCGTAGTCGACGGTCTCGCCGATCAGCGTGCTGCCAAAGCCCAGCGTGAGGCCGTGCACCGAGCCGAACACGAGGCTCACGGTCGCCGTGCCGATCACCACGCCGGTAGCCACCGGCAGGAAGGCTATGACCAAGGCGCGCGGCGAGGCGAAAGCCAGCAGCAGCAGACCGCCCATCACGATGCCGCCCACGATCGCGAGGTGGATGGCTTCGGTCTTGATCTTGTCGCGGCTCATCACCGAGAACACCGGCGGCCCGCTCAGCAACAGCGTCGGCTTCGCCTCGCCCATGTCGCGGGTCGCCGCTTCAAAAGCGGCATGCACCTTTGCGATGGCCACGGCCTGCGCGTCGAGGTCGCTGCCGGCGGCGCGCGTGGTGGCGATCATGAGCGCGCGCGGCGCGGTGCGCGACATCCACACGCCGTCTTCGCTGCGCGGCGCGCTGGCGGGCACCAGCTCCATCGCGATGCGTTGCGTCTCGCCGGTCGGATCGCTGTCGAGGAAAGGCTTGATGACGTTGCCGGCCGGCGTGCCGAGCATCGACAAGGTTTCGTTGATGGCATCGCGCAGACCGGCAGCGGTGAACTGCCCCGGCGTGACGCCGGGCGAGAGCTGGTAGCGGTGCTGGAACACCCAGGTGCCCGCCTCGCTCCAGTCGCCGACATCGCCGTTCTGGATCAGGTCGAAGAGCTGGCTCTCGCGCATGGCCTTGCCGACCGCGCGCGACACCGTGGCGCGCTGTTCGACGCTGCTGCCGCCTTCGATGCCCAGCATCAGCGTGCGCGAGGCGACACCGCTTTGCAGTTGCTCGATCAGCACGCGCTGGCGCAGGTCCGGGCTCTTGGGCAGAAAGGCCGAAAGATCGGCGCCGATCTGCGTGCGGGCAATGACCACGGCGCCGCACAGCAGCACCAGCAACCACGCCATCAGCACGACCGCCCTGCGCCGCCAGCCCGGCGGGCCACCCGCCTGCTGCATCGTCACGGTGTGGTGCGTCCCGCCGCCGGGCCGGACGGGGCCGCGTTGGTGGGCACGGCCGCAGGCGCATTCGGCGAGATGTTCATGACCGAGCGGTCACCGCCGACGAATTCCATTTCGAGCCCCAGCACGTCGCTCGCGCGGCCGCTGATGCGAATGCTGCGCACCTGCGCGGCCAGCCTGCTGTCCATGGGCGCGAGGTCGAGCGTCCACTTGGTCGGAGCGCCGGTCACCGTGCTCTTGAAGTAGCGCTGCAGCGTGGCGCCATCGCCGCTCAGCGTGCCGCGCATGGCTTCGACCAGGCCGAGCAGCTCGGGCATGCTGTCCAGCGCCAGGGTGCGATTGCGCCCGCCGCGCGACAAGGTCAGCGTGTTGCCCTCGACCGCCATGGTCTCGATGCGCGGCGACAGCGTGCGGCGCACCAGCTTGTCGGGCGCGTCGAAGCTCAGCGTGCCGCTGGCGTCGAGCGGGCCTTCCAGGCCGTGCACGAAGCGTTGTTCGGTGAAGCGGGCTTCGCCGCTCTTCTGCTTGGCCAGCAGGCTCATCAGCTCGGGCAGGTCGAACGCCGCCCAGGCCGGCATGGCGCAGAACGCCAGTGCCAGCACCACGGCCCTGCAAAGCCAGTCAAGCCGAATCTTCGAGCCAGAAATCATGAAAGTTGAACCAGTTGTACGGGTACGCGCGACACAGCGCTTCGAGGCGCGCGACATAGGCTTCGAGCGCCGCGCGGATGCGCTGCTCGCGCTCTGCAGCGCAGGACGCCGGCTCGCCGAAATCGGCCAGTGGGTCGAACCGGACATCGTAGCGCGCACCGCCACCATAAAGACCCGCCATGAAGAACACCTTGCGACGCAGCAAGGCCGCCAGGCGGAACGGGCCGTCGTTGAAGCATGCCGGCTGCCCCAGGAAGGGCAGCACGATGTTGTTGCCGCGCTGGTGCGCGGGCTGGTCTTCGCTGCCCGGCAAGGTGCGATCGGCCAGCATACCGCCCAGGCCACCGCCGTCGAGCCAGTCGCGCAGCGCGAGCATCGAGTGCGGCCGGCCCAGCGCGATGACGTGGGGCCGCAGCTCGGGCACAGCGATGGCATTGAGGATGGCCGTGATGCGCTGCGCGTTGTCCGGGTACATCAGCATCGCCAGACGCAGGTTGTTCTGGTGCGCCTGGTGCTTGCAGGCGCCCATCACCTCGAAGCTGCCCACGTGGGCGCCGAGCAGGAAGGCGCCCCGCCCTTGCGCAACTTCGGCATCGATCGGCGCATTGCCGTCGACCGTCACCTTGAACAGATCCATGCGGCCGCGCAGGAAGTACACGCGGTCGAGCACCGTCGACGAAAAGGCATGCAGCAGGCGGTAGCCGTCGATCCATCCAGCCTGCGGGCCGATGGCCCTGAAAAGATAGCGCTTGATGTGCCGGCGCTGCGCGGGCGCGAAAAGCAGAAAGTAGATGCTGATCGGCGGCAACAGCAGCCGCGTGACGTGGCGCCCGCACACCAGCGCCATCAGGCAGATGAAGCGCAGCGCCAGCATGTTGCTGCGCTCGGGCGCACGCGCCCAGTCGCCCTTCTGCGTGTTCTGCGCGGAACCCCGGGTTGTCTGCGCGGCCTCGTTGACGGCATTCGCCTCGACGTCGGTGTGCTTCATCACGCAGACTCTTGCACGGCCACCCAGCGGCCGCTGACAGCCACCACGCCGTCGCAACGCACGTCGAATCGCACGCCGCGACCGGTTCCGGCTTCCGGAAGCAGCTCGATGGCGAGCGTGCTGCCCGGCCGCACGGGCGCCAGGAACTTGGCCGCCGCAAGCGTGGGATTCGCCCCCAGCCGCGTGACCAGGGCCGGCACGCGCTGGATGGCTTCCATGACCTCGGCCAGCACCAGGGCGCCTGGAAGCAAGGGTTGGCCAGGGAAATGGCCGGCAAAAACGGGATGGTCGGCCGGCACCGCAAGAGCCATCTGCACCGGGGTGGTGTCTTCCGCGAGCTGCGCCAACGCGAATTCGCGCAGCGCCCGCACGGTGAGCTTGCCGGTGCCTTCGCGCGGGAAGGCCTTGACCTGCACCACCCGGCGCGGCACGAACACGGGTTCGAGGCGTTGCCGCAGCGCAGCAATGATCTCGACCGCCGAAAGCGTCGGCGCAACGACAAAGGCGACCGGCCGCACCACGCCGTCGGCCACTTCATCGGGCAGCCAGAAGGCGCCGTCCTCGACGCCTGCGATGCTGTTCAGGTGGTAGTTCAGGTGCGCCAGCGAGCTGCGCCGGCCCGCCACATGGATCAGGTCGTTGGCACGGCCGAACAGCCGGAAGCGCCGCTCGTCGAGCAGTTCGAGCACGTCGGCCATCGGCGTCGGCTCGGGCATGAAGTCGCCCTCGAAGATGAAGCGCTCGGGGCCACCGGCCTCGGCCGGCTCGGCGTGGACGCGAATCTCGCCAAAGGTTTCCCAGACTTCGCTTTCGGTCGTGCGCCGCGTGGCAACCTGCCCTGACTCGGTGCTGCCGTAGATTTCGAGCAGCACGCCGCCCATGGCCTGCTCGGCCTGCAGGGCGAGCTGCGGCGACAGCGGCGCGGTGGCCGACAGGATCAGGTCGACCGGCGGCAGTTCGATGCCCGACAGCAGCAATGTCTTGAGGTGGAACGGCGTGGTCACCAGCGCGCGCGGGCGCGGCACCGAAGCCAGCGTCTGCACCACGTCGGCCGGAAAGAACGGCCGGCCGCTCTCGAAGGCGGCGCCGCCCAGCATGGCCAGCAGCACCGACGATTCGAGCCCGTAGCTGTGCTGCACCGGCACGGTCGCCACCAGCGTCACACCTTCCAGCGTCGGGCGTTCGAGCACCCTGCAAAGCCGCTTGACCGCCACCGTCACGTCGCCCACCAGGGTGCGCCAGGTCTTGGCATGCGGCTGCGGCACGCCGGTCGAGCCGGAGGTCAGCAGGCTGGCGGCATGCATGGCACCGTCGATCAATGGCACGGTGCCACTTGCATCGCCTTCGAGGCTGGAGCGGTTTTCGATGAAAACGCGCTGCATGCCAGGGGTCTGGAGCTTCGGATCGTCGGTGAGCGCGAAAAGACGGGGGCCGCCGGATTCGAGCAGGCGGGCGAGCGTGTCGGAGCGCGCATCGGGCGGCAGCAGGCTGGCATGGCCACGCACCAACGCGGCCCCCAGGCTCACGGCAAAGGCGTAGCGGTCGACACAAAGATTGACCGCCGGCCCCTCGCCCGGCAAGACCGGCGCGAAGCGGGCCACGTCGGCCAGAAACTGCCGCGTGCTCACGGGCACGCCGGCACGCCAGGCCAGGGGGGCATCGGGGTCGCGGTCCGCGAGCAGCGGCAGGAATTGAATGTCTGTCGTCACGCGGGCAGCGCCTGTTTCATCGGCCGCCGGTGCCGTGGTCGACCGACGATGTGCCGTAGAACGCGCGCACTGCATCCACCAGGCGCGTGCGCTCGAATTCGGGATGCAGCCGGTAGCGCACAAGATGTTCGCCCACGAACAGCAGCGCCACCATCACCGGCGAGAGCACATTGGCGAACAGCGACCAGTCTGAAAACGGCCGTGTCATGTAGATCGCGATCGACGCCAGCACCACGGCGGCAAAGTATCCCGTCCAGATGCGCGTGAGCTGCGTGGTGTAGGCCAGCATGTGGCCCTTGAGCGGATGAACGCGCTGGGCAAACTGGGTGATCAGCGGCAAGCTCTTGCCGCGCAGCGTCGAGCCGAACCAGCCGCACAGCGCGCCGTTGATGGCAACGTGCTGCATCACATAAAGACGGTCCGGGTCACCCGCTTCACCCAGGAAGACGAGCGAGAAGCCGCCGATGCCCAGCGCGGCCATGCCGACGAAGCCCCAGCGGCCGAACCAGCTCGCGGCAAAGCCCATAGCGGCAAGCCACAACGGACCGAGCAGCACCACAACGGCCCACGGCGCCGTGGCGTGAAACAGGGTCATCCAGTGAGAGAGGCCGGCATAGGCGACTCCCACCAGCAGCAGGAGTGCCAGTCGCCATCGTGACATGGGGATCAGGAAGCGGCGCGATGCTGTGCGACGTGGGTCGCGAGCGTGCGCAGCGACTGAAAAATCTGCTGGTTGCGCTCGTCGTCCGAACGCAACTGGAAACCATAGCGCCGGGAGACTTCGAGCGCGACTTCGAGGATGTCGATCGAGTCGAGCCCGAGGCCTTCGCCATACAGCGGATCGGTGGGCACGATGTCCTCGGGGGCAACCTCAAGGTTCAATGCGTTCACCAGCAGCACAGCCAGTTCTTTTTCGATCGGCGACTGTTCTGACGCGTCGCCAGTGGCGGGAAGGGGGGGCTGAGCAGTCGATGACAAAAAAACCTCCTGATACTTTTTTCCGGAACTACCGATGGAACTACCGTGCGGGCCGTGGATTATAGGAGTGCGGCTTGATTAGACTGCCCGTTTCGACACGACCCGGAGCGCCCATGGCCGACCCCCTTCTGATCGCACGCCACGACACCATCGAGTGCACCCTCCTGCCCGCACTGGCCAACCGCCACGGCCTGATCACCGGCGCCACCGGCACCGGCAAGACCGTCACGCTGCAGACAATGGCCGAGAAGCTGTCGAGCATCGGCGTGCCGGTGTTCATGGCCGACGTGAAGGGCGACCTCACCGGCATCAGCCAGAAAGGTGTCATCGGCGCCAAGCTGGCCGCCACGCTCAAGGAACGCGGCATCGAGGTGCCCGAGCCCTCCGCCTGCCCCGTCACGCTGTGGGACGTGTTCGGCGAACAGGGCCACCCGGTGCGCGCCACCATTTCCGACATGGGCCCCCTGCTGCTGGGCCGCATGCTCGACGTGAACGAAACGCAGGCCGGCGTGCTGAACCTGGTGTTCAAGATCGCCGACGACAACGGCCTGCTGCTGCTCGACCTGAAGGACCTGCGCGCCATGCTGCAGTACGTGGGCGAAAACAGCAGCCAGTTCACCACCCAGTACGGCAACATCAGCGCCGCCAGCGTGGGCGCCATCCAGCGCGGGCTGCTGCAGATCGAGACCCAGGGCGGCGACAAGTTCTTCGGCGAGCCGATGCTCAACATCGCCGATTTCATGCAGACGGTGGGCGGCAAGGGTGTCATCAACATCCTGGCAGCCGACAAGCTCATGAACTCGCCGCGCCTGTACGCGACCTTCCTGTTGTGGATGCTGTCGGAGCTGTTCGAGCAGTTGCCTGAAATCGGCGACCCCGACCAGCCCAAGATGGCCTTTTTCTTCGACGAGGCTCACCTGCTGTTCAACGAAGCACCCAAGGCGCTGGTGGAACGCATCGAGCTGGTGGTGCGGCTGGTGCGCTCCAAGGGCGTGGGCGTCTATTTCGTGACGCAGAACCCGCTGGACATTCCCGACACGGTGCTGGCTCAGTTGGGCAACCGCGTGCAGCACGCGCTGCGCGCCTTCACCCCGCGCGACCAGAAGGCCGTGAAAGCTGCCGCCAGCACGATGCGGCAAAAGCCCGGCCTCGACATCGAGACGGCTATCACCGAACTCGCGGTCGGCGAAGCGCTGGTGAGCTTCCTGGACGACAAGGGTCGCCCGAGCGTGACCGAGCGCGTGTTCGTGGTGCCGCCGGGCAGCCAGCTCGGCCCGATCACGCCCGATCAGCGCAAGGCACTGATCGCCAATTCGCTGGTGGCCGGCGTCTACGAAAAGACGGTGGACCGCGAATCGGCTTATGAAAAGCTCAAGGGCCGCGCCGACAGCGCACCCGATGCGCCCGCGGTCGCACCGGGAGGCAAGGCCGCAGCGGAAGCATCCGGCTCCGGCATGGGCGGCATGCTCAACGACATGATCTTCGGCAGCACCGGGCCACGCGGTGGCAAACGTGACGGACTGGTGCAGACCATGGCCAAGTCGGCGGTGCGCACCATGGGAACGTCGGTCGGCAAGGAGATCCTGCGTGGGGTGCTTGGCGGGATCTTCGGTAGCAAGAAGCGCTGACCCGCTCCGGTTTGGGGTCGTTGTTCGGGGCGCTGCTGTTCAGGGCGGCACTCACGCCGACACGGTGCTCTTTTTCGCGAATGTCCCCCGCTTCGCTCCTCCTTTATTTAGCTAAAAAGAGCCCCGTATCGACGTGAGCGCTCAGAGCGGTCGTTGATCGGCGACCACCAGCAGCGTGTCCAGGTGCGAATGACACCGGGTACTCCCCGCAGCGAAATAAAGGAGGAGCGAAGCGGGGGACATTCGCGGAGGGGAGCTCCCGGTGTCATTCGTACGCGCCCCGAATGAATCCAAACGCGGCTACCAGCGCAGCAACCGGGGGCCCAGCACAGCCCCGATCAGCACCGGCGCAGCGATCCCGCTCACGTACCAGACCGCCAGGAACGGCGCGGTCAACTCCATGCAGTGCAACGCATAGACAGCGGCCCCGACACCGCCCGCCAACGCCCCAGCCGCAGCACCAGCAAGTGCAGGCCGCGTAGGCGCCAGCCCCTTGAGCGCCACCATCGTGGCCGCGAAAACCGGCAACGCCATCAAGCTGATGCTCAACGCACAGATGCGCCACGACTGCCCCATCAGCGACGGCATGCGCTCCTCGATGGGCACAGAGAACCAGACGATCGCTGCCAGCACCCAGATCGCGAGCACCGGCAACACCGCACCGAACCAGGACCGCCGCACCGCCACACCCGGACGGGCCAGCCGCTGCACCATCACAAAGGCGGCCGCCGCGATGCACAGCGGAAACAGCACCTTGACCCAGAACATCGGCCAGAACATGGCCTGCATCAGATCGCGCCGCAGCCCGTATTCGACAAACAGGATCACGAACGACAACGGCAGCCCGGCCAGCACCGCCAGCCCGATGCGCCCACCCGCGCCGCGCCGCCGCACCGCCACGTTGCCGGTGGCCAGCATCGCCACGAGGTCGTCGGTCTTCATGCGGCGCCACCCCAACTGTTGCCGAACCTGGCGGCCAGGGCCTTCAGCCCCCGGTGGATGCCGACCTTGACCGCTGACTCCGACATGCCCGTCAGGCTCGCGGTCTCGGCCACCGACAGGCCCTCGATCTTCACGTGCACGATCGGCAGGCGCTGGCGCTCGGGCAGGCTGTCGAGCAGGCCGCCCAGGTCGCGCTTTGCGTCGCTGGCCTCGGTGGCCGACTCGGCGAACACCGCCAGGTCGTCGTCCAGCGGGTCATGCAGGTCTTCGCGAACCGACTTGGCGCGCAGCAGGTCGATCATCTTGTAGCGCGCAATCGCGTGCACCCAGGCCGTCAACGGCTGGTCGCTCTGGTAGGTGTGGCGCTGGTTGTGCATGGCGAGCAGGCATTCCTGGACAAGGTCTTCCACTTCATCGGGCCAGCCAAAGAGGCGCTTGCCCAGAAAGGCACGCAGGTGCGCGCTGAGTTTCTGCAGGAAGTCGCGGTAGGCACCGGCGTCGCCGTCGAGGCCACGAAGGAACAGGCTCCGCAGCGCCGCTTCCGCGTCGCTCATCTGCTGCATCCTGCTGCCTACGGTGTTTCGTGCCATCTCGCCGGCTGGTTACAGCCTTGTCGAAAAAAGATTCCGGTCGATTGTGCCGAAGGTGTCCGCTTGCAAGCACCACACACCATCGGTACATTGTGTTTTTTGAGGGCTACCAATGTCTGCCGACAGCACAACGATCCCTTCTGCAACACCGGTCGCCACGCCGCTTGTGACCGCCGAACCGCCGACCGGTGCCACGCCCTTCCCCCCGCTTCACCCCTCGACATCGACCGGCCACATCCGGCTGACCTCGCACGCCGGCGGCTTCGGCGCACTGCCCATCCAGTGGGGCGCGGCCACCGCCACCGAGCGCGGCCCCGTCGTCGGCACCACCACCAAGCGCGCGCACCGCAACGTCATCGGCACGCACAGCGGCTCGTACAGCGTGTACCGGGCGCTGGCGGTGGCCTCGGGCGCGCTCAAGCGCGAGCACAAGGCCGACCTGACCAACACCGCGCCCACCGACGTGATCGGGCCGTACCCGCAGTGGAGCGAGCCGGGGCGCATCGTCTCGCTCGACCCGTGGGGCGCGCTGGTGGCGGATGTGTTCTCGACCGAACTTGCGGCTGGCTACGACATCCGCCCGACCATCGCGATCACCAAGGCCCATGTGATCCTGCCCGAGGTGATCGAGGCGCTGCAGAGCGGCCGCCTCAAGGCCGACGGCCACTTTCTCACCGCGGGCGGTGCCGCGATGGTGACCAAGGCCGCCATCGAGCCCGTCTGGTATCTGCCCGAGGTGGCGCGCCGCTTCGGCTGCACCGAAAACGACCTGCGCCGCACGCTGTTCGAGGAAACCGGCGGCATGTACCCCGAGCTGGTCACGCGCTCCGACCTCGAAGTCTTCCTGCCGCCCATCGGCGGGCAGACGCTCTACATCTTCGGCAACCCGCGCGACCTGGCCAACCCCGAGGTCGAACTCACCGCGCGCATCCATGACGAGTGCAACGGCTCCGACGTGTTCGGCTCCGACATCTGCACCTGCCGCCCCTATCTCACGCACGCCATCGAGGAATGCATCATGGGCGCGCAACGCGGCGGCGTCGGGCTGATCGCCTACTCGCGCAAGGAGGGCCGCGCGCTGGGCGAGGTCACCAAGTTCCTGGTCTACAACGCACGCAAGCGGCAGGTGGGCGGCGACACGGCCGACCAGTATTTCGCGCGCACCGAGTGCGTGGCCGGCGTGCAGGACATGCGCTTCCAGGAGCTGATGCCCGACGTCTTCCACTGGCTCGGCATCAAGAAGATCCATCGGCTCGTGTCGATGAGCAACATGAAGTTCGACGCGATCACCGGCTCGGGCATCGAGATCGGCGAGCGCGTGAACATTCCCGACGAACTGATCCCGGCCGATGCGCGCGTCGAGATGGACGCGAAGATGGCCGCCGGCTACTTCACCCCTGGCCCTGTGCCAGACGCAGAAGAACTCAAGAAGGCCAAGGGCCGCGGACTCACCGAATGACCACCAGCCACAACACCGACCCCCACATGCCCGTCGACGGTTCCGGCAGCCTGCCGCCCGGCGGCGCGGGCAAGGTCGATCCATCGATCGAATTCACCGCCGACGCCAGCCACCCGGCCGGCGCGGCGAGCCTGCTGCGCACCACCGCCGCCATCCGCCAGCGTGCCGGCGCCCTGCTGGCACGCGCGCGCAACGGCGAGTCGCAGTGGTTTCGCATCGGCGGCGACGACATGCTGGAGGACGCGGCGCGCACCGTGGCCGAAGTCACGCGCGAGCGCTACCCGTGGGACACCATCCCGTACCACAGCCGCTGGCGCCACTTCGAGGCCGGCGGCGTCGATCGCATCGAAGAACTCAACACCCGGCTGGGTGCACTCGATGCACGGCAGCGCGCCCGTGCGCACATCGACCTCGTGCTGGTGAGCGTGCTGCTCGACGCCGGCGCCGGGCCCGATTGGCACTACATCGAATCCGCCACCGGCGAGCGCTTCACGCGCTCCGAAGGCCTGGGCGTGGCGAGCTTCCACGCCTTCATGAGCGGGATGTTTTCTTCGGACCCGAACCATCCGTATCAGGTCGATGCGGATGGCCTGCGTGGCCTCGTTGCCGACCGGCTGGGCGACGCCTTCCAGGTCAGCGAGGTCAATCCGCTGGTCGGCCTTGCGGGCCGTGCCACGCTGTTGCGCCGGCTGGGCGAAGCAATGAACGAGCAGCCCGAAATCTTCGGCGACGACGGCCGGCCGGGCCGGCTGTTCGACGCACTGGTCGGCCCCTACGGCCCGGCCGCGCCGCCCACCGCCGAGATCACCGCGCACCAGATCCTGTCGCTGCTGCTCGATTCGCTCTCGCGCATCTGGCCTTCGGCCAATGCCGTCGACAGCATCGCGGCCGATGGCAGCGACAACGCGGGCGGCATCGGCTCCAGCGATCCGGCGCTGGCGCTCGGCGACTGCTGGCGCCACAGCGCAGTGCGCGGGCCTGGCCTCACCAACGGCTGGATGCCGTTCCACAAGCTGTCGCAATGGCTCACCTATTCGCTGCTCGAACCCTTCGAGTGGGCGGGCGTGAAGGTGCGGCACCTCGATGCGCTCACTGCCCTGCCCGAATACCGCAACGGCGGCCTCCTGATCGACAGCGGCGTGATCGTGCCCAGAGACCCGGCCTTTCTCACCCGGCGCTGGAAGGCGAGCGACGAATTCATCGTCGAATGGCGCGCGCTGACCGTGGCGCTGCTCGACGAAGTGGCGCCGCGCGTGCGCAAGGTGCTCAACCGCACCGCCGAAGAACTGCCGCTGGCCTGCATCCTCGAAGGCGGCACCTGGGCGGCCGGCCGGGCACTGGCACAGCGCTTGCGTAATGGTGCTCCGCCCCTGTTGATCGAGAGCGACGGCACCGTCTTTTAGACTCCCCGGTTCAGCAACGGTAGAAAAAATTCAAATGAGCAACGTCCATCTCGTCAATCACCCCCTCGTCCAGCACAAGCTCACGCTGATGCGCCGCAAGGATGCGTCCACCAACAGCTTCCGCCGGCTCCTCAATGAAATCAGCATGCTGATGGCCTACGAGGTCACGCGCGACATGCCGATGCAGGACATCGAAGTCGAAACGCCCCTTGAAACCATGCAGGCCAAGGTCATCGACGGCAAGAAGCTGGTTCTGGTGTCGATCCTGCGCGCCGGCACCGGCATCCTGGACGGCATGCTGACCGTGGTGCCGGGCGCGCGCGTCGGCCACATCGGCCTGTACCGCGACCCCAAGACGCTGACGGCCGTCGAGTACTACTTCAAGATGCCCGGCGAAATGGACAGCCGCGACGTGATCGTGGTCGACCCGATGCTGGCCACCGGCAATTCGGCCGTGGCTGCGGTCGAGCGTTTGAAAGAACTCAACCCCAAGTCGATCAAGTTCGTCTGCCTGCTGACCTGCCCCGAAGGCGTGGCAACCATGCAGAAGGCGCACCCCGATGTGCCGATCTACACCGCCGCCATCGACCGCGAGCTGGACAGCCACGGCTACATCCTCCCCGGCTTGGGCGACGCCGGCGACCGGATCTTCGGCACAAAATAAGTCTCGCCCCCAGGCTTCGCGCACTTCGTGTCGCTTCTCCAACCCCCTACCGGGGGCAACACCTGAGGCCCGGCAAAGCCGGTTCCTCGGTGTTTCTGGAAAAGGGCGGCACTTTTTTTGCAGAACAAGATTTCCACACCCCGAGGAGAAGCACCGTGACAGCACGCCGTCAGTTGATCATTCGTTCCGTCGCCATTGCCGCAGCACTTGCGGCCGGCGCGCCCGGTCTTGCGCTTGCGCAGCAGGCCAAGTTGAAGGTGGCGGCGGTGTACACCGTGCCCTTCGAGCAGCAATGGGTGGGCCGCATCCACAAGGCACTCAAGGCGGCGGAAGCGCGCGGCGAGATCGAATACAAGGCCACCGAGAACGTCAGCAACGCCGACTACGAGCGCGTGATGCGCGAGTACGCCACCGGCGGCAACCAGCTCATCCTGGGTGAAGTGTTCGGCGTGGAAGCGGCAGCGCGCAAGGTCGCGAAAGATTTCCCCAAGGTCGCCTTCCTGATGGGCTCGTCGCTCAAGCCGCAGGCGCCCAACTTCAGCGTGTTCGACAACTACATCCAGGAGCCGGCGTACCTGAGCGGCATGGTGGCCGGCGGCGTGACCAAGAGCAACCGCATCGGCATGGTCGGCGGCTTCCCGATTCCCGAGGTCAACCGCCTGATGAACGCCTTCATGGCCGGCGCCAAGGAAACGAACCCGAAGGTCGAGTTCAGCGTGAGCTTCATCAACAGCTGGTTCGACCCACCGAAGGCCAAGGAAGCGGCCTTCGCCATGATCGACAAGGGCGCCGACGTGATGTACGCCGAGCGCTTCGGCGTGTCGGATGCGGCCAAGGAAAAGGGCAAGCTCGCCATCGGCAACGTGATCGACACCCAGGCGCAATACCCCGACACGGTGGTCGCCTCGGCCCTGTGGAACTTCGAGCCCTCGGCCGACCGCGCGATCAAGCTCGTGAAGGAAGGCAAGTTCGCCGCCGAAGACTACGGCGTGTACTCGCAGATGAAGCACAAGGGTTCCGAACTGGCACCGCTCGGTACTTTCGAGAAGAAGGTGCCGGCCGACTTCATCGCCAAGGTGAAGTCCAAGCAGGCCGACATCCTTGCCGGCAAGTTCACCGTCAAGGTGGACGACGGCCAGCCCAAGTCCACCGCGAAATAAGCATTCCCGAAAACCTATGAATCGTGCGCGATGGCGGACCGCAATCCATGGTGTGGCTGTTGCGGCGTTGGCCGTCGTCGCGCTCACTGCATGCCAACCTGAGCCAGCGGGCACGGCGGCGCCGCCGGTAGCGGTGGCCCCACCTGCCGCTGCAGCCTCGGCGGCGGCAGCGCCACCTGTTGTCGCTGCACCGGTCGGCATTCCCGCCGCGCTGCAGGAGCGTGCCGACGCGCTGCTCGCCGCGCATCGCCAGATGGTTGTGCTCATGACCGGCGAGCGCAAGCTCGATGCGGCCGAGAAGCGCGCGGTCAGCGCGGTCGGGCAACTGCTGTTTCACGACATGCAGGAGCGCCAGCGCGCCCTCATCGCGCAGGCCGGCGACATGGCCGACCCGGCCACGGTACCGGCCTTGAACGCGCTGCTGGACCGCATCGAAAGCGAGCCGAGCTGGTTCGATGCCGACCGCCTGGCGTTCAAGGAATTTCTTGGCGAGCTGAGCACGCGCTACGGCCAGGCGCAGTCCCTGCCCGGCCTCAAGCTCGGCCGCCGCGCCAGCGAAGACCTGGCCGTGCTCGCCGAAATCGAGCAGGCCTACGACCGAGAACTCAAGGACGTGTTCGGCCGCTTTGCGCAGCGCGGCATCGAGCCCCAGCGTGAAAAGTGGGCCGACTACGTGGCCAAGCTCCAGGGCCTGTATTCGCGCGACAAGATCCTCAAGGACTTCGGCGCCATCGTGCCCTACACGCAGCCCGCTGGCAGTGCCAAGGAAGGTGGCGACGTGCGCGAGATCTTCGGCACCTCGCTGCCCCCCAAGACCGTGGTGCTGACCTTCGACGACGGCCCGCACGCCAAGCACACCGACGAGATCCTGGAGATATTGAAGCGCTACGACGCGCCGGCCATCTTCTTCGAGCTTGGCCAGAACCTGGGCAAGCTCGACGCGCAAGGCAAGGCGCAGCTCGGCGCCAACGGCGCGGTGGCCAAGCGCGTGCTGGCCGCAGGGCACATTCTGGGAAACCACAGCTTCAGCCACAGCATGATGGCCAAGATGAGCGACGACGCGGTGCGCACCGAGGCCACCGAAACCGAGGCCCTGCTCGACGCCACCGGCCGCCCGCAGTCCACGCTGTTCCGCTTTCCCTACGGCGCGCGCAACGAAGACAAGCTGAGCACCGTCGAAGCGCTCAAGCTGCGCTCGATGTTGTGGACCGTCGACTCGATGGACTGGGCCGACCCGGTTCCCAAGTCGATTGCCGACCGCGTGCTGGCCGAGGTCGACAAGGCCAAGCGCGGCGTGATCCTGTTCCACGACATCCAGGGCCGCACCGTGCAGGCCCTGCCCACGGTGCTCGACCAGCTGGTGGCCGACGGCTACCGCTTCGCCACCTGGCGCGACGGCAAGTTCATCGTCAACGCACCCAAGAAGGCGACGCCCGACGACGGCGTGGCTGCCACTTCTGGCGACACGCTCTACCGCGAAAGCCACGCACTGATCATCGGCATCGACAAATACGCCAAGTGGCCCGGCCTGCACCACGCGGTGCCCGATGCCAAGGCGATGGAACAGTTGCTCGTCACGCGCTTCGGCTTCAAGCCCGAGAACGTCACGGCGCTGTACGACGGCGAAGCCACGCGCGCCAACATCCTGCGCGTACTCAACGACAAGCTCACCGACAGCAAGCGCGTGAAGCGCGACGACCGCGTGCTGGTGTTCTTTGCCGGCCACGGCAGCACCCGCAAGCTCGCCAGCGGGCGCGACGTCGGCTACATCGTTCCCGTCGATGCGGCGCTGGACGACCTGGCCTCCGACGCGATCTCCATGCCGCAACTGCAGGAGGTCGCAGAAGCGCTGTCGGCCAAGCATGTGCTCTTCCTGGTGGACGCCTGCTACTCGGGCCTGGGCCTCACGCGCGGCGGTGCACCACAAGGCAGCAAGAACTTCCTGACCGACAACGCGCGCCGCATCGGCCGCCAGATGCTCACCGCCGGCGGTGCTGACCAGCAGGTGGCCGATGACGGCCCCGGCGGTCACTCCGTCTTTACCTGGACAGTGCTTCAGGCGCTGTCGGGCAAGGCCGACCTGAACGGCGACGGCGTCATCACCGGCACCGAACTCGCGGCTTACGTGGCACCGGCGGTCTCAGCCATCGCGCGGCAGACGCCGGCCTTCGGCAGCCTGCCGGGCTCGGAGGGTGGCGAGTTCGTGTTCGCGCTGCCCATCGAGCGCGAAGGCCTCAGCGGCGACAGCCTGCAGCTCGACGCTGCCGCCAGCAAGGTCAACAAGCGCATCGACGAGGCCAACGAGCAGGCCGTGCATGCCGCTGCGGCACCAAAGGCCGGTGGAGCCGGTGCGGCAGCCATCGAAGTGGTGGTGAAGAACCTCGAAGGCGGCGACGCCAAGCTGACCATGCCGGCCGCCGCGCCAGTAGCACCGCGCGTGGCCGCCCAGCGCGCCAACGACCGCGGCCTGCAGCTGTACCGCGAGCGCCGCTACGACGAGGCCGAAGCCGCCTTCACCGAGGCGTTGAAGCTGCAGCCGCGCTTTGCGCTGGCGGCCAACAACCTCGGCTTCGTGTACTTCAAGCGCGGCAAGCCGGTCGAGGCTGCGCGTTGGTTCGAGCAGGCAATCGACATGGACGGCAGCCGCGCCCTGGCCTACCTGAACCTTGGCGATGCGTACCTGCAGGCCGGCAACGATGCCAAGGCATTGGCCGCCTACACCACCTTCGTCGGACTGGCGCCCAAGCATGCGCGCGTTGCGGCGCTGCAGGCCTGGATCGCTGCGCCCGACGCTGAACACCGCCCTCAACTACCGCCAACGAACTCATGATGACAAACCCTTCCTCGTTTCTTCAGCGCCTGCGCGGTCCGTTTCTTGCCGCCGCGCTCGGCCTTGCGCTCACGGGCTGCGTCGGCATTTACAAGTCCGACGTGGTCAGCATCAACAGCAGCACGCGGCTGGACGACACACCGCGCATCGCGGTGATCTCGGCCTTCCAGCCCGAGCTGACGCTGCTGCTGGCCCGGTTGCAAGGCCCTGCAAAACACAGCGTGAACGGCGTGGAGTTCACCACCGGCACGCTCGAAGGCAAGCCGGTGGTGCTGTTCCTGTCGGGCATCAGCATGACGAACGCGACCATGAACACGCAGCTCGTGCTCAACCGCTTTCGCATCACCCACATCGTGTTCAGCGGCATCGCGGGCGGCGTGAACCCGCAACTGCACGTGGGCGACGTCACGGTGCCGGCGCAATGGGGCCAATACCTCGAAGTGCTGATGGCGCGCGAAACCGCACCGGGCAAGTACAGCGCGCCGCCCTTCATCACCGATGCCACGCTGCCCAACTTCGGGATGATGTTTCCGCGTCCGGTCGAAGTGCGCTCGGCGGCCAAGCCGGAGATCGTGCGCAAGTTCTGGTTCGAGGCCGATCCGAAGATGCTCGAGGTGGCGCGCAGCATCCGCAACGTCGACCTGGCGAACTGCAACGCCGGCAAGTGCCTCGCGCGCAAGCCGCAGCTGGTAGTCGGCGGCAACGGCGTCTCGGGCCAGGCTTTCATGGACAACAAGGCCTATCGCGAATACACCTACAAGACTTTCCAGGCCAACGTGCTCGACATGGAAACCGCGGCCGTGGGCATGGTGGCCTACAGCAACGGCGTGCCTTACATCGCCTTCCGCTCGCTCAGCGACCTCGCGGGCGGTGGCGACGGCGAGAACGAAATGGGCACCTTCATGAGCATCGCGGCGGACAACTCCGCCAAGGTCATGCTGGCGTTCCTGGCCGCCTGGAAGTGACGGCGGCGCCCGCTCGTCCCCTTCGACTTGTTCTGCTTCCGGGCATGGACGGCACGGGCGATCTCTTCGAGCCCCTGGCGCAAGCCATGGGGCAGCGCGACACCATCGACGTGGTGCGCTACCCCGGCACCGAGGCGCTGGGCTATGACGAACTCGAACGGCTGGTGCGCGCGCAACTGCCCGCCAGCCAGCCCTTCGTGCTGCTCGGCGAATCCTTCTCGGGCCCGCTGGCCATCTCGATCGCAGCCGCCCCGCCGCCGGGACTGCGCGGGCTGATCCTGTGCTGCAGCTTCGCCCGCAGCCCCGCGCCGGGGCTGGCGCTGCTGCGCGGCGGCTTGCTCGAACTGTCGATGAAGTTCATGCACTCGGACCTGATGCGTGGGCCCATGCGCCATATGCTGCTGGGTCGCTTTGCCACGCCGCGCCTTGTGGCATCGCTGCAGGACTCGCTGCGACAGGTGACGGCGGCTGTCATGACGCGCCGAATGAAAGAAGTGCAGCGCGTGAACGTGGTCGACAAGCTCTCGCAGGTGCGCGTGCCCGCGATGTACCTGCAGGCCATGCAGGACCGCATCGTTCCCGCGCAGGCGGCCCGCATCATCCAGCGCGCCCTGTCGGGCCTTCGCATCGTGCGCCTGGAAGGGCCGCACGGCTTGCTGCAAGCGGCACCTGTCGCCACGGCCCTGGCCATTCAAAACTTTTGCAGCGAACTCGGCAACCCCGAGCCCGCCACCCCATGAACCCCACCGTGCTCCGGCTAGGCGGCATCACCAAGCGCTTCGGCGAGCTGGTGGCCAACGATGCCATTTCCCTCGATCTGCAGGCCGGCGAGGTGCTCGCGCTGCTCGGCGAGAACGGCGCGGGCAAGTCGACGCTGATGTCGATCCTGTTCGGCCACTACGTCGCCGACGAAGGCCAGATCGAAGTGTTCGGCGCGCCGCTGCCGCCCGGCAACCCCAAGGCCGCGCTCGCCGCCGGCGTGGGCATGGTGCACCAGCACTTCACGCTGGCCGACAACCTGAGCGTGCTCGACAACGTGATGATGGGCACCGAGCCGCTGTGGCGCCCGGTGTCGCGCCGCGCGGCCGCGCGCGAGCGGCTGCTCGATGTGGCGCAGCGCTTCGGCCTGCCGGTGCAGCCCGACGCGAAGATCGGCAGCCTGTCGGTCGGCGAACGCCAGCGCGTCGAAATTCTCAAGGCGCTGTACCGCGGCGCGCGCATCCTGATCCTGGACGAGCCGACCGCCGTGCTGACGCCGCAGGAAAGCGAGGCGCTGTTCGCCACGCTCGCGCAGATGGTGGCGCAGGGCCTGTCGGTGATCTTCATCAGCCACAAGCTGGGCGAGGTGCTGCGGGTGTCGCACCGCGTGGCCGTGCTGCGCGGCGGCAAGCTGGTAGCCGAGGCGCGTACGGCCGACACCACGCAGGCGCAGCTCGCGCTGTGGATGGTCGGCCATGCGGTCGAGGCGCCGCAGCGCCGACCCGCCAAGTCGGTGGGCGATGCGATCTGCGTGCTCGACCATGTGAGCACTGCGGCCAGCAAAGACGGCGGGCAGGACCGGCTGCGCGAGGTGTCGCTGACCCTGCGCGCCGGTGAAATCACCGCCATCGCGGGCGTCTCCGGCAACGGGCAGGTGGCGCTGGCCGAGCTGCTGTGCGGCACGCGCCGCGCCGTCTCCGGCACGGCCCAGTTGATGGGCCGCGCATTGCCGCCCTCGCCCGCCCGGCTGGTGCAGCGCGGCGTGGCACGCATTCCGGAAGACCGGCATGCGGTCGGCGTGGTCGGCGACCTGCCGGTGTGGGAGAACGCGGTGTCGGAACGGCTGCGCAGCCCGGTGTTCTCGCGCTGGTCGTTCATCGTGAAGCGCGCCGCCGCGCGCCTGCACGCCCGGCGCATCGAAAAAGCATTCGACGTGCGCGGCGCCGGCCTGATGGCGCCGGCCCGCTCGCTCTCCGGCGGGAACATGCAGAAATTGATTCTGGGGCGCGCCTTGCTGGCGCCCGAGCAGGCAGAAGATGCCGACAACAAGAAGTACCCGACGCGGGCGCCGCGCCTGATCGTGGCGCACCAGCCGACCTGGGGCCTGGACATCGGGGCGGTCGCCTATGTGCAGCAGCAGCTCATTGCCGCGCGCGATGCCGGCGCGGCAGTGCTGGTGATTTCCGACGATCTCGACGAAGTGCTCACGCTGGGCGACCGCGTGGCCGTGATGCACGGCGGCCATCTGGGCGAAGCGCGCCCTGCCGCAGCCTGGACGCGCGAGGCCATCGGGCTGGCCATGGCCGGGGCGACTGCTGCCGCTCCGCAGCGCACGGGAGCCCCGTCATGATGCGGCTCGAACGACGCCACGAAACCTCGCGCGCCGCACTGGTGCTCGCTCCTATCGGCGCGGTCGCCTTCACGATGGCGGTGAGCGCGCTGCTGGTGCTGTGGGCCGGTGCGCCGGTCGGCCGCACCTACGCGCTGCTGCTGCAGGGCGGCTTCGGTTCGGTGTTCGCGTGGAGCGAGACGCTGACGCGCGCCATCCCGCTGATCCTGACCGGGCTGGCGGCCACGGTGGCTTTCAAGGCGCGGCTGTTCAACATCGGGGCCGAGGGCCAGCTCTACGCGGGCGCGCTGGCGGCCGTGGCCGTGGGCGGCATGCATGGCGGCACGGGCTTCGAGCTGTCGCCCTGGCTGCTGTTCCCGCTGATGATGCTGGCGGCGGCAGTGGCCGGCGCGCTGATGCTGCTGGGCCCGGCCCTGATGAAGAACAAGCTCGGCGTCGACGAGGTGGTGACCACGCTGCTGATCAACTTCATCGTGCTGCTGGGCGTGTCCGCGCTGCTCGACGGACCGATGAAAGACCCGACTGCGATGGGCTGGCCGCAGAGCGTGTCGCTGCAGTCCGACCTGGAACTCGGCAAGCTGATCGCGCAGACGCGCGTGCACACCGGGCTGCTGTGGGCCGTGTCGCTCGCGGTGATCGTCTGGGCGCTCTTCAAATACACGGTACTGGGCTTCGACATCCGCGCCGTGGGCGCCAACGCGCGCGCCGCCGCCTTTGCCGGCGTGCCGGTAACGCGCACCGTGGTCATGGTGGCGCTGCTCTCGGGTGCGCTGGCCGGACTGGCCGGCGCCATCGAGGTGGCCGGCCGCACCAGCTACGTCACGCTCGACATGTCGCCGGGCTACGGCTACACCGGCATCGTGATCGCGATGCTCGCGGGGCTGCATCCGCTGGGAGTGATTGCCGCTGGCGTGTTCGTGGCCGGCGTGCTGGTCGGCGCGGACACCATGAGCCGCGCGGTCGGCGTGCCGACGTACATCGCCGATGTGATCGTCGCCGCCTCGCTGATCGCGGTGCTGGTGGCAACCTTGCTGACGCAATACCGGGTGAGGATGAAGAAATGACGGCAGCCTTCGCATCTTCTGCCTTGCTCCTTCGCCCGCTGGGGGAAGGCTGGAATGGGGGCATCGGCCTTCACAGCGAGCGCCGCGTGCCCCCACCCCAACCCTCCCCCGTAAGGGGAGGGAGAAATACCCGATGACCGATCTTCTCGACATTCTGGCCAATCCGTCCTTCTGGGTCGCCGTGCTGCGCATCGCCACGCCGCTCATCTTGGGCACGCTGGGCGTGCTGCTGTGCGAGCGCGCGGGCGTGCTCAACCTGGGCATCGAAGGGATCATGGTCGCGGGCGCCTTCACCGGCTGGCTCGCGGTGTATGCCGGTGCACCGCTGTGGGTGGGCGTGGGCGTGGCTGCGCTCACGGGCATGGTGTTCGGCCTGCTGCACGCATTTCTTACCGTGGGGCTCGCGCTCTCGCAGCACGTATCGGGGCTGGGCATCACCTTGCTGGCGACCGCACTCAGCTACTTCGGCTACCGCGTGAGCTTTCCGAAGGTCAACACGCCGCCGACCATCACGCCCTTCGCGCCAATGGACTGGTTGCCCGTGCCCATCCTGAATGCGCAGACCGCGCTCACGCTGTTCGCACTGCTGCTGGTGCCGGTGGTCGGCTGGGTGCTCTACCGCACGCCGCTGGGCCTTGCGCTGCGCATGGCGGGCGAGAACCCGCAGGCGGCCGAAAGCCAGGGCGTGTCGGTCGCGGCCACGCGCACCGGCGCCATCGTGGCGGGTTCGGCGCTGATGGGCATGGCCGGCTCGTTCCTCACACTGTCGGCCTTCAACGCCTTCTTCTTCAACATGGTGAACGGACGCGGCTGGATCTGCGTGGCGCTGGTGGTGTTTGCGTCATGGCGGCCCGGCAAGGCCTTGCTCGGCGCCCTGCTCTTCGCGTTCTTCGACGCGCTGCAGTTGCGCCTGCAGCAATCGGGCGATGCCGTGCTGCCCTACCAGCTGTACCTGATGCTGCCGTACCTGCTGTCGATCCTGGCGCTGGTGCTGGTCGCGCGCAAGGCCAGCTATCCGCAGGCGCTGATGAAGCCCTACCGCAAGGGGGAACGTTGATGATGATGAAGAAACCCGCGACAACGCTGCTCGCCGCTCTGCTGGCATTGGGCGCTGCGGGCGCACACGCGCTGGGCAGCGACTACAGCTACGACACCTTCAAGACGCCCGACTCGGTCAGTTGGGTGCAGTTGTGCGGCACCTGGGGCAAGAATCACCAGGGCACCTACCGGGTGGTTCATGCGGACCAGTACGCGCAGTCGTTTCTCTACGTGCAGTGGATGACGCGCGACGCCAATGGCGGCCTGCAGGCCGAGCACACGGTCGCCATCGCCGAGCTGGACAACGACCATGCGGAGATCGCGCTGTCGGACCTCACTTGCCGCGCGACACCACGTGGCGTCGTGGTGACGGCCAAGGCCTCATCGGGGCATGACGACAAGCTGCGACGCGTGACGATCGAGGTCGGGCCGGCGGCTGGGCAGTATCGGTATCGGGCGCAGCGCACGCGTTGAACGGAAACTCTCGGGCGAGTCAGCGCAACCCACCACGCTGCGCAAAGTACCGCGCCGGCGACTCCCCAAAGCTGCGCCGGAACATCGCGATGAAGTTGCTCGGCGTCGCATAGCCCAGCGCATCGGCGATGTCCGCAACCGCCTCGCCCCGCGCAAGCCGCTCCAGCGCATGCACCAGCCGCGCCTGCTGGCGCCATTGCGCGAAGCTCACGGACGTCTCGGCCAGGAACAGGCGGCTCAAGGTGCGTGGCGACAGGCCTGCCCATTGCGCCCATTCGCCCATCGTGCGGCCGTTCTCGGGCTCTTCGTAGATGGCCGTCGCGATGCGCAGCAGGCGGCGGTCTGTGGGCATCGGCAGGTGCAGCGGCTCATGCGGCGCGCGGCGCATTTCGTCGAGCAGCACGGCGATCATCCGCTCCTGTTCGGGCTCCAGTTGCGCCTGATCGGTCCAGGTGACCGCGCGACGCACCAGCGCCCGCATCAGCTCGCTGATGCCGATGACGCAAGGGCGCTCGGGCAGTTCATGGCTGGCCTGCGGCGTGATCAGCACGCTCCAGCCGCTCATGGCGCCACTGATGCTGACCTTGTGCGCCTCACCAGGCGGCAGCCAGCCGGCGCGGTGCGGCGGCAGCAGCCAGGAGCCGTGGGCGGTGCGCACATGCACGAGGCCGCTCTCGACACAGAAGACCTGTCCGCGCAGGTGGCTGTGCCAGTCGTATTCGCGCGTGCCCAGACGGAATTCGTTGCCCGCGTCATCGTCGCCCCACAGCGCGATCAACGCGGGGCCGTCGGCGCGCTCGCTGAGGTCGGGCATGCCGCCGCCGGCCTCGGTCTTTGTCGCGGGTTTCTTTGCCATCGCGGGATTTTCAAGGCGCGACCGGCGTTCCGACGGCATCGCGACGGAAAATACCGCTCACCCGTCCTCCAGAGACCTCACCACGATGCTCGACCTTCTCATCACCAACGCCACCCTCCCCGACGGCCGCACCGGCATGTCGATCGCCGTGCAGGACGGCCGCATCGCCGAAGTCAGCGAAGGCCTCGACGCACCGGCGCACGAAAAGCTCGATGCACAGGGCCTGCTGCTCGCGCCGCCTTTCGTCGACCCGCACTTCCACATGGACGCCACGCTGAGCTACGGCCTGCCGCGCGTCAACGAAAGCGGCACGCTGCTCGAAGGCATCGCGCTGTGGGGTGAACTGAAGCCGCTGCTGACGGCCGATGCGCTGATCGAGCGCGCACTGGTGTACTGCGACTGGGCCGTGGCCAAGGGGCTGCTGGCGGTGCGTTCACACGTGGACACCAGTGATGCAAGTCTGCTCGCGGTCGATGCGCTGCTCGAAGTCAAGCGCCGGGTGGCGCCCTACCTCGACCTGCAACTGGTCGCCTTTCCGCAGGACGGCGTGCTGCGCTCGCCGGGCGGCGTCGAGAACATCGAGCGCGCGCTCGACAAGGGCGTGGACGTGGTCGGCGGCATCCCTCATTTCGAGCGCACCATGGCCGACGGCGCCGCGAGCGTGAAGCTGCTGTGCGAAATGGCGGCTGAACGCGGCAAGCTGGTCGACATGCACTGCGACGAGTCGGATGACCCGCTCTCGCGCCACATCGAAACACTGGCCTTCGAGGCGCAGCGCCTGGGCATGCAGGGCCGCGTGACCGGCTCGCACTGCACATCGATGCATTCGATGGACAACTACTACGTGAGCAAGCTGCTGCCGCTGATCGCGCAGAGCGGCGTGGCGGTGATCTCGAACCCACTCATCAACATCACGCTGCAGGGCCGCCACGACAGCTACCCCAAGCGACGCGGCATGACCCGCGTGCCCGAGCTGATGGCCGCCGGCGTGAACGTCGCCTTCGGCCACGACTGCGTGATGGACCCGTGGTACGGCATGGGTTCGGGCGACATGCTCGAAGTGGCGCACATGGGCCTGCACGTGGCGCAGATGACCAGCCAGGCGGGCATCCGCCAGTGTTTTGAAGCGGTGACTACCAACGCCGCGCGCGTGATGCACCTGGAAGGCTATGGCATCGAGGCCGGCTGCAACGCCAGCTTCGTGCTGCTGCAGGCGCGCGATCCGGTCGAGGCGATCCGCCTGCGCGCGACGCGGCTCAAGGTGTTTCGCAAGGGCAAGCTGCTGGCAGAAACACCCGCGGCAACGGCCGCGCTGCATCTGCCGGGCCGTGGCAGCGAAACCGGCTGGATGATTCCGAAGAAGGCCTGACCTGTTCACCGCGTTGTTCTGAGCGTTGCTGTTCAGGGCGTCGCTCACGCCGACACGGTGCTCTTTTTCGCGAATGTCCCCCGCTTCGCTCCTCCTTTATTTCGCGAAAAAGAGCCCCGTATCGACGTGAGCGTTGGACAGAGCGGTCGTTGATCGGCTGCACACCAGCAGCGTGTCATTCGCACCCGCCCCGGACATGAAGTCGAAGAAGACTACGCCCCGATCAATCGGCCCTCTTGCACCGCCGCTTCGAGGTCGCAGCACATGTGCACCTTCGCCAGCCAGGCGCCATCGAGCGCAATGGCCATCGGCTCGACACCGAAGACCTTGAAGCCGCAACGTTCGTAGAGGGCTTGCGCGGACGCGTTGCCCTCGGTCACCGTGAGCTGCACCTGCCGCAGGCCCCCGTGTGCGCGCGCATGCTCCAGCAAGGCCAGTACCAGCCGGCGACCGAAGCCCGAACGGCGCGCCGATGCCGACACCGACATGCCGAACAAGGTGGCCTTGTGGCGTGTGCGCTCGCGTGTTTCGAAGGCCAGCCCGGCTGCGCCGACCAGCGCGCCGGCATCGTCGAACGCGCCGTAGACCACGCTCGGTACATCCGCGTCGGCGCCAAGGCGTTGCTCCCACCAGAGCATCGGCAAGCCGGCGCGCTCAGCCACCGTCGAAGTAAAGGCGCTGGGATGCGTGGCGTAGGCGTCGAGCATCACGGCCCGGTAGGCCGTGGCGTCTGCGGCTTTCAGGCGCCGGACGATGTTGCGGTCAGTCTCAGAAGCGGACACAGGCGGATTGCCTTTCCTGCAGAACCGACTCCTGGCCGAAACGCTTGCGGTAGGTGTCGATGATCCCGGCGATGGCTTCGTCGTCTTTTGCGCTGCGCGGATGCAGCAGCACCACGAGCTTCGAGGGTTCGCGCACCACGCCGCCCGAGGCTCCGCGCCACTGACCGACCGCATCGGTCACGGTCAGGCCCTGCGGGAAGGCGGGCGTCACGGTGGCATCGAGGAAGGCCGTCCACTGGGCGTCCGACACCTGGCCGCCGGCGGGAATGGCGCGGCCGAAATAGAGCGTGTCGCGCTCGACGCTGTCGAAGCCGGTGGCGCAGGCCGTGGCGACCGCGTCTGTCGATGGCAAGGCGCTGCACCCCGCGAGCGCGGAGATCACGATGCCGGCCAACACGAGGGCTGCGGCATGGGCGCGAGAGGAAACGTGTGTCATGAAAAGATTCCCTCCGGTCTTGAATCACACCGACCGAAAGACAAGCGGTGCGCCCTGCCCCTCTTCGGCAGGCGCGCCGAACTCAAGCTGCAGCCACCCCGGACTCCATCGCGAGACGCGCCCCTCGGCCACGGCGGCTTCCAGCGTGGCCTGGGCTGCTTCCGGATGCCGCCAGTCCAGCGGCAGTTCGCGCAGATCCCAGTCCCACCACGGGCAGGCCTGAATGCGGTCGATGAGCGCATCGGCGAAGCGCCGCCGGATCAAACGCGCGGGCACGCCGCCCATGATCGCGAACGGCGGCACGTCCTTGGTCACCACCGCCCCCGCGCCGATCAGCGCGCCGTCGCCGATGGTCACGCCGCCCTTCAGGCTCACCCGTGAGCCGATCCAGACGTCGTTGCCGATCACCGTGGGCTTCAGTTGCGGATACGGGTCGATGGACGAATTGCGAAACGGCTCGGGGAAGATGTGCTGGTGCGAAAACGGATGTGCCGTGAGCCAATCCGTCGGATGCTGGCTCAGCAGGTTCAGGTTGTCGCCTATCGAGCAATAACGCCCGATCTGCATCTGATGCAGCTGGACCGAGGGCGCGACATACGAATAGGCGCCCACCGACACGCCGTACATATGGACGCCGGGCCAAAGGCGCACTGGCGTCTCGTAGCGAAACGGCAGGGACAAGACGACACCCGGCGCAAGAAACAACCCATGCGGCTCAAGTGCCGGCGAAAGCTCGGGGGTGATATTCAGGATCATGGGCTGTGCACCGGGGCTCTCGTCTCTCAGGCTTCGGGCGCGATAGCCTCGGCGTACTCATAGAGCGCGCCCAGGATCTCTTCGCCGCGCTCATCGGCGGTCTCAGACAGTGCATCGACTTCGCTGAACAACTGCTCGATGGTGCGCGCCCCGCCCTCGCCCTTGAACAGCCGGGCCACGCGCAGCGCCTCCCAGCGTTCGACTTCTTCGGGGGCCAGCAGCTCTGGCCAATTGCGCGCGCGGTAGCGGAACAGGACCTCGTCGAGGCGCCCGTCGTCGAAGCCGGTGCGGTCTTTCGCTAGTTCTTCCGGCGACAACGCGCGCAACTGGTTCAGGCGCCGACGGTCGGCGTTGCCGACGAAGCCGCCATAGAGGTCTTCATCGACATCGGGCGTGGCCTCTTTCGGCCGTGCATAGACCTTCGACCAGATGGCGCTCATGTCGGGCAGGTCGCGTGCAATCGCTGCGTGCCGCATGGCCGCGTCGAGATCGATGCCCCAACGCTCGGCCATGGCCGGCGCCAGCGTGCGCAGGTTGCCCACCACCATCGGCGACTTGTTGAGGTGGATGCCCTTCACGGGCAGCCGCACCATGCCTTCGGGCAGATCGGCGGTGCGGGTGAACAAGCGAAGACGCAGCGTGTCGGCATCGAGGTCGCGCAGTTCGCTCGGGTCATGGGACAGATCCCAGGCGATCAGTTCGTTCTTGTTGCTGGGATGGCTCGCGAGCGGCCACATCACGGCAAGGCAACCACGCTCCGCCGGGAACATGCCCGAGACATGCAGGAAGGGCTTGGCGGTTTCGCGCATTGCGGGCAAGCCGAGTTCACTGGCCACGCGATCCTTGCGGTGCAGGCCGAAGGCGAAGTCGAACAGCTTGGGCTGCTTGTCGCGGATCAGCCGGGCCAGCGCGATGGTCGCGCGCACGTCGGACAGCGCATCGTGCGCCGACTCGTGCAGCAGGCCGTTGGCGCGTGCCAGGTCTTCGAGCTTGAAGCTGGGCTTGCCGTCCTCCTTCTTCGGCCACTGGATGCCGTCAGGGCGCAGCGCATACATGAGGCGCACCACGTCGAGCAGGTCCCAGCGGCCACAGTCGTTCTGCCACTCGCGCGCGTACGGATCGATCAGGTTGCGCCAGAACAGGAAGCGCGTGACCTCGTCGTCGAAGCGGATGGTGTTGTAGCCCACGCCGATGGTGCCGGGCTGCGAGAAGGCCTGCTCGATCTGCGCGGCGAACTCATGCTCGGGAATGCCGCGCTCCAGGCACACCTGCGGCGTGATGCCGGTGATGAGGCAGGCTTCGGGGCTGGGCAGGTAGTCTGGCGCCGGCTTGCAATAGACCATGAGCGGCTCGCCGACTTCGTTCAGTTCGGCGTCGGTGCGGATGGCGGCGAACTGCGAAGGCCGGTCGCGGCGCGGCACGGCGCCGAAGGTTTCGTAGTCGTGCCAGAGAAAGGTGTGGTTCATTCAGAGCAGGGGTGAAAACAGGCGCGCAACGGCATCGCCAAGGCGACGCCAGAAACTTTGGGGCCGGTGGGCGCGCACCGCGCCGGAGCTGTGCAGGTCGGTTTCGAACTGCGCCGCCAGTGGCCGGGCCAGTGCCGGACCATAAACCACGGCGCAGACCTCGAAGTTGAGCCGGAAGCTGCGGTTGTCGAAATTTGCGGTGCCGATCATCGCGCAATGGTCGTCGACCACCAAGGTCTTGGAGTGCAGCATGCGCGCCTTGTACTCCCAGACCTTCACGCCGGCGGCGATCAGCTCGTCGAAGTAGGAGCGCGCGGCGGCGCTCACGATGGCCGAGTCGCTGCGGCGCGGCACCAGCAGGCGCACGTCGACGCCGCGCAGCGCGGCGCTGGTGAGCGCCATCAGCGCAGGCTCGCCGGGCACGAAATACGGCGTGGTGAGCCAGGCGCGGGTCGTGGCCGAATGGATCGCCTCGACGTGCATGCGGTGGATGGCTTCGAGCGTGTTGTCGGGGCCGCTGGTCACGATCTGCACCGGGATGTCCCCGGCTTCCAGCTGCGGCAGCATGGCGTCCATGGTGTCGTCCATGCCGCGCGGGTCTTCGCCGGTGGCATAGGTCCAGTCTTCGAGGAAGGTGGTCTGCAGCCAGCGCACCGCGCTGCCTTCGATGCGCAGGTGCACGTCGTGGTACGCGTCGGGGTTGGTGCGCTTGTCTTCCTCGTCGGTGATGTTCACGCCGCCCGTGAAGCCCACGCGGCCGTCGCACACCACGATCTTGCGGTGGGTGCGGTAGTTGGTCACCGGCCGCAGGCGCCGGCCGATCTTGGTGTCGTGGAACAGCGCCACCTTCACGCCTGCTTCATGCAGCGGCGCCATGAACTGGCGGCCGATGCGCTTGGAGCCGAGCGCGTCGATCAAGAGGCGCACGCTCACGCCCGCCTTCGCGCGTTCGATCAGCAGGTCACGCAGCGCAGTGCCGATCTTGTCGGGCTCGAAGATGTAGTACTCAAGGTGGATGTGGTCGCGCGCCGCGCGCACGGCCTCGAAGATCGCATCGAAGGTGCGCGCCCCGCCGGACAGCAGCTCCACCCCCGTGGCGCTCGATACCGGCAACCCGCAGGTCGCGGTGCCCAGCCGTGCCATCTGCTGCAGCGCCGGCGGTGCGTTCTGCGCCACGTCGCGCAGCCGCGCAAGGTCGGCCTGGGCATAGGCGCTGGCGCGGTTGCGCAGGCGCTTGAGCCGCTGCTTGCGCAGGCGCTGCGGCCCGAGGAAGTAATAGATGACGAAGCCCGCGAACGGCAGCAGCGCCAGCGACAGGATCCAGCTCATGGTGGACACCGGCGCGCGCTTTTGCATCACGATCCAGACCGACAGCACGGCGATGTAGCCGCTCCACGCCAGGGAGAGGCCGGTTTTCCATTCGTGGCTGAGTTCGGGAAGGATCAAGGTCGGAAAGTGGTTGGAGCGGCTGTGCGGTTTCGCCGCCCCAAAGAAAAAGGCCGGTAGCGTGATGCTACCGGCCTTTGGCGGCTGTTCCGCGGCCTCATCGGCCACGAATTGCCCGGTTCGCTCAACCGGTTGCGGCTTCTTCCGCTTCGGGCTTGGACTTGCCCTCTTTCTTCGGCAACGGCTGGATGTCGAGCAGCACTTCGTCCTTGTCGTCGATGTCGACTTCAAGGCGGCCACCGTCGGTCAGGCGGCCGAAGAGCAGTTCGTCGGCCAGTGCACGACGGATCGTGTCCTGGATCAGGCGCTGCATCGGGCGAGCGCCCATCAACGGATCGAAACCCTTCTTTGCCAGGTGCTTGCGCAGCTTGTCGCTGAAAGTGACCTCGACCTTCTTCTCGGCCAGTTGCGTTTCGAGCTGCAGCAGGAACTTGTCGACCACGCGCAGGATGACGTTTTCGTCGAGCGCCTTGAAGTTGACGATGGCGTCCAGCCGGTTGCGGAATTCAGGCGAGAACAAGCGCTTGATGTCGCCCATTTCGTCGCCCGCCTGGCGCGGGTTGGTGAAGCCGATGGTCGCCTTGTTCATGGTCTCGGCGCCCGCATTCGTCGTCATGATGACGATGACGTTGCGGAAGTCGGCCTTGCGTCCGTTGTTGTCGGTCAGCGTGCCATGGTCCATCACCTGCAGCAGCACGTTGAAGATGTCCGGGTGCGCCTTCTCGATTTCGTCGAGCAGCAGCACCGAGTGCGGCTTCTTCGTGACGGCCTCGGTCAGCAGACCGCCCTGGTCGAAACCGACGTAGCCCGGAGGCGCGCCGATCAGGCGGCTCACCGCGTGACGCTCCATGTACTCCGACATGTCGAAGCGGATCAGCTCGATGCCCATGATGTAGGCGAGCTGCTTCGCAGCTTCGGTCTTGCCGACGCCCGTGGGACCGGAGAACAGGAACGAGCCGATCGGCTTGTCGCCCTTGCCCAGGCCCGAACGCGCCATCTTGACCGCGGAGGCCAGCACTTCGAGTGCCTTGTCCTGGCCGAACACGACGCTCTTGAGGTCGCGCTCGATGGTTTGCAGCTTGCCGCGGTCGTCGTTGCTGACGTTGGCCGGGGGAATACGCGCGATCTTCGCGACGATGTCCTCGACCTCGGCCTTGCTGATGGTCTTCTTGCGCTTGCTCGGCGGCAGGATGCGCTGGGCAGCACCCGCTTCGTCGATGACGTCGATTGCCTTGTCGGGCAGATGGCGGTCATTGATGTACTTGGCACTCAGCTCGGCGGCAGCCTGCAGGGCAGCCACGGCGTACTTCACACCATGGTGTTCCTCGAAGCGCGACTTCAGGCCCTTCAGGATGTCGACGGTTTCCTGCACCGTCGGCTCGACCACGTCGACCTTCTGGAAACGACGCGACAGGGCCGCGTCTTTCTCGAAGATGCCGCGGTACTCGGTGAAGGTGGTCGCGCCGATGCACTTGAGCTGGCCGCTCGAGAGCGCTGGCTTGAGCAGGTTCGACGCGTCGAGCGTGCCGCCCGAGGCTGCGCCCGCACCGATCAGGGTGTGGATTTCGTCGATGAACAGGATGGCGTTCGGCTTGTCCTTGAGCGACTTGAGCACGCCCTTCAGGCGCTGCTCGAAATCGCCGCGGTACTTGGTGCCGGCCAGCAGTGCGCCCATGTCGAGCGAGTAGACCTGCGCCTCGGCCAGGATCTCGGGCACGTCGCCCTGCGTGATGCGCCAGGCCAGCCCCTCGGCAATGGCGGTCTTGCCGACACCGGCTTCGCCCACCAGCAGCGGGTTGTTCTTGCGCCGGCGGCACAGGATCTGGATGACGCGCTCGACCTCGTATTCGCGGCCGATCAGCGGATCGATCTTGCCGTCCTTGGCGAGCTGGTTGAGGTTTTGGGTGAACTGCTCGAGCGGCGATGCCTTCTCGTTGCGTTCGCCGCCGCCCTCTTCGCCTTCGCCGGACGGTGCTTCACCGCTGCCCTTGACGGCTTCGGGCGGATCGCTCTTCTTGATGCCATGGGCAATGAAATTGACCACGTCCAGACGGGTCACGCCCTGCTGGTGGAGGTAGTACACCGCGTGCGAGTCCTTCTCGCCGAAGATCGCGACCAGCACGTTGGCGCCGGTGACTTCCTTCTTGCCGTTGCCGGTGGACTGCACATGCATGATGGCACGCTGGATCACGCGCTGGAAACCCAGCGTGGGCTGGGTGTCGACATCATCGGTACCCGCCACCTGAGGCGTGTTGTCCTTGATGAAGTTGGTGAGCGACGCCCGAAGGTCGTCGACGTTCGCCGAGCAGGCACGCAGAACTTCCGCGGCGCTCGGGTTGTCCAGCAAAGCGAGCAACAGATGCTCCACGGTGATGAACTCGTGGCGCTGCTGCCGGGCCTCGACAAAGGCCATGTGCAAGCTGACTTCCAGTTCCTGGGCAATCATGTGATTTCCTTTTGCCTTGCTGTAAATAAGTTCTCAGATGGGTTGGAGCTTGCGCAATTCAACTGGTTCATGCAACAGGCTCGCTCACGCATTGCAGCGGATGCCCGGCCTGCTGCGCAGCCTCCATCACCTGGTTGACCTTGGTGGCCGCCATGTCGCGGGAATAAACCCCACAGACGCCCCGGCCATCGAGGTGGATCTTGAGCATGATCTGAGTCGCGGATTCGCGGTCCTTGCTGAAATATTCCTGCAGCACGACGATCACGAACTCCATCGGCGTGTAGTCGTCGTTCAGCATCACCACCTGGTACATCTGGGGCGGCGCAGTTTTCTGCGGCCGGCGCTCCAGGACGACCGAATCTCCGTCATCCCCGGCCGGTTTCTGCGCCGGAGGGGTGCTGGGAGTCTTGGGAATTCTCGTTGCCATGAAAAAGATTCTATAGAGCGTGCAAGCACCGTGCCGGCGCCAGAAGACTTGGTGGCGCGTATTCGACAAATCAAGGGCCTTGCGCCGTGTGCGACAGCCCGAATGGCATAAAAAAACCGGCAGGCTGCCGGTCTTCTCAGATATTGCGCAGGATCGGCCCTTTGGGCGCCGGCAATTTTCGCGTTGACGGCCGGTTCGGCACAGGTAGATCGGGCGGCAAGGCGTCGATTTCCTCGTCGCTGAGTTCGCGTTCGGGCGCTTCAGCCGCGTACACGGGCACCGGTTGCGGTCGCGGGGTTTCCGACAATTCTGGTGGGCGGGCCGACGGTGGCGCCGGGATCGGCCTTGGAACGGATACACGCGCAGACGCAGGAGCCGATCGCTCCGGCGGCGCAGCAGCAACCGGCGCCCTGCCCGGCCGCGGCGGCGAACCGGACAACAATGCCCGCCATTCAGCCAGCCTTACCGCGTCCTGTTCAGATTGCCAGCGCTGCTGTTCGCGAATCAGCTCCTTCCAACGCTCTGCCTGTTGCCGCCCCAGAAACTCCAACTCGACCCGGACGGTTTGCTGCATCCATTGCGGAACGCACAGCAAAGCCTGCTGCAGATCGCGGTTGGCCTTTTCCCGGGCAAGCTCGAAGGCAGCGCTCTGCGCATCGAGCTGCGCACGACAACTGCGCGAATAAGCCCATGCACCCAGCATTGCCCCAAGCACGCCAACAGCCAGGCAGACGATCAGGAAGCCGAGCTGGGCCTGCGTCATCGCGGTGACTCCCCCTCTGCATCCCATTTCCGCAGCAGATCGAGCGGAATCGCGTCGGCAACCAGTGCAAAGCGCTTGCCGACCATGCGTTCGGCCTGTTTGAGCAGTACAGCCACCGGGCTGCTCGGCTCATGGTCTTCAAACCATTCGCGCGCCGCACGGATGCTGTGCTGGACGTCTTCACGCGTGGCTACACCGGCAGACCCGGGGTTGGTCAGACTTCGAGTTGTTTCGCCTGGAGCGGTGGCGTCAGCCTCGGCAGCGGACGCCGCTGGATCGAACGGCTTCAGCAATCGAACCAGCGCCTGCAGCGGCGGCGCATCGTGCCCGAGGTGGTTCGCGGCCCAGCCGGCGATCCACGCTGCAGACTGCGAGGCGTCTGCAAGCAAGCTCACCGCCGCCCCGGCGTCGCCCTTTGCCTCGTGATGCAAATGGGCCAGTTGCTGCGCCACCGACTCGGGGCTGGGCACATCGGCCGGACGGGGCACCATCGAAGCGCGCTCGACCTCGCGCACGGTCAGGTGCCTGGCTGCATTGGCTGCCACGACGATTTCGCGCACGTCGCCCAGCAGGCCCTCAGGATCGGCCAGCGCCGCCAGTGCATTGGCGCGTACCGCCGGATCGCGCTCCCCCTCGACCACGAGCTGCGGATGAACCGCTTCGGGCCACGCCTGCAGCACGTCGGCCAATACAGCCAGGGACTGGGCAAGCCCCGCTGCCTGCGCAAGCCTTGTGCGGGCCCGGCACAGCCAGACGAACAGGTTGATGTCGTAGGTCCGCAGCAACAGGCGGCGGCAGTCGCGTTCGATCTCGGCCCAGTTGGGCCCCTCCGGCGTGCCCACGAACTGGCCGTACTGCGCGTCTCCGCGCGGGGACATGCGGGAAAGCAGCACCGCGTATTCGGCGTCGTACTCGAGGCTTGGACCGCAAGGATCGACGGCGCCAAGGGGCTGCAGCCAGTCCGCAGTCATGTCGCCCCGCACACGGGAATGGGCGTCAGGCGGAATGGAAGGAACGGCGGAGGCGGCAGCGAGGGTCATGAAGGTCCGGAATGGGAGGAATCGACAGGCAGATCAGGCGTCTTTGCGCTAGCGTGAACCGATGTATTGCTCGGGCTCGAACACCATCCCGACGGTGTAGTCGCGGGCATGTGCGGCGACACGACCAGCAGGGTCGGCGTGCCGCGCCGCGCCTTCGGAGCCGCCGAGCCAGGTAGACCAACCGAGCTTTTCTGTGTCTTCGAGCCGGGCAGGTGGCGTGCTGTCGTTGCGCACACGCAGCTCGACCTCCCAGACAAACTCGTACCCGACGAAGCCGCGCACCCACTCGATCAGCAACGGAAGGTCGCGCCCCTGAGGCGTGAAGCGCAGGTACTGATCGAGACTCAACGGCCCGAGCACGAGCCGAAACTTGTTCTGCCGGTCAGCCACGACCTCCCCTGCGATCGCCCCCACCCCCATGACGCTGGAAGTGCGCGCGCGGCCCAGATGGCTCTGGTCTTCGTCGTCGATGCGAATCCAGTGCAGCACGAACTCCTGCAGTTGCACCGGCACCGCGAAGAAGCGCGCCAACGTCGCAGCCAGCCCATCCGGGTTGCGGGCCTCGCGGCCCAGGTGTGTCGAGGCCGCCAGACGGGCATGCGCAGGCAGCACTGAATCGCGAATTTCCAGCGGATCGTGTCCGGTCAGGCGCGCGATGTAGCCGCTGAAAGCCTCGTCACCGGCACGATCGAGCCCTGCCGCAGCCTGGCCCTGGGCCCATGCCCGGTACATGTGCGTGAGGTAGCGGTGATGGAACAGATCCAGGAAGTCGGCGAGCGTGCTGTCGTTGTGGTTCTCTGTGCGGTCGCGCACGAGTTCCGTGTAGTGAAGCGGCAGCGGGCCGTTGGGCCCGAGCAGACCCAGGCCGTAGACCCGGACCATCGGCAGCGCCGGGTTGTTGCCCGCGCGTGGATTGACGCCCCCCAGGACGCGCAGCACCGACTCGCCGGGCAATACCGCGCCGGCGATTTCACGCGGTGCAAAAGCCAGTGCAGCCGCCTGACCCAGGCGAAACGGCTCCTGCTGCGGGCGGCTGGCGAGTCCGATGGGCGGTTGCTGCGAATAGGAAGCGCCGAAACGCCGCAGCAGCGCAAGAAAACCGAACTTCCAGGGCGCCTGGCGCAGCCGTTCGAGCATTTCCTGCAAGTTCGCTACGGTGTCTGGCTTCATCGGGCAGAGGCCTCGCTGTCGCCATTGCCATCGTCTTTGTCGACCCGGGCGGAGCCGATGTGGATGTGGCTGTCCGGTGAAAGCTCGTGATGCTCCCGTCGCGTTAGGCTGGGCAGCGAGGTTCTTGCGTCCCGGGCCAGTTCCGGCGCGAACAGGTTCAGGACATCTTCGGGATTTTCCGTATCGAGGAGCCCCGATCTCGCGAGGGGCTCGAAGTCTTCGATGATCCGGTCGATGCCCTCGCGGGGCAGCAAGATGTCACGCAGCAAGGGGTAAAGCTCGGCCTGCTTGCGCAACTCGTCCAGAGTGGGTGCAGGCTCGGCACCGAAGGCGAGAAAGCCTTCCCAGTCGGTGCGGCCCGCGAGTTGATCCGGGTCCCGGACAACGCGGACGAATTCATCGTGCAGTTCGTCGAGCAGGGCCGTGGGGCGGCCGCGCTCCGGCGGGGGCCTTGGCGTGTGCGCAAAAGACGTCGCGCTCGCCGTCGACCTCGGAATCTCACCGAGCAACTCGGCCAGAACATCCGCCGTGGGGCGAGACTGCGCACCTGCGATGCCCAGCACGCCGAAAGGATCGGCCAGGGCATCGGCTGGAGATTCCAGGCTGCCGTACTTGTCGTCGCGAGCGGCAAGGTCCCGAAGGTCGAACGCAGGCGGAAAGTGCTCGACAGGGGTTGCCGGCGTATGGGGTCGAGAGGTGCCGCCCATCTGACGATCGCCCCGCACCACTTCGGAGTGCACCGCCTGACCATGCGCCTCGCCAACCTCATCCGTTTCTACGAGGAAGCGCAGGAGCCCCAGTTCGAGCGTGTCGCCAATAGCAATGAACACCGGAGCACCCACCCTGACCCGCTCGCCGTTGCACACGCACATCAGCGTCTGGCTGTTGTTCGTCAGCTGCCAGCCCCCAGCCTCATCGCTCCATGCGATACGACACATGTTGGCAACGCGCCATTGCGCTTCGCTCTGCCGTTCGCCGCATAACTGAAGTGCATCGGCCATGCCTGCGCCAGCGGCAGGAATCCGCATGGTGCCGTTGCGAATCTCACCACCGCTGTGGGTGAGTCGAAGGCGCGACGGCGCCCCCCTGCCGTCGTCCGCGCGAGAGTCACCCTCGATCAAGACGCACCTCCCCAGAGCTTTTGCAGCCTGTTGGCCGCGCCGATGAAGCGGCCCTCGGCATCCTGCTGGCCGCATGAAGACCAGCCACATCCAGAACAGCTGCTTCGAGCAGATCGTCAACGACGGCTCCGAGTGCGAGGCCTGACCAGCGACGTCATCTTCTTCCGCACCCTGCCCATCCATTTTTCAACGCTCCCATGTTCCACAAAGAAGACTTCGTCGACGCGCCTAGAGGCGACCGCAGCCGGGAACCTCATGGCGAAACGCTGGATGGCCACTTCGCGCCCGAAGATCACCATGTGCTCCCACAGCGGGCCACGCGGGTCGATCTGGAAGTAGACGAAGCCAGCATTGAAGGGAATCTGGCGCGGTGGCACGGGCAAGGTCTGCAATGGAATGCCAGGCAGGTGCGAGCGAATGAGTTCGGCGAGTCGATCGCTGGGCCCCACCTTGCAGCGCGCCGGAAACTGGCTGGCCAGTTCGTCAGGCGGCGTGTGAGCGGCCACAGCGAACACCAGGCTGGAAAAGCCTTGCAACTCGGAAGGCTCGACACTTGCCACGCTCACGCCATTGGCACGTTGGGCCAGAGGAATGCTCTGGGCACTGCGCACCAGCACGTCATTGAGCAACGCCTGGACATCGGCCATCAGCTCCCTGAAGGACAGATACGGATCAAGGTGCTGGTAGGCCGGATGCGACTGGGGGCGGCGCGTGTCCGATGGAGTTTGCATCGCGCAACTCGGTGTCGAAGACCGAGAAACGTGCGAGCGATGCCGAGACTGCCGCAACATCGTCGAAGCTCGTTTCCTCGCCATTGGGCGTGCGGATGGGCACCGCGAGGTGAATGACCTGCTCCAGATGCTCGGGCAGGATCGTGAGTGGCGCGGGCGGCAGGGTCTGTCCCGGCGCATCGAAGGGCGTGCCATCGGAAAAGATGCCGGCCGCGCTGGCGAGCACGAGCTTTCCCAGAGACAGGGACTCGACATCGATGCTGTAGTGGTTGAAGCCCCAATAAAAGGGGCTGAGCGACGCGGTGCGTTTGTGCGCAAGATGCTCGAGGTAGCGTTCCTGCTGCTGAAACAGCTGAGGGCGCAGGAAGAGCCCTTCACTCCAGGCGACTTTGTTGTACCAACTCATGAAATCGATCGTTTGCTTGCTTGCGCGCCGTGGGTTTATTTGAGAGGGGTGAGTTGAATGCCCTTGGCCTGAAGGTCGATTTGCAACTTGACCTTGTTGGCAGGCAGTACCGATCGGTACCAGGCGACCTCGGGGGCCGGATCGATTTTTTGCACCATGCGCCAGTCGGCTTGCGCCAGATCGCGGTAGCCCGCAATCACGCCGATCGCAGCGAGGTCAGGATGCGACTTGCGACGGATGGTCTTGACATCGCCCGGCTTGAGGATGAACTCGTCGCGAACCAGCAGATCGCTGCCGATCAGGACTTTGTCGTTGTTGTAGAGCGAGAAGTAGTCGGCGGATTCAAAAGGGCCTTCCGACTTGAGCTCATAGACACGGACCAGGATGGGCGCCGCCCTGCCCTTGTCGTCCGGATTGACGCCAGCCTCTGCGGAAAGGGTGCGCGACGGTTCTCAGTGCGCCGCAGGTTGTAGATCGGCATCTCACAACGAGATTGCATTGAGCCGCTCGCGCGCTGCGCCGACCATCGGTCCCATCGCATCCCGCACCACGTCTTCAACCTACACGCACACCACCATGGCCCAGAAATCCAAGAAGTTCCGCGTCGCCACCGAAGGCGCCACTACCGACGGCCGCCGCATCGAACGCTCGTGGATCGAGCAGATGGCAAAGAACTTCGACCCGAACAAGTACGGCGCACGCGTGTGGCTCGAGCACTATCGCGGCACCGTTCCCGAAAGCTCGTTCCGGGCCTACGGCGATGTACTGTCGGTGGAATCGCGACCGGTCGAAGACGGCACCCTCCTCCTCAACCCCGGGCTCGCCGATCACGGGCCCATCCTGCCGGCAGGTCTGCAGGTCGAACTGGCCCCGCCGGCCAGCGCGGCCACGCGCCGCACCGTTCAGCTCTGGGACTGACGACATGCAAGACTGGCTCAAGAAGCTGTTCACCGAACCCCAGACGCTGGGGATCATCGTTTCCAGTGCCCTTGTCGGCCTCTTCGCCGGCCTCGCGCAGGGTGTCGTCGAGAAGCGGCACGGCGGATGGGGCGGCTTCTTTCGCGCGGTGCTGACGGGCGTGGCGGTCGCGGTGTTCGTCGGCCTCGGCATCGAGGGCTTCGTAACCGCCGAGACGCTGCGCCTGGCAATCGTTGGGGCATGCGCAGTGGTCAGCGAGGACATCTGGATGGGCCTGCGCTCCATCGGCGGCGCCATGCGCAACGACCCCCTCGGCTTTGCGGTGCGCCTGCTCGATGCGCTGCGCGGGCGCGACCACTCGGCGCGCACGCCCCCCGGCAGCGACCTCATGCCACCGCCCGATGAAAGGAGCAAACCATGATGTGGGTTCTCGCCGTGCTGCTTGGCTTGGCCGCGCTGCTGCAGCTGGCCGTGCATACGGCACCGGACACCCTCGACGCCGAGCGCGCCCTGGCCGAAGGGCTCGCCGCGCGCGACCTCGCACACAAGAAGGAGATCGAACGTGTCCGCAATGAAAGAGATCATTTTGAGCATCTGCTTGCCACTGGTGGTGTGCGGGTGTCAGTCCCTGCCACCTGTCGCCCCGTCGTCGCCTCAGATCCCGCCGCTGCCGGCGAACCTGCAGAAGCGCGAGCCGAACTTGACCCAGCGTTTGCGGCAGCTGTGGCTGGAATCACCAGCGACGGTGACCTCGCCATCGTCGACCTCAACGCCTGCATCGACCGCTATAACGAGGTTCGTTTCAGGCTCAACGCCCTCAACGCCCTCAACACCCTGATCGGGAATACCGGTGCTCAAACCCCATAGCCTGCGCACGCATCTGACGGCGGCAACGCCCGAGCTGCAGAACGATCCGGACAAGCTGTCGATCTTCATCACCAATGGGAAGATCGTGGCCGCCGGCGCCGCGTCGCTGTCGTTCGTCTATCGCTACACCCTGAAGCTAGTGGTGCTCGACTACAGCAGCCACGCCGACGCCATCATGGTGCCGATGCTGGCCTGGCTTCGCACCGAGCAGGTCGAGATCCTTGAGAACCCGGATCTGCGTGAGCGCAGCTTTCGCTTCGAGGCCGAATATCTCAACAAGGAAACCATCGACCTGTCGATCGAGCTGGACCTGACCGAGCGCGTGATCGTCTCGCCCGGCGCTGATCCCGACTCGCCCGAGACAACCAAGCGCTACAACGTGAAGCATGCGGCCGAGCCGCCGCACGTCGGCGTGGTGCAGCGCGCCGAGCGCATCGAGGTGTGGTTCGGCGATCAGCCGCTTGCGGCCTGGGACTTCGAGCCTGTGAAGAACTGACATGACCGACGACCTGCGCGCGCTCGAAGACTGGGCGACCCCGTTGCTGTCCGCGTTGACGATGCCGAAGCGACGTGCGCTCGCACGCACCATCGGGCAGGCACTGCGGCGTGAGCAGGCCGCGCGAATCGCCGGCCAGCGCAACCCGGACGGTAGCGCCTACGAGCCACGCAAGACGACGCAGGCGCGCTTGCAGATGGGCAAGATTCGCCGCAGCATGTTCGAGAAGCTGCGCGCAGCGCGCCACCTCAAGGTGCAGACCGATGAGGAAGGCGTGGCGGTTGGCTTCTTCGGTCGCACGGCACGCATCGCCCGCGTTCACCACTTCGGCCTTCGCGACCTTGTGCAGCCCGGCGGCCCAAGTTATCAATACCCAGCGCGCGGTCTTCTGGGCCTGACCTACGCCGAACGCGAGCTGATCAAGGATCTGCTGCTGAAGCACCTCGCAGGTTGATGTCGTGTTTCACTGAACTCGTAGAGGGGTTTCGTGCGACGATTCGGGGACCGCACTCGGCCATGACCCGACGTTTGTCGGCAGTGCCTAGTTCGCCATGATTTCTTCCAGCGATCCAGATCAACAAACCGTATGAAAGTTTCAAGATGACAAGCGCCGAAGACCCGCTGAGCCGGAGCGATGACTCGATCCTTGGCGAACTGTCCTGGAATGAGTCCGCGTGGATTGGTGCTGTCGAACTCGGCACGCATCGCGTTCGCCTTGTAATCGATTTGGATGAAGAGAACATTACTCGCGCGCAGCAGGTTGAATCAATCGAGTACGCCAAAGCGCTGCATGCCAAAGTGCTGAAGAACGAGACGAGCCTCAGACGACAGTGTGCGCAGGAGATTGCAGAAGCGGCGGGCTCCCGAGCCTCAGAGGAGGACCGGCGCAGGTATCTGGCCGAGGTGACGTCCGCCGCCGCCTCCATGGAGCCGCAAGTGCTTTGCATCGATTTTCCCGACGGTGGTCATCTGGAATACCGGGATACGAGCGGGAAGTTTTACGGCAACTCGACGGTCGTGATTCGCTTCGATAGCGATGCTCAGTATGAAGAAGCCGAGGTCGAACTCCCGGACCGCGAATAGGCGCTCAGGTCCGTGGGTGGCCTCAGTGCCAGAACCGGATTTAGCTAGTGATCGGTATGGGACGGGCATAGTCGACTTCGGGCCCGTTCACGACGGCGGCGCGACCGGCTACAGTCGGCCAGAAGCAGACAGTCGCCCGTCAGCACCGTGTGTTCGAAGATTGCATGCCGGATCGCAAGGCGCGAGAGCCAGACGTAGGCCCGAACATCATCATGATGACGTTGTGGGGACGCTCGATGTCCGGCTGTATGCTGGGGTAGGTGGCCGAGAGCTTCGAACTGCACTGAAGAACCCTCGGGCTGACACATGGTGGAAGTCGATCATGCGCTCGGCTAGAAGAATCGAAAGCCTCGCCCACTCGGGGCTCTCGCGTTGAAATACTGGAGCCACCGTGGGAGAGTTCGCAAAGCGCGTCCGCGCCAACAAGATTCAGGGCCCCCTGCGCAAAGGGTTCAATCCGCAGGCGTGGGCCAGCGCGCTTGAAGATTGTGGAAACCAACCCGAGGATCAGCGCCTGCATGCTGCCGGCCTCGAAATCAACAAGAAGCTATCCACCATTCGCGCCAATCTCAAGATTTCGACGAACAACGATCTCAACGCGACAACCAAGGTCCGCGCCCTTGTCGCGTGCTCGAACCACGACTACCGGATCCTCTCCGACAGGACGCCTGAGGTGCTCGAAGCGGCCACAGCCAAGCAAGTCGAGAACGGCGATGGCGAACCAGTGTTGATGCACAAGCTCATGGCGACAAAGGTGCGCCTCCCAGGCGGGGCTTCATATTCCCCGGACGCCGTCGCGGAGGGCTTGGTCGATGGCCTGCAGGTTCCGCTCCGCGTGATCCTCGAAGAGGACCCCAAACTCTCCGGGAACCTTCAAGTCTCGCTGGACTGGCGCGAAGCCATGTTTGAACTGAACCTCGGCCTGCTCTACCTACTCGCAGAAGATCTCTGGAACGACTGCGTTTGGAACGGCTATGAGCTGCAGGTCGAAGAAGGGTTGCGAAAGTTTCGCCCGACGAAACCGCGGTGGCAGGCGCGATACGCTATGGGACGAGCACGCGGGCGAAACCTTGCGGTCGAATTCATGAAGCAAGCGCTCGACGCTCAAAGTCAGTTCCCGCCGTTCGAGAAGGCGTTTCGGCCCGTTGTCGAAGATGTGAAAAAAATCGAAAAAATGGGGCGCCGGCAACAGCTTGTGCTCACGAAGACAGAAGACAGTTCAGAAGAACACAAGTACTTGCTTGCCCTCCGGGCCTACGCCACTGAGGACTACTACGAAGACTTGCTGGCAATGCCGCGCAAGGAGCTCGCAGGACTGACACTCGCAGACGCGATGAACGCGTGGACGATCATCAGCCGCTGTTCCGATCTGTTGCTCGGCGCCGTCAAGCAACGGCACCAGTACACCAAGGATGATGAAGAAGATGACGGATCGAGCTGGCTGCCAGCGTACGTGCCGACACTACAGCGCGATGCCCTGATCGAAGGGTTCATGCAAGGTGGCAACGTCACTCGAGCTGGGGCGATCGCCCTGCTGGAGTTCATGACCTACCGCGGGCGACAGGGGCAGGAGCTCTGGGCCCAACCCCTCGTCCCTGTGGGCCAGCAAACGCTAACGCCCGTGTTCGGCGCCGCACAAAGTCCGAACCTGCGCAGGATCGTGGACATCTGGCTTCGGCAGCTTGGCATTGATCTCGCGTTGCGAGGCCCTGCGTTCGAAAAGCATATTCGTGCGAAAGTGGCGGAGTCTATCGAACAGTCGCCGAAGCTGGCCGCGGTCTCCCAGTGCCTCGACAAATCATTCAGCTTCACCGCCCCGGGCGAGCAGACCGAGGAAGTGGACGTCGTATTCAGCATCGGCAGGCTGCTCTTCCTCTGTGAACTGAAATGCATTCTGGACCCGACGGAGCCGAAAGCGATTGCAATGCACCGGGAGACTTTGACCGCTGCGGCGGCCCAGATCACCCGCAAGGCGGCGGCCGCGAACAAGCACAAAGGCGAGATTCGCAAGACCCTCGACCGGGCTGGATTCCTCCTGCCGGAAAACTTTGAAATCTGCACGCTGGTTGTGACCAACGGCGCCACGCAGACCGGTATGCCGATCGATGGCGTCCCGATTGTCGACGAGCTAATCATCGACAAATTCTTCGCAGGGGAGCTTGTAGACGCACGCCTCGAGGATCATGAAGGAAATGTGTTGAAGGAGACGAAGACGATCTTCTACACAGACGAAGAGACGGCCCAAGAAGGCGCGCAGTACTACTTCTTGAACCCGCAGGCCATGGTGTTTCTCCGGCAAGGGATCAAAGTCGCCTGGTACCCCCTCCACCCAGTAACGGACGATGACTGGGCTGGCGCATTCGCCATGGTCGAATGCGTGCCCAAGCTGCCGGCACACGTCGAGGCCGAGGTCTTTGGGGCTGCAGCGCAGGAACCCAACTAGGCAGGAGCCATCAAGGGTTCTTGCGCGAGCTACCTCGGCCCTGAATGTATGGAATGCTTAGCGCCGCCGTCAGGACGGCTCAAGTGCTCCAGCACGCACGAGCTTTGCGAGCGTCCTAACTAAAAATCGCGTGGTGCGTGAGAAAATGGGGTGTGGACGTACTTCCGGGCGTTGTGATGTCTGCTCAGGGCCCGAAGGCGACGGTGGCCGCCATCCGAAGCACAATCACCGCACTTCAACCCCCGGCAGTAGCTCCATGCCGACCCGCTGCGTTAGGTCCCCGTAGCTGATCGGCCGTCCGGCGCGGGCGTCTTCAGAATTCGGTTGCCAATGCGCCCAGGCCTTGCCCGTGCTCTCGTCATAGACAAGCTTGAACAGGTGCGTAGGCACACGCACGCGGTTGGCACCGACTATCAGGCTTTCGGGGCCAAACACCGGCCCCGTGATCACGAATACATTGCCTTTGGCGCGCAGGACGTACCGGCGCGTGTCCTGCTCAATCTTGGACCAGGCACCGGAGTTCTGCGTCGGGTTCTGCGGGACCATATTTGCCAGTGAAAAGCTCTGTGCCATCGCCGTCGGGTTCGACATGTCGCCGGCCGGGGCCATGTGTCCGCGGGCATAGCCTGAGCCCTTGTAGTCGCTCAGCTCTGCGCGCTCGCTGCGCGGCAGCCGGGCATCCGCAAAGAACTTGTTGGTGCGCTTCTCGTTGGCATCTTCGATGCTCGCGCGGGCGAGCCGCTCGGCAACGAAAACCGGGGTCTTGCTTGTGCCGCTGTGCAGGATGGCAAACGCCTCGTAGCAAAGCTCGCGCTGCAGGGGAGCCTGCGGAATCGAGGGTGCGACACCACCGGCGAAGAACTCGCGGCAGCCTGAAAACTGAGTGGCGGTGGTCGGGCCAGAACGCTCCAGGGAGGGAGCAGGCGGCGATGGAGCTGGAAGAAATCCGCAACTGGTCGCCTGGATCGAAATGGCGCCGGCGGTGATGAGCCAGACCGCTGTGCGGCGCAGTGTGACGGCGATGCCGCTGGTGACTGATCTATGGCGCTTGCGTGGCTTCTTCTTGGGCATCGGGGGCGGGATGTTAACCCGCTCCGCAGAGGGCAAACTGAGCAACCACGCGACAGGCCGCCCCTCGGGAGTCAGCCGGTTAGCGGTCGTACCTCCGAAAACGTTTGTCAGCCTAGCCCTGCGCGAGAATAGCCGGACTTGGCGCAATTCTTACTGCATGAACTTCTACGACTGGATGATTCACAAAGGGCTGTCGAAGTCCTCGGCGAGGAGCTACGACGGAGCGCTCCGTGGCTCACTGTCCGAATGGGCAATGGATGGCGGCCTAATCTCAGGTCCTTTGATCGCATTGAGCAGTTCTTCGGCCTTTGGCGCCCTTTCCCCAAGCATCCAGGAACTGCCCGTCTTCAAAGAGCGAAACGCGCGCGGGCATCACATGTACAGCGCCACGCTGTCGCAGTTCGCCGCATACCTCACGAGCAACGGTAGCGATGACGTGCAAGCCGACCTCGAACAGATCATCAGCGATCCGACCACGACGACGACCGAGAAGACGGCGCTGATCAAGTCCAGGATCGGCCAGGGCACGTTCCGAGACAAGGTGCTGCTGCACTGGACCGGCTGTGCTGTTACGGGGTTCAGCGACACCAGCCTCCTTGTTGCGTCTCACATCAAGCCATGGAAGAAGTCGACGAACAGTGAGCGACTGGACCAGTGGAACGGTCTGCTGCTTTCGCCAAACCTGGACAAGGCGTTCGACAAGGGCTTCATCACGTTCGATACGGGCGGGTCTATTCGCCTCTCCCCCCTTCTCACTGAGGCCGCCAAACTTGGGATCACGCCTTCGATGAAGATTGCGCTGAAGCCCGAACACGAGAAATACATGGCGCACCATCGAGCAGTGGAGTTCAAGAGCGAGTAGCCATCGTGTGCGTCCGCCTTCGCTGCGACAGTAGGCCCGCTAAGGGACCAGACCTTCCGTAGATCCGCTGTCACAGCACCTCGCCGTCTGAGACATGCCGTTGTAGGAGCGCCCGATACAAAGTGCCTCGAGTGCGTCGCGCGCGCATGGCCGGCACCATCGACGGCATGTCTGGAAAGCCCGCATCCACCGTCGAACTGCAGCGCCTGATCGAGAACCTCGTTCGTGCTGGAACGGTGTTCGCGGTCGATCATGAAACGCGCCGCTGCCGCGTGAAATCGGGCAACCTCTCCACCAACTGGCTCCCATGGTTCGCGCGCCGCGCCGGTGATGTGCGCCACTGGTCGCCACCTTCCGAGGGCGAGCAGTGCATGGTGCTCTCGCCCGGTGGTGACATGGCGACCGGCTTCGTGCTCGTGGGCATCTTCAGCGATGGCATCCCGGCCAACGGCGACAGCGGCGACGTGGAGCGCACGACCTACCCGGACGGCGCAGTCATCGAATACGACCACGCCACAAGCGCCCTGAAGGCTACGCTGCCCGAAGGGGGCACCGCCGACATCACCGTGCCCGACTCGATCACGGTTCACTGCAAGACGGCCGATGTGACCGCCAGCGACAGCGCCTCCGTGCACTCGCAGGAGATCACGCTCGACGCGCCCAAGACCATCGCCACCGGGGAAATGGTCGTGCAGGGTCTGCTCACCTGGCAGGCGGGCATGGTCGGCTACGGCATTGGGCCCAGCGGCCAGGGCGCGCAGATCAGGTGCGACATGCACTTCATCGAAGGGCACGGCATCACGACCGACGGTGGCGACATCAAGGCCGGCGACATCAGCCTGCAGGACCACCTCACCTCCGACATCGAGCGCGGCGACCAGACCAGCGGAAGGCCGGTGGCGTCATGAGCGGCATGAATCGCCTCACAGGCAAGCCGCTCGACGGGATCGAGCACCTGCGCCAGAGCATCCCCGACATCCTGGGCACACCCTTGGGTTCGCGAACCATGCGCCGTCCCTACGGCAGCCTCTGGCCCGAGCTGCTCGATCACCCGGACAACGGAATGACCCGCGTGCGGCTGTATGCCGCGACGGCAGGTGCACTCATGAAATGGGAGCCGCGCCTGCGCTTGTCGCGCGTGCAGATCTTCACCGGAGAGAACCCGGGCGAGGCCATCCTCGACCTGCAAGGCATCTACACCCCGCCCGGCCAACGTCGCAGCGTGCTGTCGATGCGCGTGCCGGTACAGATCGGGGCCGCGACATGAGCATGGACATGTCGCTGTTGCCGGCGCCGACCGTCATCGAGGTGCTGGACTTCGAGGTCATCCTCGCGCGTCGCCTCGCATCGTTTCAGACGCGCTACCCGGACTACAGCCTCGTGCTGGAATCCGATCCGGCCTACAAGCTGCTCGAGGAGATGGCCTATCAGGAGCTGTTGATGCGCCAGCGCATCAACGACGCGGCCAAGGCCTGCATGCTGGCCTACGCCAAGGGCACGGACCTCGACAACCTCGGCGCGAACTATCAGGTGCCCCGCCTGGTCGTGACGCCAGCCAATCCGAACGCGGTGCCACCGGTGGCGGCCGCCTACGAAGACGACGAGCGGTTTCGCGAGCGCATCCAGCTCGCGCCCGAAGGCATCACGACTGCCGGGCCCGAGGAAAGCTATCGCTACCACGCGCTCACCGCGAGCGCACAGGTCGACGTACGCCGTCGACACCGGTGTCGTGAATGCCATGGCCCCGAAGCCCTTGACGCTGCGCGCTCCGCGCACGGCAGCTGCGGCCCCAATGCGCGGCACCTCGACATGCCGGCCTGGCGCTGACCTGGCGAAGCCGACATGGCCCACGCGATCGAGCCCACCGACCAGCTGCTGCGCGAAGCCTGCGCACGCATGGCGGCGCGCTTTCGGCGGGCCGAGGACTTCGAGACCGTCATGCGTGACCGCGTGCGCAGCCGCATGGTGCGCCTCGCGGCCCAGCATCCGAGCGCCGCCGGCGCGTTGCCCGTGCGTGTACAGCGCGCTGCGGCCTGCCGGCCCTTCCCACCGCCCACGGGCGGCCTTCCCTTCTTCGACCACAAGCGCGCCGCATCAGGCGAGCGCGACGAGGACTGATCCACCCAAAAGAGAAGACCCAGCATGAATCGTGTCTACATTGAATCGCCGCGCCACTGCGGCAAGGCCACGCAGCATGGCATCACCGTGATCGCCTTCACCGGCAAGACAGGTGCCGGCAAGGACAGCGCTGCCGCAGTGCTGCTCAACCACTGCCAGTTCGAGACCATCGCGTTCGGCGATGCACTCCGGCGTGAGATCGCGTCCGCCTGGCGCATCGACGAGCGGATGCTCAACCACCGCCCGACGAAGGAATGGTCGATTCCCGCACTTGCCGTGGGCATGTGCAACGAGCCGGCCTTCGTCAGTTGGTGCTTCGACGCCGGCGAGAGCCTGCATGAACCGCGCAGCCCACGCTGGGCGATGCAACACTGGGCGGACTTCCAGCGGCGCTTTCGGCCGACCTACTACGCCGACATTGCCTGCCGCTGGATCAACCGGAAGGCGTCTGTGGGCTTCCGTCGCTTCGCGATCACCGATCTGCGAGATCCGGTCGAAATGGCAGCGCTGTATGCCCTCGGCGCGCAGCTCAGCGTCGTGCGTGTCCACAGCCCGAACGCGACAACGCTCGATGCCGATACGGCGCATCACAGCAGCGAGCGGCACCAGATCGCCGTCGACTTCGAGCTGCAGAACGATGGAAGCCTCGAGGCGCTGCGCGACAGCGTTCTTTCGTTGCCTCCCGTGCTCTGGCTCAGCGACGAGGACCACGCCCAATTCACGCCGGAAATTCAATGAAGAACGCCGTCAACGCCACGAGCGAGCCGCTGAAGCAATACCCTGCCGGCGCATTGTTGCGCGTGAAGGACATCTGCGGCGACCGCAAACATGGCAAACCGGGGCTACTGCCCATCGTGAGCCGCACGTGGCTGAAGTGGGTCGAGGAAGGGAGGGTCCCAAAGGGCATCCTGCTCGGTGCACGCACGCGCGTGTGGCCCGTCGAGCAGGTTCTCGCCGTGCGCAAGGGCTTGGCCGAAGGCCTGTCGAACTAGGGCGCGGCCAATTGGTCGATGTAGTCCGCCAGGAACTGCATCGCCCTCTTCCGCTCGCCAACATGCTCGGCATGCGTGTACGCCGCGACCACTTGGTTCTTCTCCGAATGGGCGAGCAGCAACTCGACCACATCGCGGCCGAAACCATGCTCACGCAGTAACGTTGCAGCGGTGCCCCGCGTGCCGTGCGGACTGAACTCCGGCACGCCAAAGTCGATGCGCTTGAAGAAGTGGTTGAGAGTCACGTCGCTCATCGGAACGCCGCCTCGAAAGATCGACGGAAAGACGTAGTCGCCGTGTCCCGTCAGCGCGTGAACCGTCGTCAAGATGCTGACCGCCTGAGTCGACAAAAAAACGCGATGCGGCTTCTTCATCTTCATGCGTGGTCCCGGTACATCCCAAACGCCGGAGTCGAGATCAAATTCGGCCCACGTCGACCGCAGCAGCTCGACTTTGCGTGCCATCGTCAGCACGAGCAGCTTCGACGCTGCAATCGTGGTCGCATGGGCGCCCTGCAAATCGATGCCCCGCCAGAACGCCGTGAGCTCCTTTTCGTTGAGGTGTCGATGGTGCTCGACTGGCGCGCGCGTCACCACGCCACGCAGCGGCGTGGCCGGATTACTGGTCACGATCAGCTTTCGGATGGCGTGGTTGTAAATCTGCTGGATGATCACGCGGATCCGCTCGGCGGCCACGGTGGTGTCGAGCCGCTTCTCGATGATCGAGAGCACGTGTGCCGGCTGAACGTTGCCCAGGGCGAGGTCGCCGATCTCCGGATAGACGTATGCCTGAAGCCAGCGAATGATCTGCGCGCGGTAGCCCGCCGACCGATAGAACAGCGTCTCATCGATCCACTGCTCCGCGAACATTTTGAACGTCACCGCCCTGGCCTCTACGCTGCGCCGTTCTGCCCCGTCGACTTGTTTCTGCCTGGCCGGACTCTCATTGCGCTCGACCATTGCGCGCATTTCCTCGTGCCGGTCTCGGGCCGCCTTGATGCTGAACGCAGGGTAGGCGCCGATGGTGACCTTCTCGCGCTTGCCGTCCAGGTGGTATTTGTAGCGCCAGACCTTTGAGCCGGACGGCAACACCTCGATGTGCAGCCCCCCGCCGTCTGTCAAGGAATACGCTTTGTCGCGAGGCGAGGCGCTATTTATTACTGCAGGCTTGAGGGTGTAGTTGACGTGGCGCATCTTCGAGGAATGGGGCCATGCAAAAAACGATGGCCCCCGAACATGGCCCCAAATGTAAGGCAACCCGGTTCAACAATGGGCAACCCAAAAGCAATACAGCCCCGCCCTCCCAGAGGGAAGACGGGGCTGTAAGTCATGCCGGTGCAGGACTATTCAATGTGTCACATGTGGTCGATCATCACTTGGCCAAAACCCGAACAGCTCACTTGCGTGGCGCCGTCCATCAGGCGGGCGAAGTCATAGGTGACCTTCTTGCTCGCAATCGACTTCTTCATCGAGCTGATGATCAGGTCGGCGGCTTCGGTCCAGCCCATGTGACGCAGCATCATTTCGGCCGAGAGAATCTCCGAGCCGGGGTTCACGTAATCCTTGCCTGCGTACTTGGGCGCCGTGCCGTGGGTGGCTTCAAACATGGCAACGGTGTCGCTCAGGTTCGCGCCCGGAGCGATGCCGATGCCGCCGACCTGTGCGGCCAGCGCGTCGGAGACGTAGTCGCCATTGAGGTTGAGCGTGGCGATCACGCTGTATTCGGCGGGACGCAACAGGATCTGCTGCAGGAACGCATCGGCGATGCTGTCCTTGACGGTGATTTCCTTGCCCGTCTTCGGGTTCTTGAACTTCATCCACGGGCCGCCGTCGATCAACTCGGCGCCGAACTCCTTGGCGGCGAGGTTGTAGGCCCAGTCACGGAATCCACCTTCGGTGAACTTCATGATGTTGCCCTTGTGCACGATGGTCACGCTGGGCTTGTCGTTGTCGATGGCGTACTGGAACGCCTTGCGCACGAGGCGCTCTGTGCCTTCGATCGACACGGGCTTGACGCCGATGCCCGAAGTGTTCGGGAAGCGAATCTTCTTGACGCCCAATTCGTCCTGCAGGAACTTGATGAGCTTCTTTGCCTTGTCGCTTTCGGCTTCGAACTCGATGCCGGCGTAGATGTCTTCCGAGTTCTCGCGGAAGATGACCATGTTGGTCTTGTGCGGCTCACGCACGGGGCTGGGAACGCCTTCGAAGTACTGAATGGGGCGCAGGCAGACGTAAAGATCGAGTTCCTGGCGCAACGCAACGTTCAGCGAACGGATGCCGCCACCGACAGGCGTGGTCAGCGGGCCCTTGATGGAGATCACGTAGTCGCGCACGGCGTGCAGCGTTTCTTCGGGAAGCCAGACGTCGGGACCATAGACCTTGGTCGACTTCTCGCCAGCGTAGACCTCCATCCAGTGGATCTTTTTCTTGCCACCGTAGGCCTTGGCCACTGCCGCGTCCACCACCTTCAGCATCACCGGGGTGATGTCCAAACCGGTTCCGTCGCCTTCGATGAACGGGATGATCGGTTGGTCCGGCACATTGAGCGAGTTGGCTGCGTTGACCGTGATCTTCTGACCTTCGGCCGGAACTTTGATGTGCTGGTAGCTGGACATGAGGGGGATGGCTCCGGAAGTGGCGTAATTTTGACGACTGTCAGCGAATTCAGACACGACGGGGAATCGCTGTACAGCCCGCGAACAAATCGCTGTACATTTTAGACGCAACCCATCAGCAAGCGTTTGTCAACCATAGGGCCAATGGCCTCGTTAGTGGCTGACCTTCTGCTCGCCGGGAGGCGTTTCCAACCAATTCTCGATAGAGGAATCATCAATGAGCAAAATTCTCGCAGTCATGATCGCCGGCCTGTTCGCCGCTGGCGCCTACGCCCAAAACCCGGCCGGCACGACGCCCGAACAAGGGAACGCCACCAACAGCAAGGCTCAGCAACGCGCCGAAGCCAAGAAGGCTACCAAGCCCGCTGGCAAGGTTGCCGCTCCTGCTGGCGACGAAGCCAAGACCCCCGAAGGCGGCGCCATCGGTGCCGACAAGGCTGCGGCTTCTGGCGAAAAGCGCGCCAGCACCCGCGACCAGCGTCGTCGCAACAAGGACGGCAGCGTGAAGCGCAAGTCGACCCAAGGCGGCACGCCCGACATGCCGACCGCCAAGTAAGTCAGCCTGACCCCCTAAAAAAGAGCGCTCTTCGGAGCGCTCTTTTTTTTCGCCTGTGGCGACTGCATTGCTGTCAACCGCCAGAAGCGGGCTCCGTTGAATGTCTACCTTCCGCAGGGAGGGCTATCCAAATCAACGATATCAAAGGATTTCTCATGAACAAGCTGCTCGCAGCCCTGATCGCCGGTCTCTTCGCTGCCGGTGCCTTCGCTCAACAAGCCGAACCCACCACGGCTGCTCCTGCTGCCGCTCCCAAGGTTGCCAAGCACGCTTCGAAGAAGCACGTTGCAGCCAAGAAGCACAAGGTTCGCCACGTCGCCAAGGCCCACACGGCCGCCGCCAAGAAGGTGTAAGCTTTCCAGCTCACCGGCAATGCCCGCTTCAGCGGGCATTTTTATTGGTTACGGGCCGGGCCCTGACCCCGCCCTGAAAGAGTTATCCGATGTTTCAGCGTCTCGCCGCCCTGCTCCTGTTGTCCGCGTCTTTCATGATGCCCGCGCATGCGCAACAGCAACCTCAAACCGATCTGGCACGCACGCAGTTGTCGGTCGGCCTGTACAAGATCGATGTGCAGATCGCGCAAACGCCCCAGCAACGAGAAATCGGCCTGATGTTCCGCAAGGAAATGCCGCAGGCCGAAGGCATGATCTTCGTGTTCGAGCAGCCTGCGACACAGTGCTTCTGGATGCGCAACACGATCCTGCCGCTGACCGCCGCCTTCGTCGCGGACGACGGCCGCATCGTCAACCTGGTCGACATGCAGCCGATGACCGAGAACTCGCACTGCTCCCTCGAACCCGTGCGCTACGTGCTTGAAATGAACCAGGGCTGGTTCGCCAAGAAGAACATCAAGAAGGGCGCCAAGCTCAGCGGCGAGTTGTTCTCAGCCACCAAACGCTGAGTTTCTAGCGCCTGAAGGCCACAAAAAAAGCCGACCCGCAGGTCGGCTTTTTTGATCTAGAAGCGCGGCTTCAGCCGAAGTTCTTGGCGACGAAATCCCAGTTCACCAGCTTGGCCAAGAAGGTCTCGACGAACTTCGGGCGCAGGTTGCGGTAGTCGATGTAGTAGGCGTGTTCCCAGACGTCGACGGTCAGCAGCGCGACGTCTGCAGTCGTCAGCGGCGTGCCGGCTGCGCCGGTGTTCACGATGTCCACCGAGCCGTCGGCCTTCTTCACCAGCCAGGTCCAGCCCGAACCGAAGTTGCCCACGGCCGACTTCACGAAGGCTTCCTTGAAGGCGTCGTAGCTGCCCCACTTGGCATCGATGGCCTTGGCCAGCGCGCCGGTGGGAGCGCCGCCGCCTTGCGGCTTCATGCAGTTCCAGAAGAAGGTGTGGTTCCAGATCTGGGCGGCGTTGTTGTAGATGCCGCCGCTGGCCTTCTTGATGATCTCTTCCAGCGTCAGGGCTTCAAACTCGGTGCCCTTTTGCAGGTTGTTCAGGTTCACGACGTAGGCGTTGTGGTGCTTGCCGTAGTGGTACTCGAGGGTTTCCTTCGAATATTCCGGGGCCAGCGCGTCGAGGGCGTACGGCAGGGGTGGGAGCACATGTTCCATGGTTTTTTCTCGTGGGTTGGTTGTGGGGAATGCAGGATTCTAGGAAGTAATTATTGAGGGCGCGTCGGACGCGGGCCCGTTGCGTCGCCGGGCGTGACGGTCAGGTCGACCTCGCCATCGGCAAGCCGCGCGACGACAGCGTCGCCGGCCGTCAATTGCGTGGCACTGACGATCGCTCGGCCACCTGGATCGGTCAGCCACGCATACCCGCGCTGCAGAACCAAGGCCGGATCGAGCAGCCGCAGGCGCAAGGCCACGCGCTCCAGGCGTTCGCGTCGCTGCACCAGGGCACGCTCGAACTTCAAAGGAAAATCGGCCGCAATCGAACGCGGTGCTTGCGCCAGGCGCTCTCGCCGCGATAGCACCGCGTACTGAAGGCGCTGCGCGTGGTGCGCCAGCCGGAGCTGCTGGCGAGCCACCAGATTCGAAGGCCGCCCGAGACGCCCCGCCGCCTGGTCGAGACGCTGCCCGAGCGCATCGAGGCGCCCACCCAAAGCATCGCTGAGCCGCTCATCGAGCAGATCGAGCGCGCCGAGCCACAGGTCGCGCGGCGCGCTGACGAGTTCCGCCGCCGCAGTGGGCGTCGGTGCGCGCAGGTCGGCGCAGAAATCGGCGATGGTGAAGTCCGTCTCGTGGCCCACGCCGCTGATCAGCGGCACGGGGCTCTGAACGATGGTGCGCGCCAGCGCTTCGTCATTGAAGGCCCAGAGGTCTTCGATGGAACCACCGCCACGCACCAGCAGGATCACGTCGACCGCCGGCTCCAGCGCGTAGAGGGATTGCAATGCCCGCACCAGTTCGGCCGGCGCATTGACGCCCTGCACGGCCGCCGGCGCCAGCACCACCGGAATGTGTGGCACGCGCCGCCGCAGCGCGGTGACCACGTCATGCAACGCCGCAGCGCCGAGCGAGGTGACGACGCCCACCGCACGCGGCATGGCCGGCAGTGCCCGCTTGCGCGCCGGATCGAACAGCCCTTCGGCTTCCAGCCGCGCCTTGCGTTGCATGAACTGCTCGAACAGGGCGCCCTGCCCCGCACGCCGCAGGCTCTCGACCACCAGTTGCAGATCGCCGCGTGGCTCGTACACCGCCAAGCGTCCGCGCACCTCGACCTGGTCGCCGTCGCGCGGTGAAAAGTCGAGCAAACCGGCGGCTCGACGGAACATCGCGCAGCGCAGTTGACCGGACTCGTCCTTGAGCGAGAAGTAACAATGTCCACTCGACGCCCGCGAAAAACCGGAGATCTCGCCGCGCACGGCAACCGGATTGAAGCGCGCGTCGAGCGCGTCGGCGACCGCGCGGCACAACGCGCCGACAGCCCAGACGCGCGGCCCGGGCGCGGAATTCGTGTCGCGCAGGTTCATGGAATGCACGCGTGGCCCGGTGCCACTCTTCCACAACGGACGGCGTACATCGCTTTTTCATGCCCCAGGGCTGAACAAGCGCACGACTTCTCGTGCAAGTCATTGATTTTATTGAAAAAAGTGCTGCTCAAAATTCAGTCGATCTAGCGGAAAGCCCGTCCCATGCGGGTTCGGACGCATTGCGCAGCAGGTTAATCACAAAGTTATCCACAGAATCTGTGCGCCCTTGCCGACACGAAAACAAGCCGCGTGGCGATGGTGGGCTCAGTGGATAATCGCCGCGCATTTGCAGTCTATGGGTCGGAGGATTTTCTTGTTTTCCATCATTGTTGCCGCGGGTTGGCCTATCTGGCCATTGCTCGCCTGTTCCGTCATTGCGCTCGCGCTGGTTATAGAACGTTTCACAAGTCTCAAGACCGTGAGGGTACTGCCGCCGAAGCTGCTCGACGAAACCATCACCGTCTCGCGAGGCGCCATTCCCGGCCCCGATGTCGTGACGAAGCTGGAAAGCAACTCGATGCTCGGCCAGGTGCTGGCCGCTGGCCTTCGCGCACTCAACGCCAACCCCCGTTGCACCGAAGACGACCTGCGTGCGGCCATGGAGGCCTCGGGCCGCACGGTCGCGCACAGGCTGGAGCGCTACCTGCCTGCGCTGGCCACGATCGCCTCTGCCGCACCGCTGCTCGGCCTGCTGGGCACGGTGATCGGCATGATCGAAATCTTCGGTTCGCAGTCGCCCGGCAGCGGCGCCGTCGGCTCGGGCAACCCGGCACAACTGGCGCACGGCATCTCGATCGCGCTCTACAACACGGCCTTCGGGCTGATCGTGGCAATTCCCACGCTGATCTTCTGGCGCTACTTTCGCAGCCGCGTCGACGAATATCTGCTGAATCTTGAACTGTCCGGCGAACGCTTCGCCCGCCACCTCAACGCCCTGCGCAAATGACCCGCGCCCGCATGCAGTTTCGGCACGGCTCGCGCGATGAGCCCGAGATCAACCTGATCCCGTTCATCGACGTGCTGCTGGTCGTGCTGATCTTCCTGATGCTGTCGACCACCTACAGCAAGTTCACCGAGATGCAGCTGCGGCTGCCCACGGCGGACGTCGACGCGCAGCGCGACTATCCAAAGGAAGTGATCGTGACAGTGTCAGCCGACGGGCGCTATTCGGTCAACAAGGCCGCCGTGGCGGACCGCAATGTGGAAACCGTGGCGGCAGCGCTCGCCGCAGCAGCCACCGGCGGCAAGGACAGCGTGGTGATCATCAGCGCCGACGCGAGCAGCCCGCACCAGGCCGTCATCACGGTGATGGAAGCGGCTCGCCGCGTCGGCCTGATGCAGATCACCTTCGCAGCCCAGTCGACGGCGCAAGCCGGGCACTGAGTGCCTTCAGAAGGTCGCAGCAGCACCGGCTCGTCGGGCTCGCGGCTGCAGGACGCCTGGCTGCATCGCGGGCCGCTGGCCTGCCTGCTCTGGCCGCTGTCGCTGCTGTACGCCGCACTCTTCGCTGTTCGGGGCTGGCTTTATCGCCTGGGATGGCTTCGGACTGCGCGTGTGCAGGTGCCCGTGATCGTCGTGGGCAACGTGATTGCAGGCGGCGCCGGCAAGACGCCGGTGGTGATGGCCGTCGTTCGGCACCTCCAGGCGCGAGGGTTGCAAGTTGGCGTGGTGTCGCGCGGCTACGGGCGCCGCACCGACGACTGCCGCGAAGTGCTCGACGACAGCGATCCGCACGATGTCGGCGACGAACCCGCGCTGATCCGTCATGCCACGAACGCGCCGGTGTTCGTCGCCCGGCAGCGCGTCGAAGCGGCACGCGCCCTGCTGGCACGGCATCCGGGCACACAGGTCATCGTCAGCGACGACGGCCTGCAGCATCTGGCGCTGGGACGCGATATCGAGATCTGCGTGTTCGACGACCGTGGCATCGGCAATGGCTGGCGGCTGCCCGCGGGCCCCTTGCGCGAGGCCTGGCCGCGCCGCTGCGACCTCGTCCTGCACAGCGGCGAACGGCCCGCATTCGCTGGCGGCTACACCGCGACCCGCAACCTTGCAGCGGACGCTTTGACCAGCGACGGAAAGCATGTGCCCTTGCAGACCCTCGAAGGCCAGGCGGTGATCGCGCTGGCGGCCATCGCACGACCCGAGGCCTTCTTCGAGATGCTGCGCGCACGCGGCCTCACGCTCGCCGAAACCATCGCACTGCCCGATCACTACGATTTCGACGGCTGGCAACGCCCCTCCAACACCACCCACGCCCTTGTCTGCACCGAAAAAGATGCTGTCAAGTTGTGGCGTCAGGCGCCCGACGCACTGGCCGTGCCGCTGCACTTCGCCCCCTCCCCGGAATTCTTCACTGCGCTCGACGCAAAGTTATCATCGCTCGATGGATACCAAGCTGCTTGAACTGCTCGTCTGCCCCGTCACCAAGGGCCCTTTGACCTGGAACCCCGAGAAGCAAGAGCTGTGCTCGCGCAGTGCGCGTCTGGCCTATCCGGTGCGCGACGGCATCCCGGTGCTGCTCGAGAACGAAGCCCGCACGCTGTCCGACGACGAGCTGGGGCTGTGAGTTTCACCGTCCTCGTGCCGGCGCGACTGGCGTCGACACGGCTGCCCAACAAACCCCTCGCCGACATCGCCGGCGTGCCCATGGTGGTGCGCGTTGCCCAGCGCGCCAGCGAATCGGGTGCAGCACGTGTGGTCGTCGCCGGGGACGATCCGTCCATCATTTCGGCCTGTAAGGCGCATGGCGTCGAAGCCATCCTGACGCGCCAGGACCACCCCAGCGGCACCGACCGGCTGGCCGAAGCCTGCGAGCAACTGGGCCTCGACGGCGACGACATCGTCGTCAACGTGCAGGGTGACGAACCATTGATCGACCCCGCCCTGATCGACGCCGTGGCGGCCGAACTGGAGGCTCACCCGCAGGCCGCCATGAGCACCGCGGCGCACGAGATCGATTCGATCAGCGACTTCATGAACCCGAACGTCGTGAAGGCCGTGCTCGACGCGCAGGGCCACGCTCTCTATTTCAGCCGCGCGCCAATCCCTTGGTGGCGCGACGGCTCCGTCAACGGCGCGGCGCCGACCGTGCTGCCGACTCCGGCCCCCTTGCGCCACATCGGTATCTACGGCTATCGCGCGGGCTTCGTGCGCAAGTTTCCATCGCTGCCACCGTCCCCCGTCGAAGCGACCGAAGCACTCGAGCAGTTGCGCGCGCTGTGGCACGGGCATCGCATTGCAGTGCATGTGAGCCATGTCGCACCCGGCCCCGGCATCGACACCCCCGAAGACCTGGCTCGCGTGCGCGCGGTCTTTGCAGCGAAAACCTCCCCCTGAGGCGAGGTGTCGCCCGAGTGAAGACAAGGGAAAATCCTCACTGGCACGCGTGCTATCCTCGATGCAACTCCGCCTTGCCCAGCCTTCGGGCCGACGCTCGGCGCGACACAAAATCTAAGAACCGTCCGAGGACACCATGAGACTAATTTTGCTGGGCGCGCCCGGAGCGGGCAAAGGCACGCAAGCGGCCTTCATCTGCCAGAAATACAGCATCCCTCAAATCTCGACCGGCGACATGCTGCGCGCCGCCGTCAAGGCCGGCACGCCGTTGGGGCTGCAGGCCAAGGCCGTCATGGACGCCGGCGCACTGGTCAGCGACGACCTGATCATCAATCTCGTGAAAGAACGCATCGCACAGGCCGACTGCGCCAGCGGCTTTCTGTTCGACGGTTTCCCGCGCACCATTCCGCAGGCCGACGCCATGAAGGCGGCAGCCGTCAAGCTCGACTACGTGCTTGAAATCGATGTGCCCTTCAGCGACATCATCGAGCGCATGAGCGGTCGCCGCTCACACCCTGCCTCAGGCCGCACGTACCACGTCAAATTCAATCCGCCCAAGATCGAAGGCAAGGACGATGTGACCGGCGAAGAGCTGATCCAGCGCGAGGACGACAAGGAAGAAACCGTGCGCAAGCGGCTCGACGTCTACAGCCAGCAGACGCGCCCGCTGGTCGACTACTACTCGGCCTGGGCCAAGACCGATCCGGCCGCCGCGCCGAAATACCGCGCCATCAAGGGCGTGGGCACGGTCGATGAAATCACGCAACGTGCACTGGCTGCGCTGAGCAGCTGATCTGACTTTCCGGCCGCCCTTCGACAGGGCGGTTTTTATTTCCCCAGCAATTCCAGCATCAGCGCGATGCGCGCCTTCACCGGCGTGAGCGCGCCGGCATCGCGCAGCCGGTCGTCCGGCCTGGGCAGGATGCGTCCGTTGGCACATCGCGTGGCACGCAGCACGGCAACACCACGGTCTTGCGCCTTGAGCGCTGCCGCTTCCAGCGCATGGTGCAGCGTGCCGTTGCCGGTCGCAGCCAGAACCAGCCCACGCACAGGCTCGGCGCCCCCAACCTGCAGCAGCGCATCGACGAGCGCACCGCTTGCGCCAGCGTGGCTCATGACGATCTCGACGCGGGGCCACTGACCCACGGCATCCAGGGCTTTCGAGGCCTCGAGCGCGGCACCTTCGGGCCACGCCCTGACACGGCGCACCGCTCCTTCTTCCACGTAGCCGATCGGGCCGGCATCGCCCGAGGCGAAGGCATCGAGCCGATAGGTGTGCACCTTTTGAATATCCACGCCACTGTGGACCGTGCCGGCGCAAACCACCGTCACGCCATGCGCACCGGCCGTTGCCGCCACCACGATGGCGTCACGCACGTTCTGAGGGCCGTCCGGCGCCAGGGCTGTGGCCGGGCGCATCGCGCAGGTCAGCACTACAGGTTTGGCCGACGCAATCACCGAATGCAGGAAGAACGCCGTTTCCTCCAAGGTGTCGGTGCCATGCGTGATCACCACCCCGACCACATCGGGCTGCGCCAGCCAATGCACGCAGCGCTGCGCAAGTTTCTGCCAGATGTCGAGCGACATGTCCTTGCTGTCGACCTGCGCCACCTGCTCCGCCACCAGCGTCACGCCCTCTGGCGCCTCGATGCCGCCCAGCAGGTCGGCCACCCCCACCTGCCCGGCGGTGTAGCCGATGTTGTCGCCGCTGCTGGCCGCCCGGCCGGCAATGGTTCCGCCGGTGCCCAGAACCACCACGCGACGCAACTCGGACAAAGGGGCATTGGCCATGGCTTGTCAACTTCTAAAAACTGGTTAAAAATACAGGCACTGGATAAATAGCCAGTGCCGCAAGGAACCACATATGCAGTTCGCCGTGAAGCTTACAGCCCGCCAGCAGCAGATCCTGGACCTGATCCAGAGCGCCATCGCACGTACCGGTGCGCCGCCAACGCGCGCCGAAATCGCCAACGAGCTGGGGTTCAAGTCGGCCAACGCCGCCGAAGAACACCTGCAGGCGCTCGCCCGCAAGGGTGTGATCGAACTCGTCAGCGGCACCTCGCGCGGCATCCGCCTCAAGGGCGACGCGTTGCGTTCGCTCAACGAAACACGCCATCGCGAAGGCGGCCAGTTCTCGCTCTCGCTGCCCGGCATGGCGCAATTGGCGCTGCCGCTCATCGGTCGCGTCGCAGCCGGCTCGCCCATCTTGGCGCAAGAGCACATCGACCAGACCTACTACGTCGAGAACACGCTGTTCCAGCGCCAGCCCGACTACCTGCTCAAGGTGCGCGGCATGTCGATGCGCGACGCCGGCATCATGGACGGCGACCTGCTCGCCGTGCAGGCCACCAAGGAAGCGCGCAACGGCCAGATCGTGGTGGCGCGCCTTGGCGACGAAGTCACGGTCAAGCGCCTGAAGCGCAACAAGCTGGTGATCGAGCTGCACGCCGAAAACCCCGACTACCCGACCATCATCGTCCAGCCCGGCGAACCTTTCGAAATCGAAGGCCTCGCTGTCGGACTCATCCGCAACACCATGCTGATGTAGGCCGCACGGCCTGCTTGCAGCAGCACCCCATCCGGCCGCAACAGGTGGCGGGCGTATGGCGCGAAGTCGCCATCACCCTGTCGCGGCCGATTCAAGAAATCCTGCCTGTGTTCAACCTCATATTTTTTTGGAGTTCACATGGGAATCGCCCTCCTCGCCATCGCTGATTTCTGGATGCCGCTGCAATCGCTCGCCAGCCGCCTGATGCCGGCTCGCCGCCCTCACCGGCTGGACAAGCTCGACCACAGCGAAACCTCGGCCGGGCTGCGCTACGTCGCAGTGCGTCCCGCCTGCACCACCCGGTCTGCCAACGCCGCCACGTCGCCAACGGCAGCCGCCGCACCGGCACGCCCGCTGCGCGTGGTTCGCGTGATTGACCGGCAGGGCTCACAACGCACCAACAACCGTGTCGTGATCTCGGGCCGCATGGCCGATGTGTGCGCAGAACTCGACCGACTGGCGGCGCTCGAAACGGCGGAAATCATGGCCACCGCCCCCCGTTCGGCACACCTGCACTGAGCCCGAACACCCCTGCGAAAGCCTTCTGGGGTGGGTATCCAAACGTTCACAGGCGCGACATCCCAATGCTGCGAGGCACAATGGCACGCCATGAACATTGTGATCCTCGACGACTACCAGGACGCCGTGCGCAAATTGCGCTGTGCCGCCAAGCTGGACGCGTACGCGGCCAAGGTCTACACCAACACGGTCAAAGGCATCGGACAACTCTCGGTTCGCCTCAAGGATGCCGACGTGATCGTGCTGATCCGAGAGCGCAGCCAGATTTCGCGCCAGCTGATCGAAAAGCTGCCCAAGCTCAAGCTCATTTCGCAAACCGGACGGGTCGGTGGCCACATCGACGTCACGGCCTGCACCGAGCGGGGCGTTGCGGTGGCCGAAGGCACTGGCTCCCCCCAGGCGCCTGCAGAGCTCACATGGGCTCTGATCATGGCGGCCATGCGCCGACTGCCGCAGTACATCAGCAACCTCAAGCACGGGGCGTGGCAGCAATCGGGGCTCAAGTCGGCCTCGATGCCACCCAACTTCGGGCTCGGCTCGGTGCTCAAGGGCAAGACGCTCTGCATCTGGGGCTATGGCCGCATCGGCCAACTGGTCGCGCGCTACGGGCAGGCATTCGGCATGCAGGTCGTGATCTGGGGCCGCGAAGCGAGCTGCGCCAAGGCCCGATCCGACGGCTTTCAGGTGGCGCAGAACCGCCACGAATTCTTTGCCCAGGCCGACGTGCTGTCGGTGCATCTGCGGCTGAACGAAGAAACCAACGGCCTCATCACGCTGGAAGACCTCTCGCGCATGAAGCCGACGGCGCTGTTCGTCAACACCTCCCGCGCCGAGCTGGTCGAAGCCGATGCCCTGCTTGCCGCGCTCAATCGCGGGCGCCCGGGCCTGGCGGCCATCGACGTGTTCGAGAGCGAGCCGCCGCTGCAAGGCCATGCCCTGCTGCGGCTGGAAAACTGCATCTGCACGCCGCACATCGGCTATGTCGAGCAGGAAAGCTACGAGAGCTATTTCGGCCAGGCGTTCGACAACGTCGTGAGCTACATCAACGGCAATCCCACGAACATCGTGAATCCAGGCGCGCTGCAGGTTCGCCGGTGAATTCATGAGTCGGCAGCCCGCGCCGCGGGGCGCGCTCTGGGCGCTGCTGGCCGGCAACTTCGTGATCGGCACGGGCGTGATGGTCGTGCCGGGCACGCTCAATGAAATCAGCACATCTCTCGCCGTCAGTGTCGCAACCGCGGGCCAACTGATCGCGGCCGCGGCAGCGGTGATGTGCATTGGCGCGCCGCTGCTGGCCGCCGCGGTCGCCGGCTGGGACCGCCGGCAGTTGCTGGCCCTGACCCTGCTCTGGTACGCCGCAGGGCACGCACTCTCGGCGCTGATGCCGAGCTTCGGCACCCTGCTGCCAATGCGCATGCTCACGGTGATCGCCCCCGCGATCTTCACGCCACAGGCCGCCGCCTGCGCCGGCATGCTCGTGCCGCCTGAGCAGCGCGGGCGGGCCGTGACCTTCGTCTTTCTGGGCTGGTCGATGGCCTCGGTGCTGGGCCTGCCCATCGGCGCGCTGATCGGCGGCCACCTGGGCTGGCGGATGGCCTTCATGGCGATTGCGGCGCTGAGTATCGTGAGCGCCGCGTCGATCTGGCTCACCCTTCCCCAGGGCATTCGCCCAGCCGCGCTGACGGCCGCCGCGTGGTCGCGCGTGCTGCGCAGTCCGGTGCTGATGGGCATCGTCTCGGTCACGGCGTTGCAAGGGGCCGGCCAGTTCGTGCTCTTCAGCTATTTCGGCCCGATCCTCAAGCAGAGCTTCGGCGCCGATGCCACCACGCTGAGCGTGATGTGGGCGCTGTTCGGCGCCTGCGGCCTGGTGGGCAACATGGTGGTCAGCCGCTTCATCGACCGCATCGGCGCCGGGCGCATGGTGCTGGTCACGACCGTGCTGATTGCACTGAGCCTGCTGCTGTGGCCGCTGGCTTCCACGCTCGCCTGGCTGGCCGTGGTGCTCGTTCCCTGGGGTCTGGGCTGCTTCGCCACCAACTCGGCCCAGCAGGCGCGCCTGGTGGGTCTGGCGCCCGCTCTCGCGCCGGGCTCCGTTGCATTGAACAGTTCGGGCATCTATACCGGTCAGGCGGTGGGCGCGGCCCTGGGCGGCTGGCTGCTGGCCAACGACGCGGCGGCATGGATGAGCTGGGTCGGTTTTGCCCTGATGCTGCTCGCCATCGCCCTCAGCGCGGCCATCGACCGCAGCCACCGTTCGGCCTTGAATCGCGCCTCCGCGTAAAACCCGTCACGCCCTGCCCGCGCGGGATTGCAAAATCGGAGCTTGCCACCGCGCCTCGCCCCCTCCCGGCGCTGCGGCCCGGATACCACTCAACCAGCGAAAATCTTCAACCAATGACAGTGAACTACACCCGAATCGGCGTGATCGGCGCCGGCGCCATGGGTCGCGGCATCGCTCAGATCGCCGCCCAGGCGGGCAGCGAGGTGCTGCTGCTCGACAGCTTTGCCGGCGCCGCCGAGCGCGGCCGCGAAGCCCTCGTCGTCCAATGGAACAAGCTGCACGAGAAGGGCAAGATCGACGCCGCCGCGCGCGATGCCCAGATCGCCCGCGTCAAGGCGGTCGATGCCATCCAGGCCCTGGCCGGCTGCGATCTGGTGATCGAGGCCGTGATCGAAGACCTCGAAGTCAAGCGCAAGCTGTTCCGTGAACTCGAAACCGTGGTGGCACCGACGGCCACGCTGGTCACCAACACCTCGTCGCTCTCGGTCACGGCCATCGCGGCCGGGCTGGCGCGTCCCGAACGCATCGCGGGCTTCCACTTCTTCAACCCCGTGCCGCTCATGAAGGTGGTCGAGGTGGTCGCGGGCTTCAAGACCGCGCCCGAGGTCTGCAAGCAGCTCGCCGGCTACGCGGTGCAGATGGGCCACAGCGCCGTGCAGGCGCAAGACACGCCCGGCTTCATCGTCAACCACGCGGGCCGTGGCTACGGCACCGAGGCGCTGCGAATCGTCGGCGAAGGCGTGGCCGACTTCGCGACCGTCGACCGCATCCTGAAAGACCAGGCGGGCTTTCGCCTTGGCCCCTTCGAGCTGCTGGACCTGACGGCGCTCGACGTGTCGCATCCGGTGATGGAGTCGATCTACCACCAGTATTTCGAGGAACCGCGCTTCCGCCCGAGCGTGATCACTGCGCAGCGCCTGGCTGCCGGCGCACTGGGCCGCAAGACCGGTGAAGGCTTCTACCGCTACACCGACGGCGTGATGCAGCAGACACCCGAGGCCCCCGCACCCGTTGTCGAGGGCACGCCTTCGGTGTGGGTGTCGCCGCGCGCCGCACGCCGTGCCGAGCTGCTGCGCCTGATCAACACGCTGGGCGCGCAGATCGACAGCGGCGCCACGGCCGCCCCGCAATCGCTGATCCTGGTCGCGCCGCTGGGCTTCGACGTGACCACCGTCGCCGCCGTCGAGCGCCTGGACGCCACGCGCACCATCGGCATCGACATGCTGATCGACGACGCCGCCACCAAGCGCCGCGTGCTCGCCACCAACCCCGCCACGCGCCGCGACATCCGCGATGCCGCGCACGCCCTCTTCGCACGCGACGGCAAGGCCGTGAGCGTGATCCGCGACAGCGGCGGCTTCGTCACGCAGCGCGTGATCGGCACCATCGTCAACATCGCCACCGACATGTGCCAGCAGCGCGTGTGCTCGCCGGCCGACCTCGAAACGGCCGTGCAACTGGGCCTGGGTTATCCCCGCGGCCCGCTGGCCATGGGCAACCTCTACGGCCCGACCAACATGCTCGAAGTGCTGTTCAACCTGCAGACCGTGTACGGCGATCCGCGCTATCGCCCGAGCCCGTGGCTGCGCCGCCGCGGCGCCCTGGGCCTGAGCCTGCTGCACGAAGAAGAATAAGAAACCAACAACCGACCGACTGGAAACGCGACACAGCGATGACCGCCGAACTCAAGAGCACCAGCGAGGGCAGCACCATGGTGCTGACCATCGCCAACCCGACCCAGCGCAATGCACTGGGCCCCGAGATCTACGCCGCAGGCATCGAGGCGCTCAACGGCGCCGAGGGCAGCAGCGAGATCCGCAGCGTCGTCATCGTGGGCGAAGGCGCATGGTTCTGCGCTGGCGGCTCGCTGCAGCGGCTGCTGGCCAACCGCCAGCTCGACCGCTCGGTGCAGGCCGAGAGCATCGAGGGCCTGCACAACTGGATCGACTCGATCCGCACCTTCCCCAAGCCGATCATCGCGGCGGTCGAAGGCGCGGCGGCGGGCGCGGGCTTCTCGCTCGCGCTGGCCTGCGACTTCGTGGTGGCCGCGCGTGACGCGGTCTTCGCGGCCTCGTACAGCAACGTGGCGCTGTCGCCCGACGGCGGCCTGAGCTGGCACCTGGGGCAGCAACTGCCGCGCCAGTTGGCCAGCGAATGGCTCATGAACGGCGAGCGCATCGGCGCACCGCGCCTGCATGCAGCAGGGCTGGTGAACGAGCTGACCGAGAACGGCCAGGCGCTCGCGGGCGCCCTGGCGCTGGCCGGCAAGCTCAACGCACGCGCGCCGAACTCGCTGGCCAGCATCAAGGAGCTGCTGAGCGAGGCGCACGGCGCCACGCTGGCCTCGCAGCTTTCGCAGGAGCGCGACCACTTCGTGCGCAACCTGCACCACGCGAACGCGGGCATCGGCATCGCCGCGTTCCTCGACAAGAAACCGCCGCAATACGAGTAACGCCTGACGGCGTCGCTCCCGTGACACCCTTCAGCTTTTCAGTCGCCGAGAGGACAGACCAATGGACGACCCCATTCTTACTATCGAAGAACGTGAAGCGATCAACAGTGGTCGCTGGTTTTCTTCCCTATCTCCATCGCTACGGCACGACATCCTCCGATGTGCTTTCGTCAAACGCTACAAGGACGGCGACCTGATCGCTGCCCGCGGCGACCCGCCCGACCACTGGATTGCCTGCGCCAAGGGCGCGGTGCGCGTCAGCTCGACGGCCGTCTCGGGCAAGCAGGTGACGCTGACCTACGTGGAGCCGGGCATCTGGTTCGGCGACGTGGCGATGTTCGACGGGGACCGGCGCACACACGACACCTACTCGCACGGGGACAGCACCATTCTTTGCGTGGCGCGTGCGGACTTCCAGAAGATCCTCGCCTCGCATGTGGAGCTGTACGAAGCACTGATGCGGCTGCAGGCACGCCGCATCCGCACATTGTTCGGGCTGGTGGAAGACCTCAACACCCTGCCCCTGCGGGCACGGCTGGCCAAGCAGCTCATTCATCTGGTGCGCAGCTACGGCGTGCCCAACCTGGAAGACGGCAGCCAGATGCGCATCGGCCTGCAACTGGCGCAGGAAGAACTCGCGCAGTTGCTCGGCGCTTCGCGCCAGCGGGTCAACCAGGAACTCAAGACCATGGAGCGCGAGGGCACGATCCGGATCGAGCCGGGCGGCCTCGTCGTTTCGGATCGCGCGGCCTTGATGCGCGTGTCGGAAGCAGAAAGCTAGAAAGCTGAAATGAGCCAGGACTTCTCCAACTTCATCGGCACCCGCGCCGTTTCGCAACAGCACGCTTTCGACGTCGATGCGCTCTCCGCCTGGCTCGAAAAAAATCTCGATGGTTTCAAGGGACCGCTGACGGTCGAGATGTTCAAGGGCGGGCAGTCGAACCCGACCTACAAGCTCCTCACGCCCTCGCAGAGCTACGTGATGCGCGCCAAGCCGGGCCCGGTCGCCAAGCTGCTGCCCTCGGCCCATGCAGTGGAACGCGAGTTCAAGGTCATGCGCGGCCTCGCCGGCACCGACGTGCCGGTGCCGCGCATGCACTGCCTGTGCGAAGACGAAGCCATCATCGGCCGCGCCTTCTACGTCATGGAGTTCATGCAGGGCCGCGTGCTGTGGGACCAGTCGCTGCCCGGCATGAGCAATGCCGAGCGCGCAGCCCACTACGACGAAATGAACCGCGTGATCTCGGCGCTGCACACCGTCGACTTCGCCGCCCGCGGCCTGGCCGACTACGGCAAGCCCGGCAACTACTTCGAGCGCCAGATCGGCCGCTGGAGCAAGCAGTACAAAGCTTCGGCGGATGGCGCCAGCGAACTGTCGCAGCCCATCGAGGCCATGGAGCGGCTGATCGACTGGCTGCCCGCCCACATGCCGGCGAGCGCACGCGACGAAAGCAAGGTGTCGATCGTCCATGGCGACTACCGCCTGGACAACGTGATGTTCCACGCCACCGAGCCGCGCATCATCGCGGTGCTCGACTGGGAACTCTCCACGCTGGGCCATCCGCTGGCCGACTTCAGCTACCACTGCATGTCGTGGCACATGCCGCCCACCACCGGGCGCGGCATCGGCGGCGTGGATGTCGCCTCGCTGGGCATTCCCACCGAGAGCGAATACATCCGCCGCTATTGCGAACGCACCCGCATCAGCACGCCCGAGGCGCTGGCGCCCGACTGGAATTTCTACCAGGCCTACAACCTGTTTCGCATGGCCGCGATCCTGCAAGGCATTGCCAAGCGGGTCGAGGCCGGTACCGCATCTAGCGAGCAAGCCGTGGCTTCGGCCCGTGGCGCGCGTCCGATGGCCGAAATGGCCTGGCAGTTTGCCCAAAAGGCATGAGCCGCAGGGCCGCCCCAAGGCGAATACCGCAGCCGAAGGCGAAGGTTACTCAGTAAACCGCCCCTACACCCACCAGGAGACGAAGATGGATTTCGAATACTCGGCCAAAACCAAAGATCTGCAGAAACGCGTCAAGGCGTTCATGGATGAAAACATCTACCCGGCCGAAGCCGAGTACAGCGCCGAGCTGGCCGCCAACACGGTCGCGGGCAAGCGCTGGACCGCGCTGAAGACGGTCGAGAAGGTCAAGGACAAAGCCAAGGCCCAGGGCCTGTGGAACCTGTTCCTGCCGGTCGACAGCGCCTCGGCTTCCGGCTACGCCGGTGCCGGCCTGACCAACCAGGAATACGCACCGCTGGCCGAGATCATGGGTGCGGTGCCGTGGGCGAGCGAAGCCTTCAACTGCTCGGCGCCCGACACCGGCAACATGGAAACCATCGCGCGCTATGGCTCGGAAGAGATCAAGGCACGCTGGCTCAAGCCGCTGCTCGAAGGCCAGATCCGCTCGGCCTTCGCGATGACCGAACCCGAAGTGGCCTCGAGCGACGCCACCAACATCTCGACGCGCATCGAACGCCAGGGCGACGAGTACGTGATCAACGGCCACAAGTGGTGGATCTCCGGCGCGGCCGATCCGCGCTGCGCGGTGTACATCACCATGGGCAAGACCGACCCCGACGCGCCCCGCCATTCACAACAGAGCATGGTCATCGTGCCGGCGGACGCCAAGGGCATCCGCATCGTGCGCCCGCTCAACGTGATGGGCTACGACGATGCGCCGCACGGCCACGTCGAGATGTACTTCGAGAACGTGCGCGTGCCGGTGGGCAACATCCTGCTCGGCGAAGGCCGCGGTTTCGAGATCGCCCAGGGTCGCCTTGGCCCGGGACGCATCCACCATTGCATGCGCCTGATCGGTCTGGCCGAGCGCGCGTTGGAGCTGATGTGCAAGCGCGCCTCGTCGCGCGTGGCCTTCGGCAAGACCGTCGCCTCGCAGACCGTGACGCAGGAACGCATCGCCGAAGCACGCTGCAAGATCGACATGGCGCGCCTGCTCACGCTCAAGGCCGCATGGCTGATGGACGTGGCCGGCAACAAGGTCGCCAAGAACGAGATCGCGATGATCAAGGTGGTGGCACCGACCATGGCCTGCCAGGTGATCGACTGGGCCATGCAAGTTCACGGTGGCGGCGGCATGTGCGACGACTTCCCGCTGGCCAACGCCTACGCCCATGCGCGCACGCTGCGTTTTGCGGACGGCCCGGACGAGGTGCACCGCAACGCGATTGCCAAGTGGGAGCTGGGCAGGTACTCGGCCGACAAGACCGAAGCCGACATGCCTGTCACTCGCTTCTGATCTGTCTTACCCACTCTCCCCTCGGGGAGAGGCTTGGGGTGAGGGCCGACAGCGATGAACTCGCCTCGGCCCTTTTTATTTTCAGAGCTTCTTCTGCAGGAAGACCGCGCTGCCGAAGGCGGGATCGAGCTGGTAGTTGGTGAAGCCTTCACGCTCGTAGGTGCGCAGCGCGGGCGCGTTGCCCGACAGCACTTCAAGCGTGAGCTTGCAGGCACCACGCCTGCGCGCTTCCTGCTCCACCTGCGCGAACATCTTCTGTGCCACGCGCTGGCCGCGATGGCTGGGCAGCACGACCACGTCGTGCACATTCACCAGCGGCTGGCAGGCGAAGGTCGAGAAGCCTTCGATGCAGTTGACGAGGCCCACGGGTGTGTCGCCGTCGAAGGCCAGCACGCTGAAGGCTTGCGGGCGTGCTGCGAGTGCGGCAGGCAGCTTCTCGCGCACGGCTGCATCGAGCGGCGTGCCGCCGCCGACGGGGTCGCTCGCATAGGCATTGAGCAAATCGACCACGGCCGCGGCCTGCACCGCATCGCGGTAGTTCGCCACCAGGGTTTCGATGTTGCTCATTGCGCCGGCTCCAGCGTTGCGGCGAGGCGCTGCGCGCAAGACAGCGATTGCTTTGCATCGCGCGCCTCGACCATCACACGCACCAGCGGCTCGGTGCCGCTCGCACGGATCAGCACGCGGCCGGCATCGCCAAGCTCGGCCTCGATGCGCTGCGTTTCGCTGGCGAGCGCCTTGTTGTCTTTCCAGTTCTGGCCGGGCGCCAGGCGCACGTTGATCAGGGTCTGCGGGAACAGCGTGACGCCTTCGAGCAGTTGCGCCACCGTCTTGCCGCTGCGCACGCAGGCCTGCAGCACCTGCAGCGCGCTCACGATGCCGTCGCCTGTGGTGTGGCGGTCGAGCGCGAGCAAGTGGCCCGAGCCTTCGCCGCCGAGCAGCCAGCCGCGCTTGTCCAACTCTTCGAGCACATAGCGGTCGCCGACCTTGGCACGCACGAACTCGATGCCCTGCCCGCGCAACGCCACTTCGACGGCCTTGTTGGTCATCAGCGTGCCGACCACGCCTGCCGGCTTTTCACCGCGCGCGATACGCTCGGCCACCATCAGGTAAAGCAACTCGTCGCCATTGAACAGGCGGCCGCTGGCATCGACCAATTGCAGGCGGTCGGCGTCACCGTCGAGTGCGATGCCGTAGTCGGCCTTCTGCGCCGTCACTGCGGCGACCAGCGCTTCGGGATGCGTCGCGCCGAAGCCCTTGTTGATGTTGAGTCCGTCCGGGGCGCAGCCGATGCTGGTGACTTCCGCGCCCAGCTCGTGGAACACGTTGGGCGCCACCTGGTAGGCCGCACCATGCGCCGCGTCGACCACCAGCTTCATGTTGCGCAGCGAGAGATCGTTGGCGAAAGTGCTCTTGCAGAACTCGATGTAGCGGCCGGACGCATCGTCCAGTCGCCGGGCCTTGCCGAGGTTGACGGAGTCCACCCACACCGGCGCTTCTTCCAGCGCGGCTTCGACGGCCAGCTCCCAGGCGTCGTCGAGCTTGGTGCCTTGCGCGCTGAAGAACTTGATGCCGTTGTCGGGAAAGGCGTTGTGGCTGGCGCTGATCACCACGCCGAGGCTCGCGCGCTGGGCGCGTGTGAGGTACGCCACGCCGGGCGTGGGCAGCGGGCCCAGCAGCACCACGTCGACACCGGCCGAATTGAAGCCCGATTCGAGCGCCGATTCGAGCATGTAGCCGGAAATGCGGGTGTCCTTGCCGATCAGCACCCGGGGCCGGGACTCGGTTTTCTTGAGCACGCGGCCCACGGCATGCGCAAGGCGCAGCACGAAGTCGGGTGTGATGGGCGCCTGGCCGACGGTGCCGCGGATGCCGTCGGTGCCGAAATATTTGCGGGTCATGGTGATGGTGTTCGTTCTTGTGTTTGTTGTGACTCTTGCGCCCTCATGGCGCGCCATACCGCGACGGCAGCGACCGTGTCGCGCACATCGTGCACGCGCACCACAGCCGCGCCCCGCTCGACGGCGAGCAGTGCCGCAGCCACGCTGGGTGCGATGCGCTCATTCGCCGCTTCGATCCCGGTGACGGCGCCGATGGACGACTTGCGCGACCAGCCCAGCAGCAGCGGATAGCCGCCTTCGAGCAGTTCGCCTTGTCGCGCGAGCAGCGCGAAATTCTGCGCCACGGTCTTGCCGAAGCCAACGCCCGGATCGAGCGTGATGCGCGAGGGATCGATGCGCAGCGCGCGAAGCCGTGCCACCTGCTCGGCCCAGAACGACAGCACCTCGGGGATCACGTCGCCATCCATGGGCGTGGCCTGCATGGTCTGCGGATCGCGGTGCATGTGCATCAGGCAGATGCCGCACGAACGGTGCGCGGCAACGGCTTCCAGCGCGCCCGGTTGGCGCAGCGCCCAGATGTCGTTGACGATGTCCGCGCCCAGGTCGAGCACCGCGCGCATGACTTCGGGCTTGTAGGTGTCGATGGACAGCGGCGCGTTCAGCTTCACGGCCTCGCGCACCACGGGCAGCACGCGCGCCAGTTCCGCATCGAGGGGGACTGCCGGGCTGCCGGGGCGGGTCGATTCGCCGCCGATGTCGAGGATGTCCGCGCCCTCCTTCAGCAACTGCTCGCAATGCTTCAGCGCGGTGCCGGTGGAAGCGTGCGCACCACCGTCCGAAAAGGAATCGGGCGTGACGTTGACGATGCCCATCACACGCGGCTGTGCAAGGTCGATTGCGAAGCGCGAGGTCTGCCAGACCGCGTTCGACGGCGCACCATGGAAAACGGGGCCAGAGGCCCCGTTGTTGCTTGATATCAAGCCCACCTCAAGCGGCGGTCGGCGCCGGGTCGGTATTGACGGCCGGCGTGCCGCCACTGCCACCGCTGCCCGAAGGAGGGGTGCGCGGCGTCCAGTCCTTGGGCGGACGCGGTGCGCGGCCAGCCATGATGTCGTCGAGCTGCTCGGAGTCGATGGTTTCCCATTCGAGCAGCGCCTTCGCCATCGCGTGCATCTTGTCGCTGTTCGCTTCGATCAGGCCACGCGCCAGGGCGTATTGCTCGTCGATGATGCGGCGCACTTCGCCGTCGACCTTTTCCATGGTCTGTTCGCTCATGGTCGTGGTCTTGGTGACCGAGCGGCCCAGGAACACTTCGCCTTCGTTCTCGGCGTAGACCATCGGGCCCAGCGCGTCGGTCATGCCGTAGCGCGTGACCATGTCGCGGGCAATGGAAGTCGCACGCTCAAAGTCGTTGCTGGCACCGGTGGTCATCTGGTGCATGAACACTTCTTCAGCAATACGGCCACCGAACAGCATGCTGATCTGGTTGAGCATGTATTCGCGGTCGTAGCTGTAGCGGTCTTGCGCCGGCAGGCTCATGGTCACGCCAAGGGCACGGCCACGCGGAATGATCGTGACCTTGTGGACCGGGTCGCACTTGGGCAGCAGCTTGCCGATGAGGGCGTGGCCGGACTCGTGGTACGCCGTGTTGCGGCGTTCTTCCTCGGGCATGACCATGCTCTTGCGCTCGGGGCCCATGAAGATCTTGTCCTTGGCCTTCTCGAAGTCCTGCATTTCAACGACGCGCGCATTGCGGCGTGCTGCCATCAGGGCGGCTTCATTGCAAAGGTTGGCCAGGTCGGCGCCAGACATGCCGGGCGTGCCGCGGGCAATCACGCTCGGGTTCACGTCCTGGCCCAGCGGGACCTTGCGCATGTGCACGCCGAGGATCTGTTCGCGGCCACGGATGTCGGGCAGCGTGACATACACCTGACGGTCGAAACGGCCGGGGCGCAGCAGCGCGGCGTCCAGGATGTCCGGGCGGTTGGTGGCAGCCACCACGATCACGCCGAGGTTGGTTTCAAAACCGTCCATCTCGACCAGCATCTGGTTCAAGGTTTGTTCGCGTTCGTCATTGCCGCCGCCGAGACCGGCACCGCGCTGACGACCCACCGCATCGATTTCGTCGATGAAGATGATGCAAGGCGCGTTCTTCTTGGCGTTCTCGAACATGTCGCGGACACGGGCAGCGCCCACGCCGACGAACATTTCAACGAAGTCGGAACCCGAGATCGAGAAGAACGGCACCTTGGCTTCGCCGGCGATCGACTTGGCCAGCAAGGTCTTGCCGGTACCCGGAGGGCCGACCAGCAGCAGACCGCGCGGAATACGGCCACCGAGCTTCTGGAAGCGCTGCGGGTCTTTCAGGAAGTCGACCACTTCACGGACTTCTTCTTTCGCCTCGTCGCAGCCCGCGACGTCGGCGAAGGTCACCGTGTTGTTGTTCTCGTCCATCATGCGGGCCTTGCTTTTGCCGAAGCTGAACGCCCCGCCCTTGCCGCCGCCCTGCATCTGGCGCATGAAGTAGATCCAGACGCCGATCAGCAGCAGCATCGGGCCCCAGCTGACCAGCAGCGTCATGAGCAGCGAGCCCTCTTCGCGCGGCTTGACGTCGAACTTGACGTTGTGGTCGATCAGGTCGCCCACGAGGCCGCGGTCAAGGACCGTGGCCGTCGTACGAATCTTGCGGTCGTCATTGGTGACAGCGATGATCTCGCCGCCGCCGGCGCCCTCGGGGATGACGGCACTTTTGATCTGGTTGTTCCGGACCTGGTCAAGGAACTCGGAGTAGCTGACTGCTCCTGAGCCGACGCCACCGCGGGTGTCGAACTGCTTGAACACAGTGAACAACACCATGGCAATGACGAGCCATACGGCAACTTTGGAAAACCACTGATTGTTCAAACGAAGCTCCAGTCGAAAGCGCGTGACGAGAATGTGAAATACGCGCTGTGAGTACGCAATTGCGCCCCATTTTAGGCTTTTCAAGCTGCGAAAAGCGGGCATTTCCCTAAAGCAGCCATAGGCTGACAGGGGTTTGCGCCCTGAGCGCACGCCCCTGCAGCAAGGTATCAAGGCGTATCTGTGGCCTTTAAGCCCATGCCGACCAGGAAAGTCTCGGACGATTTATCCCGCGACGCCTTGGGTTTGAACGGCTTGACAGTGCGGAAACTGGCCTTGAAGAGCTTCACCGATTCGTCATATCCGCTGCCATGAAAGAGCTTGGCCACCAACGCCCCTTCGGGCTTCAGATGGTGCTGGGCGAAGTCGATCGCAAGCTCGATCAGGTGCGCAATGCGGGCACCATCGGCCGAATGGATGCCCGACAGGTTGGGCGCCATGTCCGACACCACAACATCGGCCTTCCGGCCGGCCAGCACGCTCAGGACCTGCTCCAGCAGCTCTGCCTCGCGGAAATCCCCCTGCAGGAAGGTCACGCCCTCGATCGGGTCCATCGGCAGCATGTCGAGCGCGATGATGGTGCCGTTCAGCTCGCCGGCCGCGGCGCCTCCGGGCGACATGCGCCGCCGCAGGTACTGGCTCCAGGCCCCGGGCGTGGAGCCCAGGTCGACCACAAGTTGGCCCGGTTTGATCAATCCGAGTGACTCGTCGATCTCCTTGAGCTTGTAGGCAGCGCGTGCGCGGTACCCCTCTCGCGTGGCCAATTTCACGTACGGATCATTGATGTGATCGTGAAGCCAGGCTTTATTGACTTTTTTGCTTTTTGCTTTAGTGCTCATGAGGTGCTTATCTACCCTCGATAATACGGGGATGCCCGCCATTCAACTTACCCCTGCCGAGCGCAAGGTGCACCGCGCCGAAGCTCACCACCTGGATCCGATCGTCATGGTCGGTGGAGACGGGCTCACCCCTGCCGTGAAAAAAGAGGCGGATGCCGCCCTGAAGGCCCACGGCCTGATCAAGGTGCGCGTGTTCTCCGACGACCGTCTCGCCCGCGACGCCATGCTGCAAGAACTCGCCAACGAGCTCGACGCCGCCCCCATCCAGCACATCGGCAAGCTGCTGGTGCTCTGGCGCCCGATTCCCGAAAAGGAAAAAGCGGTCGATGAAGACCGCATGCCCGGCCCGCGCGACGTCAAGATCCTGAAGTACAGCAAGCGCGGCGGCCAACGCCCCGAAATCAAGACCCTGCGCGTGCTCGGCAACCAGCGTCTCACGCCTGGCGGCACCATCAAGCGCGCCAAGGCCAAGCGGCCGTTGTCGGCCAAGAAGCGCAACCAGGCAGATTGAGCTTGGCGGCGGTTCAAGGCGCACAGCGCCACATCCTCTGCATGAAGTGGGGCACGAAGTACGGCCCCGAATACGTCAACCGGCTCTACGCGATGGTCCGCCGCAATCTCAGCGGCGACTTCAAGTTCGTGTGCCTGACCGACGATGGCAACGGCATTCGCCCCGAGGTGACGTGCCTGCCGATTCCCCCACTCAACCTGCAACTTGCTCCTGGGCAGCGCGACGGTGCCTGGAAGAAGCTCACGACCTTCGAGCAGGACCTGCATGGACTGCGCGGCACGGCCCTGTTCCTCGATGTCGATGTGGTCGTCGTTGGCAGCCTGGATGCCTTCTTCGAGCAGCCCGGTGAATTCCTGATCATTCACGACTACGCCCGCCCCTGGCGCAGTCAGCGGATCAGGGGAAATTCATCGGTCTACCGCTTCGAGCTGGGCGCCCATGCCGATGTGCTGGCGTACTTTCGCGCCAACATGGACAAAGTCCAGGCCGACTACCGCAACGAGCAGACCTACCTCTCGGACGTGCTGCACAAACAAGGCAAGCTCGCCTATTGGCCCGACGCCTGGTGCCCGAGTTTCAAGTACCACGGCATCCCGACCTGGCCAACCAACTACTGGGAAGAGCCCTTCGTGCCCGAAGGCGCACGCATCATGGTGTTCCATGGCGAGTGCAATCCGCCCGATGCATTGGCTGGCCGGCGCAACCGCGCCTTCCGCTACATCCGACCGGCACGCTGGGTCGCGAAGTTCTGGAAAGAATGACGAGATGAGCGAGCGGCTGGCGACCTCAAAGGTCGCAGCCCTTCTTCAGCGCGGCGCGCGAGCGCCCATGCGCCAGAGCAGCACACCGGCGCACAGCCACTGCACGAGGTACATGCCGCTGCCCACGGCGTGCCACAGCTTGAGGTTCTCGCGCGCAAGAATGCGCGGCGCCACGGCGTACTGCTGAAGCAGCGCCAAAAGCAAAGCCCCAAGGATCAGGAAGATGGCCGTCAACGCGGGGCCATCCATGCGCTCATCCGCTTTGGCACGGAAGTGGATCAGCAGGATCAGCCCACAGGCAATCGCAATCCAGCTTTGCGCCTCGAACAACTGACCGGCGAAGTTGCCAGCCACCGAAGGGTTGCCGAGCCTGGCGAACAGCATCGGCACCACCAGAAAGCCGATCGTGGTGAGGCTGCCCCACCAGAAGGCGGCCAGCATCAGCGCAACACGGTCTTTCATCCTGGAACTCAGATGTAGCGAACCGCGACGATCTCGTAGCGCTTCAGGCCGCCGGGCGCCTGCACTTCGGCCGTGTCGCCCTCTTCCTTGCCGATCAGCGCGCGCGCGATCGGGCTGGAGATGTTGATGAGGCCCAGCTTCAGGTCGGCTTCGTCTTCGCCGACGATCTGGTATTTCACCGCTTCGCCGCTCTCTTCTTCTTCGAGTTCGACGGTCGAGCCGAAGACCACCTTGCCACCGGCATCGAGTTCGGTCGGATCGATGATCTGCGCAGCCGAGAGCTTGCCTTCGACTTCCTGGATTCGGCCTTCGATGAAGCCCTGGCGGTCTTTCGCGACTTCGTATTCGGCGTTTTCGCTCAGGTCGCCCTGCGCGCGCGCTTCCGAGATGGCGTTGATGACCCAGGGACGGTCCACCGTCTTGAGTTGATGCAGTTCGGCACGCAGTTTTTCAGCGCCGCGCTTGGTGACAGGGATGGTGGCCATGTTGTTGGTTCTCCATAAAGCGAAACCGCCGAACGCTGCCGTTCGGCGGTCGATGAGGGACAAGATCAGACGAGTGTGCGTCCGGTCAGCCGGCTCAGGATGGCGAGCGGGCTCGAGTCGGGATTGTATTGCTTCGACGCAGCCAGATGAAGCGTCTGCTCGAGCATGTACTGGCCCGCCATCACGGCGTGCGAGGTCTGGTCGGAGAAGCACACCCACACGGAGCCGGGCGGGAACTTGGCCGTCTCTTGCGGCGAGCTTTCCTGGTAGCCCATGTCCGACTTCATGCCGTCGTGCAGTTGCAGCATCAGGTGGTCGTACTCGCTGCGGAACGACTTGGTCACGCGCAGCGCGCGCAGCAGCTTGGCCTGCCAGCGCACATAGGGCTTGGCGCGCGGCAGGAAGCGTCTGGCGATGTCCTCGAAGGGCTCACCCACACGCCACACGCGCGGTGCGCCTTCGGGATTGACGTTGGTGAACACACGCAGGATGCGCTCGCCGTAGTTGGGCCGCGACGGGAAGGCGTCAACGTGCAGTCGCCTGTCGTCCGCCCGCCAGGACTGCACGCGCGTCTCGACCTGCGCAGGCCGGTAGCTCGTGGGCGCGAGGCGCAGGGCCGGCGTGTAGTGCGGCAGCAGGCCATGAATGAGCTGTTGCGCCTGCGCGCGAAACCGCCCCACCATCGCGGCCGCCGTACGCTGCACTGCCTCGTCACCAACGGCGCCCTTGAGCTTGCCGTTGGCATCGAGGCTGATGTTGCGAACGTCGGGCGACAGCAGGCTGGGCGTCAGCAGGCTGCGCTCTTCAGGCAACAGCTCGAAGCCCAACCGCGGAAAGAACAGCACCTTGCCCGCTTCCAGCTCCGCGATCCACGCCTTGTTGGGCGTGGCCGCGTTCCAGTCGCTCAGGTCCAGTTCGACGAGCTGGGTTTCCATGACGCTGCGGCTCAGGCAGCCGCCAGTTGCGCGTGCATCTCCTGCACCGAGATCACGCCAAGCTCGTCCATGAAGCCCATGCCTTCGACCGCGGCTTCGGCACCGAAGATCGTGGTGAAGGTGGTCACGCGGGCCAACAGCGCCGAGGTGCGGATCTGCCGGGAATCGGTGATCGCGTTGCGGCGCTCTTCCACCGTGTTGATGACCAGGGCAATCTCGTTGTTCTTGATCATGTCCACGATGTGCGGGCGGCCTTCGGTGACCTTGTTCACCGTCGCACACTCGATGCCTGCCGCGCTGATGGCTGCGGCCGTGCCCTTGGTGGCGGTCAGCACGAAGCCCAGCTTGACCAGGCCGCGCGCCACTTCCACGGCACGCGCCTTGTCGTTGTTTTTCACCGAGATGAAGACCTTGCCCGACTTCGGCAGCAGCGTGCCCGCGCCGATCTGCGACTTCACGAAGGCTTCGCCGAAGGTCTTGCCCACGCCCATCACTTCGCCGGTCGACTTCATCTCAGGGCCGAGGATGGTATCCACGCCCGGGAACTTGACGAACGGGAACACGGCTTCCTTCACGCTGAAGTACGGCGGCGTGACTTCCTTCGTCACGCCTTGCGACGCGAGCGACTGGCCCGCCATGCAGCGGGCCGCCACCTTGGCGAGCTGGATGCCGGTCGCCTTGCTCACGTAAGGCACGGTGCGCGAAGCACGCGGGTTCACTTCGAGCACATAGATGACGTCCTTGCCATCTTTTTGCTGGATCGCGAACTGCACGTTCATCAGGCCGACCACGTTCAGTGCCTTCGCCATGGCAGCGCTCTGGCGCTTCAGTTCGGCGATGGTGTCGGCGTTCAGGCTGTAGGGCGGCAGCGAGCAGGCAGAGTCGCCCGAGTGCACGCCGGCCTGTTCGATGTGTTCCATCACGCCGCCGATCAGCGTGCCGCCTTCGGCGTCGCGGATGCAGTCGACGTCGCATTCCACTGCGTCGTTCAGGAAGCGGTCGAGCAGCACCGGCGAGTCGTTGCTGACCTTGACCGCTTCACGCATGTAGCGCTCGAGGTCGCGCTGCTCGTGCACGATCTCCATCGCACGGCCGCCCAGCACGTAGCTCGGACGCACCACCAGCGGATAGCCGAGGGCCGCAGCCTTTTCGAGCGCTTCGGGTTCGGTGCGCGCCGTGGCATTCGGCGGCTGGCGCAGGCCCAGCTCATGCAGCAGCTTCTGGAAGCGCTCACGGTCTTCGGCCGCGTCGATCATGTCGGGCGAGGTGCCGATGATCGGGACGCCGTTGGCTTCGAGGTCGAGCGCGAGCTTCAACGGCGTCTGGCCGCCGTACTGCACGATCACGCCGAGTGGCTTTTCCTTGTCGACGATCTCGAGCACGTCTTCGAGCGTCAGCGGCTCGAAGTACAGGCGGTCGGAGGTGTCGTAGTCGGTCGAGACGGTCTCGGGGTTGCAGTTGACCATGATGGTCTCGTAGCCGTCTTCGCGCATGGCGAGCGCGGCGTGCACGCAGCAGTAGTCGAACTCGATGCCTTGGCCGATGCGGTTGGGACCGCCGCCGAGCACCATGATCTTCTTCTTGTCCGTCGGATCGGCTTCGCACTCGTCTTCATAGGTCGAGTACATGTAGGCCGTGTTGGTCGCGAACTCGGCCGCGCAGGTGTCGACGCGCTTGTAGACCGGGCGCACACCGAGAGCGCGGCGCTTTTCGCGGATCGCGGTGTCGGTGGTCTTAAGCTGGCGCGCGAGGCGGCGGTCGGAGAAGCCCTTCTTCTTCAGCGCGAGCAGCGTGTCCTTGTCGATGTCGTCGAGCGACTTGGTTTCCAGTTCGAGTTCGATCTTCACGATCTCTTCGATCTGCACCAGGAACCACGGATCGATCTTGGTCAGCGCAAACACTTCGTCCACGCTCAGGCCCATGGCGAAGGCATCGCCCACGTACCAGATGCGCTCGGGGCCGGGCTCGCCCAATTCCTTTTCGAGCACTTCGCGGTCTTGCGTCTTCTCGTTCAGACCGTCGACGCCCACTTCAAGGCCGCGCAGTGCCTTCTGGAACGACTCCTGGAAGGTGCGGCCCATGGCCATCACTTCGCCCACCGACTTCATCTGCGTCGTGAGACGCGAGTCGGCCTGCGGGAATTTCTCGAACGCGAAACGCGGAATCTTGGTGACCACGTAGTCGATCGACGGTTCGAACGATGCCGGCGTGGCGCCGCCGGTGATTTCGTTGCGCAGTTCGTCGAGCGTGTAGCCCACGGCCAGCTTGGCCGCGACCTTGGCGATCGGGAAACCCGTGGCCTTGGAGGCCAACGCCGAAGAACGCGACACGCGCGGGTTCATCTCGATGACGACCATGCGGCCGTCCTTCGGGTTGATGGAAAACTGCACGTTCGAGCCGCCGGTGTCCACGCCGATCTCGCGCAGCACGGCCAGCGAGGCGTTGCGCAGGATCTGGTATTCCTTGTCGGACAGCGTCTGCGCAGGTGCCACGGTGATCGAGTCCCCGGTGTGCACGCCCATCGGGTCGAGGTTTTCGATCGAGCAGACGATGATGCAGTTGTCAGCCTTGTCGCGCACGACTTCCATCTCGTACTCTTTCCAGCCGAGCAGCGATTCTTCGATCAGCAGCTCATTGGTGGGCGAGGCTTCGATGCCGCGCTTGCAGATGGTCTCGAATTCGTCGGGGTTGTAGGCAATGCCGCCGCCGGTGCCGCCGAGTGTGAAGCTGGGACGGATGACGGTCGGGAAACCGAGCGTCTTCTGCACGGCCCAGGCTTCGTCCATCGTGTGCGCGATACCCGAGCGCGCCGAACCGAGACCGATCTTGGTCATCGCGTCCTTGAACTTCAGGCGGTCCTCGGCCTTGTCGATGGCTTCAGGGGTGGCGCCGATCAGCTCGACCGGCTTGTTGGTGGCCGCGCCCGTGTACTTGTCGAGCACGCCGTTGCGCCACAGGTCCAGCGCGCAGTTCAGCGCGGTCTGGCCGCCCATGGTCGGCAGGATCGCGTCGGGGCGTTCCTTGGCGATGATTTTTTCGACCGTCTGCCAGGTGATGGGCTCGATGTAGGTGACGTCGGCCGTGGCCGGGTCGGTCATGATCGTTGCAGGGTTGCTGTTGATCAGAATGACCTTGTAGCCCTCTTCGCGCAGCGCCTTGCAGGCTTGCACGCCGGAGTAGTCGAACTCGCAGGCTTGGCCGATGATGATCGGGCCGGCGCCGATGATGAGGATCGATTTGAGGTCTGTACGCTTAGGCATTCTCTTTCTCCGTCTTTTCCGTCTTGTTCTTTTCCATGAGTGCCGTGAAGCGATCGAACAAATAGCCGATGTCGTGCGGGCCCGGCGAGGCTTCCGGGTGGCCCTGGAAGCAGAACGCGGGCTTGTCGGTGCGGGCCAAGCCCTGCAGCGTGTTGTCGAACAGGCTGATGTGGGTCGGGCGCAGGTTGGCCGGCAGCGACTTCTCGTCGACCGCGAAGCCATGGTTCTGGCTGGTGATGCTCACGCGGCCGTTGTCCAGGTCCTTCACCGGATGATTCGCACCGTGGTGGCCGAACTTCATCTTGAAGGTCTTCGCACCCGAGGCCAGCGCCATGATCTGGTGGCCCAGGCAGATGCCGAAAGTGGGAATGCCGGTCTCGATCAGTTCCTTGACGGCGCTGATGGCGTAGTCGCAGGGCTCCGGGTCGCCGGGGCCGTTGGCCAGGAAGATGCCATCGGGCTTGAGCTTGAGCACGTCGGCTGCGGGCGTTTGGGCCGGCACGACGGTGATACGTGCGCCGCGCTGCGCGATCATGCGCAGGATGTTCTTCTTGACGCCGTAGTCGAAGGCGACGACGTGGAACTTCGGCGTGATCTGCACGCCGTAGCCCGCACCGAGCTTCCACTCGGTTTCGGTCCATTCGTAGGTTTGCGTGACCGACACCACCTTGGCAAGGTCGAGGCCGGACATGCTCGGCGCGGCCTTGGCGGCGGCGATGGCCTTGTCGATCAGCGCCTGCGTCACAGCTTCGCCTGCGGCCAGGCCCAGGATGCAGCCGTTCTGCGCGCCATGGGTTCGCAGGTGGCGCGTGAGCTTGCGGGTGTCGATGTTCGCGATAGCCACCGTCTTGCCGGCCACGAGGTATTCGCTCAGCGTGGCGGTCTTGCGAAAGTTGGAAGCGACGAGGGGCAGGTCCTTGATGATCAGGCCCGCGGCATGGATCTTGTCGGCTTCGATGTCTTCCCCGTTGACGCCGTAGTTGCCGATGTGCGGATACGTCAAGGTGACGATCTGCTGGCAGTAGCTCGGGTCGGTGAGGATTTCCTGGTAACCGGTCATGGCGGTGTTGAACACCACTTCACCGGTCGTGGAGCCGGCGGCTCCGATCGAATTGCCTTGAAAGACCGTGCCGTCTGCGAGCGCCAGGATGGCGGGCGGGAAGTTTCCCTTGAGAGACAAAAGCACTGGGTTCTCCGAATGGTTACGGTCGCCCGGAGCCCCAGGCGCGTTGCCTGCGGACTGCTGCTTAAGGGGATTTTGGCGTGAAAGGCGGCCGGGCGACGCTATTGCGAGTAAGCCCCCGATTGTAGCCCGGACTGCGGCCCTATCCGGCTTGAAGGGCCGCTCCGCTTGCGTGCAGGCAGATGGCGGCGGCTGCAGCCACGTTCAGCGACTCCTCGCCGCCGGGCTGGGCAATGCGGATGTGGTGCGTTGCGCGGGCCTCCAGGGCCGGCGAAACGCCCTGCCCTTCGTGGCCCATCAGCCAGGCGCAGGGGTGCGGCAAGTGGGCCTTGTGCAGCCACTCGCCGTGGTGCGAGCTGGTCGCCACGAGCGGCACCTTCAGCCCGTCGAGCAGGTCGGCCTCGACGCCCTCGATCAGGCGCAAACCGAAATGAGCGCCCATGCCGGCGCGCAGTACCTTCGGCGCCCACAGTGCAGCCGTGCCCTTGAGCGCGATCACCTGGGTGAAGCCGAAAGCGGCTGCGCTGCGCAGGATGGAGCCGGCATTGCCGGCGTCCTGCAAGCGGTCGAGCACCACGCTTGGCGCGTCGGGAATCAGCTCCGGACGTGTCGGCAGATCCAGCACGAAGCCCATGGGTGCGGGCGACTCCAGGCCGCTGACGCCGCGCAGCAGATCGTCGCTGATCACTACGATTTTGATAGCGCCATTCACCCATTCGGCGTGCGCTTTGGCCCAGAAAGACTCTGAAAACACAGCGATGGCCGGCTTCACGCCGCGCGCCAACGCTGCCCGGCACAGATGGTCCCCTTCAAGCCAGATGCGGCCCAGCTTGCGGTAGGCACCCGGGTCCTGAGCCAGCTTGCGCAAATCCTTGAGCAGAGGGTTGTCGCGCGAGCTGATGTGGCTGGCGCCGGCTTCGGATGTCATTGGGGGTTCAAGATGCAGCGCGCAGATCGAGGCGCACAGGCTCGGAGGCTCCGATGACCATTGCGGCTGACGCGCCCCCCACCGGCACCACGACAACGCTCGTGGCCGCCGCAGCAGTGCGTGCCAGCGCCGCAGCCACCGGGCTGAACGACTTGCGGTGGTGCACGCAGGCCCCGTGGCGCTTCAGCGCTTCCAGGTGTTCGGGCGTGCCGTAGCCCTTGTGGCCGGCAAAGCCGTAGTGCGGGAATTCGGTATGCAGTTGCTCGCACAGCCGGTCACGGTGCACCTTGGCCAGGATCGACGCGGCAGAGATCGCCTTGACCAGCGAGTCGCCCTTGACGATGGCTTCAGCCAGCACATCGAGCGTCGGCAGGCGGTTGCCGTCGACCAGCACCTTCGCCGGCTTCAGGCGCAGCCCTTCGACCGCGCGGCGCATCGCGAGCATCGTGGCCTGCAGGATGTTGTGGGTGTCGATTTCCTCGACCGTGGCGTGCGCGATCGAGCAGCACAGGGCCTTGGCCAGGATCTGGTCGTGCAGGCGCTCGCGCTGCAGGGCCGTGAGGGTCTTGGAGTCGGCGAGGCCACGGATCGGCCGCAGGTCGTCGAGGATCACGGCCGCAGCCACCACCGGGCCGGCCAGGGGGCCGCGCCCCGCCTCATCGACGCCCGCGAGCAGGCCTGGCGCGTCCCACACCAGCGGGGCCTGCTCAGCCTTCAAGAACTTTCTGGATCGCATCGGCGCAAAGTGTCGGCGTATCGCGCTGCAATTGCACGTGCAGCTCGGAAAATCTTTGTTGCAGCGCCTGCGTCTTTTCGGGCGCGTCCAGCCAGGCCAGCGTGGCTTGGGCCAGCGCCTCCGGCGTGGCGGCCTCCTGCAGCAGCTCGGGCACCACGAATTCGCGGCACAGGATGTTGGGCAGACCGACCCACGGCTGCAGTTGCTTGCGCTGCATCAGGCGCCACGAGAGCGCGTTCATGTTGTACGCAATGACCATCGGCCGCTTGAACAGCGCGGCTTCGAGGGTCGCCGTGCCACTGGCGATCAGCGTGACGTCGCAAGCGGCCAGCGCGGCGTGCGACTGGCCATCGAGCAGCTTCACACGGCCGGTCATGCCGCTGGCCTGCAGCATCGCTTCAACCTCGGTGCGCAGCCCCGGCAGGATGGGCGCCACGAACTGGAGCGCGGGCCGCGCCTTCTGCATCAGCGCCGCGGCGGCGAAGAACCGCGCGGCCAGGTAGCGCACTTCCGAGCGGCGGCTGCCGGGCAGCAGCGCAACGACCTGTGCGTCGGGCGCCAGGCCCAGCGCGGCGCGCGCGCCGGCACGGTCGGGGGTCATCGGAATCACGTTGGCCAGGGGATGGCCCACATAACTGGCAGCCACGCCATGCTCTTCCAGCAGCGCGGGCTCGAACGGAAAGATGCACAGCACGTGGTCGGCCGCGGCCCGGATCTTCTCGATGCGGTCCGCGCGCCAGGCCCAGATCGACGGGCAAACGAAATGCACGGTCTTCATGCCGCGGCTGCGCAGCCCGGCTTCGAGGTCGAGATTGAAATCGGGCGCGTCGACGCCGATGAACAGTTCAGGCCATTCGCGCAGCAGCCGGGCCTTGAGCTGGCGGCGGATGCCCGCGATCTCGGCGTAGTGGCGCAGCACCTCGATATAGCCGCGAACCGCGAGCTTTTCCTGCGGCCACCAGCTCTGGAAACCATGGGCCAGCATGCGGGGACCGCCGATGCCGGCGGTCTGCAGTGCGGGCCATCGGGCATGGAGACCATCGAGCAACAGACCGGCGAGCAGGTCGCCGGAGGCTTCTCCAGCGACCAGCGCGAAGCGTCGCTGTGCGTCCGTCTGCATCGCGGTCACGTCAACGCGCGATGCCGCGCGTCGAGTTGGCGATGAAGGACTCCATCAACGCGACATCCTCGGCGGCTTCCGGCATTTCGGTGGCCAGCGCCGCGATGCCCGCGCGCGCCTCTTCGAGCGTCTTGCCCTGGCGATACAACAGGCGATGCATCTGCTTCACTGCCGCGAGCCGCTGCGCCGAGAATTCGCGCCGACGCAGGCCCACGACATTGAAGCCGCGGACCGCCAGTGGGTTGCCGTCGACCAGCATGAACGGCGGCACGTCTTGCGACACGGCACTGGCAAAGCCGATCATGGCGTGGGCGCCGATCGACACAAATTGGTGAATGCCCGTCAGTCCGCCGATCGTGACCCAGTCGGCCAGATGCACGTGACCAGCGAGCGTCGTCTGGTTGGCCAGCGTGGTGTGGTTGTCGACACGGCAGTCGTGCGCGATGTGCGTGTACGCCATGATCCAGTTGTCGTTGCCCACGCGCGTGACGCCTCCTGCCCCCGGCACGCCGAGGTTGAAGGTGCAGAACTCGCGAATGACGTTGCGGTCGCCGATGACCAGTTCGGTCGGCTCGCCCGCGTACTTCTTGTCCTGCGGCACCGCGCCGAGCGACGAGAACTGAAAAATCCGGTTGTCGCACCCGATGGTGGTCCGCCCCTCGATCACGCAGTGCGCGCCGATGGTGGTGCCCGCACCGATCCGCACATGCGGACCGATCACGGTGTACGGCCCGACCGACACCGAGGCGTCGAGTTCTGCCTTGGGGTCGACGAGTGCTGTCGAATGAACCTGGGTCATGCCTTGCAAATGACTGCGGCCGGATCAGCTGATCTGGCGCATGGCGCACATCAGCGTGGCCTCGCAGGCGAGTTCGCTGCCGACCCGGGCGCGACCCTTGAACTTCGAGATGCCGGCCTTCATGCGTTCGATCTCGACCTCGAGCGTGAGCTGGTCGCCCGGCTCCACCGGCCGCTTGAAGCGCGCGCCGTCGATGGCGGCAAAGTAGTAGACGGTGTTGTCGTCCGGCACGATGTCGAGCGAATGGAACGACAGCAGCGCCGCGGCCTGCGCCATGGCTTCGAGCATCAGCACGCCCGGCATCACCGGGCGGTGCGGGAAGTGGCCGTTGAAGAAGGGCTCGTTCATCGTCACGTTCTTCAGTGCCGTGATGCGCTTGCCTTTTTCCATGTCGAGCACCCGGTCCACCAGAAGGAACGGGTAGCGATGCGGCAGCAACTTGAGAATTTGGTGGATATCGAGCGTCGTCGTCATGATGTTCTGTTCCTGCATCGTCGTCATTTTTTCGAGGGGGCTTTCTCCAGCGCCTTCAGTCGTTCGCGCAGGCTGTGCAACTGCTTGAGCGTTGCCGCATTCTTTTCCCAGCTCGCATTGTCATCGATGGGAAACATGCCGGTGTACTGGCCGGCCTTGTGAATCGAACGGGTTACCGTGGTGGCGGCGGACACGTGCACGTCGTCGGCCACCGTCAGATGCCCCAGCACGATGGCACCACCACCAAAGGTGCAGTTGGCGCCGATGGTGGCGCTGCCAGCCACACCGACACAGCCGGCCATGGCGGTGTTCTTGCCGACGCGCACGTTGTGGCCGATCTGGATCAGGTTGTCGAGCTTCACGCCGTCTTCGATCACGGTGTCGTCGAGTGCGCCACGGTCGATACAGGTGTTCGCGCCGATCTCGACATCGTTGCCGATACGCACCGCGCCCAGTTGCTCGATCTTGACCCACTGCCCTTCGTGCAACGCGAGACCGAAACCGTCGGCCCCGATGACCACACCCGGGTGCAGCAGGCAGCGCTCGCCGATGCTGCAGTCTTCACTGACCGTCACGCGCGACTTCAGCACCGTGCCCGCGCCAATGCGCGCCCCCCGCTCCACCACGCAAAGCGCGCCAATGCGCGCCGTGGCGTCGACTTGCGCTTCGGCATGGATCACCGCGCTGGGGTGAATGCGATCGGCGTCCGGACGCGCGTGATGCGCCTTCCAGAGTTGCGTCAGGCGCGCGAAGTAGAAATACGGATCAGGCGTCACGATGAATGCGCCACGTGCCTCGGCCGCCTCGCGCATGGCGGGCGACACGATCACGCAGGCAGCCTTCGAGGCCGCCAGCTCCTGCTGGTACTTGGGATGGCTCAGGAAGCTGAGCGCGTCGGGCTGTGCATTCTGGAGCGGTGAGAGCCGCTCGATGGACAGAGTGGCGTCCCCATGAAGCTCGCCCCCAAGGGCGTCAACGATGGCTCCGAGCTGCAGCGACACGCCGGTTCGCGGCGTTACTTGCCGGCCGCAGGCGCAGAAGAGCCGACCGCCGATGCGTTCAGCGCCTTGATCACCTTGTCGGTGATGTCGTGCTTCGGGTTGATGTAGATCGCTTCCTGCAAGATGGCGTCGTACTTTTCAGCTTCGGCCACCTGCTTCACCACACGGTTGGCGCGTTCGTAGACCTGCTGGAGTTCTTCGTTCTTGCGGGCATTGAGGTCCTCCTGGAATTCCCGGCGCTTGCGCTGGAAATCGCGGTCCTGGTCGACGAGCGCGCGTTGACGCGAAACCCGTTGACTTTCAGACAGCGTCGGCGCCTCGCGCTCGAACTTCTCCGAGGCCGCTTTCAGCGCGTCGCCCTGCCCGGTCAGATCCTTCTCGCGCTTGAGAAACTCGGCTTCGAGCTTCGCCTGGGCCGCCTTGGCAGGCTGCGCTTCGCGCAGCACGCGGTCCGGATTCACGAACCCGATGCGAAAGGTTTCCTGCGCCTGAGCAGGCACAGCAGCGAGCAGGAAAATGGGGACCAACAACGCGCCTGCTGCGGCGCGAATCAAATGCTTCATTTAGAAAGACGTTCCGATCTGGAATTGGAGGCGCTGAATTCTATCCTTCGGGATCACGACGAAGCCGGTGGCAGGGTCCAGCACTTCCTTTTGGGACATGACGGGGAAGGCATAAGCCAGGCGCAGCGGGCCAAGCGGCGAAATCCAGCTGATGCCAAGACCGACCGAGGCGCGCAATTTCTTTTGCGCCTTCCATTGCGCATCCGTCAGGCCGGCAGCGCGCGAACCGAACACGTTGCCGATGTCGAAGAACGAGTACAGGCGCAGGGTGCGGTCGTTGCCGGCGCCCGGGAATGGCGTGCTGAACTCGGCGTTGAAGATGGCTTTCTTGGTACCGCCCAGTGCCGCACCTTCGGTTTGACCAAAGAGTGGCACATCGCGCGGGCCCAGCGAGTTTTGCTCAAAGCCGCGGATCGAACCCAGTCCACCGGCATAGAAGTTCTTGAAGATCGGATAAACCTTGCCTCCAAGCGCCTTGGCGTAACCGACCTCGCCGTTGATCGCGAAGGTGTACTGCTTGTTGATCGCGAAGAACTGCTGGTACTGGTAGTTGGTCTTGACATACTTCATGTCACCGCCAATCCCCAATTCCAGATTGGCGCGCTGGAGAACCCCGGTGGTCGGAACCAGCGCGCTGTCACGGCTGTCACGCCCCCAACCCACAGTCAGCGGTACACCCCAGACACTGTCGGTCGAGCAACCCGTGACCGCCCAGCCAGCAGGCGTCGGGGGCAGGAAACCGTTGGACAAGGGGGTCTGATTCAGCTTGCAGCCGAAGTAATCGAGATAAGACCGCGGCGTTGTGAGCCCGGCGAACGCCGTTGACTTGTTCGGATCGAACGCGTAGCGCTCGAGCCCGACGCCGAAGAAGACCGTGTCGACCTCGCTGAACGGCACGCCAAAGCGGATGGATGCGCCCTGGTTGACCAGCTTGTAGTCGCCATCGATGTTGGTCGAGTACGGGCGGGTCGTCGTGTGATAAACGCTGATCGTGCGCGAGATGCCGTCCTTGGTGAAGTAAGGATCGGTCGTGGTCAGCGACAGCGTACGGTTGTACTTGCTGGTGTTGACCTGCACGCCCAGGAAATTGCCTGAGCCGAACACGTTCTCCTGCGAGATACCGAAGGTCAGCGCCACCTTGTCCGAGCTCGAATAACCAGCACCGAGTTGAAGGCTGCCAGTCGGCTTTTCGGCCACATTGATGACCAGGTCCACCTGGTCGGGTGTGCCCGGCACTTCCTGTGTCTCGACGTTCACTTCGGTGAAGAAACCGAGGCGGTCCACGCGATCGCGCGAGAGCTTGATCTTGTCGCCGTCATACCAGGAAGCTTCGAACTGGCGGAACTCGCGGCGAATCACTTCGTCGCGCGTCTTGTTGTTGCCGCCAACGGAAACGCGGCGCACATAGACGCGGCGCGAAGGCTCGGCCTGCAGCGTCAACGTGACGCGGTTATTGGCGCGATCGATCTCGGGCCGCGCCTGTACCTTGGCAAACGCATAGCCGAAAGTGCCGAAATAGTCGTTGAAGGCCTTGGTGGTCTCGGTGACCTGCTCGCCGTTGTAGGGCTCGCCTGGCTTGATCGTGATCAGCGACTTGAATTCGTCATCGCGGCCGAGGTAGTTGCCATCGAGCTTGACGCCCGCCACCACGAACTTCTCGCCTTCGGTGATGTTGACCGTCACCGTCAGGTCCTTGCGGTCCGGCGAAATGGCAACCTGGGTCGATTCGATGCGGAACTCGAGGTAGCCGCGCGTGATGTAGTACGAGCGCAGCGTTTCCAGGTCGGCGGTGAGCTTGGCGCGCGAGTACTGGTTGGACTTGGTATACCAGCTCAGGTAACCGCCGCTGTCCTGGTCGAACAAGCTGAGCAGCGTCGATTCGCTGAAGGCCTTGTTACCGACCACGTGGACTTCACGGATGCGCGCCGAGTCGCCTTCGGTGACGGTGAACGTCAGGTTGACACGATTGCGCTCGATCGGCGTGACGGTGGTCACGACCTGCGCGTTGTAGAGGCTGCGGCTCACGTACTGGCGCTTGAGCTCCTGCTCTGCGCGGTCCGCCAGGGCCTTGTCGTACGGGCGGCCATCGGTCAGCCCCACCTCGCGCAAGGCCTTTTGCAGCGCTGCCTTGTCGAATTCTTTAGCGCCGACGAAATCGACGTCTGCAATGGTGGGCCGCTCTTCAACGATCACCACCAGCACGTTGCCGTTCACGTCGATGCGCACATCCTTGAACAACCCCAGGTCGAACAGCGCGCGGATCGCGGCGGAACCGCGCTCGTCACTGTAGGTATCGCCAACGCGCAAAGGCAGCGACGCGAAGATCGTACCGGCCTCGACACGTTGCAAGCCTTCGACGCGAATGTCGCGTACCGTGAAGGGCTCGACGGCCCAAGCTGCCGTGGCTGCCAGCGCGCTGGCAACCACCGCGGCAACGCTACGCAGGCGAAAGCGACTGAAGTTTTTGTTCATCTGTGAATTGAGCCGGCACGGAAAGGGCCAGCAGAAAGTTAACCAAAGAGCCGCGTGACGTCGTTGAAGAGTGCGACCGACATCATGACCAGCAGCAAAGCGACACCGCCGCGCTGAAGCCGTTCCATCCAGGCGTCAGAGACGCTTTTGCCGGTCAGGCCCTCCCAAAGATAATACATCAGGTGTCCCCCATCGAGGACCGGCAGCGGCATGAGATTGAGCACGCCCAGGCTCACGCTGATGAGCGCGAGGAAGACGAGGTACTGGGTGAAGCCAAGACTGGCGGATTTGCCCGCATAGTCTGCGATCGTGAGCGGGCCGCTCAGGTTCTTGAGCGAAGCCTCGCCAATCACCATCTTGCCCATCATGCGCACGGTGAGCGCAGACACCTCCCAGGTCCGTACCACACCGCGCCAGACACCGTCGACCGGGCCCAGCCGCACTGTCACCATTTCGGGCGGGGCGCCGACATAGGCGCCGACACGGCCGACCTTCGCGCCGTTCTCTTCCCGCACTTCAGGCGTCACTTCGAGCGTGAGCGGCTGGCTGCCGCGCTCGATCTGCCAGGCCTGGGCTCGCGGCTGGTCGCCGTCGACCGAAGCGCGGATCACCTCGCGCAACTGTTGCCCATCGATGATGGCGGTGCTACCAATGGCACGCACCAGGTCACCATTGCGAAGACCTGCACGCTCGGCCGCGCTGCCTGCCATGACCTCCCCGATCTCGGGCCGGGTCAACGGGGCAAGCACGCCGATCTTTCGGAACATCTGCGGATCGGCATCCCGGGTCTCGATGCGGCTCAGCGGAAGCACCAGTTGGCGCGCAGCACGACCGCCCTCGCCCGCCACTTCGAGCGTCAGGTCATGGCCGTCGAGCGCGCCCCGTGTCATGCGCCAGCGCAGATCCTCGAAGGACTGCACAGGCGACAGGTCGCCGTCGAAACCCGCCTGGGTGATCTGCTCGCCTCCGCGCAGGCCCGCTGCTTCGGCCAGCGAGGCCGCCACTGGCCGCGCCAGCTTGGCGACCGGCTCCTGCACGCCGATCCAGTTGACGGCCGTGTAAAGCACGACGGCAAGCAACAGATTGGCAATCGGGCCGGCAGCGACGATGGCTGCGCGCGAACGCAGCGGCTGCGTGTTGAAAGCCCTGTGGCGTTCTTCCGGTGCAACCGGCCCTTCACGCTCGTCGAGCATCTTGACGTAGCCGCCAAGAGGGAAGGCACCGATGACGAATTCGGTTGCCTGCCCCGGATGCTGGCGCTTGGGCTGCCAACGGAACAGTGTTTTGCCGAACCCGACCGAGAACCGCTCGACCTTGACACCACAAGCCACCGCGACGCGGTAATGCCCATATTCGTGCACTGCAATCAGGACACCGAGCGCGACAACAAAGGCTACGACAGTAAGCATGCGGGACCTTTGAGTGCTACGGGTTCAGTCAGGCTGCGAAACGCAGTGCCGCAGCGTTGGCCGCTGCGCGGGCGCTGGCGTCGAGCGCCAGCAGATCCGCCAGCGATGCCGGCTTGGAGGGGGAGACCCTCTCCAAAGTTTCCATGTTGACCGCATGAATCCGATCAAAACGCAGGCGCCGGTCCAGGAAAGCCTCGACAGCCACCTCGTTGGCAGCGTTCAACACCGCGGTGGTGCCCGGCGCAGCGCGCAGCGCGTGCCAGGCAAGGCTCAATCCCGGAAAGAGCGCGGCGTCCGGGGCTTCAAAGCTCAAGGATGCCATCTGGCGGAAATCGAGGCGCGCCGCACCACTTTCGATACGCTCGGGCCACGCCAAGCCGACCGCGATCGGCACCCGCATGTCGGGCGTGCCGAGCTGTGCCATGACAGAGGCGTCAGTGAACTGCACCATTGAATGCACCACGCTCTGCGGATGAATGACCACCTCGATCTGTTCGGGTGCGATGCCGAACAGATGCCGCGCTTCGATCACCTCCAGCGCCTTGTTCATCATCGTGGCCGAATCGACCGAAATTTTGCGGCCCATGACCCAGTTCGGATGGGCGCAGGCTTGCTCCGGCGTCACCGTTCCCAGGGTTTCGGGGGCACGCGTGAGGAAAGGGCCACCCGAGGCGGTCAGGATGATCTTGTCGATGCGGCGCGACCACGTGGACGGGTCTTCGGGCAGCGACTGGAAGATGGCCGAATGTTCGCTGTCGATGGGCAGCAGCGTGGCGCCGCCCTCGCGGACCGTGCGCATGAAGAGTTCGCCGCCGACGACCAGGGCTTCCTTGTTGGCCAGCAGCAAACGCTTGCCGGCACGCGCTGCGGCCAGGCACGGGCCAAGCCCTGCGGCGCCGACGATGGCAGCCATGACGGCATCGACCTCTTCGTGAGAAGCTATTTTTTCAATAGCATCAATGTCAGTCAGGACGCGCGTCTTCAAGCCATTCCGCTTGATCTTTTCAGCCAGCAACACTGCATGCGGCGCGCTCGCCATGACCGCAAAGCGCGGCGAAAACTGCACGCACTGCGCAAGCAGTTCATCCACCTTGGTGGCAGCGGACAGCGCAAACACCTCGAAACGCTCGGGGTGCCGTGCAATGACATCGAGCGTGCTGACACCGACCGAACCGGTCGAGCCGAGCACCGTCACGCGTTGTTTGGGAGTATTCACAGGAAGGCCAGCATCATGGCAATGGGAAGCGCCGGCAAGAGAGCATCCACCCGGTCGAGCACACCGCCGTGGCCGGGCAGCAGCCGGCTGCTGTCCTTGGCGCCGGCACTGCGCTTGATCAGAGATTCGACGAGATCGCCCACGACACTCATCGCAGCGAGAAAAATAGCACCCAGCAGCAGCAGCCACCAGCCGCGCTCATTCAGGCGGGTGTAGAGACTGGCCACGGTTGCGCCAGCGGCCTTGTCGGCCCAGACCCAGGCGAACGCCAGCACCACCACGCCGATCATTCCGCCCCAGACACCTTCCCAGCTCTTGCCCGGACTGATGGCAGGTGCGAGCTTGTTGCGGGTGAACCTGAGGCCAAAGGCGCGGCCGGCGAAATAGGCGAACACGTCCGCCACCCACACCAGCACCAGGATCGACAACAGGAAGTTGATACCGACCATGCGCGCCTGCACCGCAGCCAGCCACGCAACCCACAGGGCCAGCAGGCCGCCGACCAATCGCAGCCCGCGGGGAATTCGCGGCCATCCAGGCACCGCCACGCGCAAAAGCGCCGCGCCGCCCAGCACCCAGGCCGCGCTGGCCAAGGTCCACATCAATACCAGCGGCTGTTCGAGCAAACCCAGCCACCACGAAAGCCCGCAAAGCAACACGGTCTCGACGCCCAGAAACAGCGACACCTTCTGGCCGTAGCCATTGAGGCGCCCCCACTCCCACGCCCCCGCGCCGATCAGCACGAGCATCACGCAGGCAAAGGGAATGTAGTTTCGGTAGAACAGCGCCGGCAGCAGGATCGCGAGCAGCACGATCGCCGTGAGGATGCGTTGTTTGAGCATGCGGGAAGTGTTGGGGTCTTCAGGCCGTGGCCGTCGAGACCTGTGCCGAGGTTTGGCCGAAGCGGCGCTCGCGGCTCTGGAACGCGGCGATGGCCTCGTCCAACGCGGCCTCGTCGAATTCGGGCCACAGCTTGTCGCTGAAGAACAGCTCGGCGTAGGCGCTTTGCCAGAGCAGGAAATTGGACAACCGCTGCTCACCGCCGGTGCGGATGAACAGGTCGGGGTCTGGCACATGGGCCAGGGCCATCGCGCGATCGAGGCTGAGTTCGGTGATCGCCTCGCCCCGCTCCGTCAACCTGGCGGCCGCCTGCGCAATGTCCCACCGACCGCCGTAGTTGAAGCAGACGTTGAGCACCATGCGCGTGTTCTGTGCGGTGGCGGTCTCGGCATCGACCAGGCCCTTCACCATCTTGGGCGACAGGCCGGCGCGTTCGCCGACGAAATGCAGCCGCACGCCATCATTGCTGAGCCGGGGCACTTCACGACCAAGCGCGCCGACCATGAGCTCCATGAGCCCGGAAACCTCTTCGACAGGGCGATTCCAGTTCTCGGAGGAGAACGCGAACACCGTGAGCACGCCCACCCCGCGGTCGGCACAGGCCTTGACGCACCGGCGAAGCGATTCGACGCCCTGCTTGTGCCCCGCCACGCGAGGCAAGAACCGCCGCGTCGCCCAACGACCATTGCCGTCCATGACGATGGCAATGTGATGGGGAATACGCGGCGATGACGAGGCCATGGCAGGCCTCAAACGGCCATGATCTCCGCTTCCTTGGCCGCGACCAGCCGGTCGATTTCCGCGATATGGCGGTCGGTGACCTTCTGGATCTCGGCTTCGGCGCGCTTCTGGTCGTCTTCGGAAGCAAGCTTGTCCTTGACCAGCTTCTTGACCGATTCGTTCGCATCGCGGCGCAGGTTGCGCGTCGCGATCTTGGCGGTTTCGCCTTCGTTGCGAACCAGCTTGGTCATTTCCCTGCGACGCTCTTCGCTCATGGCGGGCAGCGGCACGCGGATCAGGTCACCCATCGACGCGGGGTTCAGGCCCAGGTCGCTTTCGCGGATGGCCTTCTCGATCTTGGCGCCCATGCCCTTTTCCCAGGGCTGGACGCTGATGGTGCGCGAGTCGAGCACCGACACGTTCGCGACCTGGCTCAGCGGCACTTGCGAGCCGTAGTAGTCGACGTGAATCGAGTCGAGCAGCGCCGAATTGGCACGACCCGTACGGATCTTGGTGAGGTTGTTCTGGAATGCGGCGAGCGACTGATTCATCTTCACGTCGGTCGCACTGCGGATGTCTGCAATGGTCATCTCAAATACTCCTAGGCATGCACCAGCGTGCCTTCGTCCTCGCCCATCACGACGCGCTTGAATGCGCCGTTCTTGAGAATCGAGAACACCTTGATCGGCAGCTTCTGGTCGCGGCACAGCGCGAAGGCCGTGGCGTCCATGATGCCGAGATTTTGCGCGATCGCCTCGTCGAAAGTCAGCGAGACGTAGCGCGTTGCATTGGGATTGGTCTTGGGGTCGGCGGAATAGACGCCGTCGACTTTGGTCGCCTTGAGCACCAGTTCGGCGCCGATTTCGGCACCGCGCAGCGCAGCGGCCGTGTCGGTGGTGAAGAACGGGTTGCCGGTGCCGGCAGCGAACACCACGACCTTGCCCTCTTCGAGGTACTGCAAGGCCTTGGGGCGCACGTAGGGCTCGACCACCTGCTCGATGGCAATGGCGGACATCACGCGGGCGATCAGCCCCTGCTTGTCCATTGCGTCGGCGAGCGCCAGCGCGTTCATCACCGTGGCCAACATGCCCATGTAGTCGGCCGTGGCGCGGTCCATGCCGACCGAGCCGCCTGCGACGCCGCGAAAGATGTTGCCGCCGCCGATGACCACGGCCACCTCGACGCCCATGTTCACCACCTCCGCGATTTCCTCGACCATGCGGACGATGGTGGCGCGGTTGATGCCGAAGGCGTCATCGCCCATCAGTGCCTCTCCCGACAGCTTCAACAAGATTCGCTTGTGGGCTGGGCGGGCATCAGACATGGGCATTTTCCTTGAGTTGGCGGGGGCGAGTGTAAAACGTAGCGGTGAAAAAGCGGCGGCACGCGTTCGCGCACCGCCGCTTTTGTGGCTGCTGGCTCAGGCAGCAGCCTTGGCAGCAGCAACTTGCGCAGCCACTTCGGCAGCGAAGTCGTCGACCTTCTTTTCGATGCCTTCGCCGACCACGTACAGGGTGAAACCCTTGATCGAGGTGTCGGCGGCCTTGAGCATCTGCTCGACGGTCTGCTTGTCGTTCTTCACGAACGGCTGGTTGTGCAGCGAGACTTCCTTGAGGTACTTCTGCACGCCGCCTTCGATGCGCTTGACAACGATGTCGTCGGGCTGGGGCTTCTTGCCTTCGGCCTCGGCGACCTTGCGGTCTTCGGCAGCCTTGCCGGCAGCCACGGCGCGCTCTTTTTCGATCAGCTCGACAGGCACGTCCGACGCCTGGATGGCGACCGGCTTCATGGCGGCGATGTGCATCGCCACGTCCTTGGCCGACGTGTCGTCGCCTTCGAACTCGACCATCACACCGATGCGCGTGCCGTGCAGGTACGAAGCCAGCTTGCCGTTGCCCGTGAAGTGCTTGAAGCGGCGGAAGCTCATGTTCTCGCCGATCTTGCCGATCAGACCCTTGCGCACGTCTTCGAGCGTGGGGCCAAAGCCGTCCTGCGCGTAAGCCAGCGCACCCAGCGCAGCGATGTCAGCGGGGTTGTGCTTGGCGACCAGCATGGCGGCAGCGTTGGCCAGGGCCAGGAAGCTGTCGTTCTTGGTGACGAAGTCGGTTTCGCAGTTGATCTCGATCATGCCGCCGACAGCGCCGTCGACATAAGCCGTGACCACGCCTTCGGCGGTGATGCGGCCCGATGCCTTGCCAGCCTTGTTGCCGAGCTTGATGCGCAGCAGCTCTTCGGCCTTTTCCATGTTGCCGTCGGCCTCGGTCAAGGCCTTCTTGCACTCCATCATCGGCGCGTCGGTCTTTGCGCGCAGTTCGCCGACCATGCTTGCGGTGATTGCAGCCATTGTTGTATCTCCGTAAATCCAAAAATCAGGTTAAAAAAAAGGGGCACCAAAGCCCCTTCTTCAGGCTCGCGAGCGCGCCAATCAGGCCGAAGCGCTTTCTTCGACTTCGACGAATTCGTCGCTGCTGCCTTCGGCGACAGCCTTGACCACATCACCACCGGCGCTGTTGCGGCCTTCGATGATCGCGTCGGCGATGCCGCGTGCGTACAGCATCACAGCCTTCGACGAGTCGTCGTTGCCAGGGATCACGTAGTCGATGCCTTCGGGCGAGTGGTTGGAGTCAACCACGCCGATCAGCGGAATGCCGAGCTTCTTGGCTTCAGCCACGGCAATCTTGTGGAAGCCCACGTCGATCACGAAGATGGCGTCCGGCAGCGCAGCCATGTCCTGGATGCCGCCGATGTCTTTTTCGAGCTTGGCGATTTCGCGCGAGAACGTCAGCTGCTCTTTCTTGCTCAGGCTGTCGAGGCCGGCTTCTTGCTGGGCCTTCATGTCCTTCAGACGCTTGATCGAGGTCTTGACGGTCTTGAAGTTGGTCAGCATGCCGCCGAGCCAGCGGGTGTCGACAAAAGGCACGCCGGCGCGACGGGCTTCAGCCGCCACGATTTCACGGGCCTGACGCTTCGTGCCGACCATCAGGATCGTGCCGCGGTTGGCGGTGAGCTGCTTGGCGTACTTCATCGCGTCCTGGAACATCGGGAGCGACTTTTCCAGGTTGATGATGTGGATCTTGTTGCGGTGACCGAAGATGAACGGAGCCATCTTGGGGTTCCAGAAGCGGGTTTGGTGACCGAAATGGACACCGGCTTCCAGCATTTCGCGCATGGTGGTAGACATTGAAATTACTCCAAAGGTTGGGTCTAAAATCCAGCCCGTTTTGCGCTCCTTCTGAATGGAGTCACAACACCTTGATTGGGCCGGTTTGCGGATGTGTTTGACTGGATGCAACGGGAGCCGTCGCTCAACCAGCGAAACCCAAAGAGTATAGCACGGCCGACACCCCTCTTTTCTGAACCCGAGCCGTCCACGCGGCAGCAGCAGCCACCCATGAACGACCTTCACGCCACCCGTCTCACCCTTCTGGCAGGCGGCTCCGATGCACGCACCGAAATGGAGCGTGCCATCGACATCTCCGGGTCTCCGGCTTGTGCCCACGTTTTCACCCGGGCCATGTTCGACGAGGCCCGCCAGGCTACCGCCGGGTCGCATCCGGAAAGCAGGCTCGCCGGGCTGGCCTTCACGTCGAAGGACCTGTTCGACGTGGCAGGGCAGCCCACGCCCTCCGGCTCGATGGTCCTGTCCCACGCCCCGGCCGCCAAAGCCGATGCCCTCGCAGTCGCCCGGCTGCGCGCAGCGGGCGGCGTGCTGACCGGCCGCACCAACATGAGCGAGTTCGCGTTTTCCGGCGTTGGCGTCAACCCGCACTATGGCACCCCAGCCAATGTGAGCGATCTCGCCACGCCGCGCATCCCGGGCGGCTCGTCGTCCGGCGCGGCGATTTCGGTCGCCAGCGGAGCCGCCTTCATCGGCCTGGGCTCCGACACCGGGGGCTCGATCCGCATTCCGGCGGCGCTGAACGGCATCGTCGGCTTCAAGAACACAGCCCGGCTGACCCCTGCCGACGGCGCGCTGCCGCTGTCGACCACGCTCGACACGGTCTGTGCCATGACGCGCTCGGTGCGCGACGCCATCACCGCGCACGAAATTCTGGCCGCACGGCGCGTGACCGCCGGCTCGGCCTCGCTGGGCGCCTACCGGCTGGCCGTCGTGAAGAACGTGTTCTTCGACGGCATCGAGCCCACCGTGGCCAACGCCTTCGAGCGCTCGCTGAAAGCACTGCGTGCCGCAGGCGCCCGCATCGAAGAGATCGAGCTGCCCGAGCTGGCCGACCTGCCGGCCATCAACGCCACCGGCGGCTTCTCTGCGGCCGAATCCCACGCCTGGCACCGGTTGTTGCTGGAGCGCAGTGGCGCCGGCTACGACCCGCGGGTGGCCCACCGCATCCTGCGTGGCGCCAGCATGAAGGCGCACGAATACATCGACCTGATCCACGCCCGTCGCGACTGGATTGCCCGCGTCGAAAAAGCGTTGTCGCCTTTCGACGCCGTGCTGTCGCCCACGGTGCCAATCACCGCCCCCTCCATCGCAAGCGTGGCCCCGGGCGCCGAGCGCGATGAAGAATTTTTCCGCGTCAACGCGCTGCTGTTGCGCAATCCGTCGATCATCAACATGCTCGACGGCTGCGCCATCTCGCTGCCCTGCCACGCCACCGGCGAGTTGCCGGTCGGCCTGATGCTGTGGCACGCCGCGCTGCACGACGACGCCGTGCTCGCAATGGCACTGCAAGTCGAGCGCACGCTGCAAAATCAATAGCTGCATTCGCCCACCCCACGGGCGACAGCTGCCTCTTTTATCTAGAACACTCAATGAAAATCGCGATCGTGGGCGCCGGCATCATCGGCGTCACCACCGCCTGGGAACTGGTTTCCGACGGCCATGAAGTGACCGTTTTCGAGCGCCGCGGCGCCGCCGCCGAGGAAGCCAGCTTCGCCAATGCCGGCGTGGTCGCACCCGGATACGTCACACCATGGGCCGCGCCCGGCATGCGCGGCAAGGTGCTGCGCTCGCTACTCTCCTCGCATGGTGCGATCAAGCTGCGCTGGCCGCTGAATTCGCGCGACATCGGCTGGATGTCGCGCTGGCAAAAAGCCTGCAAGCTCGAAACCTATTTGGCCAACCGCGCCCGCATGCAACGCCTTGCCTTCTACAGCCGCACCCGGCTGCACGAGGTGACCGAGGCGCGCGAACTCAGCTACGAGCGCAGCGACGGCTACCTGGTGCTGCTGCGCTCCAAGCGCGAGAAAAAACTGATCCAGCCCGGGCTCGATGTGCTGCGCGCGGCCGGCAGCGTGTTCAAGGAAGTCGATGCCGACGAGGCCCGGCTGATCGAGCCCGCCCTCAACGCCGACACGCCGTTGGCCGGCGCCATCCACCTGCCGGAAGACGAAGTCGCGAACTGCCGCCAGTTCGCGCTGCTTCTGAAATGGGAGGCCGAGGCGCTCGGTGCACAGTTTCATTTCAACTGCGACATTGCGCCGCTGAGCCGTGCGGCGCCCACCTCGCTGGCACTGGCGAGCGGCTCGGACGCCCTTCGCTTCGACGCCATCGTGGTGTGCGCCGGCCTCGCTTCGGCCACGCTGCTGCGCCCGCTGGGCCTGCGCATCCCGATGGCACCGATCTACGGCCATTCCGTCAGCGCCCCCATTCGCGAACCGCTCAATGCGCCGCGCAGCGCAGTGATGGACGAGCGCTACAAGGTCGCGATTTCACGCCTGGGTCAACGCGTTCGCGTGGCCGGCAGCGCCGAAATCGGTGGCTCGCTCGACACCATGAATCCCGCCGCCGTGCAGACGCTCTACAAGGTGCTGCACGATTGGTTTCCGGGTGCGGCCACGCTGCAATCGGGCGTACAGCAATGGAAAGGCGCACGGCCCATGCTGCCCGACGGCCCGCCAGTGCTGGGCGCCAGCGGCATTCCGGGCGTGTGGCTCAACCTCGGCCACGGTTCGAGCGGCTGGGCCCTGTCGTGCGGCAGCGCGCGCGTGCTGGGCGATCTGATCGCCGGACAGGACCCGGGCGTCGATCTCGAAGGCCTGGGCGTCGAACGGCTCAGTCTTTAGGGTCCCACCGGCGCAGCATTTCCGGGCTGGCCGGTGCCTCGACCGGCGGCTCGGGTTCCGCTGGCGGCCTGAATCTTTGGGCAAACAGCCCCAGCAGTGCGGGCGCGATCAGCGCAAAGAATGCGAGGCACAGCGCGTAGCCGCCCAGCACCAGCCAGCGCATCAGGCCGGGAGCGTCCTCGACTGGCACCTCGAGCCAGCGAACAACGCTGAAGCCGTAGCCGACGCCTGCGGCCCAGGCCAGATCCCGCAACGGCACCCATCGCTTCACGTCGGCCAGCAGGAAAGTGCCCCACACGACACCCAGCACGCCAAGGGCCCACCCGATGCTGATCGTCCACGCCAGCGTCGCGACCACGAAGAAGACAAACCACGCAAGCAGCAGGAGCAGCAGCCAGCCAAGGCTCTTGAATTTCATCGGGCGATGATAGGTGGCGCGACAATGGATCGATGCAACGCATCACGTCCGCCACCGTCGCCGATCTGTTCGACATTGCAGCCACGCGGCGCATCGAACAGACCGCGGCAGCCGCCCTTCCCGCCCACACGCTGATGCAGCGCGCGGGCCTCGCGGTGGCGCGGCTCGCCATGGCCATCGCGCCGCATGCGCGCACGATCTGGGTGGCTTGCGGGCCGGGCAACAACGGCGGCGACGGCTTCGAGGCGGCTGCACAGTTGCGGCATCGGGGCTTTTTTCCGGTCGTGACTTTCGCGGGCGTCGAGGCTCGACTGCCACCGGACGCCAAGGCTTCGCTGCAGCGTGCGCGCGATGCCGGTGTGCTTTTTGCGCCGAACCCGCCCGATGCGTACGAACTGGCCATCGATGCGTTGCTCGGCATCGGCGCCTCCCGAGCGCCCGAAGGCACGCTCGCCGAGTGGCTGCGACAGATGCACGCGACCGCGCAACCGGTGCTGAGCGTCGATGTGCCGTCCGGATTGAACGCAGACACCGGCGCTCTTTCACTGAACGTCGATCCCTCGCCTTCGGACACGGCGCCGCTCCGGGCCTGCCTCACCTTCCTCACCCTGAAGCCGGGCCTCTTCACCGCCCAAGGACGCGATGCGGCGGGCACCGTCTGGTTCGACGACCTGGGGCGCGGGGCCCTCACCGACCGGCCCATCGCGCGCCTTGCCGGCTCGCCCAAGGCGCAATCACGCACGCATGCGTCGCACAAAGGCAGCTATGGCGACGTTGCCGTGATCGGAGGCGCGCCCGGCATGGCCGGCGCTGCATTGCTGGCCGGCTCTGCGGCGCTGCACGCCGGGGCAGGCCGCGTGTTCGTGGGGCTGCTGGACCCGAGCGCCGCGGCGGTCGACACGTCTCAACCCGAATTGATGCTGCGCGAGGCCCATGCGCTGGACCTGTCGGGCATGACGGCGGTCTGCGGCTGTGGTGGCGGAACGGCGGTGCGCGAACTGCTGCCGCGCGTGCTGGCGACGGCCGCTGCCCTGGTGATCGATGCCGACGCCCTCAATGCCATCGCCACCGACAGCGCCTTGCAAACGCAACTGGCATCGAGAGGAAAGCGCGGGCGGCCTACCGTGATCACGCCGCATCCGCTGGAGGCGGCACGCCTGTTGGGCTGCACGGCCGGCGAAGTCCAGGCCGACAGGCTGGCCGCAGCCCGCGCGCTCGCCTCGCGCTTCAGCGTTGTGGTGGTCCTGAAGGGCTCCGGCACCGTGATTGCAGGCACGGGCGATGCGCCCGCCGTCATCAATCTGACCGGCAATGCCCGGCTCGCAACCGCCGGCACCGGCGACGTGCTGGCGGGCATGATCGGCGCCGCACTGGCAGCCCATCGGCCGGCCTTCGAAGCCGCGCAAGAGGCCGTCTGGCAACACGGCCAGATAGCAGACACCTGGCCCGCCGATGCAGCCCCGCTGACGGCAGGCACGCTGGCCCGCCGCGCGCCCGCCTGAGCCTTCTTTAGCCGCGTCCGACGAAGGGCATCTTCGTCGCCATGATGGTGTGGAACAGCACGTTGGCTTCCAGCGGCAGGTTCGCCATGTAGAGCACGGACTGGCCGACGATCTTGACATCGATCAGCGGCTCGATCCCGAGTTCGCCATTGGCTTGCGGCACGCCCTTGGCCATGCGCGAAGCCAGCTCGGTCATGGCATTGCCCACATCGACCTGCCCCACGGCGATGTCGTACTTGCGACCGTCGAGCGATGCCGTCTTGGTCAGTCCCTCAACGGCATGCTTGGTCGACGTGTAGGCCGCCGAATTCGGCCGTGGCGTGGTCGCCGAGATGGAGCCGTTGTTGATGATGCGGCCGCCCATCGGCGTTTGCGCCTTCATCGTGCGGAACGCCTGCTGGATGCAGAAGAACATGCCGCTCAGGTTGATGTCGACCACGCCCTTCCACTGCTCGGGCGTCCAGTCCTCGAACGGACCCGGCGGGTTGCCCACGCCGGCGTTGTTGAACAGCAGGTCGACACGACCGAAGCGCTCCACGGCAGCCGCGAACAAGGCCTGCACCGACTCGGCATTCGCCACGTCGGTAGGCACAGCGAAGGCGCGCGCACCAGCGCCCGACTCCTCGGCCACCTGCTCCAGCGGCTCCAGGCGGCGGCCGGCCAGGGCCACGCTCCAGCCGTCGCCCAGCAACGCCAATGCCGCCGCCCGGCCGATGCCCGAACCCGCGCCCGTGACGATCGCGATGCGGCCCTTGTTGTTCTCAACGCTCATGCTCAATGTCTCCTTCTGGCTTGTCTGTCGTTTGTGAGGTGATGCCTGCTGTCATCCGCGACGGGGCTTGCGCCCCTTCATCTTGTTGGCAGCCTTCTTGACTGCCGACTTGAAGGCCTGCATGGCCGACTGCGGCCCTGCGGCAACAGCGACCGCACCGCGGTCCGCCCGCTGCTCGCTGCTCGCTTCGGCCTTGTGGCGTGAACTGCGCTTGGCCGATGCCTTGACCGGCACACCGCCTGACGTCGTACCCTTGTCCTTCATGGCACGCGCCGTCAGGTCTTCGCCTTCGCGCACGAGGCGGAAGTCGATCTTGCGACCGTCCAGGTCGACGCGGCCCACCTGCACCCGTACACGCGTGCCGATGGCATAGCGGATACCGGTGCGTTCGCCGCGCAGTTCCTGGCGCATCTCGTCGAATTTGAAGTACTCGCCACCGAGTTCGGTGATGTGCACCAGGCCTTCGACGTACATCGCGTCGAGCGTGACGAAGATGCCGAAGGTCGTGGCCGCGGTGACCACGCCGCCGTATTCCTCGCCCAGGTGCTCGCGCATGTACTTGCACTTGAGCCAGGCCTCGACGTCGCGGCTGGCTTCGTCGGCACGGCGCTCGTTGGCGCTGCAATGCAGGCCTGCGGCTTCCCACGCCAGCACTTCCTTGGTCGGCGCGATCGTCGCCTTTTGCGGCTTGGTCGTTGGCGCCTTCACGCGCGAAGCCAGGCGCTTGGCCAGCTTGGCATGCGCCTCGCCTGGCGTCGGCAGCATCGGCAACTGATAGCGCGTCTTGTGGAGGATCGCCTTGATCACACGGTGCACCAGCAGGTCGGGGTAGCGCCGGATCGGGCTGGTGAAATGCGTGTAGGCCTCGTAGGCCAGGCCGAAGTGGCCGCTGTTGAACGGCGTGTAGATCGCCTGCTGCATCGAGCGCAGCAGCATGGTGTGGATCTGCTGCGAGTCGGGGCGTTCCTTGGTGGCCTCGGCAATCGCCTGGAACTCACCGGGCTTGGGATCGTCGGTGATGCTCAAGCCCACGCCCATGGCCTTGAGGTAACCACGCAGGATTTCTTTTTTCTCGGGCGTCGGACCTTCGTGCACTCGGAACAGGCCCGGGTGCTTGCTCTCGGCGATGAAATCGGCACTGCAGACGTTGGCTGCGAGCATCGCTTCTTCGATGAGTCGGTGCGCCTCGTTGCGCGTGCGCGGCACGATCTTCTCGATGCGGCCAGCGTCGTCGCAGATGATCTGCGTTTCGGTGGTCTCGAAGTCGACCGCCCCACGCTTTCCGCGCTGCTTGAGCAGCGCCTTGTAGACATCGGCGAGGTTCAGCAGGTCCTTCACGCGGTCCTTGCGCTTGGCAGCTTCAGGCCCCCGCGTGTTGCCGAGAATCGCGGCCACTTCGGTGTACGTGAAGCGCGCGTGGCTGAACATCACGGCCGGATAGAACTGGTAGGCGTAGACCTCGCCGTCGGCCGCCACCAGCATGTCGCACACCATGCACAGGCGCTCGACCTCGGGGTTGAGCGAGCACAGGCCGTTCGACAGCTTCTCGGGCAGCATCGGAATGACGCGGCGCGGAAAGTAGACGCTGGTGGCGCGGTCGTAGGCATCGATGTCGATGCCGGAGCCGGTCTGCACGTAGGCGCTGACGTCGGCGATCGCAACCAGCAGGCGCCAGCCCTTGCCACGGCCCACCTTCGCGGGCTCGCAGTACACGGCGTCGTCGAAGTCGCGTGCGTCTTCGCCGTCGATGGTGACGAGTGGGATATCGGTCAGGTCGACACGGCCCTTCTTGTCGGCGGGACGGACCTTCTCGGGGAGTGCCTTGGCTTCGGCCAGGCACTCTGCGGAAAACTCGTGCGGCACACCGTACTTGCGCACGGCGATCTCGATTTCCATGCCGGGGTCGTCGATCTCGCCCAGCACTTCCTTCACGCGGCCCACGGGTTGGCCAAACAGGGCCGGTGGCTCGGTGAGTTGCACCACGACGACCTGCCCCACCTTCGCGGGACCGGTCGCACCCTTGGGAATCAGGACGTCCTGGCCGTAGCGCTTGTCCTCGGGTGCGACGAGCCAGATGCCGCCTTCGTGCAACAGGCGGCCGATGATCGGCTGCTCGGGACGCTCGACGATCTCGACCACGCGCCCCTCGGGACGACCGCGCCGGTCCTGTCGCACGACACGCGCCTTGACGCGGTCCTTGTGAAGCACTGCGCGCATCTCGTTCGGGGGCAGATAGATGTCTGCCTCGCCGTCGTCGCGTTGCACGAAGCCGTGCCCATCGCGATGCCCTTGAACAGTGCCTTCGAATTCATCCAGCAAGCCGCTGGAAGTGACATTATTTTTGATATGATCTCCTTCTTTCCTGAAATTCAAAACATACCTGCTTCTGCAGTTATGTGGGCCCAGATGGCGGAATTGGTAGACGCACTAGTTTCAGGTACTAGCGAGTAACATCGTGGAGGTTCGAGTCCTCTTCTGGGCACCAAGTTTAAACAGACCTTTACCAGGTCATTCGATTCAAGCCACCGGTCTCCGGTGGCTTTTTTCATGGCCGTTTGAATCCGCATCAAACGACCGACGCGATCAGGCCGCGCCCTTCGGCACGACACATGCGCGCACGAGCAAACTCACCGAATTTCGGCGCATTGCCAAAACGACAGCACCAAAATATGTATAATCGAAGACTTTGCTGAAAAGCAAAAATAGCCCAGATGGCGGAATTGGTAGACGCACTAGTTTCAGGTACTAGCGAGTAACATCGTGGAGGTTCGAGTCCTCTTCTGGGCACCAGATTCAAACAGACCCTTACCAGGTCATTCGATTCAAGCCACCGGCCTCCGGTGGCTTTTTTCTTGTCCGCTTGAATCAGAAACATCAAACGGGCAGCGCGATCAGATCATGACCCTCGGCGCCAACGATGCGCGCGCGAGTGAACTCACCGACCTTCAGCGTCTTGCTGATCTTCTCGGGCGGCAGCAGGCGAACCGTGCCGTCGATCTCCGGCGCATCGGCGTATGTGCGCCCCACTCCACCCTTGCGACCCATGCCGGGCGCTGAATCGACCAGCACCTGCATCGTCGAGCCGACTCGCTTTCGCAGCTTGGCAATCGATACAGCTTCGGCGACTTCCATGAAGCGGGCTCGGCGCGCTTCGCGCTCGGCTTCGGGCAGCATGCCCGGAATGTCGTTGGCGGTCGCGCCTTCGACGGGACTGTAGGCAAAGCAACCCGCACGATCGATCTGCGCTTCGCGGATGAAATCAAGCAGATGCTCGAACTCCTGCTCCGTCTCGCCAGGGAAGCCGGCAATGAAGGTGCTGCGAATCACAAGCTCTGGGCACACCTCGCGCCAACGCGCCAGACGCTCCAGGTTTTTCTCGCCGCTGGCCGGACGCTTCATGCGCTTGAGCACATCGGGATGGCTGTGCTGCAGCGGCACGTCGAGGTACGGAAGCACCTGGCCGCTCGCCATCAACGGAATGATTTCGTCGACGCTCGGGTACGGGTACACATAGTGCAAACGAACCCAAGCGCCGTAGGGCTCGGCGATTTCACCAAGCGTACGCACCAACTCGAGCATGCGGGTCTTGACCGGCTTGCCATCCCAGAACCCGGTGCGGTACTTCACATCGACACCATAGGCCGAGGTGTCCTGGCTGATCACCAACAGCTCTTTCACGCCGCCTTCGAACAGGGCCTTGGCTTCGCCGAGCACATCGCCGACCGGCCGCGACACGAGGTCACCACGCATCGAGGGAATGATGCAGAAGGTGCAGCGGTGGTTGCAGCCTTCGCTGATCTTCAAATACGCATAGTGGCGCGGCGTCAGCTTGAGGCCGGCGATGCCAAAAGCGTTCGGCACCAGATCGATGAACGGGTCGTGCGGCTTGGGCAGGTTCGCGTGCACTGCATCCATGACCTCCTGCGTCGCATGCGGGCCGGTGACGGCCAGCACACTCGGGTGCATCTGGCGCACCAGATTGCCACCCTGGTCACCGGTCTTGGCACCCAGGCAACCAGTGACGATCACACGGCCGTTCTCGGCCAGCGCTTCGCCGATGGTGTCCAGACTTTCCTTCACCGCATCATCGATGAAGCCACAGGTGTTGACGATCACCAGATCGGCACCCTCGAAGGTCTTGGAGGTCTCGTAACCCTCGGCGCTCAGCCGGGTCAGGATCAGTTCGGAATCGGTCAGGGCCTTGGGGCACCCTAGCGATACCATTCCTATACTCGGACGACGGGTCTTCGGGCGCTCTTCTACGGTACTCATGGGGGAACTCATTTGTCAGGTCTTGTTTATAGCTACAGCCGATTTTCCGACCCGCGTCAGGCAAAGGGGTCCAGTCTAGAGCGTCAAGCGGCTTATGCGGCGCGCTGGGCTGCAGAACATGGATTAAAACTTGACGAGTCGTTGACCTTGCGGGACGAAGGTCTCTCGGCGTATCACCAGAACCACGTCAAGTCGGGGGCTCTGGGGGTGTTTCTGGCAGCGATCGAAAGTGGGAAAGTCCCACCCGGATCCGTCCTGGTCGTCGAGGGCCTGGACCGCCTTTCGCGGGCTGAGCCGATTCAGGCACAGGGCCAGCTGGCACAGATTGTAAATGCAGGCATCACTGTCGTGACGGCGAGCGATGGAAAGGCCTACAGCCGCGAACGCCTGAAGGCCAACCCGATGGACCTGGTCTATTCGCTGCTCGTGATGATCCGCGCTCACGAAGAATCCGACACGAAGAGCAAGCGCGTGAAGGCGAGCATCGTACGGCTGTGCCAGAACTGGATCGCCGGCACCTACGAGGGCCTGATCCGCAATGGCAAGGACCCGGTTTGGCTTCGCCTGGTCGACGACAAGTGGACGCTGATTCCCGAGCGCGTTGAAGCGGCCCGCGTTGCCCTCGACCTCTATCGGCGCGGATACAGCGCCACACGCATCCTCGACGTGATGGTCGAACGCAAGCTCTCCCTCACTGAGGGCGGGCCCCAGACGCTGCAGATCTACCGACTGATCAAGCAGCGCGCGCTGCTGGGCGAGAAAGAGATCGTGGTCGACGGGGAGAACTACCGTCTGCCAGGCTACTACCCCGCCCTGTTGACCGTTTCCGAGTGGGATGACCTGCAGACATTGACGTCCAGCCGCGGCCGTCGTGCCGCCAAGCACGGGGACGTGCCCGGCATCATCACCGGTATGCGGATAGCGCGCTGCGGCTACTGCGGCCGCGCCCTTGTGGGCCAGAACATCGGCACACGGAATCGGCGGGCAGATGGCGGCATTCAAGATGGCCACCGACGGCTTCATTGCACGAGCTACAGCAACGGCGGTTGCCCAGTGCCAGGCTCAAGCTCGGTGGCCCCCATCGAGCGCGCGCTGATGGCCTACTGCTCGGACATGCTCAACCTGCAAGCGCTCTATGTCGGCGATCGCGCCGCGAGTCCGCGTGCCAGGCTGGCCAGCGCGCGCGCGAAGCATGCTGACCTCACGGCCAAGCTCGAGCGTCTGACCGACGCGATGCTCGAGGCGGCCGAAGACGGGGGAACCCCGGCCACCTTTGCCAAGCGCGCACGCGCGCTCGAGGTCGAGCAGAACGATGCGGCCGCGGAAGTCGCTGCCGCCGAGCGAGAGCTAGCTTCAGTAGCGCGGACGGATCTGCAAGGCGCCGACGAGATCTGGACCAAATTAGCCGCCGGCGTCGAATCACAGGATCTAGACGCACGCCTCCAAGCCCGCCAGCTCGTGGCCGACACCTTCGAGGAGATCGTGGTCTTCCAGCGCGGCATCGACCCCTCGACGACGCCCCGCGGCATTGTCGATCTGATGCTGCGCGCCAAGGGTGGCGGCACGGCGCGCGTGCTTCGCATCGACCGCAAGGGCGGCTGGGTGGCAGCCGAAAGCGTCGCAGACGACTAAACGCCCTGCTTGGCGTCGTCAGAAGGCAGGACCGGCTCCTGCCAAGTCAGCGCCGCCGAGATCGGGTGCATCGCACGCAGGCGCGCATCGCGGGCCAAGTCGGCTGCCAGCTCCTCGAGCTGGTCCGGGTCGACCGTGCGCCAGTGGCATTTGAGCTGCTTGGCACATGAGGCAACCCATTGTTCCAGGGGCATCAAGTCTTCCATTTTGGCGATGATACTGTATATTTAAACAGTGTCAGCGCTAATCGTCCACGAGGTATTCCGAACCCGCTTCGAAGGTGGGAAGCTCCAATCGGTGGAGGTGGTCAAGCACACCCGTAGGGTTGGCGAGCTCACGTACATGGAGCGCATCTACGACCCACGGCCAGGGCGCAGCATCTTCCTCGCGACGCTGCTGCAGCCGGATGGCGAAACGTATGTGATCCCGCCCCTTGATCGGGCACGCCTGCGAAGGATCAAGGGCGGCATCCTGATCTCCGGCGTGGAGGTGATCGCGCGCGGCATGGGCTCGAAAAACATCAAGTCCGACAACTACCCACAGACCTGGTTCTGCCGGCCAGTGGTCATCCCTCGTGGCGGGTTTGACGATGACGAGGACCACCAAACCAGTCCGGCCGAATCGCGCCGCCAGGCACGCGAACGCGAGCAGGAAGAGTCGCACGGGGCGCGACAGATCGGCGAGACATTGACGAGAAGGTCGACGCGCCGGATGCCCTATGACCCTGCGACCGCCTCAGGCAACTCACCGGGATATTTTTGACCCACCATGTGCAGCAACTACGAAACCGTCTCCCGCGCGGACCGTCTGCTGTCATTTTTCGGGGTCATTCGAGAAGACGATGAACGGCCTGTGCTCACCTGGCCGACCGGCATGGCTCCTTTTGTCCGGCTGGCCGAGGACGGCTCGGGAAACCGCCGCGTCGACGATGGCGCCTTCGGCCTGCTGCCCGGCTGGGCGAAAGAGCTCGTGTACGGGAAGAAGACGCACAACGCCAAGGCGGAGACCATCGCCACGTTACCCAGCTACCGCACCGCGTGGCGCATGGGCCAGCGCTGCGTGGTCCCGGCCGAAGCGATCTTCGAGCCCTACTACGAGACCGCCGAAGGCCAATCCGTGCGCTACCGCATCCAGCAGCCCGGCGAGGTGCCCATGGGCCTCGCCGGCATTTGGGACAAGTGGCACAACCCGGAAACCGGCGAAGACCTGTTCAGTTTCGCGATGATCACGATCAATGCGGACGGCCATCCCGTGATGTCCCGCTTTCACAAGCCAGGGGACGAGAAGCGCATGGTGGTGATCCTCGATCCCGAAGACTACGACGACTGGCTAACCTGCCCTGTGCACCTGGCACCTAAGTTCCTTCAGCAGTGGATGGGCCAGCTCGACACCTACCCAGCTCCGCTGGCTCCACGGGCGAAAAAGGAGAGGCCCGTCGGCGAGCGGGAGCCCAAGCGCGCAGCCAAAGGCACGCCGAAGCCACCGCCACCCCAGCTCGACCTCTTTTAAGCCCACGCGGGCCGCTACGATCCAAGCATGGCAACCCTGTACCTCTCGATGACCGAAAAGCTTTCTGCGCACTGGAAAGCCAACAACAACGCATACCCACAGAAGTTCGTGCTGACGCCAGCGCAGCGGCACGAGTACGACGAGTCCTGCCGGATGTGTGGGGCAGACCCGAAGACCATTGGCGATCCCCAGCACATGGGCGTGCTGATCGAGATCGCCGAGAACACCCCGGGCGTGATGGTGGCCGCCGACGGCACCGAGGTCACGCCGCAGTGAACGGGTTCCGCTCGCTCCTGCTGGCCGGCCTGCTCGCCCTGCCCCTGCTCGCCGCGGCCGAGCCGCGCGACTGCCTGGTGGTCGGCGTCAGCGACGGCGACACCATTACCGCGCGCTGTGGCGAGCCTGGTGCGTATGAGCAAGTCAAGGTACGCATCAACGGCATCGACGCGCCCGAGAAAAAGCAGCCGTTCGGCGAACGTGCCAAGCAGGCTATGTCCGATCTGGTCTACATGAAGGACATCGAACTCGACTGCTTTAAGACCGACCGCTACCGGCGCAGCGTGTGCAAGGTGATGGTGGCCCCAGCTTCAAATCCAGATGGACCGCAGACTCTGGACGCCGGCCTCGCGATGATCACCGTTGGCATGGCGTGGTGGTACCGCGCCTACTCGCGCGAACAGACGCGGCAGGAGCGCGGGCAGTACGAGTTCGCGGAGACCGAGGCGAAGGCCAAGCGCGTGGGCCTGTGGCACGACGCCGATCCAGTAGCGCCCTGGGACTGGCGCAAGACTCAACGTCAGGGCCCCACGTCTTACTGAGCCATCGGTGCAGGCGTCTGCACAGCCTCGGTGGCTCTGATCTGTCGGTTCTGGCAGATCCGGTATTCCTTCACTGTCGCCAACGCCCACCGAAGCAGCGTCTTCCCCGTGCTATCGGGCACCGGCTCCAGGTCCGGGCAGGGTTGTCGCAGGCTCGCCTGCAGGGGCACGTCCTGCGATCGCGTCGTTGAGGACGCGCAGGCCGTCATCATCAAAGCAAGCATCGCGATACACAGGACGTTCCACGATCCGATCGACTTGCTGCGTGCGGTAGACATAGCGAACTTGCTCCTCGGCCTTGAAAGCCTCATGGTTTGCGGCGGCAACATCGCCGCGCTCGATCTTCTTGAACTGGTCCCGGGCTTCGACGCGCGCGCGCTCGAGCTCGGCGGCGTCGAAGCGCCAGGCTTGCGTCTTCCATCCGCCCGCGAAACCGATGAGCAGCGCGGCAATGGCTGTTGCGACATACGCGTACATCAACGTCCTCCCAGTGCACGGCGAACCGTAGAGGTCAGCGCCTTGACTTCGGCCAGGCCGAGGTCGCCACCGTTCACCCGCTTTCGAATGGCGGTCGTCTCGCCCAGCATGCTGTCGGGGATCTTGTCCTCCCACCAGGCGATGCAGATCTCCAGCGAGTACCGCGGTTGGGCCGCCAGATCCGGAATCCCCACCAGGTTCTGGCCCACGAGGTCACCGACCCTTTCGTAGTTGCCACGCCCAGTCAGGCCGATCGGCGTACGCCCCCGAAAGGTCCAACCGTCATCCGGCAAGACATTGCCGAGATTCTTTCGGCCCCAGTCACCGCCGTAGACGATGTTCGCGATCGCGCGCTGGTCGGCCGCCTGCTTGCCTGGGATGCGCCCAACTCGCTGCGCCTGCGCCGGCGTGATGCGGTGCGCGCCGAACGTGGGCACAAGCGCGGCCGCGCTGTAGTTCAGGTTCTCCTCGAGCTGCTGCAACAGCGTCGACTCGTGCAGGATGTTCGGCAGGAAGTCGGCCAGGTCAGCGTCGCCCTGGCTGAAGGTGCTCTCGTTGACTTCTTCGCTGAAGACCTGCCCCCACAGGCTGGCCGTCGCGGCCGCCACGCCGCACGAGGTGAGGATGCGAGCCCATTCGGATGCGGTGCGCCTGGTCATAATGGCCCTAGCGGCGCGCGATCGGATCGAGTCTCAGGGGGCGGCCCGTGGCGCCATTGGCGCCGCGTCACCTCGAGGTAGAGCAGCACACCGCCAACGCCGGCGAACTCGTACCAATCGACCCGCCGAGCCATGAGCAGATCGAGCAACACGCCAGCGGAGTACGTGGCATGGAGCGCGTAGATCAACCACCAGACGAACCGGTTGCGCTTGCGCTGCATGAGCCCGATCCGGCAAATGCAGCCGGCGAGAACGAGTGCGCAGGCAAGGATGCCGGCATATCGAAGGATCGACTCCATCACTGGCCTCCCAGCTTTTCAATGCGCTTGATGCCCGCGTTCAGAAGCGCTGTCACGACGATCTGAGCGCCATAGCCTGCGACGAGGCTGGCCAGGATCAGCAAAGGGCGCGATTCGCTGCTGATCGCAGCCAGCGCGCCCGTACCGCACGCGGCACCGATCAGCGTCGACAGCAGGATGAAGATCACTGTTCGAACCTTGCCCATGGGATTGGCCTGGTAGAGCGCGAGCAGCGCCCCCACAAGCGCCCAGAGCAGCGAGTAATAGTCGACGCCGAGCAATGCAAGCGTGGCCATGGAGATGGCGCCAACGATCACGCCAGCGGTGGTGGTGGGCTCAGGCATGAAGTCCTTTCAGGCAATGAAAATCGTCATCCGCTCACGCCGGCATCACCAGCTCGGGCAGCATTGCGATCAGCTCTGCGCTTGTGGGCTCCTGGATGGCTCCCGCATTCCACTCGTCCAGCACGTCGTAGCACTTGGCCCACACCAGCGAGCGCCACGCGCGCAGTGCACGCCCTTCGTTCTGGAACCTGGGCACTGCCGGCTCTTCGGCATAGGTCACGGCGTTGCGCATGTCGTCGTAGCCCATCGCTACGGCGGCGGCGTCGAGGTGGCGTTGCACGTCGATGCGCAAGTTCGCGATCCGCTGGGCTTCGGTGAGCGGCGGGACAGGCGGATCGACCGGAACGACCGGGATCTGCTCGAGCAGCCATGCGCCGGCTGCCTCGATCGCGCGCATGCCTTCGGGCACGGCCGGCGGCTCGCTCTCCAGACAGTTGCCGGGAATGAGAAACACGCCCTCTTCCACTGGCGACAGGTCCGAGGCGTCGAGGATCACCGGCCCCACATAGATGCGCGTCGCAGGGTCGAACGCGAAGACGGTTTTGGTTTTCTGGTCCATGGTGTTCCTCAGTACTTGATGATCGGCAGGTAGGCGACGTTGCGCGGTCGGGTTTCAGCGCCGCCAACGACCTCCGAGGTGTGGGGCGTGCGCCCCGGGCCGGGGTAGTACGAGAAAGTGCCGGCTGTGCCGAACACGTTGTCGCCGCTAATGCCGTGGTTGTGAGCCCGGAAGGCATCGCCTTGAGCCGAGCCAAAAACCCGCCCCACATCCACGCCACGCGCATCGTCCCAGCCGCGATCGAACTCGCCGCGACCGTCAGGCAGAACGATGTACTGACCCGCAATGCTGCGGTTCGTCGATGGCGCCGACGTGCTGGTGGTGCGGTAGCCAAACAGCGCCGTCGGGTTGTTGGTGTCACCGCAGTAGATGGCGGCCGCCAGCCCGGGATAGGCAGCGACTGAAACTGCCGCGCCGTTTCGCTTCAGCCATCCAGCGGGCGGCGTCGACGCGGCGGTATAGGAAACGATGCCGGGCTCCAGCTGCGCGCCCAGTGCCGCACGGGCTTCGGCGGGAGTTCCGCCGTTGACGCCGAGCAGCCCAGTCAGCCAGTCCCACAACTTGCCCATGCCTGCACGGGCCTGGCCGCTGGATGGGGCGGGGTAAGGGGCAGAGAGCTCGGCTCTTGCGGGTGGTGCGGGCATATCAATATCCTTTCAAAGTGATGTCGGCGGTGGCGCCGGAAACTGCGACGTGCGCCGCGTTGAACAACCTGACGACAGGGGCCAGCGGCACGGACTTGTTGACTTCGGCGGTCGTCGCGCCGCTGCCGTTGGCCTGCAACGTGACCTGCACGGTCTTGATGGAAGTGAACGGCTTGGTGAAGGGAGGAATAGTCCCTGCTGCAGCGATCGGGAGATCTGCGATCTCTTCCTCGATGTCGGGCGCGTCGACGATCACGGTCAGCTGCTCAAGCACCCCCTGCACGGCACCTGCACCAAGGCGGATGCGAAACTGGTAGACGTCGTTTGACACCACCAACTGGCCGGGCCAAGGCTGCCATTCGCCGGGCGGCAGATAGAACGGTGCTTCGTCGTCATCACCGTAGAACGACGAGGCGTCAGGCCCATAGAACGAACCCTGCCCCGAAAGCCGATAGTCGATCTTCAGATCGATGCCCTGCGTCTCGACAACGACCGTCATCACCGAACCCGCAAGCGCTGCGTTCAGCGAGACCTCCGGGCTTACATAGATGAGCTGGGCATAGGAACTGGCCTTGTAGAACGGGTCGTTGTCCTGGCCGTAGAAGCTCTGGTCATCGGTCCCGTAGAACGAATCGAGGTCATCCGCTGTGGGCTTCTCTCCGACAAGCGTCCAGCCCGATTGCTCGCCTGGCGCGAACGGCCAGCCCAGGGCGGCGAAGTCCCATTGCTCAACGATGTTCGCAATGGGAGGGTCGCCCAGATTCATCACGATGTTGGCGGTGGCCAGCGACTCGTTGCCACTCGTGTCCCGAGCCTTGCCCATGATCGTGACAACGCCACCAGGGCGCCTCACGAGGTCGTAGGGGGAAGTGGTGACCACGCCCTCGTCGTGCAGACGTGTGGCGCTGCCCCAATCGAGATTGCTGCCATAGTGGAAGCGGAAAACAAAGCCGGCCAGGTCAGGCGGACGTCGCGGCATCGTCCAGGTGAGCACGCTCCCGGAGATGTTCAGGTTCTCCATGTTGGGCGGCGGCTCGGTCTTGCCGATGACCTGGTGAAGCACTTGCGCGCTCCAGACGCTGACCGCAAGAGAATTCCGCGTCCGTGCGAGGATGAGCACCATCGCCAAGTCTTCAACGCCTGTGAACTTCGCTTCGGTCGCATTGCCCGGCACGACGACGCTGCGCCACGGTCCATCCGGCAGCACGAAGTACTGCACCTCAACGTTGCCATTCGAGACAATCGAGGCGTCCTGAATCGGCAACCAGGTCACGCGCACACCGTTGACGATGGTCCCGTCGTTCTGAACGATCAGTTCGTCCTCCCCGCTGAAGACCGAAACGATCGATGGCGGATGGATGTCCCACGGGCGCGGCAGCCCGCTGTTCGGCGCATAGCCTTGCGGCAGGAACGCCAGCCCAGGCACAAAGATGTGCGCAGTCGTCTCCTTGAGCGTCAGCATCAGGCCCTCGGGTGAGAACGTGCGAGACAGGATCCGGAATTCCTTGTCCGTCCAACCGTAGCGAGGGACAGTGAGGGTGATGCCGTCAAACAGCTCGAGGGGATAGGCCCGCAGCTTGAACGGCAGCGTGACCGTCAGCGGATCTCGCCCATCCCGCAACATGATCCCGGCGATGTGGAACGCCTGCCCTGCATAGAAGACGGCCGGCATCGTCACTTCCTGCGCCAGCTCAGCACCGTCGGCGGCCACCAGCGCATCGGCCCGATAGGGCGTGATCGGGGTTTCGACGTAGTTCGCGGCCTGGTCCCAGATCCGCGCCGAAACGATGTTGATCTTCTCGTTGCGTGGCTTGTGGGGGCTGAGCGTGATCGAGCTCTGCGAGACCGACTCATTGTTGCGCTGCACGACTGCCAGGTCTGCATCGGTCAGGTTCATGACCGGCGCCTGGTAGACGCCTGCACGTACAAAGAACTCGCCGGCCGCAAAGGCCCACTCTCCGCCCATCGCCTGCGCCAAGTCGTCCAGCACATCACGCGCCGGAGCTCCGAACTGGGCCACCAGCGCGGCGCGGAACATCGGAACGTATTCCGCGCCCGTGTAGTTCCACAGCAGGTCACAAGCATTGGCCGCGGCGCTGATCCGGGCCTCTTCCGCATCCGTCAAGCTGGTGCGCTTGCCGAACTGGGGATGCGTCAGCACATTGCGCATCATCAGCGCGGGGTTTTCGGACCAGCCGAAAGTGTTGGTTCGCGGGTCGTACATGCGCGCGCCGCGAATCAGCGCAGTCACGTTCGGCAGGCCGTTCGGGAAGGCGGACTCTTCGTAGACGAACTCGCACTGCAGATAGGCCACGCCGGCGGCGCGGTGCGCGGCGGTCCAGGTCCCTGGCAGGAAGGCCTGCAGCCGAGCGTCAGCGGGTTGGCCAGGTGAGCCCAGGTGTACGTAGACACGCGCGACTGACAGGAAATTCGACCACTGATAACTGATGTAGTAGGTCGCCCCCTGAACGGGGGGGTTCGTCAAGGTCACAACATTGCCGTTCAGCGAAAACGGGACCGGGCTTCGCTGGTGTTGAGCGTCCTCGCCATTACCTTGGGAGATCCACTCGACGACCTGAACAGATGCGGCAATCGGCGTGCGATCCAGAAGCGTGACCGCCGAGATCGAGGTCTGCATCACGCTCTCGATAGTTGTCTTCCCCCACGGCGCCGTCGTCACATTGCCGGCGCCGTCCAGGTCGATCGGCGTGTCGTTGAAGAAGATCCGCTCCACACCATCGATCTCATGCGCGGCGAGCGCGATGGTGGTCACGAACGTGGAGTTGTAAGGGGCAACTGCCGACTGGAAGAAGACGTTGCCGCCCTTGCGCGTGCGGCCCATCACCAGCTCGCGCGGCCCGACCGTGGTCTGCGTGTTGACCAGGCGGTCGACCACCGAAGCATCGTAGGCCGCCCGCTGCGAACGCTCAGCCTTGCGCTTTTGCATACTGGAAAACCCAAGGCCACCAACCAGCGTGATGGCCCACGAGATGGCCGTCACGGCCATGGTGGTGGCGCCGAGTCCTGTGGCCCACGCAACAACTGGAGCAATGAGCGTGGGCATCAGATTTTCCAGGCGACGATGGCCGCCGACATTTGGAGCGCAAGCCTGCCGTTCTCCCCCGGGCCAATGGCGATCGCCCCGTTGCAGACACCCAGCAGCTCACGACCTTCGTTGAGCAACAACACCACGTCGCCGACTGCGGCCATACGTGGCGAGACAGGCTCACCCAGCAAAGAGGTCGCCAGTTGCCCGTCATGATGAACGAGGTCAGGGAGTCCTCTGCGCTCTTGAACGCATTGGTGAACGCTTCCTCGGTGCCCTTTGCCACGTTCTTGACGTCATCGAGGTAGTTCTGCAGCGCGGTACTTGCGCCGTTTGTCCAGTCGGTGCGCTTCGCATCGAGCTGGTTGTAGTAGTCGTCGTTGAGCTTGAGCGCCTCACTCAACGACTGCTGAATCCTCGCGACTTCGCCCTGGTACTTGTCTGATTCCAGTGTGTTGTTCTTTGCCGCGCTGACGGCCAGTCCGGCCTGCAGGTTCTGGAATTCCTTGCGTATCGCCTTTGTGCTTTGAAGCCGTTCGGCCGCTTGGCTGCCACCCAATGAGCGCATTGGCCATGCGCAAGGCACCGATCGGGTTCCTGGCTGCAGTCGCCATGGCCCCAGGTACGGCACCGCGCGACAGTGAGGGCCGTATCTCTGCGGAGTGGCTGGACCAGCCGCGTTCGCCACGCCAGATCCTGCAGTGGTGGGGCACCGAATACCGCCGCCGGGAACATGAGCATTACTGGTCGCGCCAACTCTTGCAACGCGCGACTGACCTCATGCGCGATGGAGTGAGCCGTATCGTCATTACGGACTGCCGCTTCCAAAATGAAGCCGACACGGTACGCCGCCTGGACGGGAAGATCTGGCAGATCAAGCGCCCGGGGATCAACGACGCAACGACCTCCGAAGGGTCTCACGTCAGCGCGACCGATGGCAGCGAGTTTTCGCCGGACCTCATCCTCACCAACAGCCACGACATCAGACACCTGCAGCAGCTGGTGCTGGGCGAGTTTCTCTCGCTCGAGAGCGGCATCGTTGGCACAACCGTGACGGTGCCAGCATGAGGATCTGGATCGACACCGAGTTCAACGGGCATGAGGGAGAACTGATCTCGCTGGCTCTCGTCGACGAGGATGGGGCCAGTTTCTATCGCTACGTGCACTGTGCAGAGCCCGAGCCTTGGGTTGCCGCAAATGTGTTGCCTGTTCTGGGCCTCTACAGTCTCGCCCCCGAGCGCAAAGCGCCCGCTTCACGCCAGCCCAGCAATGTCTGGACGCTTGCGTACCTTCAGCGTGCGCTTGCCCAGTGGCTTGAGGTCTACGAGAGCATCCACCTCGTCGCGGACTGGCCTGAAGACATCGCCCACTTCTGTCGACTGCTGATTACCGGGCCCGGCACACGCCTCGACACCCCTCCGCTGACCATGGAGATCCGTCGCGATCTCGATGCTGAATCACTGGTGCCACACAACGCGCTGGAGGACGCGCGCGCGATGCGTGCCGTACACCTTGCATACGAGAAGGCGGGGTGCCTGTGACGTCGCCACTTCAAACAGCGCACGACCACGCCGTGGGCGCCGAACCGGCAGATGAACTCATTGTGTGCACCGTCGCAGCACCACGCCAGATGGCGATGGCCGGCGTATACACCGGCGCCGAGTTGCTCACGCGTTCGAGCCGACCTGGTGCTTATGACGCCATGGCTATTCCCAGCCTGTTCAATGGGCGCAAGCGACTGCCGGGCGATCACGAGGCGGCAACGGTATACGTGCCACGCGAGATCGCCCCGCAGCCGCTCAAGGTCAGCCCACGCAACAGCATCGATGAGCCGCGCACGCTGACGCGCGAGTTCCCAACGGTCTACCAACCGCGCGGCGAGTACCGACCGCATGCAGGCAGCACGCCGGCGAAGGTGCTGGCTCATCTGCGAGCCTTGGGCGGGTTCATCTCCCATGCCGAGATCTGCGAGCGCTTCGACATCAAGCGCAGCGCGATCACCGCCGCCTTCAAGCCAATCCTGAAGCATGGCGTGCTGGTGCGCCAGGTCGTTGACGGCTACACGGGCTTTTCACTTCCCGGCTGGTCCGCTCCGCTTCCGCGCGTTCCGTCAGAACCATTTCAAACCGCATGGCGTGCAGAGGTCGACGAGCTCCACGCCGTTCAAGCTGCTGGAAAAGAAATGCCAACGACGGGCGAGAAACTGAACATCGTCTTTGCGACCGGCGCCCGCGACTTTCTGTCTCCGGGCAATGAAAACCGCCGCTTCTGGCCCATCCAACCAGCCACGGTCACCGCGCTGACCAAAGACGAGTCCTCGGAAGTCTCAGCGTTCCTTCGCGCGCTTCCGGAAGAGCTGCACTACCGCCCAGTTGGTCAAGGGCAGCAGGGCGACGCCAGTAAGTTCACCCCCGACCAACTGAGCGCGCTCTACGCACTCAGCCTGCGCGAGGCCGAGCTCGGTTTGCTGCTCGGCTATCTCGCCGTCCTGCAGCTGCGCCAGCATTTCGCGGATGGCGATCGCATCTACCCGTTCCCCCCACTCACCGAGCCGCCTCGGCTCACCGATGCGGCCTGAGCCGCTGGAGATCTCATGTCCCTTAAAGAATTCGATGCGGCCGATGGCCACGCGCAAACAGAGACCACAGCCGCAGTCGACCAGTTCGCAGTCGTTGACCTCAACCTGATTGCGACGAGCCGCACCAACCCGCGCAAGACCTTCAACGAGGCCAAGATGCAGGACTTGGCCGAGAGCATCCGCGCCAGCGGCGTGCACCAGCCCATCCTGCTGCGTCCGCTGCCAAGCAATCGCCTCGAGGACACGTTCCGCAACCGCGGCGATGGCAACCCGCTGCCCACCTATGAACTCGTGTCCGGCGAACGTCGGTACCGGGCCAGCAAGATCGCGGGACAGCCCACCATCCCCGCGATGATCCGCCAGCTCAGCGATGCGGCCGTGTTGGAGATCCAGATCGTCGAAAACCTGCAGCGTGACGACTTGTCCGAGCTCGAGGAGGCCGAGGGCTACCAGCTGCTGTGCGACGAGACCGGCATCGCCAAGGACAAGGTTGGCGAGCGCATTGGCAAGAGCCGCAGCTACGTCTATGGCCGCATGAAGCTGCTCGAGCTCACAAGTGCTCCGCGTGAGGCGCTGCGGACCGGCGACATCGACGGCAGCAAGGCCCTACTCATCGCTCGCATCCCCGACGAGAAGCTGCAAATCAAGGCGCTAGAGGCCGCGACCGAGAAGGACCACCAGGGCTCGCCGCGGTTGAGCTACGCGAGACTGCGGAGGGCCTTGAAAAGCTCTGTGCCAAATGCGACGAATGGTGGCCGGCCGACCGCGAGTTCTTCTTCAGCGAACCGGAAGGCGTACACAAGCTTTTCTACTGCTGCAAGGCCTGCTACCGCGAGCACCTCGACCCGAGGCGACTCGATAAACCGAACGGCCTCAGTCAGGACCGCTCCCGTGTTCTCCCTTCACTCTTTGGAGCGTCCACATGATCGGAACGCAAGCTACTGGCGCCATCCAAGGCGTCGTAATCAGCGCGGTTTCGCACGAAGGACTGACGGTCACGGTCGACGGTCGCCCTGCCCGCCTTGCAGTCGTAACTGAGGATGGCGAGGTCATCGCCGCCGGCGTCGATGTCGCCCGCGAGGCGCGTGCCGTGGCCGTCAACAGCTACCGAGGCTTTCTCAAGGGAAAGGGATTTCTGCGCGTGCTAAGCAAGCCCATCGCGAAGAACGAGGTGCGCTGAGGGATACCGCAGCGAGCGGGCTCCCTCAGCCCGAATCTGGAGTGTTCCGATTGAACACACCGCTGAGCACGCCCAGACCGGGTACAGGCGGCAGTGCCGGAAGGTTAGTTAAGAGGGCGTCAATCCGGGCCAAGATCGGCACCATGTTAGGGGCATGAAACATGGTTTGAGTGCGCGACCAATGCAGCATCACAAGTTTGTGAGTCCCATTGCTGCCATCGTTCAGCGGAAGATCCAACGACCTTGGCTCGCCCGCGGCCGTGTAAACGAAGATCCAGTCGTTCGGTTCGAGCAACCCGTTGCCGAACCAGAACATTGCGTCGCGGATCGGGACTGCACCACCTCCACCATTCGCCAACCCTTGCATCAAAACATAGCTGGCCATGTCGACGTGTTCATTCACGCGGATCACGATCCGTTCAGCATTTGGTATGCCACGGTCAAACACGCCTGTCAGGCTCAGTTCGCCTAACGTTCCTTGCATCATTTTGCTTTTCTCTCAGGTACGCCGAAAACACTGAATACCACCAGGACGGCTCCCACGGCTGCGACAACCACGGCAATCGGAAACTGCGCCTTATAGAGATCTATCGCGACACCTAGGAGCGCCGCACCGCCAACGCCAAAAAGACCACGGAGAGATTCGATCTTCGATTTGGTGCCAAGGCGCTCACGCAGAACCTCGTTCGCGGTTTTCAGCTCCCCCACTTCGTCTTTCAGGCTGTCATTCGCTTTCGACAGCGAGCGCAAATCTGCTTTTTGCTGGGCGATCGTATCTTCCATTTGCTGCATGCTCGCCGCGACGATTTGAGCTGCAAGATCATGGCCAAGAGATCGCGGGTTTGCCGCAGCCACGCCAGTCACAAGCCTCGTGACATGCGCCATCGCCAGGGGAACTACCGCAGAGACGACCTCATCACCTCGGGCCGCTCGTTGCGTTCCAGCAGTAGCCTCAGGCGGCGATGCCGGAGCGTCTTGGTCCACTATTGGGTGCGATAGAGGCAGCGTCGCCATGGGTATATTTCAAGTATCGTTCGCGCAGCCCAGGCTCACAAAGCCGACCTTGGGGGCGGTCGACTTGATCGTACGTTCGGGGGAGGCAACTTCGCTCATATGCCTCTATTGTCCCAGCTATCGGTGACGGCGGGGCATTCAGGGACGCTTGATGCCAAAGGCCCCCAATACCTGCTCGGTGTTTTTCTGCATCTGCTCCTGCATCTGCAGGAAGACATTCTTCGATTGCTCGACGTAGTTGCCCATCAGCCCCTGCAGCATTGGCGACTGCATGGTCATGAATTTCGACCACATCTCCGGCGTCAGGCCCTCGGCCTTGTCGGCAAGCTGGGCCTGCACCTCGGTCATCGCCTGGATGTTTTTCTCAAGGTAGGGCCCCATGTAGCCCTGCATCGCCTGCCCATAGAAACGGATGATGTGGGCCAGCACCGGCTCGGTAAACATCGGCGCGCCACCCGCCTCTTCTTCGAGAATGATCTGCAGCAGGATGGTGCGCGTAAGGTCGTCGCCGGTCTTGGCATCACGCACCACGAATTGCGCGTTCTGGATCACCAACTGCTTGACCTCGGTCAACGTGATGTACGTGGATGTCTCGGTGTCGTAGAGCCTTCGGTTGGGGTACTTCTTGATCACACGTTGTACGGGCTTGACCCCGGACTTCTTGCTCTGCACTGCGGACTCCTTCACATGGACGCCCATGTCATCGGATGATTCTAGGGAGCGGTTTTGCTGCACCGCGACAAGGTTTACCCTGACCGCGCCCCGCACTTTTGCTCAGTCCGGCGATGTTGCGTACTCGGCACCGCATGCGTGGCAAACCGCCGACTCGGGGCGCTCTTCAACTGCATCGCGAAAACGCAAGGGACTTTTCTGTCCATAGACCACCCAGCAGCGCGGGCAGTGCTCCTGACCCAAGGTCGGAAGGTAGGCGCGGGCACGCTGCTCGGCGCGCTCCTCGGTCAGCGGCATGCCTTGTCGTTCGGCGCGCGCCACCTCGCGCGCAGCCATGGTGTCAGTTCGGCCACTTGCATGGTCGTTGATGCCATAAACGGCGCGCGCGAACTCGATGGGAGCCTGCCTGAGCAGTGCCGCCACGCGCTTGTCGGCATGCGCTCGATCAACCAGCGTCGATCGCGTATTCATCGAATCGCTTATCAAGAAAATTGGAGAGGATTTGCAGAACGACCAAGGTAGCACAACAACATGGCTAAGGTCTTTTGCTGCGTCATCACAAGGGACGATTTGAACACCGGGGAACCCGGTGAAAGCTCTGTTCAACTGGTCCGGTGGTTGGCCGGGGTTGAACAGAAATTGGTAGGCGCGATTGGACTCGAACCAACGACCCCCACCATGTCAAGGTGGTGCTCTAACCAGCTGAGCTACGCGCCTAAGGATGTGTCCGAGAAGCAGTTATTGTAGCAGGAGAAAACGCGCTTTTTAGCGGCGGCGTGCAGATCGCACACCAATCACTGCTGTGACCACGCCAAGCACCTGTGTGAGCCGTGCTGCATCGGCGATTTCCACGGTGAACGTCATCCATGCCGTGCCCTTGATCGATTGCGTCTGCACACCGATCACATTCATCTTTTCTCGTGCGAACACGTCGGAGATATCTCGCAGCAGGCCCTGGCGGTCTGCAGCTTCCACAGACACATCCACCGCATAGACCGGCACTTCAGCGCCCTTCTTTGCGGCGCCCCATTCAACATCGATCACACGCTCGCCATCTCGCGTGGCCATCGTGCGGAAGTTGCTGCAATCGGCGCGGTGAACGCTGACGCCGTGGCCTCTGGTGACGAAGCCGCGAATGGCATCGGGCGGCGCGGGCTTGCAGCACTTGGCGAGTTGCGTCATCAATGAAGACACGCCCACCACCAGCACGCCGCCCTTGCCAGACTTCTCGCTGCCGCGCGCCTTCTTGATCAGCACACCATCGTCGGGCCCTGGCGCGGGTTCCGGCGGACGCAACAGCGTCTCGATGTTGCGCAGCGAAAACTCGTCCTTGCCGACGACCTCGAACAGATGATCCGCAGACTTGAAGCCAAGCTGCGAGGCCAGGTCTTCGAGCCGCATGGCCGTCTTGCCTTCGCGCTGCAGCAACTTCTCGACCGCCTCGCGTCCACGCGCCACGGTCTCATGCGTGATCTGCGCGTTGAACCATGCACGCACCTTGGCGCGTGCACGATGGCTGGCCAGATAGCCCAGCTCCGCATTGAGCCAGTCGCGCGACGGTCCGCCCTCCTTGGCAGCGATGATCTCGACCGTCTGCCCATTCGACAGCGGCGTATTGAGCGGCACCATCGCGCCGTCAACGCGCGCACCACGGCAGCGATGGCCCAGCGTGGTGTGCACGGTGTAGGCAAAGTCGACCGGCGTCGCGCCCTGCGGCAACTCGACGATCGCCGCATCGGGCGTCAGCACATAGATGCGGTCGTCGAACAACCCCTGCCCCTGCAGGCCACCCGACAGATCGCGCTCCCATGCCAGCAGTTGGCGCAGCACCGCGATCTTGGCGTCGTACTCGCCGCTCGCCCAGACGCCCGCATAGCCTTTGTGCCCTGCTTCCTTGTAGGCCCAGTGCGCGGCCACGCCATGCTCGGCGTGGTCGTGCATTTCCTCCGTGCGGATCTGGATCTCGATGGGCTTGCCCGGCTTGCCGTCGACCAGTTCCCGCACCACCGTGTGCAGCGACTGATAGCCGTTCGGCTTGGGCCGGGCGATGTAGTCGTCGAACTCTTCGTCGATGGGCTCGAAATGCGAATGCACCCAGGCCAGCGCCGCATAGCAATCCTTGACGTCGGACACCACCACGCGCAGCGCGAGGATGTCGAACACCTGCGCGAAGTCGAGCGACTTGCCGCGCATTTTCTTGACGATGCTGTAGATGTTCTTCGGGCGCCCCTGCACCGCGGCATGCACACCCTCGGCCTGCAGTTCTTCCTCGAGTTGGGAGCGCAGTTGCTCGATATGGCCCTCGCGCTCGATCCGCTTCTCGTCGAGCAGCCGCGCAATCAGCTTGTAGGTTTCGGGTTCGAGAAAGCGGAAGGAAAGATCCTCGACCTCCCACTTCACCTGCCAGATGCCCAGCCGATTGGCGAGCGGCGCAAACACCTGCAGCGACTCGCGCGCCACGCTCTCGGGCGCCGGCTGCTTGCTGGCCGCCGCATGGCGCAAGGTCTGCAGGCGTGAAGCCAGCCGCAGCATCACCACGCGCAGATCGCGCGAGAACGCGAGCAACATCTTGCGCACGTTCTCTGTCTGCGCGCCGGCGCCTTCAAGGTGATTGCCCTGCGAGGCCGAACGCGCCTGCTCCTGCACGCGAACCAGCTTGGTGGTCTCGACCGCGAGCGCCGCGAAGTTGTCGCCGAACACCTTGGCGATCACCTCCTGCGGGCGATTCAGGTGCTGGCAGGAATAGACCAGGTAGCTCGCCGCCTGCATGGCTTCGGAGCCGCCCATCTTCGCGACGATGGTGGCTACTGCATCCGCATGCGCGAGCGTGTTCTCACCGGTGTCCAGCTTCTCATCTGCGATCAGCGGCTCGGCAAATGCACGAGCGCGGGCGAGCATGTTCTCGATCACGGGCGTGCGGTCGGCCGTTGCGGCGGACAACGGATAGTCGACCATGGCCGTGTCGGACATGGGTGCCGTCTGGAGGCTCGAAGACTCGCGCTTCACGCTTCACTCAATCGAACAGGAAATCGGTGACGACAGCGATCTGTGCAGGATCGACCAGGGTCGGCGCATGGCCAACACCATCGAACTCGACCAGCTTTGCATGCGGGCCGCGCTGCGTCATGGCCAAAGCCGTTTCACGCGACAGCAGATCCGAGACGGCGCCACGCAACAGCAGCGTGCGCGCATCGATGGCGTCGTACAGGCCCCACATGATCGCGCCGCCCTGTACTGCGGCTTCGGGGGTGATGGCACGCAGTGCAATCCCAATGGCCGGGTCGTAGTGAAGCACCCATGAGTCCGCAGCATCGTCGGCGCCCGCATCGACCTTGGCCGCGCCATCCGCCGTGCGTTGCGAGGCGGGCACCACCATGTGCTGCGACAGCGACAACCATTGGGCAGGCGTGTGCGGGCCGAACGTGGTCGACAGCGCCCACATCGCATCCGCAGCCGCCTGCACGCTGGCGAAGCTGCCGCTCTGCCCCACATAGGCACCGATGCGCTGCACCGCAGCGGGCTCGATCGTCGGGCCGACATCGTTCGCGATGAAGCGCCGGATCGGCCGCGCCAACGGCAGCTCTTTGTGGCCCGCAAGCACGAAGCCGATCAGTCCGCCCATGCTGGTGCCGAGGTAGTCGAGCGTGTCGATCGCCTGTTCACGCTGCAGTTGCGCAATCAGCGCGACCATGTCGGCGGCATACACCGGCACTTGATAGAAGGCCGGATCGCGCAGCCAGTCGCTGCGGCCGCGCCCCACCACGTCGGGGCAGACCACGCGCACATTGCCACCGGCGCGCGCCACGATGGCCTGGGCCAGCGCGTCGAAATCGCGCCCCTGGCGCGTCAACCCGTGCACGCAGATCACGACACGCGCACTGCGTGCGTCGCCCCATTGCCAATAGGCCATGCGATGGCCGCCCTGGGCGTCGTCGCACGCCACGTAATGAAGCGTCGGTTCAGTCATGAAAACAGTGGGGTCCTGGTGCGGATAATGGGTTCGTCGCATCCTACTTCAACCGGACTTTCGTCCTCACAGCGACCGCCCAGAAACCCCAGCTCCACAATCGACCAGCGGGCCAAGCACCGGCATCCGCTCACGCTTGCTAACCCTTCGGACGTTGACATAGTCAAAAACGGTAGAGCGCCCAAGTCCAAATAGCTCCGCCAGCTCCATGATGGTGAAACCATCAGCCCGCAGCCTCCTCAACTCCGCGACCTGGCTGTCGTCCAACTTACGGGCACTCCCACCCCACCGAACCCCGCGCTGATATGCAGACACCTGCCCTGCGAGAACGCGCTGACGTATGAGCGACCGCTCCAACTGCGCCACGGCCCCAAGAATCTGAAGCATGAAGACGCCCAACGGGTTTGTCGTGTCGATAGGCTCGGTCAATGACTTGAAACCGCAGCCGCTCAACTTCAACTGATCCAGCAGATCCAAAAGATCCTTCAGTCCACGAGAGAGCCGATCCAGCTTCCAAACGACCAGGACGTCACCGTGGGACAAGCTGGACAGAGCCCGCCGAAGCTCAGGCCGAGGGCCGACCGAGCTTCCCTTTTCGGAAAAGACCCGCTCGACGCCAGCAACGCGCAACGCATCCATTTGCAGATGTGTTTCTTGCTCACTGGTGGAGACCCGCGCATATCCGTGTGAACAGGGGGCCGACCAGCGGCGGCGCGGACGATGGTCATGCGGCCACCTGCACGCGATGAATCGACTCGACGAAATAATCCGTAAAACGATTCACATGCTGGGGCCGCAACATCACGCGGCCAACAACCGGACCGTCACAACCGTGAATGACGTACACCCATCGGCCCCACGACGACAACCGCCCGTCGAGCATGCGAGCCGTCACCGCAGCGCAGCAACGCTGACGGCGAATCTCGCGCAGGGAGCGCACCCCATGCCCCACCACGACCGGAGCCGGCAAGCTTTCAGCCGTGGCGTAGTCAGGCAGGGATGCGCAATCGAGGAAATCAGCGACGCGCTCTGCTTGCTGTTTCGCGAAGACGGGGAACGAAATCTGATGCATGCCGGCTCCAGTTAAAGTAGGATCACTTTTGTGAAATCCACCAATTTGTGGATTTCACAAATTTTATCGGGATTTGTGAAATCCCCAAATACTGAGTTCTTATTTGGGAATTCCCCAAACACGAAGGAGCGTCATATGGAACTGATCGACCTCATCAACACAGCAAGAGAAAAGCGCGGAAGCTACGGAGCGATGGCGCAAGACCTAGGCAAAGACCAAAGCCTGATCTCGCGCTGGAAGAAAGGCACCGAGAAGCCGGACGCAAGCGAGATCGCCTACATGGCCGATACCGCAGGCCTCCCCATCATGGAAACCGTCGCAGAGATGGAAGCGAAGCTACGCCCGCAATTCGCAACTCTATGGCGAAAGGCCATGCAGTCGGCTCACTCCTAATTCATCCGGAGATTGATCTTCATGCTCAAAGGCAAAACCGCGCTTGTCACGGGGTCCACCAGTGGCATTGGCCTGGCCATCGCAAAGTCCCTCGCCCAGCAAGGCGCGAACATCGTGCTCAATGGTTTCGGCGATGCCGAAGCACCCAAGGCCCAGATCGAAGCGCTCGGCGTTCGCGTCGAATACCACGGCGCAGACATGAGCAAGCCCGAGCAGATCGAAGACATGATGAAGTTCGCTGCTTCGAAGTTCGGCCGTGTGGATGTCCTCGTGAACAACGCCGGCATCCAGCATGTCGCCAAGGTCGAGGACTTTCCCGCCGAACGTTGGGACGCAATCATCGCAATCAACCTCACGAGCGCATTTCATACGACGCGGCTGGCAATTCCCGCGATGCGCGAAGCCAACTGGGGCCGCGTCATCAACATCGCATCGGCACACGGCCTCGTGGCCTCGGCGCAGAAGTCGGCCTACGTGGCGGCCAAGCACGGCATCGTCGGCTTCACCAAGTCGGTGGCACTCGAAACCGCAACGACGGGCGTCACGGTCAACGCGATCTGCCCTGGCTGGGTGCTGACGCAACTGGTGCAAAAGCAGATCGACGACCGCGCGACACGCGAAGGCATCACGGCCGCGCAGGCGCAGAACGAACTGCTGGGAGAAAAGCAGCCTTCGCTGCAGTTCACGACCGTCGAGCAACTGGGCGGCCTTGCCGTCTTCCTGTGCTCGCCGGCGGCCGACCAGGTCCGAGGCGTCGCCTGGGCCATGGACGGCGGCTGGACTGCCCAATAGTGGGTAGCCCAGCGCTGCACGCCCTGTTTACTTGAGCTGGACCGAGCCCGACACGCTCACGACCACGCTGGTCTTGCCGGCTTCGACCGGCACAGCCGAATCGGCCGAGAACGACTTGGCCTGCATTGCCATCATGCGTGGATGGATCGGGCCGCTGTCGTTCGCATTCACCGACACCTCGCGCAGCGTGTAGCCGCCGAAGCCGAAGCCCTTGGCCAGCTCTGCAGCCTTCTGCTTGAAGTTCTCAATGGCGATGTTCTGCGCTTCGGTTTCGGTCTTGGTGCGCTGCTCGCGGCTCAGGCCGAAGCCCACGTTGCCGACGCCGAGCGTGGTGATACGGCCTGCGGCCTGGGTGATGCGCGGGAAATCGCGCCCTTCCAGCACCAGCTCGGTCGAGCCCTGCCAGCCGTTGATCTTGCCGTCCTTCGAGTAGCGCGGCGACAGACTGAAGTTGCCGGTGCGCACATCGAGCTGGCCCGGCTGCGCATTCTTCTTGGCTTCGGTGAGCGCGGCATCGAGCGCGGCCTTCAGCTGCGTCTGCACGGTGGCCGCATCGGCCGCGTCGCGCGTGGTCACGAGCGTCATGCTCAGCATGTCCTGCTGGACTTCGACCGTGCCGGAGGCGGTGAGCTGAAGCACGTTCTGCGGCGCTGGCGTGATGACGTTCTGGGCCAGCGCGGTGCCGGCCACGGCCAGAGCGGCGCAGGCCGCGAGCAATTTGATTGTGTTCTTCAAGACGAAGTACTCCCTGGGTTGGAATGAAAGACAAGCCCCGCGCCGACGCCCTCAGGGGCGTTGGCTGCGCGGTGCGGTCAGCGGACGGGCCGCGGTCGGCGGTGCCGGTGCGATCCGCTCGGCTGGCTGCGATTCTGCCGAATTCAGTGAAACCCCCACGGCTGGCGGCGTCCACTGGCCCCGGACCTGCTGCCGCAGCTCGAAGAGTTCGGCCGCCGTGAGCCGACGCCCGGCAACGGCCTCCTCGCGACGGATCTCCTCTCGCTGCGCCGCCCGGTGCGCAGCCACCGCATCGCGGACCTCGCTGCGGCGCACCTCGCCGACCCTCAAGAAATCACCGGAAGCCGCCAACGCCGAACCGCAGGCGCAAGCAAGGATGAACGGCAAGGCAGAAAAAGGTAGTCTCATTGAGCAAAAGTCATTGGGTACCAAGGACTTTGCCACCTCTGGGCGAACGTCGGATGACCAGACCGCGAGCGTCCGCAAGTTTTGTAACTTAGTGTCAAACCATAAGTAAATCTGGCTCAACGGGACCTTAACGCCTTCAGAATCGGCCCTGTTACAAATTCATCGTTGTAGAAATGACTCAAGTTCCCGCTCGCACCGACAAGATCGTGATCGTCGACGACGACGCCCGCATCCGCGACCTCCTGCGCCGCTACCTGACGCAGGAAGGTTTTGAAGTGATCGTGGCCGAAGACGGCAAGGCGCTCAACCGCATCCTGTTGCGCGACACGGTCGATTTGATCGTGCTCGATCTGATGATGCCCGGCGAAGACGGCCTGTCCGTCTGCCGCCGCCTGCGCGCCGCCAACGACCGCACGCCAATCATCATGCTCACCGCCAAGGGCGAAGACGTGGACCGCATCGTCGGTCTCGAAGTCGGCGCCGACGACTACCTTGGCAAACCGTTCAACCCGCGCGAACTGCTGGCCCGTGTGCACGCCGTGCTGCGCCGCCGTCCGCCGCTCGAAGCGCCGGGCGCACCCTCCACGGAGAACGAGACCGTCACTTTCGGCCCGTTCGCCTTCGACCTCGGCTCGCGCACCCTGAAGAAGGATGGCGAAGAACTCTCGCTGACCACCGGCGAGTTCGCGATGCTGAAGGCGCTGGTGCGCCATCCGCGTCAACCGCTGTCGCGCGAAAAGCTGGCCCAGCTGGCGCGCGGGCGCGAGTTCGAGCCCTTCGACCGCAGCCTGGACGTGCAGATCTCGCGCCTGCGCAAGCTGGTCGAGTCCGACGCCGCCGCGCCGCGCTACATCCAGACCGTCTGGGGCGTGGGCTACGTGTTCGTGCCGGACGGCACGGCCTGACGCGCTGTTGAGAGGTGGCCATCGGCCAATCCGCCAGACCCGGCCACGCACAGGACGACGGTGCACAGGTCACGATGCCGAGCCCTCTGGAGGGCAGCGGCGCGCGTGACCGTCGCCCCGGCCTGAAGGTCGGCTTCAGTCTTTTCTGGCGCACTTTCTTCCTGCTCGCGCTGCTGCTGATCGGCTGTACGGTCGCCTGGCTGCAGACATTCCGCTCGCTCGAATACGAGCCGCGTGCCATTCAAACCGCGCACCAGATCGCATCGCTCGTGAACCTCACGCGCGCGGCGCTGGTGTATTCGGACGCCATCACCCGGGTGTCGCTGATCAAGACGCTGGCTGACCAGGAAGGCGTTCGCATCCTGCCGCGCGAGCCCAACGACCGTTTCCAGCCCTACACCAGCGGCGCGCTCGACCTGCGTGTGACCGAGGAGCTGATCGACCAGCTCGGCGAAGGCACCACAGTGGCCAGCCGCGTGAACGACGAAGCCGGCCTGTGGATCGGCTTCACCATCGAGAGCGACACCTACTGGCTGCTGCTCGACCCCACGCGCTTCAGCCGCGTGGGCGGACGCACCTGGCTGGTGTGGCTGAGCACGGCCATGGCCCTGTCGCTGGCCGGCGCGGCGCTGATCACGCGGCTCATCAATCTGCCGCTCAAGCAGCTCTCGCGCGCGACGATGCAAGTGCGCGAAGGCGAGTACGAGGCGCACCGGCTCGACGAGCGCGCCCGCACCAACGAGATCCGCGCGGTCAACATCGGCTTCAACCGCATGGCCGATCAGCTCGCAAAAATCGAACAAGACCGCGCCATCATGCTGGCCGGCATCTCGCACGACCTGCGCACGCCGCTCGCACGGCTGCGGCTCGAAACCGAGATGAGCGTGGCCGACGAAGACGCACGCGACCACATGGCCGCCGACATCGCGCAGCTCGACGCGATCATCGACAAGTTCCTCGATTACGCCCGCCCCGACCATGTCGACCCGCGCCCTGTGCTGCTGCGCGATGTGGTCGATGCCTGTACCTACGCGGTGCAGGACTACGAAGAGATGAACATCACCGTCGATGTGCCCGCCGACCTGCGGGTGCTGGGCGACGAGGTCGAGCTCACGCGCGTGATCTCCAACCTGGTCGAGAACGCGCGGCGCTATGGCAAGACGCCATCCACGGGCGTGGCCGACGTCACGATCCAGGCGCAGGCCAACAACGACGCGGTGCTGATCAAGGTGCGCGACCACGGCGCGGGCGTCGAGCCCGCCCTGCTCTCGCAGCTGACCAAGCCCTTCTTCCGCGGCGATGCGGCGCGAACCTCGGCGGCTGGCGCCGGCCTGGGCCTGTCGATCGTGGCGAAGAACATCGAACGCATGGGCGGCACCTTCGCGCTGACCAGCACCCCGGGGCGCGGCCTTGCCGCGCACATCCGCATGCCGCGCGCCATGCCCGAAGGCAAACCGACACCCAAGCCGGCCGAATTGCCGCCGGGCAAGAAGATCTGAAACTGATGCCGCCCCGTCGCCGGGGCTGGCTTCAGCGGTGCAGCAGAACGGCCGCGCGTGCTTCCATCGCGCGGCCTTCGCCCACCGGGCCGAGCTTTTCGGCGGTCTTGGCCTTCACATTCACCTGATCGACCGCAAGCCCCAGCGTGTCGGCAATGCGCTGGCACATGGCCGGAATGTGCGGTGCAAGCTTGGGCGCTTGCGCGATCACGGTGCTGTCGACGTTGCCGATCTCCCAGCCGGCCGCCCGCACGCGGCGCGCCGCCTCGGCCAGCAGCACCGCCGAATCGGCACCGCGAAACTGCGGATCGGTGTCGGGAAAGTGCCGGCCGATGTCACCCAGACCGGCACCGCCAAGCAGCGCGTCAGTGATCGCGTGCAGTAGCACGTCGGCATCCGAATGCCCGAGCAGGCCCGTGATGTGCGGCACTTCGACGCCACCCAGGATCAGCTTGCGCCCTTCGGCGAGCTGGTGAACGTCCCAGCCTTCGCCGACGCGGATGTTGAACGGCTTCGTCGTCATGCCATGGCCTTCTTGCGACCGAGCAGAACCGCCTCGGCCAGTGCAAAGTCTTCGGGAAAGGTGACCTTGAAGTTCTGCGCGCTGCCCGGCACCAGCAGCGGCGACAGCCCGATGGCCTCGATCGCGCTGGCTTCGTCGGTCACGGCGTCGCCCACGCGCTCCAGCGCGTCGAGCAGCATGCCCAGGCGAAACATCTGCGGCGTCTGCGCCAGCCATTTGTCGGCGCGAGGCAGGGTGTGGGCCACACGGCTTTCGGTGGTGGATGCCTTCAGCGTGTCCGCCAGCCGGTGCGCCAGCAGGCCGCCGACGGCATCGTGCTCGCAGGCCGCGATCAGCGCCTCGATCTGGCTCGACGTGACGAGGCAGCGCGCCGCATCGTGCACCAGCACCCAGTCGTGCGCGCCGGCGCCCTTCTGCCGCAGCGCCAGCAGGCCGTTGCGCACCGTGGCCGCGCGGGTCAGGCCGCCGACGCGCAGCAAGTGCTCGTCCTGCGCCGGAAAGCGCGGCAGCGCTGCGTCCACATCGCGATCGTCCGGCGACACCACCAGCGCCAATCCGGCAAACCGGCCCGCCAGCGCACGAAAAGCCTCCAGCGTGTGCGCCACCATCGGCTGGCCGGCCAGGCGCCGGTACTGCTTGGGCGGCGTGGACTGGGCATGCCCCGCGCGGTGGCCGGAGCCGGCACAGGGAATCAGCACGAAAAGTCGGGAAGAAGACATGAGGTCCTGTACGGGGCGATGGCCGACAAGCGGATAAAGGGCCGCCATTCTAGAATTGCCCTTCGCACACCCCTCGCCAGCCGGCGCGGGGTGTTGTGCATTTCCAGTAAGCGTTCCATGGACCTCCCCCTCCTCACGGCGGGCAAGCGTTTCACGCTGCCGCGTCCCCCGTTGTCGGCCGACGCCTTGCTGCTCGCGCAGCTGGGCATGCGCGAGAAGGCCGCCGGCCGCGCCACCGCGATGTTCACGGCCGACGCCAACGACGCGCAGCGGCTGATCGACGAAATCGCCTTCTTCGCGCCCGATCTGCGCTGTGCCCTGTTCCCCGACTGGGAAACGCTGCCCTACGACAGCTTCTCGCCGCACCAGGACCTGATCAGCGAACGCCTGGCCACGCTCTGGCGCATCAGCCAGAAAGAGGCCGACGTGGTGCTGGTGCCCGCCACCACCGCGCTCTACCGGCTCGCGCCGCCGGCTTTCCTGGCCGGCTACACCTTCCATTTCAGGGCCAAGCAGAAGCTGGAAGAGTCCAAGCTCAAGGCCCAGCTCACGCTGGCCGGCTACAGCCATGTGACGCAGGTGGTAAGCCCCGGTGAATACGCGGTGCGCGGCGGCCTGATCGACCTGTTCCCCATGGGCTCGCTGGTGCCGTTTCGCGTCGACCTGTTCGACGACGAGATCGACACCATCCGCACCTTCGACCCCGACACCCAGCGCAGCCTGTACCCGGTGCCCGAAGTGCGCCTGCTGCCGGGCCGCGAATTCCCGATGGACGACGACGCCCGCGGGCGCTTTCGCAGCCGCTGGCGCGAACTGCTCGAGGGCGATCCGACCAAGAGCCGCATCTACAAGGACATGGGCAACGGCGTGGCCACCGCCGGTATCGAGTACTACCTGCCGCTGTTCTTCGACGAGACGGCCACGGTGTTCGACTACCTCGGCCCTGACGCCACCATCGTGCTGCACGGCGACCTGGAGCCCGCGTTCCAGCATTTCTGGCAGGACACGAACGAGCGTTACCGGCTGGTGCAAGGCGACCCCGAGCGCCCGGCGTTGCCGCCCGAGGCGCTCTTCCTCAACGCCGAGCAGTTCTACCAGCGCGCCAAGCCCCATGCACAGCTCGCCATTCGCGGCGACGTGCCCACCGAAACGCCCTACGCCGAATTCGACAAGCTGCCGCCTTTCGCGGTGGTGCGCGGCGCCGAAGACCCGCTGGTCGGCCTGAAGGCCCACATCAAGGCCACGCCGCACCGCGTGCTGCTGATCGCCGAAAGCGACGGCCGCCGCGAGAGCCTGCTCGACTTCCTGCGCGCCAGCGGCGTGAGCCCGCCGGCCTTCGACTCGCTGGCCGAGTTCGAGGCCTCGCCCGACGAAAAGATCGGCATCGCCACCGCCGCGCTGGCCTCTGGCTTTGCATGGCGCGAGCAGAGCATCGACCTCGTCACCGAGACCGAGCTGTTCGCCACCGCGCCCACCACGCGCAGGCGCAACAAGAAGCAGGAACAGGTCAGCGACGTCGAAGCGCTCATCAAGGACCTGTCGGAGCTGAATGTCGGCGACCCGGTGGTCCACACCGCGCACGGCATCGGCCGCTACCGGGGCCTGATCCACATGGACCTGGGCCAGGGCATCGATGCCGAAGGCAAGCCCCTGCTGCAGGAAATGCTGCACCTGGAGTACGCCGACAAGGCCACGCTCTACGTGCCGGTGTCGCAGTTGCACCAGATCAGCCGCTACACCGGCGTCAGCGCCGATGAAGCACCGCTGCACCGGCTGGGCTCCGGCCAATGGGAAAAAGCCAAGCGCAAGGCGGCCGAGCAGGTACGCGACTCGGCCGCCGAACTGCTCCACATCTACGCCCGCCGCGCTGCGCGCGAGGGCCACGCCTTCCGCTATTCGGCCGCCGACTACGAGGTGTTCGCCAACGACTTCGGCTTCCAGGAAACCGCCGACCAGAAGGCTGCAATCCACGCCGTGGTGCAGGACATGATCTCGCCGCAGCCGATGGACCGCCTGGTCTGCGGCGACGTGGGTTTCGGCAAGACCGAAGTGGCGCTGCGCGCCGCCTTCATCGCCGTCACCGGCGGCAAGCAGGTGGCGTTCCTCGCGCCCACCACGCTGCTGGCCGAGCAGCACTACCAGACGCTGGTCGACCGCTTTGCCAAGTGGCCCGTGCGGGTGGCCGAGATGAGCCGCTTTCGCTCGGCCAAGGAAATCTCGGCCGCCGCCAAGGGGCTGGCCGAGGGCACGGTCGACATCGTGATCGGCACGCACAAGCTGCTGTCGCCGTCGATCAAGTTCAAGAACCTGGGCCTGCTCATCATCGACGAGGAGCACCGCTTCGGCGTGCGCCACAAGGAGGCGATGAAGGCCATGCGCGCCGAGGTCGACGTGCTCACGCTCACCGCCACGCCGATTCCGCGCACGCTGGGCATGGCGCTCGAAGGCCTGCGCGACCTGAGCGTGATCGCCACCGCGCCGCAGCGCCGGCTGGCCATCAAGACCTTCGTGCGCAACGAAGGCACCGGCGTGATCCGCGAAGCCGTGCTGCGCGAGCTGAAGCGCGGCGGGCAGGTCTACTTCCTGCACAACGAGGTCGAGACCATCCAGAACCGGCGCCAGAAGCTCGAAGAGATATTGCCCGAGGCCCGTATCGCGGTAGCCCACGGCCAGATGCCCGAGCGCGAGCTGGAACGCGTCATGCGCGACTTCGTGGCGCAGCGCTACAACCTCTTGCTGTGCTCGACCATCATCGAGACCGGCATCGACGTACCCACCGCCAACACCATCGTGATGAGCCGTGCCGACAAGTTCGGCCTGGCGCAGTTGCACCAGTTGCGCGGCCGCGTCGGGCGCTCCCACCACCAGGCCTATGCCTACCTGATGGTCCCCGACATCGAGGGCCTGACCAAGCAGGCCGCGCAGCGCCTGGACGCCATCCAGCAGATGGAAGAGCTGGGCTCGGGCTTCTACCTTGCGATGCACGACCTGGAAATTCGCGGCACGGGCGAAGTGCTCGGCGAGAACCAGAGCGGCAACATGATGGAAATCGGCTTCCAGCTCTACAACGAGATGCTGAGCGAAGCCGTGCGCGCGCTCAAGGCCGGGCAGGAGCCCGACCTGCTGTCGCCGCTGTCGGTCACCACCGAGATCAACCTGCACGCCCCCGCCCTGCTGCCCGACGACTATTGCGGCGACGTGCACCTGCGCCTGTCGTTCTACAAGAAACTCGCGACCGCCAAGACCTCCGACCAGATCGACACGCTGCTCGAAGAAATCGTCGACCGCTTCGGCAAGCTGCCGCCGCAGGCGCAGACGCTGATCGACACGCACCGGCTGCGCGTGCTGGCGCGGCCGTATGGCGTGGTCAAGGTGGATGCCGCGCCGGGCATCATCCACATCACCTTCAAGAAGGATCCGCCGGTCGATTCGATGGCCATCATCCAGCTGATCCAGAAGAACAAGCACATCAAGCTCGCCGGCAACGAAAAGCTGCGCATCGAGCGCGAACTGAAAGAGCCGAAGGAGCGTGCGCAGATGGTGCGCGATGTGCTGCGCAGCCTCGGACAACCCCTCGTCAAGGAACCCGCCCCCGCATGAGCGCTACAGAAATCTCCCCCGGCCTCGTCATCCAGCGCGTGAAGCCGCCGCTGGCACTGGCCGACTTCAAGCTGATCGCGTTCGACATGGACTCGACGCTGATCAACATCGAATGCATCGACGAGATCGCCGATGCCGTTGGCAAGAAGGCCGAGGTAGCCGCAATCACCGAAGCCACGATGCGCGGCGAGATCAAGGACTTCAAGGAAAGCCTGCGCCGCCGCGTGGCGCTGCTGCAGGGCGTGCCGGTCGCGGCGCTGCAGCAGGTGTACGACGAGCGGCTGGAGCTCAACCCGGGCGCCGACCGACTCGTGGCGGCCTGCAAGGCAGCGGGCCTCAAGGTGCTGCTGGTCTCTGGCGGATTCACCTTCTTCGCGAACCGTGTGAAGGAGCGGCTGGGCATCGACTTCGCGCGCTCCAACCTGCTCGACGAAGCCAACGGCCACCTCACCGGCCAGGTCGTCACGCAAAGCTGGGGCGACATCTGCGACGGCGCCGAGAAGCGACGCACGCTGCTCGAAATTGCCTCGCTCATGGGCATCTCTGCGCAGGAAACCATCGCCGTGGGCGACGGTGCGAACGACCTGCCGATGATGGGCGAAGCCGGCCTTTCAGTGGCCTACCACGCCAAGCCGAAGGTGCGCGAGCAGGCCATGGTGGCCATCAATGAAGGTGGGCTTGACCGCCTGCTGGATATTCTGAGATGACTTCCCGTTTTTCTGTCTGATGCGTTTTGGGGCACTGTTCAGGGGGTCGCTCACGCCGACACGGTGCTCTTTTTCGCGAATGTCCCCCGCTTCGCTCCTCCTTTATTTCGCGAAAAAGAGCCCCGTATCGACGTGAGCGTTGGACAGAGCGGCTGTTGATCGGCGATACACAAGCAGCGTGCCCAGGTGCGAATGACGTCAGGTGCTCCCCGCAGCGAAATAAAGGAGGAGCGAAGCGGGGGACATTCGCGGAGGGGAGCACCCGGTGTCATTCGCACCCGCCCTGAAAAACAGCTGCCCCGAACAAGAGCCCGGCACACAAGCCAAAAAGGAGACCACAACATGACCACAGCAACCGCCCCGCTCTACCGCGCCGACGCGCTCCGGGACTACGCCAGCGCCCTGCTGCAAAAGGCAGGACTCGCCGCATCGATGGCCGACAGCGTCGCGCGCACGCTGGTCGAAGGCGACCTGCTGGGCCACGACACGCACGGCCTGGCACTGCTGGCCGGCTACGTGAAGGAGATCGAATCGGGCGGCATGACCCGCGACGGCGCCCCCGAGATGCTGTCGGACCGCCCCGCCGCCGTGCTGTGGGACGGCAAGCGCCTGCCCGGCCCCTGGCTCATGGACCAGGGCATGGACCTGCTGATTCCGCGTGCGCGCGAACTCGGCACCGCCTCGCTGGTCATCCGCCGCAGCCACCACATCGCCTGCCTCGCGGTCTACATGCTGCGCGCGCTGCAGGAAGACATGCTGATGCTGCTGGCCTGCTCCGACCCCAACACCGCCAGCGTCGCGCCCTTCGGCGGCACGCAGGCGGTGTTCACGCCGAATCCGCTGGCCATGGGCTTTCCGCTGTCGCAGGGGGGCGTGATGGTCGATATTTCGGCCTCGATCACCACCAACGGCATGAGCAACCGCAAGCGCGCAGCCGGCGAGACCTTTGCCGAGGAATGGCTGATCGATGCGGCCGGCAAGCCGTCGAACAACCCGCAGGTGCTGTTCGACCAGCCACCCGGCACGCTGCTGCCGGTCGGCGGACTGAGCCACGGGCACAAGGGCTACGGGATGGCGCTGCTGGTGGAAACATTGACCGGTGGCCTGGCCGGCTTTGGCCGTGCGGACCCGCCAGAAGGCTGGGGAGCCACCGTGCACATCACGCTGCACGACCTGCATGCCTTCGGCGGCAAGGAAGCCTTCCTGCGCCAGATGGACCATGTGGCGGCCCAGTGCCGGGACAACACACCCGTCGACCCTGCAAAGCCGGTGCGGCTGCCGGGCGAAGGCGGTTTGAAGCGTCGGGAGGGGCAGTCGAAGAACGGGGTGCGGCTGCACCCGTCGATTGCGCGTTCGCTGCAGGAGGCGGAACAGCGCCACGGGCTGGCGCTGGCCCGCGCGCTGGTGATCTGATCTGAAGGCTGGTCAGTCTTCTTCGGGCGGCTCTTCCGCCCGTTCTCCGGGCTGGCGCGGCGCGCGCTTGCCGGGCTTGGCCACGACCTCTACGTAGAACTGCTTGCCGGCTTCCTTGACCACACCGTCGATCAGGCCGGTGATGGCGGAAAGGTGAACGACTTCGGCGGATTCTTCGGCCGCGCCGAACTTGCAATCGAAGTCCCAGAAGTCGGAACCTTCGGGCAGAACGCGCCGGCGCTCGCGCTTGATGTACTTGCGGATCTCGTGTTTGATGGCTTCAAGAAGCCGGTCGGGGTGCTTGCCCTCGACCTGGAGCTGAAAGGTTTTTCTCATGGGTGATCGTAACGCGCCGCGCTGTGTACAGTCGGCGGTTCAATTGAAAGCAGGTGAAGACATGGCGCGCGCAAACGACTGGGCAAGCAAGGTGATGGCATTGGTCAACGGGGGCAACGCCTCTGCAGCCATCGCGCAAATCAAGGTGGCGCCCTCGGTCAAGGACCTGAAGGCGCTGCAGACCATCATGACGCTGTCCAAGATGAAAGGCCGCTATCCGAACGTGGATGCGGCCGTTGCGGACAACCTCGACCTGCTGGCGGCGCCCCGCCTGCACCGCTCGCCCTGACGCTTTACAGCGCCTGACCGAGGCGCTTCACGCCTTCTTCGATCTTGGCCACGTCGGCCGTTGCAAAGCTCAGGCGCAGGGTCGACAGATCGGGGTTCTCCGCGAAGAACGGCGCGCCCGGCACGAAGGCCACCAGCTTCTCGATGGCGCGCTTGGCCAGTTCGTTGGCGTCGGCCAGCTTGCCGTTGGCACCCGTCAGGCGTGCCCAGAAGAACAAACCGCCGTTGGGCTGCGTGAAGCTCACCGCATCGCCCAGCTCGCGCTTGAGCGCCGCGCCCATGGCCTGTGCGCGCTGGCCGTACACCTCGCGCACATGCGCCAGCGTGGCGGGCATGCGGCCGCTCTTGAGGTACTGCGCGGCCGTGGCCTGCGAAAAGGTGCTCGTGTGCGCGTCGCTGAACTGCTTGCACATGGTGGCCTTGGCGAGCAGTTCGGCCGGCGCGATCATCCAGCCGATGCGCAGGCCGGGGCTGAGCACCTTGCTCAGGCTGCCGCAGTGCGCCAGCAGTTCGCGGCTGCCGGGCACGTCTTTGGCCAAAGCCATGATCGATGGCGGCGGGGCTTCGCCGAAGTAGAGATCGCCGTACGGGTCGTCTTCGACGATCAGCGTCTGGTACTTGACCGCCAGCTCCAGCACCTTCTTGCGGCGCTCCAGGCTCAGCGTGGCGCCGCTCGGGTTGCCGAAGGTCGGGATCAGGTAGACGAACTTGGGCTTGTGCTCGGCGATGAGCTTTTCGAGCTCGTCGGTCTTTACGCCATTGGCGTCGATGGGCGCGCTGATGAGCTGCGCGCCATACAGGCGAAAGCACTGAATGGTGGCCAGGAAGGTCGGGCCTTCGACGATCACCTTGTCGCCGGGCGAGATCATGGTCTTGCCCAGCAGGTCGAGCGCCTGCTGGCTGCCGGTGGTGACGATCAGGCCGCTCGGGTCGACATCGACGCCCTTGGTCTTCATGAAAGAACTGAGCTGCGTGCGCAGCGGCTCGTAGCCCTCGGTGGCGCCGTACTGCAGGGCGGCGCCGGGCTCTTCGGTCAGCGCCTTCTGGCTCGCTTCCCTGAGGCCCTCGACGTCGAACATGGCGCTGTCCGGGAAACCGCCCGCGAAACTGATGATGCCGGGCTTGCCCAGCAGCTTGAAGAGTTCGCGGATGGCGGAGGTTTCGACGTTGTCGAGGCGGGAGGCGAATTGCATGGTCAGTCTCACTTTCTGGGCGTCATTGTCGCGAAAGCAGCGGGCAATAAAGCTGCGTAAGGCCATCGGCTTTCAACGATATATTGCGCTACGGCCATCCTCCTGCGCGCAGCAGGCGGGCGTCGCGCCCCACAGAGCCCTCATGAAAAAAGACAACATTCCCCCTTTCTTCGCCATCCTGCAGGCGGCCAACCCCACGCCCGAGACCGAACTCGAATACAGCACGCCCTTCGAGCTGCTGGCCGCCGTGCTGCTCTCGGCCCAGGCCACCGACGTGGGCGTGAACAAGGCCACGCGCAAGCTTTACCCGGTAGCCAACACGCCGCAGGCCATCTACGACCTGGGCGTGGAAGGGCTGGAGGAGTACATCAAGACCATCGGCCTGTACCGCAGCAAGGCCAGGCACCTGATCGAGACCTGCCGCATGCTGATCGAGCTGCACGGCGGCGAAGTGCCGAGAACGCGCGCCGAACTCGAGGCGCTGCCCGGTGTCGGCCGAAAGACCGCCAACGTGGTGCTCAACGTGGCCTTCGGCGAAGCCACCATCGCGGTCGACACGCACATCTTTCGCATCGGCAACCGCACCGGGCTCGCACCGGGCAAGACGCCGCTGGAGGTGGAACTGAAGCTCGAGAAGCGCGTCCCACCCGAGTACCGGCTGCACGCGCACCACTGGCTGATCCTCCACGGGCGCTACATCTGCGTAGCGCGCAAGCCGCGCTGCTGGGAATGCGCGGTCGCCGCCTTCTGCGACTACAAGCCCAAGACGCCCGCGCCGAAAACGGCCTGAAGAACACCTCCGACACGCACACACAGACACCGAATGACAACGAAGAAGACCTCGTCCCGCGGCACCACGTTCCTCGCCGCGGCCCTGCTTGGCCTTGCGGCCTGCATGCCGGCCGTGTCGTGGTCGCAGGCCGCCTCGCCGGGCCTGCCGGCCGATGCCATGGCGCAGTACGGCGGCCGCTGGTCGACCGCCTGCGCCGATGCCGGCGCGCCCACGCTGCAGGTGCGCCAGGACATGCTGATCGCCGAAAGCGGCAAGCGCCGCGTCGTCGGCAACGCACCGCTGACGGCGCACAGCTTTTTCGGCAACCGCCCGCCGCCGGCGAATTTCGACCTGGCGTTGATAAGCAGCGTAGGCAAGGCCGGCGCAATGACCTTCCTCGTCTACCGCGACGTGCGCGGCCAGTTGATCATGCTGGACGCCGACAAGCCGGTTGCCGGCCAGCTCGGCCCTGAGTTGATGAAACAGCGCTACTGGCATTGCGACGGTGCCGCCCACGCCGCGACGCCGCCCACCGAGCCCCCGGCCGCCAAGCTGCCGCCGCCGCCCACCGGCAGCCCCGCCGCGCTGGCACAAGGCCCCGCCATGCAGAAAGCCTGGAGCACTGCGCTGGGCACGCGCGAAACCGACCGCTGGCTGGTGCGCCGCGAAGGCCCTTCGCCCGAGCCGCAATGGGTGACGGTCGATGGCACGCGCTACCTGCTGCATGCGTTCTGCAAGCCGCACGACTGCTACGACAACAACGCGATCGCCCTGTACGACCAGGGTTCGGGCCGCATCTACGGCCTGGTGCAGCGCAGCGGCAAGAACCGGCTGGTGGGCACGCCGCCCGCCGCGCTCGCACCCCAGCTCGACAAGCTCTGGCGCGAGCAGTGGCGTCAGAAGAACTGAGCAGCCGCCGCTTCGGGCCTGCCCTGGTCAGGCCAGCTTGAACATGCGCACCGCATGCACCAGCCCCGCCGCCTGATCGTTCATCGACTGCGCGGCGGCTGAGGCCTGCTCCACCAGCGCCGCGTTCTGCTGCGTGGTGCGGTCCATCTGCTTGATGGCGTCGTTGACCTGTTCGATGCCGGCCGACTGCTCCTGGCTGGCCGCGGTGATCTCGGCCATGATGTCCGTCACCCGGCGCACGCTGCCCATGATCTCTTCCATGGTCTTGCCGGCCTCGTTGACCAGCGTGCTGCCCGCGTCAACCTCGACCACCGAGTCGCCGATCAGCGTCTTGATTTCTTTCGCGGCCGCCGCCGAGCGCTGCGCCAGGTTGCGCACCTCCGACGCGACCACCGCGAAGCCCCGCCCCTGCTCGCCCGCGCGGGCCGCCTCCACCGCCGCGTTCAGCGCGAGGATGTTGGTCTGGAACGAAATGCCGTCGATCACGCCGATGATCTCCACCACCTTGCGCGACGACGCGTTGATGGACGCCATCTTCTCCACCACCTGGTCGACCACCGCGCCGCCGCGCGAGGCCACCTGCGAAGCCGAGTCGGCCAGCTGGTTGGCCAGCCGCGCGTTGTCGGCGTTCTGCTTGACGGTGGAGGTCAGCTCCTGCATCGACGCCGCCGTCTGCTCCAGCGAACTGGCCTGCGCCTCGGTGCGCGACGACAGGTCGCGGTTGCCCGACGCGATCTGGCTCGACGCGCTGGCAATCGAATCCGTGCCCTCGCGCACCTGGCCCACCACCTTGGCCAGCTCGTCGTTCATGGCGCGCAGCGCCCGCATCAGCATGCCCGACTCCGAGGTGTCGGCCACTTCGATGCGCGCCGTCAGGTCGCCCGACGCCACCTGCTGCGCCACCGTCACCGCCTGCCCGAGCGGGCGGGTGATGGAGCGCGTCATGCGAAACGCCAGCAGCAGTCCGCCGAGCAGCGATGCACAACTGATCGACAGGATGAGCCACTTGGCACGCTGGTAGGCCGCCTGGGCCGACGCCGAGCTTTCGTCGGCACTTTTCTTCAGCAGCGCCTGGAAGGCCGACACGTGCGCCAGCACCTGGTTCAGCAGCGGCATGCATTCCTGCGTCAGCGCCTTCACGGCCGCCTCGGTCTGATGCGACGTGGCGAGCGCCACGACGTTCCCGGCGATGGGCAGGTACTGCGCCTCGAGCGCGCGCAGCTTCTCCAGCATCCTGCGCTCTTCGGCGCTCGCGGAGACCGGGTCGGCCATGACTGTCGCGAGGCTCTGCAGCCCGCTGTCGATCTCGCGCTGCGAGGTCCCGACGAGTTCGACGTCGCCCTTCTGCGCGGCCGGGTCTTCCACCAGCGCCAGGTTGCGCGCCGCAATGGCGCGCTTGCCGATGGCCGACTGCACGTTGTTCAACTGGTCCAGCTTGCGCGCGCCCACCTCGGTCGCAAAGGCGATGCGGTCCGAAAGGTTCGCCATCTCGTGCAGGCCGATGCCCGTGATGACGAGCTGAAGCAGCAGCAACAACGCAAACCCCAGTCCCAGACGGGCTCCGATTTTGAGATTCGAAAGATCGAACATGCGGGGGACTCCAAAGTGTGGCGGGATCTTTTCGGTCATCGGCAGCGTTGCTGCGCGCCACCCCACCCGAGAAGGGTGGGATGGGCAAACCCTCGAACATGGGATGCGATTGGCGCGCGGGATGAATGAGAATTCGGGCAGATGCAACCTGCCTCTTCCCACGGAACACCGGCGCTGCGCACCCGAAGCCGCCGCCTGCTCGCGCGCCGGGGTTTGCTCGATCGGCTCACCGGCCCGAACGATCGCCGTTGCGTGGTTCTGCAGGCGCCTGCCGGCTTCGGCAAGAGCGCCCTTCTGCTCAGTTGGCAGCGCGAACTGGTCTCGGCAGACACCGACATCGCCTGGGTGCGGCTCGCGGACCTGGCCGAGGGCGACCTGCACTTCATGACCGCGCTCATGGCCGCCCTGGGCGACATCGACGCAGCCATCACCCGGCATGCCGTGGCGCACGCCCGGCCGGACGCCGACGCGATCGAGCGGCTGGTCATCGCGCTGGTGCGGGGCATTGGCGCGCGCGACCGCAAGCTCGTGCTGATCGTGGACGACGTGCACTGCGCGCAGAGCGGCAATGTGCTGCACGCCCTGCAACTGCTCGTGGAGTACGCGCCGCCGAACCTGCTGTGCGTGTTCGCCAGCCAGGACGACCTGCCCATGACCCTGGCGCACGCCCCCGCCTCGAAGACGGTGCTGGAGCTGCGCAACGACGACCTGCGCTTCAGCCTGCCGGAGTCGATCGCCTACCTCGGCATGCGATTGCCCGACCTCGACGCGCGCGCCGCCGCCGCGATCCACCGGCTGACCGAAGGCTGGCCGGCGCTGCTGCGGCTGGCGAGCGTCGATGTGCGCCGTCGCCGGCGCGGCGTGCGTTCGCCGCTGGCCCACGGCGTGCCCGACCCCGAGCCGTTTGCCGCGTACTTTCACGCCCATGTGTTCCCGCGCCTGTCCGCGACGCAACTGCGCCTGCTCACCTGCTGCGCCCCGCCCACCCGCTTCAGCGCGCCGCTGTGCGCCGACCTCGCGGGCGCCGGCGTCACCTCGGCGATGTGCGCCGCGCTGCTCGAACCGCTGACGCGCGAAGGCCTGCTGTCCGCAGTACCGCAGACGCCGGCCACGGGCGGCGAGCGCTGGTGGCAACTGCACCCGCTGCTGCGCAGCGTGCTGCTGTCGCACTTCGCAGCATGGCCCGAGGCCGAGCGCCTGAAGCTGCACGCCACGGCCTGCCAGTCGTTCGCGGTTCGCGGCATGCATCACCAGGCCGTGCGGCACGCGCTGGCCGCCGGCGACCGCAACACGGCCGCCCGGCTGGTCGAGCACGGCGCGGTGACGCTGTTCGTCAAGGGCGGAATCGCCGAGATGATCGCGCTGGTGCGCCAGCTCGACCCTGCCGCGATCGGCGACAACATCCATCTCGGTCTCTGGATGGCCTGGGTCGAACTGGCCGACTACCGGCTCGACGACTGCGCCCGCAGCATCGAACGGCTGCGCGCGGCGCCCGGGCGCCTCGATCTGGCCATGCGCTACCGGCTCACGCTGCTCGGCTGCCTGCTGGCCATCCGCAGCGACGACAACGGCGCGGTTTCCCGGCTGCTGCCGGAACTGCTGACACCGCCGGCGGCCGCCGACGACTTCGCCCTGGCCGGGCGGCGCAACGTCCTGACCTGGCTGTACCTTCACACCGGCGAGTTCGAGCAGGCGCGGCGCATCCAGCGCGATGAGGCGCTGCCCCGGGTCGACGGCGAACCGGTCATCGGCACGATTTTCGGTTCGCTGGTGGGCCAGTGCCTGGTCGGGCTCTCGTTCGCCATCGAAGGCCAGATCCACCGCGCGGAGCGCGTCTACCGCCAGGTGCTGCGCGAGGCACAGGAGCGCGGTGCGCACTGCGCCGAAGCGGCGCGGCTGACGGCGCAACTGCTCGTCGAGGTGCTGTACGAACAACACGGCCCGCTGGTGGCCACGCGCTTCATCCAGGAGCAGTTGGGCACGCACGACGGCCTGATCCCCGACACCACGCTGCGGATGATCCTGGTGTCGAACCGGGCGCAGCAAGCGGCCGGCAGGTGGCCCGAGGCCCTGGCCCATCTTGCCGACCTGACGCAGGCCGGCGGCCTGCTGCAGCGTTTTCACATGGACCGCGCACTGGCCTGCGTGCTGCTGGAGCAACTCCGGATTCAGTTGAAAAGCGGCGATGCCGATGCGGCACGTGCAACGCTGCAGGAGATGGAGGCGCTGCAGGCCCGCCACCCGGACGCCGAAGCCGGCATCCTGCGGCGGGTGGCCGACGTCGGGGAGCGCGCGCGCATTCACCTGGCGATGCACGACGGCGAACTGCCGCTTGCGCTGGCCAAGATCGAAACCCTGGTGACGCGCTACGGACAGCGCGGCCAGGTCGGCATCGTGACCACCCTGCTGCTGCAGGCGGCCGAGGTCGAGCGCAGGCTCGGCCGCACCGAGGCATCGAGGGCCCGCGTGTGCGCGGCCCTGCGCCTGGGCCACCGGCTCGGCCTGATGCAGACCTTGCTGAGCGCGCACGACAACGCCCTGCCGCTGATCCGCACGGCGGCCACAATCCCCAAGCTCGACCCTGTGCTGGCGTTCTTCATCGAGCGCATCGAAGCGCTGGCGCAATCGCAGCGCGACGAACAGGCCGAGCCGCCGCCCACCCAGCGCTTTCGCGACGACCAGCGCCTGAGCCACTTGCTCACGCTGCGCGAAGCCGAGATCGCCGAGCTGCTGCAGCAGTCGCTGCCGAACAAGAAGATCGCGCTGACGCTCGGGCTGTCGCTCGACACGGTCAAGTGGCACCTCAAGAACATCTACATGAAGCTGGACGCGCACGGGCGCAGAGCGGTCGCCGCGCGCATGCGACGCGAACTTGAACTGGCGCACGACGAGGGCGGCAGCGGCAAGTAGCCGCGGCCGGTTTCAGGCCTCAGGTGTCAGGTGTCAGGTGTCAGGCGCCCGGCGTATCGCCGAAAGTCAGCCAGCCGCCGAACGGCATGTCGCCCGCAGGCCAGTCGGCAGCGGTTTCGACACAACGAACACCACGCTGCAACAGCGACACCGCGCGCAACACGCCGGCATGCGTGACCCACAGCGCATCGCCTTTCGCTGCCTGCCATTCGTCGTGCACGGCGGCCACGCGCTGCATGAAAACGCGCACGCTTTCGCCATGAGAACCAGCGGGCGAATCGGCGAAATCGGCAGTCCAGGCCTCGAAGTCTTCGCGCGGGATCGCGGACCATGGGCGCCCTTCCCAGGCGCCGAAGTTCATCTCGGCCAAGCGCGCGTCGTGGCGCAGTTGCAGATCCGGGCGCAGGGCCACGATGGCATTGGCCAGCGCGACACAACGCCGCAGCGGCGAACTCAGCAGCACGATGCCGGTCGGCAGCAGGGGCGCGATGCGCTGCGCCGCGGCCAGCGTGGCGTCCGCATGGGCTTCGAGGTCCGTCGCGCCGTAGCAAAGCCCGGCTTCGGCCACCACGGGCGCATGGCGCTGGAGCCAGAGCGTGCTCATGCGTGCCAGGCCAGCGCGAGGTAGATCGCGAGTTCGCAGACCTGCTGCGTCGCGCCCAGGCCGTCGCCGGTAAAACCCTGCAGGCGCCGCATGAACAGCCGCGCCATCCAACCCGCAGCCAGAGCTGCAATCACCAGTGCCGCGGCCACGTGAACAGCGTCATGCGCGCACAGCAGCAGCGCCACCGCGGGAATCGACCACAGCACGGCGATCGCCAGCGCGCCACGGCTGATCGCATCGGCCAGCGGCTTGGCCTTGCTCGCGCCGCTGTCGCCCACGTAGGGCAGCCAGCGGATCAGGAACAGCGGCATCAGCCGCGACAGCACATGCGCGCCGACGATGGCGACGGCCACCGCCTGCAGCCCGCGCGTCGCCAGCGTGGCGAGCAGTGCGAACTTCAGGCCCAGCGCCAGCACCAGCGCCGCTGTGCCGAAGGCGCCGATGCGCGAGTCCTTCATGATTTCCAGTGCACGGTCGCGGTTGGCGGAGCCGCCGAGGCCGTCGGCCACATCGGCGAGGCCGTCCTCATGGAAGGCACCTGTGAGCATCACCGTGGCGACGGTGCTCAATACGGCCGCGACCAGCGCCCCTGCGACGCCGGCCAGCCCCATGCCCACGCCGACGAAAACCGCCGCTGCTACCCCGCCGACCAACCATCCGATGCCCGGCAGATGGGCCGCGCTCGCACGCAGCATCTGCGGGCTGAAGCCGACCCAGGCTGCGAGCGCGCCCGTCATCGGCACCCTTGTGAAGAACTGCAGCGCCAGCAGGAAGTGACGAACGCCGTTCATCGTTTCTGTCGCTCCATGCGCGTTGTGGTTGGATGGGTTCGGGGACATTCGGGGCGGGTGCGAATGACACCGGGTGCTCCCCTCCGCGAATGTCCCCCGCTTCGCTCCTCCTTTATTTCGCTGCGGGGAGCACCCGGTGTCATTCGCACAGGACGCGCTGCTGGTGTCCCGCCGATCAACCACCGCTCTGTCCAGCGCTCGCGCCGATACGGGGCTCTTTTTCGCGAAATAAAGGAGGAGCGAAGCGGGGGACATTCGCGAAAAAGAGCACCGTGTCGGCGTGAGCGACGCCCTGAACAGCAGCAGCGCATAGAACGAAAAAAGCGGTGAACAGAAAAGCCAGCCGTCATGCCTTGCGCGACACACCCGCCGCCTCGAAGCTAGCCATCTCGCGCAGGATCAGACATGCGGACTCGAGCAACGGCCAAGCCAACGCACCGCCCGAGCCTTCGCCCAGGCGCAGATCGAGGCTCAGCAGCGGCTCCAGGCCCAGCCACTCCAGCAGCAGCAGGTGCCCCGGCTCCGCCGAACAATGCGCCGCCACGCAGCGCTGCGCCACGAAGGGCTGCAGCGCCTGCGCCACCATCACGGCCGCGCTGGCGATGAAGCCGTCGACCACGATCACACGCCGCTCCTGCGCCGCCTGCAACACCGCCCCCACCAGCGTGGCGATCTCGAAGCCACCGAAAGCGGCCAGCGCGTCCAGCGGCGCGGTCGCCGATGCATGCAACGCCAGAACCTGCCGCAGCACCTCGCGCTTGCGCGCCAGGCCCGCCGCGTCGAGACCGGTGCCAATGCCGATGCAGTCGTTGATGTTCAAACCACCCAGCCGCGACAGCAGCAGCGCCGCCGACGAACTGTTGCCGATGCCCATTTCGCCCAGCAGCAAGGCGTTGCCCGGCAGCGCGCGCACCACCTCGCGGCCGTTGGCGATGGCCTGGGCGCATTGCTCGGGCGTCATCGCCGGGCCGGTGGAGGCATCGGCCGTGCCCGCGGCAATCCGCCGCTGCACCAGCCCCGGCCGGGGCTGGAAGTCGCGCCCCACGCCGCAATCGACCACCGTCAGCGCCAGCCCATGCTGGCGCGCCAGCACGCTGACGGCCGCACCGCCTGCCAGGAAGTTCTCGACCATCTGCCAGGTCACGTCGCTCGGAAATGCCGACACGCCGCGCGCCGCCAGCCCGTGGTCGCCCGCGCACACCAGCATCTGCGGCGCCTTGAACTCGGGCGTTTCGGTGCCCAGGATCAGGCCGATGCGCAGCGCCAGGCCCTCGATCCGGCCGAGCGCGCCCAGCGGCTTGGTCTTGTTGTCGAGCGCGCTTTGCAGCCGGGCCGCGAGCGCAGTGTCGACGAGGTCGGGAATGGTGGGAATCAGGTCGTTGTTGTCGTTCATGCAATCAGTCCGGCCAGCACGCCGGCGTCGAAGTGGGTATCGATGAAATCGGCCAGGCCGTCGAAGGTGGCATCGAGCGTGGGGGCGGTGGCGCCGAACAGGGCCTGCAGCGCGCCAGCATCCTCGAACAGGCCGTGCAGGTAAAGGCCCAGCACGTTGCCGCGTGTGTTCTGCCAGGCCAGCCCCTCAGGCATGACGGGGCGGCCGTCATTCGCCATCTGCGGGTGTGCGGCCGTTTGGCCGTGGTGAATTTCGTAGCCCGCCACCGACGCACCGGACAGCGCGGCCCAGTCGCCGGTCAGCTCGCCGAAGGTGGCGCTGCGGTGGCGCACGGTTTTCTCGCGCTCGAACACCGTCACCAGCGGCAGCAGGCCGAGCCCCGGGGCGTTGCCGTCGATGCCGTGGGGGTCGACCAGCGCCTCGCCCAGCATCTGCAGCCCGCCGCAAATGCCCAGCACCGCGCCGCCGCGCCCGGCATGCTGGGCCACCGCGCGGTCCAGCCCCTGCGCGCGCAGCCAGGCCAGGTCGCCGCTGGTGTGCTTGGAGCCGGGCAGCACGATCCAGTCCGCACCGGCCACGTCAGCCGGCGTGCGGGCCCAGACCAGGCGCACGCCGGGCACGTTCTTCAGGGCCTGGAATTCGTCGAGGTTGCTGATGCGCGGATAGGCCACCACTGCCACGGTGCGGGTGACGGCGCCGCTGGCGCGGCTGCGGTCGTCGAATACGCCGTCTTCTTCGGGCAGGCCGTGCTGCCACCACATCGGCAGCGTGGCGACGGTGGGCACGCCGGTCAGTTCCTGCAGTTGCTGCGGCGCGGGCGCCAGCAGCGAGGCGTCGCCGCGAAACTTGTTGAGCACGAAACCTTTGAGCAGCGCCCTGTCCGCCTCAGGCAGCAACGCCCAGGTGCCGTACAGGTGCGCAAAGGCGCCGCCACGGTCGATGTCGGTCGCCAGCAGGCAACGGGCCTTAGCGTGCCGGGCAATGCGCATGTTGACGATGTCGCTGGCCATCAGGTTGATTTCGGCCGGCGAGCCCGCGCCTTCGATCACCACCACGTCGTTTTCGGCGCGCAGCTCGTCGAGCGCCTGCGCGATCTGGGGCCAGACGCGCTCGCTGCGGCCGCGCCAGGGCAAGGCCGAAAGCGCCTCGCTCACCTGCCCCATCAGCACGACCTGGCTGTGGGTGTCGCGCTCGGGCTTGAGCAGCAGCGGGTTCATGCGCACCTCGGGCACGGCGTTGGCCGCCAGGGCCTGGAAATACTGGGCGCTGCCGATCTCGCCGCCATCGACCACGCGGGCGTTGTTGCTCATGTTCTGCGCCTTGAAGGGCGCCACCTTCAGACCCTGCCGGGCGTACCAGCGGCACAGGGCCGTGGCCAGCCAGCTCTTGCCGGCACCGCTGGTGGTGCCCAGGACCATGACGCAACGCGCCGGCCCGTTCTTCGCCTTTGAACTCATCGGCGAATTGTCGTTGAGCGCCGCGGCGGCGCCCGGCCGGCACCGGGGAACGCCATCGTTGAATCCAAACTCATCTTTGGCACGTACACCCGCCATCACCACGCATTGCAACCACGGACCCATGCCTGCCTTGAACGATCTGGCACTTGCCGTCGAGGAACGCGAACCGGGCCAGTTCTTCTGGACCCTGCTCGAAGCCCACCACGGCAGCGATGTCTCGGAAACACTCGACTACCGGGTCTACCGCTGCGCGGCCGGCCCGCAGACCAGCTATTCCAACGCCCTGACGATGGGCGTGCTGGAACTGAAAAAAATAAGCGCCGCCGCAGATTCAGCCGGCAACGACTGAATCTGCGGCGGCGCAAAAGGCCGCATTGCTGCGGCTTTCAGGCTTTCACTCTGAAACTCTGGCGTTCCTTCAGCGGGCGGCAACCGCCTGCGCCGCTGCCGCAGCAGGCGCCGAAGCCACCGCCGCCGGCGCTTCCCAGCCGCCGCCGATGGCGCGGATCAACCCGACCGCCGCCTGGTATTGCGCCGACTTCACCTGCAGCGCCTGGCGGCGGTTGCGCAGTTCGCTGCGGCGGGCATCTAGCAGATCGAGCTGGCTGATGTAGCCGTTGCGATAGCGCGTGTCCGACAGGCTGGTGGCGCGCGTGGCCGAGGTCACGGCCTGCGCCTGCACCACCGACTGCTCCTGCAGGATGCGGATGGCGGCCAGTTGGTCTTCGACCTCCTGGAAGGCCACCAGCACCTGCGAGCGGTAGCTGGCGAGCGCGCCATCGAGCTGCGCATTGGCACCCTGCACGCCCGCTTCGCGGCGGCCACCGTCGAAGATCGGCAGCGACAGCAGCGCACCCACGCCCCACGAGCGGGCCGACCACTTGAACAGGTCGCCGATCTCGGGCGAGGCATAGCCGGCAGCGCCGGTGAGCGAGATGTCCGGGAACCACGCGGCCTGTGCCACGCCGACACGGGCCTGCGCGGCCAGCACCGCGCTCTGCGCGGCCGACACGTCGGGCCGGCGCGTCAGCACCGTGGCGGGCACGCCCGGCGGAATGGACGGCAGCACCGTGGCCCATGCGTCGGTGCGCAGGCCGAAGCTGGAGGCCGAATCGCCCACCAGCACCGCGAGCGCATGCTCCACCTGGGCGCGTTGGCGGTCGAGCGCCAGTGCGTCGGATTCGGTGGACGACACCTCGGTCTGCACCCGCGCCACGTCCAGCTCGGCAATGTCGCCGGCCGCCTGGCGGCGCTGCGTCAGGCGCAGCGTGTCGCGGTAGGCCTCGACCGTTTCGCGCACCAGGGCGCGTTCGGCGTCGAGCGCGCGCAGTTGCAGGTAGGTCTGGGCCACCTCGGCCTGTACCGCGAGCCGCGTGCTTTGCAGCAGTGCCTCGCGGCCGGCCGCGTCGAGCTTGGCCGCATTGCTGGCGCCCGAGAGGCGGCCGAACAGGTCCAGCTCATAAGAGAAGCTGGCGCCGGCGTTGGTCATGGTTGCCGGCCGGGTGCTGGCCGTGGCCTTGTCCAGGCCCGCACCACGGTTGGCACCGGCGTTCAGGCCGATCTGCGGCAGGCGGTCGGCATTGGCGCTGCGCGCCAGCGCGCGGGCCTCGGCCAGCCGCGCGGCCGCGGCCTGGATGTTGTTGTTGTTGACGTCGGCCTTCTCGACCAGCGCATTGAGCACCGGGTCGTTGAACGCCAGCCACCAGGCACCGCGTGCCTGTGCCTCGGAAGGCACGGCCCGCGTGAAGCCGGTGGGCGGCGTGGGGCCCTGCTCCTTGAACTGCGCCGTGGTCGTGATTTCAGGCACGCCCGAAGGCACGGTGGCACAGCCGGCCAGCACCAGGGCGGCCATCAGTGGCAGCAAGGCGGTGCGCAGGGGCTTCACCAAAGGTTGCATTGAGAATTTCATGATTCGCTTTCTTCTCGTTCTCGATCAGTCATGCGAGCCGTGCGAGGGGCGCGGCGAGGCAGGCACCGGGTGCAGGCTGCCACCGCCCGAGCCACCATGCGACGGCGTCGCTGGATGGTCGGCCGACACGAAGTCGTCGCCATGCGGCACTTCGCCGTGCAGCTTGAGTGGCCGGTTGCCCGCCAGGCGGCGCAGCAGCACATAGAACACCGGCGTCAGGAACAGGCCGAAGGCCGTCACGCCGATCATTCCGGCGAACACCGCCACGCCCATGGCCTTGCGCATCTCCGAGCCCGCGCCGGTCGACAGCACGAGGGGCAGCACACCCATCACGAAGGCCAGCGAGGTCATGAGAATCGGGCGCAGGCGCAGGCGGCTGGCTTCGATCGCGGCTTGCACGGGTGTGCGTCCGGCGAACTCCAGTTCCCGTGCGAACTCCACGATAAGAATCGCGTTCTTCGCACTCAGCCCCACCAGCACGATCAGCCCGATCTGCGTGAAGACGTTGTTGTCACCCCCCGATATCCACACGCCCGCCATCGCAGCCATGATGCCCATGGGCACGATCAAGATGATCGCGATCGGCAGCGTCAGGCTTTCGTATTGCGCGGCCAGCACCAGGAACACCAGCAGGATGGCCAGCGGGAACACCAGGAAGGCGGAGTTGCCGGCCAGGATTTCCTGGTAGGTCAGCTCGGTCCACTCGAAGCTCACGCCCTTGGGCAGCGTCTCGGCCGCGATCTTGGTGATCGCGTCCTGCGCCTGGCCCGACGAATAGCCGGGTGCCGGGCCGCCGTTGATGTCCGCAGCCAGGTAGCCGTTGTAGCGCATGGCGCGTTCCGGCCCGAAGGTCGAATTGACTTTCATCAGCGCGGACAGCGGCACCATCTCGCCACTCGTGGAGCGCACCTTCAGCAAGCCCACGTCTTCGGCACGGGCGCGGTAAGGCGCATCGGCCTGGACGCGCACGCTGTACGTGCGGCCAAACTTGTTGAAGTCGTTCGCGTACAGGCTACCGAGGTAGATCTGCATGGTGTCGAAGATGTCCGTCACCGGCACGCCGAGCTGGCGGGCCTTGGTGCGGTCGATGTCCGCATAGAGCTGCGGCACGTTGACCTGCCAGCTCGTGAACATGCCGGCCAGCTCGGGCGCGGCCTGTGCCTTGGCCATGAAGGCCTTCACTGCCTGGTCCATCTGGTCGTAGCCGACCGAGGCGCGGTCTTCCAGTTGCAGCTTGAAGCCACCCGTGGTGCCCAAGCCCGCCACCGGTGGCGGCGGGAACATCACGATGAAGGCGTCCTGGATGCTGGAGAAGGCACCGTTGAGCTGGCCGGCCACCGCACCACCGCTCTGGTCGTCGCGCTTGCGCTGGTCGAAGGGCTTGAGCGTGGCGAACACGATGCCCGAGTTCGAGCTGTTGGTGAAGCCGTTGATCGACAGGCCCGGGAAGGCAATGGCGTCTTCCACGTTCGGGTTCTTCTTCATGATGTCGCCCATGCGCTGGATCACCTCTTCGGTGCGGTCCAGGGTGGCGCCATCGGGCAGTTGGGCAAAGCCGATCAGGTATTGCTTGTCCTGCGCCGGCACGAAGCCGCCGGGCACTGCCTTGAACAGACCGAAGGTCACGGCGACGAGCGCCACGTAGATCACCAGCATCAGCGCCTTGCGCGAGATGACGCGCTTCACGCCGCCGCTGTAGGCCTCGGAGCCGCGATGGAACAGCTTGTTGAAGCCACGGAACAGCCAGCCGAAGGCCTTGTCCATGCCGCGCGTCAGCGCGTCCTTGGGCTGGTCGTGGCCGCGCAGCAGCAGTGCGGCGAGCGCGGGCGACAGCGTGAGCGAGTTGATGGCCGAGATCACCGTCGAGATCGCGATGGTCACCGCGAACTGGCGGTAGAACTGGCCCGTGAGACCGCTGATGAAAGCCAGCGGAACGAACACGGCCACCAGCACCAGCGCGATCGCGATGATGGGTCCGGACACTTCACGCATCGCACGGTAGGTCGCTTCGCGCGGCGTGAGCCCCGCCTCGATGTTGCGCTCGACGTTCTCCACCACCACGATGGCGTCGTCCACCACGATGCCGATGGCCAGCACCAGCCCGAACAGGCTCAGCGCGTTGATCGAGAAACCGAGGATGTGCAGCACCGCGAAAGTGCCGATCACCGACACCGGCACGGCCAGCAGCGGAATGATCGACGCGCGCCACGTCTGCAGGAACAGGATGACCACGAGCACCACCAGCATGATGGCTTCGAGCAGCGTGTGGATCACCGATTCGATGGACGCACGCACGAACTGCGTCGGGTCATAGGCGATACGGTATTCCAGGCCTTCGGGCATGTTCTTGTTCAGCTCTTCCATCGTCTTGCGGACGTTGGACGAGATGTCGAGCGCATTGGAGCCCGGTGCCTGGAACACGCCCATGCCGACGGCCGGGTCGTTGTTCAGCAGCGAACGCAGCGAGTAGTCGGCGGCGCCCATTTCGAGGCGGCCGATGTCGCGAAGACGCGTGACGGCGCCGTCGGTGCCGCTCTTGACGATGATGTCGCCGAACTCTTCTTCGCTCTGCAGGCGCCCTTGCGCATTGATCGAGAGCTGCATGTCCACACCCGACAGGCCCGGCGAAGCGCCGACCACGCCGGCCGCGGCCTGCACGTTCTGGCCGCGAATCGCAGCCACCACGTCGGAGGCCGAGAGGCCGCGCTGCGCGACCTTCTGCGGGTCGAGCCAGACGCGCATCGAGTAGTCGCCGCCGCCGAAGATCTGCACCTGGCCCACGCCTTCGATGCGTGCCAGCGGGTCCTTCACGTTCAGCACTGCGTAGTTGCGCAGGTAGTTGATGTCGTAGCGGTTGTTCGGCGAAACGAGGTGAACCACCATCGTCAGGTCGGGTGCGCTCTTGACGGTCGTGATGCCCAGGCGCCGCACTTCCTCGGGCAGGCGCGGCTCGGCTTGCGAGACGCGGTTCTGCACGAGTTGCTGTGCCTTGTCGGGATCGGTGCCCAGGCGGAACGTGACGGTGAGCGTGAGCACGCCGTCGGTGGTGGCCTGGCTGCCCATGTAGAGCATGCCTTCGACGCCGTTGATCTGCTCTTCGAGCGGCGTGGCAACGGTTTCGGCAATCACCTTCGGATTGGCACCGGGGTACTGGGCGCGCACCACCACCGAAGGCGGCGCGACTTCCGGGTACTCCGAGATCGGCAGCCCACGCAGCGCGATCAGGCCGGCTATCAGCATCAATAGCGACAGCACGCCGGCAAAGATCGGCCGGTCGATGAAGAATTTAGAGAGATTCATGTTGGTTCTCCGGCGAGCGCTGGTGCGCTCCCCTCCGGTTTCAGGACTTCGCGGCCTCGGCCACGCGTTCCGGTTGTTGTTGCTTGCTGTCCGCCTTCGCGTCCATGGTCACGGTCTGCGGCGCCACCAGCGCACCCGGGCGGATGTGCTGCAGGCCGTTGACCACGATGCGGTCGCCCGCCTTCAGGCCCTTGCTCACGACGCGCAGGCCGTTGATGGAAGCGCCCAGCGCCACTTCGCGATAGACGGCCTTGTTGTCGTCACCCACGACCATCACGAACTTCTTGTTCTGGTCGGTGCCGATGGCGCGTTCGCTCACCAGCAAGGCGGTGTCGTTGCGCGCCTGGCCCATGCGGATGCGGGCGAACTGGCCGGGGATGAGCGAGCCGTCCTTGTTGTCGAACGAGGCCCGCACGCGCACCGTGCCGCTCTTGGCATCGACCTGGTTGTCGATCAGTTGCAGCTTGCCGGTGAAGGGCGTGCCGTCCAGGCCGGCGGTGCCCATCTGCACGGGAATGGTGTCGATCTGGCCGCGCGCGCTGGAGCCGCTCGGCAGGTCTTTCAGGGCCCGCGTGATGACTTGCTCGTCAGCGTCGAAGCTCGCGTAGATCGGGCTCACCGACACCAGCGTGGTCAGCACCGGCGCGCCGGGACCGGCCGCCACCAGGTTGCCCACTGTCACTTCGAGCTTGCCGATGCGGCCGGACACGGGTGCCCGCACCTGGGTGTAGCCCAGGCTCAGGCGCGCGGTCTGCAGCGAGGCTTGCGCGGCGCGCAGGTTGGCTTCGGCTTCGCGGCCGGCGTTGGCGCGCTCGTCGTACTCGCGCTGTGCAATGGCCTGCTCGTCCCACAGGCGCTTGGCGCGTTCCTGCTCGCTGCGGCTGAACGACTGGCGGGCCTGCGCCGACGCCACCTGCGCTTCGGCACGCTCGACTTCGGCCGCGTACGGCGCGGGGTCGATGGTGATGAGCAACTCGCCCTGCTTCACCAACGCGCCTTCGCGGAAGTGCACCGACTGCACGGCCCCCGCCACGCGAGATCGCACATCGACGCGCTCGACGGCTTCGAGCCGGCCCGAGAACTCGTCCCAGGCATTGATCTCGCTCGACGCCACGGTGGCGACCGACACCGGCGTGCCCTGCTGCGCAGCGACCGGTGCCGTGGCCTCGGCCTTGAAGCTGTGCATGCCCAGCACGGCGGCCGCCACGGCCAGCAGTGCGGTCACGCCCGTGACAGCGGGCCAGAGGCCCTTGCGGGCAACGGAAGAGAGCTTTTGCTTGTTGTTCGACATGATGGTTCGTCCTTCTCGATGACTTTTTGGATGCAACAGGCCACCCCGGCGCTTTTCGGCACCGGGAGGCGGATTTCGGAAAAAAAAGGGCCCTCGCACGCTGCCGCGTTGGCAGCGTGTCGATCAGGCAGCCTGGCCGGCTGGAACTAGCTAGCTGGGGTGGTTGGGTGCCGCGGGCGGCGGCGTGGTCGCACTGAAGAACTCACGGAAGTGCTGCTGCACGGTGGCTTCACAGGCCACGCAGGCGTTGCTCTCGGTGTCGTACAGCGCCTTCGGCCAATCCCTGGCACTGGGCAACACGCTGCTCGTGACCTCGATACCGGCGGCGCGCAGGCGGCCGGCGAAGGTCAGCGCCTCGTCGCGCATGGCGTCGTCGGCACCGACCAGCACCAGTGCGGGCGCCAGGGCCGACAGCCGCAGCGATCCGCTCGGCACGGCATAGGGGTGCGTGGCGTTCGAGGGGCAGCTCAGGTACTTCTCCCAGCCCGTGGCCCAGCGGCATTCGGCCGCATCGTTGGTGGCCTTGCGCAGCGAGGCCGTGCCGGCGCACGGATCGAGCATGGGCGACAGCAGGATCTGGCCCGCCACCGGTGGATGCGCCCTGTCGCGCGCAATCAGCGCCACCGCAGCGGCCAGGTTGCCACCAGCCTCTTCGCCGGCCAGGTACACCTGCGCACCCTTGCCGCCGAGCTTGACGCGTTGCTTGTAGAGCCATTCGAGGGCGGCATAGCCCACTTCGATGGGCTCAGGGAACGGCGACTCCGGTGCCAGCGGATACGCCAGCGAAACAACCACCGCGCCCGAACCGGCCAGCAGCCGTGCCACGTTGCGCCCGTTGTCCAGGTTGCCGCAAATGAAGGTGCCACCATGGAAGTGCAGCACCAGCGGCGCCGTTTCACCCTTCGCGCGCTGCCCGTACACACGGGCACCGACCGGCGCGCGGCCTGGCAGCTCGATCGAAAGATCGGCTTCCACGCCTTGTGCCGCTGCGAGAGCAGCAGCTTCGGCGGAGCGGGACGATGGAGCGGGTGACATGGGCGACCTCGGGGGAATGGGCGATGAGTGAAATATAAGGCGCCCTATGTGACGTTAAACAGGGAACATGCCCCTACTCTGTTTCCAAACGGCTAACAATCGGCCCGCCGTGGGGATTACCCGCATGTGTGAGAATCCGCTCCCCCGGTGTGGGCCGGGTCTCCCAGAACAGGCATTCAATGGATCAAATCCAGGCCATGCGGATCTTTGTCCGCGTCGTGGAAGCCGGCACATTCACCCGGGCTGCCGACTCGCTCGCCCTGCCCAAGGGCACCGTCACCAAGCAGATCCAGGCGCTCGAATCGCGCCTGCGCGTGAAGCTGCTCAACCGCACGACGCGCCGCGTCACGGTCACGCCCGACGGCGCGGCCTACTTCGAGCGGGCGGCGCGCCTGCTGAACGACTTCGACGACATGGAAGCCAGCATGACGAATGCGCAGGCCAGCCCCACGGGGCGGTTGCGCATCGACGTGGGCACCTCGGTGGCGCAGCAGATCATCCTGCCCGCCCTGGCCACCTTCTGCGACCGCTACCCCGACATCCAGGTCGACCTGGGCGTGAGCGACCGCACGGTGGACCTGATCAGCGACAACGTCGACTGCGTGATCCGCGCCGGCGAACTCAGCGACCAGTCGCTGGTGGCGCGCCGCATCGGCACGCTGCACTTCGTCACCGTGGCGTCACCGGCGTACATCAAGCGCTATGGCGCGCCGCAGCACCCGAACGACATCGAGAAGCGCCACAGCGTGGTGAGCTACTTCTCGGGCACCACCCGGCGCGTGTACCCGCACGAGTTCCACAAGGGCGACGAGCGCATCGAACTGAACGGCCCCTACCGCGTGTCGGTCAACGAAAGCAACGCCCACATGGCGGCGGTGCTCGGCGGCTTCGGCATTTCGCAGTGCATCACCTTCATGGCCGATCCGCTGCTGGAAAGCGGCGCGCTGGTCGAGGTGCTGTCCGACTGGACCCGCGACCCCTTGCCGATCCACGTGGTCTACCCGCCCAACCGCCACCTGAGCGCCAAGGTGCGGGCCTTCGTGGACTGGGCCGCCGAGCTGTTTGCCAAGAATCCGCGGCTGCAGCGCCGCTGACAGCTCGCAGAGGTTGCCTGCCGGGGCGGGTGTTGCCCATCGCCGGTCTTGGCGTCTGCAGCAAATGTTTCACTGCAGGCACCTAAACTCCGGCCGGCGCATGCCGCGGCTTCACTGAAGACCGCACCTACAAGAACATACATTCCGGCAACCTCATGGACAACCAGTCGAACGGCCAGGCCGACGCCCCCGACCAGACGCACACCCCGCCAGACGAAAGCGCGAGCGAATTCGGCCGCCGAAACCCGATAGAGATCGGCGCCCGGCTGCGCAACCTCGCCAGCGGCAGCGATTTCCTCAGCGTTCAATTCGCAGGCGGCCAACTCGTGACGCAGCTTCTGGACGTGGATGCGCGCACGCGCACCTTCATCTTCGATTGGGGCGCGTCGCCCGAGCAGAACAGGGGCCTGCTGGCCGCGCCGCGCTGCCATTTCAGCGCCCAGCCGGACGGCGTGCGCATCGAATTCGCCACCACCTCGCCGCGTGAGACCCGCTACGAGGGACTGCCCGCGTTCGAGGTCAACTTTCCCGAGGTGTTGTTCTATCTGCAACGCCGAATGCACTTCCGCGTCGATACACCGATTCTCGATTCGTACACGTGCACGGGCTCTTTGCCCAAAGGCGATGCGTTCCGCTTCGAGGTGCACGACCTGTCGCTCGGCGGCGTCGGCATGCGCACCACAGACGAACGCGTGGCCGAACTGCCGATCGGCACGCACCTGCGCAATTGCGAACTGTCGCTCGGCACGCTCGGGCGGCTCTCGCTCGACCTGGAACTCGTGTCGCACCGCCCCACCGCACTGCCGAACGGCACGCGGCGCCATCAACTGGGTTTCCGTTTTCTGGTGCTGCCGGGCAGCGTTGAAAACCGGCTGCAGCGCCTGATCACGCAGCTCGAAATGAAGAGCAACGCCCTGGTGCGCTGACGTGGTGCGGGCCAGGGCCTGAAGTCAGTACACCGGCTCGCAGCGCACCTCGGTCTTGACCGAATTGGCGATGAAGCATTCATCGTGCGCCCGGTGGTGCATCTGGTCGATCTGCTCGTGCGTCGGAATGTTCTCGCCGGAGAACGTCACCTGCGGCCGCAGCGTGACCACCGTCATCGCCGTCTTGCCTTCGGCGTTCTTCTCCATCACGCCGATGGCCGCATCGAAGTAGCGGTCGACGATGAACTTGCGCTTCACCGCCATCGTGAGAAACCACAGCATGTGGCAGTTCGACAGCGAGGCGACGAACATCTCTTCCGGATCGACGGCCGATGCATCGGACATCGGCAGCGGCACCACATGCGGCGACGAAGAGCCCGGCACTTCCGCGCCGCCGTCGAAGCGCAGCGAATGCCTGCGGCTGTAGGTGTTGCCGAGAAAATCCTGCTCGCCTCGCTGCCAGAGGATTTCTGCGGTGTACTGGGCCATGGGGTGTGCTCCGGCGTGTATTGCAAGAGCGCAATTTTGCGCCACGGCAGCGGCCGGCTTCAGAGGTCGATGCGGTAGCGAAACTTGGTCAGGCTGCCCTGGCTCGGCAAGGTGATGAAGGTCTCGACCATCACGCCGCCGTTGGCCACGATCACCTTCTGCGATGCAAAGTTGTCGAGGCTGGTCGTGACCTCGACCCATTCAAGGCCTTCCCCGGCCGCCAGCATCAGCATGCCGCCGAGTGCGCGCGTCGCATAGCCCTTGCGCTGCTTCCAGGGCACCACGCTGTAGCCGATGTGGCCCAGGCAGTAGGCGGGCAAGGCCTGGGTACCCGGTTGCCAGCGCAGGTCGATGCTGCCGCAGAACTCGCCGTCCCACATCCAGCACTTGTAGCCGGGCAGGCGCGGCACCTGCGAGCCGTCGGGCATGGTGACGGGCGGGCCCTTCGCCTCGCGGTCCACCAGGCTTGCAAGGAACTGGGCGGCATCGGTTTCGATCTGCGCGCGTTCTTCGGAGCCCGAGCCGGGGCGCGTCTCGTCCCGTGCCCAGCCCCGGTTCAGCGCAGACACATAGCTGTCGAGGCCCGCCTTCGAGGGCCAGACCAGTTCCATCGGACGGGGAGCGGTATCGGGGCGCGCCATCTTCTTCAGACGCCCAGCAGCTTGACGAGCAGCGGCACCAGCAAGGCCGTCGCGATGCCGTTCAGCCCCATGGCCAGCGCGGAGAACGCACCCGCCGTTTCATTCACCTGGATGGCGCGCGCCGTGCCGATGCCATGCGCGGCCATGCCGACCGCGAAGCCGCGCACCGCCGGCTCCTTGATACGCAACAGGTTCAGCAGACCGGTCGCCATGATCGCGCCCGAGATGCCCGCGATGGCGGCAGCCACGGCCGCGAGCGACGGCAGCCCGCCGATCTTCTCGGCCACGCCCATCGCGATGGGCATGGTGGCCGACTTGGGCGCGAGCGACATGATCAGCTCGTGCGAGCCGCCCAGCACCCACGCAATGCCGATGGCCGACACGATGGCCGCCACCGAGCCCACCAGCAGCGCCACGCCGATCGGCAGCCACAGCCGCCGCAGCCGGCCGACCTGGCTGTAGAGCGGCACCGCCAGTGCCACGGTGGCCGGGCCGATGAGGAAGTGCACGAACTTCGCGCCCTCGAAATAGGTGTCATAGGGCGTGCGCGTGACGAGCAGCACGCCCACGATGACGATGACCGACACCAGCACCGGATTGACCACCGGGTTGCGCCCGCTGCGGGTGTGCAGCCACAGCGCGCCCAGGTAGGCCAGCAGCGTGAGCGACAGCCACAGCAGCGGCGACTGGGCAAGGAACACCCAGATCTCGGAGAGCTTGGCAGGCGCGGTCATTCAGCGTCCTTGCCGGTGATGCGGATCATCCAGCGGAACGTGAGCGCGGTCACGGTCATGGTGAAGGCAGCGCCAACGATGCCGGCCGCCAGAAACGGCAGCCACTCGCGCCCCACCCGCTCGAAATGCAGCATGACGCCCGTCACCGCCGGGATGAACAGCAGCATCAGGTTGCGCAGCAGATGGCCCGAGGTGTCGGTCAGCGTCTGCGGCACGCCACCGCGCACCAGCAGCCCGACGAACAGCAGCAGCATGCCGATCAACGGACCGGGGATCGGCAGGCTGAGCCACTGCACCAGCAATTCGCCGGCCAGTTGGCAAAGAAAGAGCGTGGTGATGGCGTAGAGCATGGCGTTGTTGTCGGGGTGTCCGTTCGATCAATAGTCTGCGGAAGCGGCCGCGCGTGTCCAGGCCTCTTTCAGGGCCTGCTGGCTCTGCGGCGGGAGCACACCCAACCGCACATGGCCCGGCAGGCCGAAGGAGGCGCAGTCGCGCAGCTTGATGCCGTCGGCGCGCAGCGCGGCGGCCTGCGCGGGATAGGGCCGGTCGGTGCGCGCGCAGAAGAAATTGCCATCGCTCGGCAGGCAATGCCAACCCAGCGATTCGCAGAGGGCGCGCTGCCCGGCCTTCCACGCGCGCAGGGTCTGCAGGCTCTGCGCAAGCCAGGCCTGTGCCTCGCCGCCGGTCCAGGTTTCGAGCAGCGCGACGCCGTGCGTGCCCAGCGGCCACGACGGCGCGAGCCGGTCCAGGCGTTGCAGCAGCGGTGCGGTGTCGTCGCCATCGGGTGCGATGGCATAGGCGGCGCGGATGCCTGTCAGGCCCATGGCCTTGTTCGGTGTCCACAACTGCCAGACACGGTCGCGTTGCGTCGCATCGAGCGAAGCCCGGCCTTCGAGGCGCAAGGGCTCGTACGCCATGTCGAGCACGCAGATGCCGCTCCTGCTTTCGGCGTGTTGCACCAGATCGGCCTGCGCCTGTCCCATCGGGCTCGAAGGTTCGCAGCACCAGCGAAGCGCCGCAGACGCGTGCGATGCCGGCGCGCGCAGCGACTGCAAACCCCAGGCCTGCGCGGCGCGCTCGTAGTCACCGTAGCTGTGCGCCGGCAGCCAGACCTGCAAGCCGCCGCCTTGTGCGACAGCGGCGCTGATGCGATGGATGAACTCGCTCGCACTCGCGGCGATCACGATGCGTTCGGCGGCCACGCTATGGAAGCGCGCGAGCCTTGTGCGCAACGCCGTGTAGCGCGGGTCCGGATAGTGCGCGGCATCGGCGGCGCGGATCGCGGCCACGGCGACAGGACACGGCCCTATTGCATTGCCGTTGGTCGAGAAGTCGTGCGGCGCGGTGCCGGATTCGTCGGGGCCGCCGTGCACGGCGTTGGCAGTGCGATCTGGCGTCATGCCCACCACCTCCAGCCCGAGGCCGCCACGATCGCCAGCGATGCCAGGACAGCCACAGCGAAGACGGCCCGGCCGCCGAGCTGCGCGGTGCGCTGCATGTCGGCGGCGGTCGGCGCGCGGCCTTCGGCGTTCAATGCATAGACACCCGGCTTGGCCAGCCGCACGCCGAGCAGCAAGGCCATCGTCGCCATCGGCCAGCCACTGTTGGGCGATGGCGTGCGGCGCGCTTCGTCGGTCAGGCCGGCCGGCCAGCGCCAAGCCGCGAGCGCTAGCAGCAGCACCGTGAGCCGCGCCGGCAGCCACGAGAGCAGATCGTCCGCGCGTGCGGCCCATTTGCCGAACCATGTCCAGTCGCGCCCATTGCGCTCGCCGAGGTAGCCCCACATGGCATCGGCCGTGTTGGCGAAACGGTAGACCGCCGCACCCGGCAGGCCGAGAAGCACGAACCAGAACAGCGGCGCCACCAGCGAATCGTTGAGGTTTTCAGCGAGCGATTCGATGGCGCTTTCGCGCACCTCGCGTTCGCTGAGCATGGAGACATCACGGCTCACCAGCCTGGCCAATTGCTTGCGGCCGGCGTCGAGCGACACGGCCAGCGCGGCTTCGACCGCCAGCACTTCGTCGCGCAGCATGCGCCATGCAAAGAGCGGCTTGAGCAGCAGGCCCAGCAGCACCGCCATGGCCCACAAGGGCAGCCACACCGCGAGCATCCCCTGCAACGCCATCGCCACGCCGCCGACGCATACAGCGCCTACACACCACGTCAGCGCCCCGATGAAGAAAGCCGGCAGATCGAGGCGCTTCGCATCCCTTGTCAGTGGCGCAACGCGCGAGCCGATCCCGCCGAGGTACAGCCCCATCCACACGACCGGATGGCAACGCGCGGGAGGCTCACCGAGCCAGCGGTCGATGGCCAGCGCGAGCCACAGGGCGGCAACGACGGCAAGGGCGTATTCAAGAGTGGCGTGGGGCATGGGAGCCGCCATTCTCGCGAATCAGGCGGGGACTTTGCCGCGTCGCCACTGCATCCATGCGCCGAGCGCGACCAGCAGCGCCGCGCCGAATGCGATCCAGAGGCGAAAGACGAGCGTGTCGGCCGTGGGCGCGGGTGTCGCGTCGGCCGTGGGTTCGAGCTTGAGGCCGGTGACGGGCTGCATGCTGTCCGGCGCCGGCTCGGCGGCCGGTGTCGTGGGCCCAGGCACGGGGGCAGGTGCAGCAGGTGGCGACGCGACGACCACCGGCACCACCGGCGCATTCCACTTCGGTGCCGCGGGTGCCACAGCCGATGCCAACTCCGCCTGCGCAAACCGCTGCACCGCCGTATTCCGTTCACGCATCCCGGTGGCACGCACCGCTTCCGAATAAGCCTGCGCCAGCTCGCGCCGGGTCTTCGCGTCCGGCTTCCAGTAGTCCAGCCGCACTGCATCGAGCATGCGCTCCAGCGTCTGCGCGAAGGCGGCGCGGTTGTCGCCTTCCAGCCATTCGCGCGTGCCCAGCTTGTACTTGTCGCGCACATAGACCTCGTGCAGCGACTGCCACTGGTCCTGCCGCACGGTGCCCGGGGCCGTGACCTGCCAGCCCCACAGGAACTGCGCCGTCTTCAAGACCTGCAGCGTGCCGCTGTAGCCCTCAGCCTTCTGCGCTTCGATCCATTGCGGATGCAGGTAGCGCGTCTGCATTTCGCGCGCGATGGCGCCAGCGGCAGTGTCGGTGCGCACCGCGCTGCCGTCGCGCAGGTTCTGCACGTAGAGCGCGGGGTCCTTGCCTGTGAGCTGTCGCACGGCTTGCGCGATGCCACCCAGGTACTGGAACGGGTCGTCGTTGGTCAGCACGCCGTAGAGATTGGAGCTGCGCGCCATCAGCGCCGCATCGACCTGCATGAGGTTGCCGGCATAGGCGCCGGGGCGCGCTGCGCCGTCGAGGCCCTTGCCGTAGGCGTGTCCCATGCGGTCCATGTAGAGCTGCGCCATCTGCGCGTCGCCGCCGCCACGGTTCTGCCTGGCCCAGACATCGCTCGCCAGCGCGGCCTCTTCGAGTCCGGCGCCGTAGCTGCCCTGCTCGTTCGAGAACACGCGCGCGGTCGACCAGCGCGTGGCCTCGGCCGCTGTCGCGCCTTCCGCGCGCAGCTTGCGCGCCAGCGTCTCGCTGTGCTGCGCGACGGCGTTGCCGGCTTCGGGCAATGCGGCCACCTGCTGCACCGCCTCGTCGAGCCAGCGCATCACGTTCGGAAACTGGTCGCGGTAGGAGCCGGTGACGCTGACCAGCACGTCCATGCGCGGGCGGCCCAGCACCTGCGCCGGGATCACGTCGATGCCTGTCATGCGGCCGGCTTCGTCCCAGCGCGGTTTCACGCCCATGGCGTAGAAGGCCTGGCTCTCCAGCACACCCTGATGGCGCGACGCCTCTCCGGCCCACAGCGTGAAAGCGATCTTCTCCGGCGCCTTGCCGGCATGGGTCTTCGCGTGTTCGGCGATCCATGCATCCATCGCGGCCACGCCGGTCTCCCAGGCCGCGCGCGTGGGCACGCGGCTCGGATCGAAACCGTAGAGATTGCGGCCGGTCGGCAGGCTGTCGGGGTTGCGCACCGGGTCGCCGCCGTAGCTGGACTTGAGGTAACGGCCGTCGAGCGCGGTCAGCAGGCCTTCGATTTCCTCGTTGTGCGCGAGCACGGCATCGAGTTTCTGCGCGCGCTGGGCGAGAGCAAGAAGGCTCTGCACATCGGCCGGGGTCTTGCCCATGGCGCCGGCCGCCGGTGCGTCTGTCAGGGCGAGTTCGACCCAGCGTGCCGGTCGCGAGCCAGCCACGTTCTTCGCGTCGATCAGGAAGGCTTCGTCGATGTCCTCGCCCAAGGCTTCGACCAGCGGCTTGCCGAGGATCTGCAGGATCGTCATGCGACGGCGCTCCGCATCCGGCGCCTGTCCGAAGGTCGCCAGGCCCAGCGGCTGCGCGGTTTGCGCCAGTTCGTCGAGGTACGGATGCAGCACGGCGATGAAGCCCGCGAAGTCGGCACGGATCTGCGCTGGCGTCCATTTCAGGTCGCGGTCGTAGTGCTGTTCGACGAACTCGCCCGTGAGTTGTCGTTCCATCGCGGTCTTCACCGGGCCGGGCGACAGCGTTTCCCAGTCGTGCATGCGCTCGTGCATCGCCTGCACGCCGGGGCGAAAGCCGGCGGGCGCGAACATCGGCGTCGAATGGCTCACCATCGTCGCGCGGCCACGGCGCTTGGCAGTGGTGGCCTCGCCGAGGTTGTCCATGATGTACGGGTAGACGTTCGGCAGGTCGCCAAGGGCAAGCAGCGGATCGTCCTGCACCGACAGTCCGCGCTCCTTTCCCGCCGACCATTCGACCGTGCCGTGCGTGCCCACGTGCACGACCGCGCTGGCGCCGAACTGCGTGCGCAGCCACAGGTAGGTGGCCAGGTAGCTGTGGCTCAATGGAATGGCCGAGCGGTGATACACCTGCTCGGCCTTGTCCGCCACCTGCGTGCCGGGCTCGAAGCGCGGCGGCTGGCGCAACACGACCACATTGCCGAATTGCACGCGCGGGATCACGAAAGACGGCTCGCCCGCGACCGGTCGCAGCATGGTCGACTTCTCGGGCGGCCCCCAGTAGGTCTCGATGCGCCGCTGCGTGTCCACAGGCAGCGAACGAAACCACGCGACGTAGCGCGACAGCGGCAGCGCATCGGCCAGCCCCTTGTCGAGCAACGGCTGCAGCGCATCGCCCTGCGCCGTCGGGTAGTAAGCCTTCATCGTGGCCTGCACCTGCGCGATGAGTGCGTCGGCGCCGGGGATGTCCGTGCGGTAGCCGGCGGACTTCATCGCCGCCAACATGTTGTTCACGCTGCGCGGCACATTGAGGAAGGAAGCGCCGAAGTTGGCCTCGCCCGGCGGGTAGTTGTAGACCAGCATCGCGACACGCCGGTCCGCCGCGGGCGTGCGCTGCAGGCGCAGCAATGCTGCGGCTTTGTCGGCCACCGCATCGATCTGCGCGGGCAGTGGTTGCAGCGCGCCGCTCGCTGTATCGCGAGCGCTCACGAGCATCGGGTCGGTCATGCCGGCCAGCTCGCTCGGGCTGTAGTACGACGCGATGTCGGTCTGCGCCAGCCCGTCCTTGCTCTGTGCCCACTGCGTGGCGTCCATGGCCAGCGAAGGCAGCGTCTGCAACACAGGCACGCCAATGCGCTCCAGCTCGGCCTTGCGCTCGTTCGGGCTGAAGACCAGCGAGGCGTTGACGATCAGGTCGGCCACGCGTCTCTCTTCGCCGCCCGCACCGTGGGTCATGCGAAAGAACAGGTCCTTCTGCTGACGCGGGCCGTAGAAGGCATAGGCGCGCAGGCCACGCTGTTCGAGCGAAGCGATCAGGCGGTCGAGCCAGCCGGTGTCGTCGTTGCTCACGGTGGCGCTGTTGATGGCGATGGCGACGGTGCCGCCGGTGCCCGGCAGGCGGTCCAGCGCGGTGATGTCGGTTTCGATGCGCGGCCAGCCCGGGTGATAAAGGCCGGCGAGTGGTAGCGGCACGGGTGCGGGCAAACCGGCGAGGTCGTCGACCTGCGCCAACGCCTTCATCGCCGCGCCGAGGTTCGCAGTGCCGGAGAAACGCCAGTACTCGCGCAACCGCTGTGCCCACAAAGCATCGACACCGCGCTCCGCTGCCAATGGCGCCGCTATAGAAGCCTGTCCCTTGGCCACCAGCGCGAATTCGCCGACCAGCACATAAGGCACGGCGCTGCGCGAGATCGCATCGCCGAAGCGCGCCGCAGCGGCCTGCGCCACGCTGATGTGCGGCGCGTCGATCACAAGCAGCCGTGCGCCATCAAGTGCGGCAGCCAATGCGTCAGGAGAATCCTGCGCGGCCGACACCACCTGCATCGGCAGCCCAGCCTCGCGCGCCGCCGCCTGCAGCCGCACCACACGCGCCGGAGACACCAGCGACGTGCTCAACACCACGATGCGCGAAGCCGCGGCCTGCTGGGCCTGGGCCGGCACAAAAAAGCCCAGCCCCATCAGCAGGAGCCAGAAGAAGAATCGCGTCACTTCCCGCCCTGCGCAGCAGGCACCGCTTCCGCCGGCACGTAGACCATCGTGCCGTCCTTCAGTCGCCACGCGGTGCCGGCCTTCTCGCCATCGCCCCGCCCCGTCGCGCCGCTGGCCTTGAAGCGCGTGATCTTCTGGCCTTCGCGCGTGATGATCTCCATGTCCGGCTGGCCCTCATGGCGGATGATGGTCAGCTTGTCCTGCGCGAACGGGTTCATCGGGTTGTTGATGACCGCGATCATCAGCATGCCGATGACCACCATGAACACGTCGATCAGGTTGATGGTCGACAGCACCGGATCGTCGTCATCGCTGTCGAGGCTGCTCAGGATGGAAAACTGACGCCTGCTCATGAGAGCCGATCCCGCGCATCCAGCACCGCCACCAGTTCACGCATCAGCCAGCGCCGGCGCACGGTGTAGACCACGAAGGTGATCGAGGCCGAAGCCAGCGCCACGATCACGCTCGCGAACGCGGGTGCCAGGCTTTGCGCCACGCCTTGCGATTCGCCCGAGGCCACGGCCACCAGCGCCGGGCCCATCGGGATCATGGTGGCGATCAGCCCCAGCATTGGCGCCACGCGACTGCACAGGCGCACGCCTTCGAGCTGCTTGAGCACCACCAGCTCCATCTGCTCCTGGCTTGCATCGGCATGGCGCTGCAACGTCAGCACGCGCGAGGGATCGCGGCGGCGCTGCAGGTACTCGATGCCGAAGGCGCCGAGGCAATACACCGCATAGACAAAAGACAGCAGCACGCCGAGCGTCACGGGCCAGAGGAACAGGCGCGCAAGCTCGAACAGAACGGTATCGAAGGCCAGCATCAGGTGGGCTCCACAGGCGATGGGTTGGCGGAAGGGCCATCAGCAAACAGGTCCGAAGCCCGACCCCAGCACTCGTCGAACACCAGCGCCGACAGCGGCTCGCGCCGGGCCCAGCGTTCGCGCTGCAGCATCGGCTCTTCGTAGAAATCGTGCACCGGGCCCAGGCACAGCAAGGCGATGGGCTCGGCGCCGTCCGGCAGGCCGAGCAGCACCGACACCTCGGCCGGATCGAACAACGACACCCAACCCATGCCCAGCCCTTCCGCGCGCGCCGCGAGCCAGAGGTTCTGGATGGCGCAAGAGGCAGAGGCCAGGTCCATCTGCGGCAGGGTGCGGCGGCCGAACACGTGCTTTTCGCGGCCGTCGGCCAGCGTCACCACCAGCAGTTCGGCCGCGTCGAGCAGGCCCTGCACCTTCAGGCGCATGAACTCGTCTTCGCGCTGCCCGAGCGCACGGGCAGTGAGCACACGTTCGCGCTCGACGGTGTCGTGCAGGCTTTGCCGCAACCCCTGGCCGCGCACGCGGATGAAACGCCACGGCTGCATGAACCCGACGCTGGGTGCGTGGTGCGCGGCTTCGAGCAACCGGCGAAGCAACCCGGGTGCTACGTCCCCACCAGCGAAGTGCCGCATGTCGCGCCGTTCGTGGATGGCGCGGTAGACCGCATCCACCTCATCGGCTGCAAATGCTTGCGCCATCGGGCTCATCAGTCCTCGATACCGCGCTGAGCAGGAATGCCGGCCTTGAACGCATGCTTGACCATGGTCATCTCGGTCACGGTGTCGGCCAGCTCGATGATCTCGGGCGGGCAGCGACGGCCGGTGAGCACCACGTGCACGTGCTTGGGCCGCGCGCGCAGCGTTTCGAGCACGCCTTCGAGCGGCAGCCAGCCGTAGATCAGCGGGTAGGTGATCTCGTCGAGCACGACGAGGAAGAACTCGCCCGAAAGGATGGCGGCCTTGGCCTTTTCCCAGCCGTCGCGCGCAAGCTGGCCCGAGCGTTCGAGGTCCTGGCTCTTCCAGCTAAAACCATCGCCGAGCCCTTCGATCGGAATGCCGATCTGCTCGAACATGCGGTGTTCGCCAAAGCGTGCCGATGGCACTTTCATGAACTGGTAGATCTTCACCGCCTTGCCACGGCCATGGGCACGCAACGCCAAGCCGAATGCTGCTGTGCTCTTGCCCTTGCCGTCGCCGGTGTTGACGATGACGATGCCGCGGCGTTCGCCTTCGGGCTTTTCGTATGGCTTTTCGCTGGGAGGGGTTTCTATTTGCATCGGATTTCCAATTCGGTTGCGCTATTTGGCGTTGTGCCTTGAGTCGCTTGTGTTTCTTCGGGCTTTAGTTCGGGGGCGCATTTGTTCGGGGCGCGTGCGAATGACGCCAGGTACTCCCCTCCGCGAATGTCCCCCGCTTCGCTCCTCCTTTATTTCGCTGCGGGGAGCACCTGGCGTCATTCGCACATGGACACGCTGCTGGAGTGCAGACGATCAACAAGTGCGCTGAGCGCTCGCGCCGATACGGGGCTCTTTTTCGCGAAATAAAGGAGGAGCGAAGCGGGGGACATTCGCGAAAAAGAGCACCGTGTCGGCGTGAGCGACGCCCTGAACAGCAGCGCCCAGAACAACAGCAGCAGCGTTCAAGCCGCATCCCGCCGTACTTCATAGCGGCAGCGCAATCCATTGGTCCGCGACCCGATGCACCCGAATGCGGTGATCGAACACCTGCTCCAGCGCCGCATGGGTCACAGGGTCACCGCAACCTCCGTGATGGGTCACACGCCCGTGGTTCATCACGACCAACTCGTCTGCGGCCAATGCCATCGGCAATTCATGCAACACGCTCACCACCGTCTTGCCTTGGGCGACGAGCGCACGGGCGGTCTGCATCCAGTCGGCCTGATGCGGCGGGTCGAGGTTGGCCAATGGTTCGTCCATCAGCAGCAACTCGGCCTCGACCGCGAGCGCCCGCGCCAGCAACACGCGCTGGCGCTCGCCACCCGAGAGTTGACCCAACGGGCGATTGCGCCAGTCCCAGGCCTGAGTACTGCGCAGCGCGCGTTCCACGGCCTCGCGGTCTTCGGCGCTTGGGGCGGCCAGCCAACGCTGATGCGGCAGGCGGCCGAGCATGGCGATGTCGTAGACCATCAGGTCGTCGGCACTGCCCTCGCCCGTGCCGCTCTGGCCGAGCCAGGACAGGCGCTGGGCGCGAACGCGAGCCGGGATTTTTCCTTGTGCTTCACCGAACAGCCGCACCTCGCCACGGTGTGGCAGCAGGCCGGCGAGCGCCTTGAGCAGCGTCGACTTGCCCGCGCCGTTCGGCCCGACGATGCTGGTCCAGCGCGCGGACGAGAGCTTCAGGTCGATGCCGTGCAGCACCTCGGTCGTGCCGAGCGTGGCGCTCACGCTGCGGGCTTCGAGGGCCGGAACGAGGTCGTTGTCGCTCATGCCAGGCCACCCCGCGCGCTGCGGCGATGCATGAGCCACAGCAGGTAGCTGCCGCCGAGCACGGCGGTCAGCACGCCCACGGGCAGTTCTTGCGGCGCGATCAGCCAGCGCGCCAGCAGGTCGGCCGCCATCAGCAGCAGACCGCCCATCAGCGCCGACAGCACGATCAGCCGCGCATGCGTGGTCTTGACGATCGAGCGCACGAGGTGCGGCGCCGCCAGCCCGACGAAAGCGATCAGGCCCGTCTGCGCCACGGCCGCGCCAGTGGCCAATGCCAGCACCACCACAAGGGCGGCGCGCATACCGCCCAGCGGCAGGCCGAGACTGCGCGCGGTGGCCTCGCCGAGCGCCAGCCCGTCGAGCACCGGCGCCAGCGCCCAGCCCAACAGCACGCAGACCACGCCGACCATGGCCATCACGGCACAGGCGCTCCAGCCGACCAGCCCTGTGCTGCCGAGCACGAAGCCCTGCAGGGCCTGCAGGATGTCGGCCGATGCAATGGTGATGAGGTCTTTCGCGGCGCCGAGCACCACGCCGACGATCACGCCCGCCAGCAGCAGGCGCAGTGTCTGCTGCACACCGTTTGCCAGCATCAGCGTGAGCATCACCGCGAGCACCGCGCCGATGAATGCGGCACCCGTGAGCCCGAGCCGCATCACCCACTGCATGCTCGCGGCTGAACCGCCGAACATCAGCAGCGCCACCGCCACGCCGAGCGAAGCGCCCGAGGCGCTGCCCAGCAGGTACGGGTCGGCCAACGGATTGCGAAACAGCCCCTGTGCCACCGCGCCGGCCAGTCCGAGCAGCGCGCCCGCGAGCCAGGCACCGAGCGTGCGCGGCAGGCGGATGTCCCACACGATCTGCAGCGCCACCGGGTCGTGTCGCGCCGACAGCAGGCTCTCGAAGCCGGTGCTGCCGATGCCCAAGCCGAACAGCAGCAGCGCGGCGCCCAGCACCAGCAGGCCGACGCCGAGCAGCAGCACACGGCGCAGATGGGCGGTTTGCATGCGCGCCCCGCTCACCTTTGGCCCTTGTCCGTGAGGCACTGCGCCATCAGGCGTGCGGCTTCGTCCATGCGCGGGCCGGGGCGCACGAGCACGTCGGACTGCTCCGCGCTGAAACGGCAGATACGGCCTTCACGCACTGCGCGGATGCCAGCCCAGCCGGGGCGCTGCTCCAGCCCTTGCGCACTGCGCACGCTCACCATGATGAGGTCGGGGTTGGCGCGCACCACATATTCGGGGTTGAGCTTGGGGAATGGTCCGAGCGCCGCCGGCACGATGTTCTTCACGCCGAGCCTCGCCAGCGTTTCACCGATGAACGACGACTCGCCCGCCGCATACGGCGCGTTGTTGACTTCGAAGTACACGCGCAAACCCTTCGCGCTTGTCGGCAGCGACTGCGCGGCGGCCGACACGCTGGCATCGATCACGCGCCAGACCTTGGGCGCCTCGTGCGTGCCGAGCACTTGGTCGAGCTTGTCGAGCACGCGCCGCACGTCGGCATGGCTCTTGGGTTCGAGCACCAGCACCTTCACGCCCAGCGCTTCGAGCCGCTGCGTGACGCGCGAGGACTTGGCGAGCAGCACCGCATCGGGCTTGAGCGCCACGATGGCTTCGACGTTCGGGTCGAGCCCGCCGCCGACCTGCGGCAAGGCCTTCACCTGCTCAGGCGAGTTGGAATAACGGTCGACACCCACCAGCCGCCCGCAGGCGCCGAGCGCGCAGACCGATTCGGTGAGCGACGGCAGCAGCGAGACGATGCGTTGCGGCGACTGCGGCAGGCTCACGGTCACGCCGCGTTCGTCGACCACGTCGAAGGCGTGCGCGCCCAGCGCGAATGCGGCCAGGCCGAGGGCGAACGACAGCGATCGGATCAGTCTCTTCATGCAGCGGGTGCTTTCAGGCTCAACGGCAGGCCGGCCGCCATCAGTGTGACGCGGTCGCAAGCGGCGGCCACGTCCTGGTTCAGGCGGCCCAGCGCATCGACGAAGGCGCGCGTCTCGCGGCCCAGGGGAATCACGCCCAGGCCGATCTCGTTGCCGACGATCACCACGGGGCCGCGCGCCTCGCGCAGCGCCATCAGCAGCATGGCGGCGTGCGTGGCCGGCGTGCGCGTGGCGGGCCGCGCGTCTTCCATCGGCATCAGCAGGTTGGTGAGCCACAGCGTAAGGCAGTCGATGACCACCAGCGTCTCGGGCGTGCTCTGCGTGACGACAGCGCGCGCAAGTTCGATGGGCTCTTCGATGGTCCGCATGCCGGGCACGCGCTCGGCGCGGTCGGCCTGGTGGCGCACGATGCGCTCCTGCATTTCGTCGTCGTAGGCCTGCGCGGTGGCGATCAGCACGGCGCGGCGGCCCTTCGCGTCGGCCGCGAGCCAGTCGATGGCGCGCTGTTCGGCGCGGCGCGACTTGCCGCTCTTCTGCCCGCCGAGGATGAATTCGCGTTCAACGGGCATCGCTGTCTTCCTTCGCGGCGTCGTGGCTTTCGAGTTCGATCGGCATGGCGCCGAAAAGCCGTGCCGTGGCTTCGGGGCTGGAGGCGAACCATGCGTGGAAGTAGCTTGCGCGCACCGGGCCATGCACATACAGGGCTTCGCCGGCACGGGCGCCCACTGCCTGGGTCACGGCGGGCCGGGCAGTGTGGGCGGCTGGCACCAGCGGCGTCTCGCAGCTCGAATAGTGGAAGGTGTGGCCGCGCAGAGTGTGGTTGCCCAGCGTGAGCTGCTGCGGGCCGAGGCCGGCCAGGCGCTTTTGCATCGTCACCCGGCCCGGCAGCAGGCTCCAGAGCCGGTGAACGTCTGGCGGGCGCGTCGCATCGGCGTGCGTGGCCAGTTCGTCGAACAGCGCCATCATGCCGCCGCATTCGGCCCAGATGGGCTTGCCAGCCGCCGCGTGGTCTGCCAATGCGTCGCGCATCTGCGTCGCCTCGGCCAGCGCAGCGGCATGCAGCTCGGGGTAGCCGCCGGGCAACCAGACGGCATCGCAGGCCGGCAAGGCATCGCCCGCGAGCGGCGAGAAAAAGGAAAGCCGCGCGCCGAGTGCGGTGAGCACGTCGAGGTTCGCGGGGTAGATGAACGAGAAGGCCGCATCGCGCGCGATGGCGATGGTGCGGCCGGCCAGCAAAGGCGGCACCGGCGCAACCGGCGCCGATGCTTGCGCCTCGAAACGAACCTGCGGCAACTGCCCGATCGGCATCTGGCCCAACGGCGTTGTGGCCAGCACATCGGCTGCCGCATCGAGCCGCGCCATCGCATCGCCGAGTTCGGCCGCCAGGACCAGGCCCAGGTGCCGTTCAGGCAACGAGAACGCCGGATCGCGTGGCAAGGCGCCCAGCCATTGCGAAGGCTCGCGCAAGGCGTCCTTCAACATGCCCGCATGGCGCTCGCTGGCCACGCGATTGGCCAGCACGCCGGCCCACGGCAATCCGGGGCGGAAATTCTGCAGGCCGAAAGCCAGCGCGCCGAAGGTGCCGGCCATGGCGCCCGCGTCGATCACCGCCAGCACCGGCAGGCCGAAGCGCTCAGCCAGATCGGCCGCGCTGGGCGTGCCGTCGAACAGGCCCATCACGCCTTCGACGATCAGCAGGTCGCACTCGGCCGCCGCGGCTCGCAGGCGCGCGCGGCAATCGGCCTCGCCGGTCATCCACAAATCGAGCGAATGCACCGGTGCGCCGGTGGCCAGCGCCAGCCAATGCGGATCGAGAAAATCGGGCCCGCACTTGAAGGCACGCACCCGACGGCCCTGACGCGCATGCAGCCGCGCGAGCGCGGCTGCAACGGTCGTCTTGCCCTGCCCCGAGGCAGGCGCCGCCACCAGCACCGCGGCGCAGGTGGGGGCCGCGGCGCCGGCGGCGTCGCTTCGTTGTTGCGAAAGTTGGCTTATTGCGGCGTCCACTTGAGCCCGACGTACGCGGTGCGACCGGCGGTGGCATACAGCCGCGCGTACTGGTAGTCCTTGTTGCCCACATTGTCGACGCGCGCGATGAGGTTCAGGTCGCGTGTGATCGGCGTGCTGGCCGACAGGTTCAGCAGTGTGTAGCCACCGAGCTTGACGGTGTTGGCGGCGTCGTCGTAGCGCTTGCTGGAGGTTTGCACTTCCGCACCCAGCGTCCAGCCTGCGATGCGCCAGTCGGCGCCGAGGGTCGCGTGGCGCTGTGCACGGCGGGCCAGCAGGTTGTTGGTGGCAAGGTCGCGCGGGTCCTGGTAGTCGAGCGAGGCGCGCAGGGTCACGTCGCCGATGCGATGGCCGCCCGACAGCGTGACGCCCTGGTAGCGGGCACGCGCCGTGCTGGCGTAGCAACCGAAGGACGACTGGCAACCCTTGGCGCTGCCGTCGAACACGATCAGGTTCTGCACCCGGTTGTTGTAGACGACGATGCCTGCGGTGGTGGCACCCTCGGTGTACTGCAGGCCCAGCTCGACGTTGCGGCTCGACTCGGGCTTGAGGCTCGCAAGGCCGTACTCGCTGAAGCGCTGGTACAGCGTGGGCACGCGGAAGGCGGTGCCGGCCGACACGGTGGCGCGCAGCGTGGAGGTGATGGCATAGCCGTAGGCGGCGCTGCCGGTGGTCTTGCCGCCGAACTCGCTGTCCTTGTCGTGGCGCACATGCAGCTGCAGCGAGTGCGGGCCTTGCACGAAGCCGTAGCCCAGTGCGATGCCGTCCTGCGAGCGATCACGTGAGAGGAGCTTGGCCGTGGTGGTGGCCGCCGGATTCACCAGCCCGTCTTCCCGACGTTCGAGCGTGGCCGTCACCAGGTGGGGACCGAAGCGGAACTCGTTCTGGAACAGGTAACCGCGCAGGTGGGTCTCGGTGCGGTAGTACGAGGGATCGGTCTCGTAGGTCGAGCGTGAATCGGTCACCTGCACGCGGGTGCTGTAGATCTCGTTCCATTTGGCAGACCACGTCAGGGCCGCGGTGCGCAAGGTGTTGCTGGAAAGATCGTCCTTGAACAGGAACGGCAGCTTGGTCTTGTAGCCGATCGTCGTGTCGTAGCCCGCCAGGATGTCGCTGGACAGCACCGAGGCTTCGATGCGCTGGTCGGGCGTGATCTGGTAGCCCAGCTTCACGTTGCCCGAGTTGCTGCGATAGCCGTCGCGGTCGGGGCTGGTGTAGCCGTCCTTGGACAGCACGCGCTTGGACGCCGGCTGCACATTGAAGCCCTTGCTTTCTTCATGCGCCACGCCCAGCGAATAGTCGAAGGCACCCGACTTGCCGCTCAGGCCTGCTTCGAGCTTGCGCAGGTCATTGCTGCCGATACCCACGCCCACGTAGGGCGACACGCCCTCTTCGCCACGCTTGGTGAAGAGCTGGATCACGCCGCCGATGGCGTCGGAGCCGTACACCGCCGCGGCCGGGCCTCGCAGCACTTCGATGCGGTCGATCTGGGCGAGCGGAATGCCTTCCCAGCCGGCGCCGCCGGTCGATTGCGAGTCGATGCGCACGCCGTCGAGGTACACAGCCGTGAAGCGCGTTTCGGCACCCCGGATGTAAACGTTGGTGGTGTTGCCCACGCCGCCGTTGCGCGTGATCTCGATGCCCGGCAGGCGCGACAGCACATCGGCCACGCCGGTCGCGCCGCTGCGCTCGATGGCCTGGCGGTCGATGATGGACACGTCGCCCACGATGTCCGACAGCGCCTGTGGCGTGCGGTTGGCCGTGACCACGGTTTCGCCGAGCGTTGGCGCTTCCTGGGCATGAGCGAGGCCACCGAAGGCCGAAGCGAGCGCGAGCGGCAGGCACGCGAGGTGGCTGCGGCGCACAGGGGCGCGGCCGCGAGAAAGAGAAACGCAGGAAATCATGAGTTGAGCCGAACGAACGTCAATGCCCCTTGCCGGCCTCCCCGCCGGCGCCTGGGCGCCATGGCTGCTTCATGCATCGATTCATCGTCATGCATGCGGCAGCCGCCTCGTTGGCCGGTATCCGGGCTGGCAGAACGGCCCCTCGCCGCCTTCCCAGGTGCCTGTTTCAGGGCACCCAGTGGCTGGATGGAGAGGGGTTGGCGCCTTGCGGCGCCGTCTGCTTGACCGTTGCGGGGGCAGCGCAGGTGGCTTGGGCCTTGGATCCCGAGTTCGGGGGCTTCCACTCCTGCTTCCCGTTGAACTGCGCCGTGTGAACCACGCCGCGAGCACCAACGGCCGGGATTTTAGGCCCTGCCACCGGCTCTTTAAGTCGAAAGTTGCGCCCCGCTAACATCGACGTCCATGGACTGTTGCGTTTTGAAGACCATGAACCGGGCGTCGGCATGATGCGGCCGGCCTCGCTTTTTCTGAGTCTTCGTTCGGCGTTGCAGCGGCTCTTCGGCGTCTCGGGCTGGCAGTCGATGCTGTTGTGGTCCATCGTGGCCGGGCTGCTCGGCGCACTGGCGACCGAACTTTTTCGTGCCGCGCTGTATGCCTTCGAGCATCTGGTGCTCGGCCCCGGCGAAGGCCTCGTGGCGATGGCGCGCCATCTGCCATGGTGGGCGCGCATCGCCTGCCCCACGCTCGGCGGGCTGGTGGCGGGCGGACTGCTGGTGCTGGCCAGGCGCGTGACGGTGCACAAGAGCACCACCTCCGACTATATGGAAGCCATCGTGCTCGGCGACGGACGCATTCCGGTCGCGCAGACGCTGGTGCGCAGCGCGTCGTCGCTGGTGAGCATCGGCAGCGGCGGTTCGATCGGCCGCGAAGGCTCGATGGTGCAACTGGCGGCGCTGGCTGCGTCGCTGCTGGGCCGGGTGTTCCGCTTTCCGGTCGAACGGCTGCGGCTGCTGGTGGCCTGTGGCGCGGCAGCGGGGTTGACCGCCGCCTACAACGCGCCGATTGCGGGCGCGTTCTTCGTCGCCGAGATCGTGCTCGGCTCCATCGCAATGGAAAGCGTGGGGCCGATCATCATTGCGTCGGTGGTCGCCAATGTGGCGATGCGCGCGCTGCCGGGCTACCAGCCGCCCTACCTGATGCCGGTGTTTCCCGAGATCCATGGCGCCGAGGTCGTGCTGTTTGCGTTGCTGGGCGTGCTGCTGGGTTTTGCGTCGGTCGGCTTCCTGCGGGCGCTGCATGGCAGCCGTGCATTGTTCGCAAAGCTGCCGATCGCGCTGCCGTGGCGGCTTGCCCTGGGCGGGTTGGTGATGGGCGCGATTTCGGTGCCGCTGCCCGAGGTCTGGGGCAACGGCTACAGCGTGGTCAATTCGGTGCTGCACTCGCCGTGGCCCTGGACGCTGATCGCGATGGTGCTCGCGGCCAAGGCCATCGCCACGCTGGCCACGGCCGGCTCGGGCGCGGTGGGGGGCGTGTTCACGCCCGCGCTGTTCTTCGGCTGCATGATCGGTGCGCTGTTCGGCGTGGGGGTGCAGGCGCTGTGGCCCGAGGCAAGCTCTGCCCCGTTTGCTTACGCCATCGTCGGCATGGGCGCCTTTCTGGCGGGCGCGACACAGGCGCCGCTGATGGCCATCCTGATGATCTTCGAGATGACGCTGAGTTACCAGGTGATGCTGCCGCTGATGGCCGCCAGCGTCATCGCGTACTTCGTGGCGCGCTCGGCCAACGCCGGCTCGATGTACGAGATCACGCTGCACCGCAATGCACAGCGCGATGCGCAACTGCGCCTGCGCGGACTGCACATGCGCGACCTGGTGCAGCCGGCCGAAACGGTGGTTGGCCCGGATGCGGACCGCGAAGCCATGAGCCGCCTCTTCCTGCAGCACCCGGTGAAGTACCTCTACGTGGTCGATGCCGACAACCGCTACCTCGGCGTGGTGCCGCTGGCCACGCTCGGCACGGCGCCGACTGAAACGACAGCGGCCGACCTGCTCTCGCAGGCCATCCAGCCGATCACGGCAGACACCAGCCTCGGCGAGGCATTGCAGCGTTTCCTGGAGCATCGCGGCGAGCGGCTGCCGGTGATCGAGAGCATCGATCACCCGGTGCTGCTGGGCGTGGCCGCGAAGAGCGCGCTGCTCGCCACCTACGTGCGGCTGAGCGAATAGCGCGCTGCAGGGCCCTGCTTACTTGGCGGGACGCACCGCCATCACCTCGATCTCGACCAGGTAGGCCGGATTGGCGAGCGCCGCCACCTGCATGGCCGAGCGCACCGGCAGGCGAGGCTGCGCGGTGGTGCCGAAGAACTGGGTGTAGCCCTCCATGAAGCCGGCGAAATCCATCTTGTTGTCCTTGGCTGGATCGCCCACCAGGAACACCTGCATCTTCACCACATCGCCCATCGTCAGGCCCAGGCCCGTGAGGCTTTTCTCGATGGCCTTGAGCACGCCGACGGTCTGGCCCTTGGTGTCGCCACCGTAGGCTGCGGCACTGTTCTTGGGCGCGGTCGCGTCCTGCAGCGGCGGCACCTGGCCGGAGAGGTAGACATTGGTGAACGAGGACGGAATCTCCACCGCCGCCGAGATCGGAAACGATGAGTTCGGAATGCGGTGGCGAATGATCTCGTCGGCTGCGTGGGCCGCACCGGTGCCGGCGGCGAACAGTGCGGCGACAAGCGCCAGCTTCTTCGTGATGGAGGTCATGGTCATGTGTGTTGTCTCTCTACAGGGATGAAAGGAAGGATCTGCCGGATATCGAAGGAGGAACGTCAATCAAGGCCGCAGCTTCTTGACGCTCTCCGCCGCAATGGCGTCGGGGTACTGGTTGCCGAAATGGGTGCGCGCATAGCCGACCACGGAAGCGATCTGCTCATCGCTCAGCATCTTGCCGAAGGCGGGCATGCCCTTCTGGCCGTTGATCACCACATAGAGCGGGTATTCGGGGCTCGCGAGCCGTGGGTTCGAGGACAGCGCCGGATAGGCCCCCGCACCCTTCGCGCCCTGCCCTTGCGCCATGTGGCAGCCCTGGCAGGTGGCGCGATAGATCGACTCGCCCGAGCTTTCCTGGAATCGGGGCCCGACGGAAAACGCAGGCTCGGGCGACTGCGCAAAAGCGGATTGGCCGGCCACCGAGGCCAGCGCGCCGAACGAAAGACCGAGCAGCGCGTGCTTGAAGGTTTTGATGTCGTGGTTCATGGTGGGTGCGTCCTTCACTCGGCGTTACGCGACGGCGCGGGCATGCAGCCGCTGGATGGCGTCGAGCGACGAGAGCAGCGCGCCCTCTTGCCAGGCCGGAATGTAGGAAGCGTGTTCACCGGCCAGCGCGATGCGCCCGTCGACCTGGCACAGGTTCTTGTAGTGCTTCTGGCGTGTTTCGTCGGTCCACATGCCGTAGCAGCCGTGCGAGCCGGGCACACGGTGCCAACCCACGGAAATGCCGTTGTCGAATTCGCTCGCGTACTGCGGATGCAGTTGCGTGCCGAACTCGACGGCGCGGCGCACACGCTCCTCGGGTGCCATGGCGGTGAATTCGTAGGAGTTCGGGCCGTCGAACACATAGGCGCCGAGCACCACCGACTTGCCCTTGGCGCCATAGCGCGTCGAGGGGTACGAGATGCGCGAGATCGGCAGATCGGTGTAGCTGATGCCGCCGTAGATGTGCTCGTCTTCTTCCCAGAAGCGGCGCTTGAACTGCAGGCCCACCTTCACCGATGCGCCGTAGGGCACGGCGTTGATGGCCTCCTGCATCGGCGCGCCGACCTGGATGTCGATCTGGCTCAGCACCGACAGCGGAATGGTGCACAGGCACCAGTCGGCCTTGGCCTGCGTGACCGCATCGCCCTTGGACGCGTCTGTGTAAGTGACGGTCACGCTGCGGTCGTTCTGCTCGATCTTCGTGACCTTGGCGCCGTAGCGGATCAGGCTGCCGACTTCTTTCTGGAAGGCCTTGGCGATCATGTCCATGCCGCCCACGGGCTGGAAGATCGCGCTCTGGAATTCGTAGTCTTGTCCGCTGGCAATGTAGCGCCAGAGGTTGGATTGCAGCAGCTCGCTCATGTCGAGCGGCTTCGATGGCTTGGCCAGCGGCATCAGGCCGCCGCCCGCATCGACTTCATAGCCGCGGCGGTCGCTGCTGATGGCGCCTTCGCGATAGCGGAACTGCGTGTCAAGGGCGCCCCAGCGGCGCAGGCCTTCGAGCAGCTTTTCCTTGTCTTCTTTCGTCAGCGCCGCATCGAGACTGCCCTGGGTGGTGGCCTTGCCGAGCAGTTCGGCCACATAGCCCTGGTAGTCGGCCTGCACATGGCGGTATTGCTGCGGCTTGCCGCCGTAGGCCTTGCTCGAATGCACCAGCGCGTTGTAGTTGACCTGGATGAAGGGCTCCAGCGCCACGCCCAGGCGCTTGCAATAGCCAAGCACCGCATGGTGGTGATAGGGAATGCGCCACGGCCCCGGATTGAAGTACTCGCCCTTGGCGAAGCCGCACTGCTGCACGGCACCGCCCAGCTCGGTGAAGGTGTCGCCTCCGCGCAGCGTCCAGCATCGGCCGCCCGCGCGGTTGCTGAACTCGAGGACCTTGACCGAGTAGCCCGCGTTGCGCAGCTCGAGCGCGGCGGCCATGCCGGCCAGGCCCGCACCAAGAACCAGCACCGACGCACCCTTCTTTGCACCGTCGAGCTTGGGTGGCCCGTTGTAGTTGGACTCGGCGGCAAAGCCCAGCGAGGTCATCGCCTGGTACATCGCGCCGCCTCCGGCGGTCTTGCCGATGAGCGTGAGCAGGTCGCGCCGACTGAATAAAGTGTTGTTCTTCGTGGTCATTGACTGGCTATGGGAGTTTGAAAGGCAACTGGAAGGCAGCAGAATCCATGCCAAGCCCAAGCACCGCGCGCACCATCGGCGGCACCGCATTCCCGGGAAACTACAATCGCCAACCATGCCCGCCTCCAGCCCCATCGATCAGATCGCCGAGCGTGTTGAACGACTGCTTGTGCGCCATGAAGAGGTGCAGCGCACCAATGCGCTGTTGCAGGAACAAGTCGATGCGCTCACGCGCGAACGCGATGCCCTGAAGTCGCGGCTCGCCGCAGCCCGCACGCGCCTGGACGCCCTGCTCGAACGGCTGCCGGCCGAACCCCCATCCCAAGACTCCCCCGCATGAAGCAGATAGAAGTACAGATCATGGGCCAGAGCTATTTGCTCGGCTGTCCCGACGGCGGCGAGCCGCAACTGCGCGATGCCGTCGAACGCGTGGACGCGGCCATGTGCAAGATCCGCGACGCGGGCAAGGTCAAGGCGCGCGACCGCATTGCGGTGCTCGCATCACTGAATCTGGCGTTCGATCTCGCCGCGCAACAGGCCGCAGTGGCGGCAGCACCGGCGCCTGCACCCGCGTCCACAGCCGCAACGCAAGCGGGCGAAGCCGATCCGAAAGCGGCGCAGCTCATTCAAAGACTCGATCAAGCGTTGGCCGGCGATGGGCATTTGCTCTGAATACGTCCGACCGACATAGACAAGGCGTAAAATCCACCTCGTCTGCAGACGTGTCGGGCTTAATATTTCCTTGTTCCAATGCTCTCCGGAGCCGGGCTTGGTACATCGCTTGACGGGTGTGATCATCTCGCGTTAGATGAACCCGAAGTCTTGCTGCCCTCGCCCACCTGAACCCTGGTTCAGGATGCGGGTCCGGCACACCATCTGCAGACACCTTTTTCGCCACGGCCCCCTGCTTCATCGCACGGGGCCGTTGCTTTTTCAAGAGCCCGTCCCGTGAACCTTGCCGCCCTGCTCGACCCTTTGTTGATCGCCGAACTCGCCGCGCTCGGCCTGGGCACCGGTTTCCTCGCGGGCCTGCTGGGCATCGGCGGCGGCATGCTGATGGTGCCGTTCATCACGATCATCATGGGCCAGCGCGGCGTGCCGGCCGACCTTGCGGTGAAGATGGCCATCGCAACTTCGATGGCGACGATCATCTTCACCTCGGTGTCGAGCGTGCGCGCGCACCACAAGCGTGGCGCGGTGCGCTGGGACATCGTGCAGCGGCTGGCACCCGGCATCGTGATCGGCAGCCTCGCGGGCAGCCTCGGCGTGTTCGCGTTGCTCAAGGGCACGGCGCTCGCCATCTTCTTCGCGCTGTTCGTGGGCTTCTCGGCCACGCAGATGTTCCTCGACAAGAAACCCAAGCCCACTCGCCAGATGCCGGGCACCGGCGGCCAGCTTGCGGCGGGCGGCGCCATCGGTTTCATATCAGGCCTGGTCGGCGCGGGTGGCGGCTTCATCAGCGTGCCCTTCATGACCTGGTGCAACGTGGCCATTCACAACGCGGTGGCCACCAGCGCAGCGCTCGGCTTTCCGATTGCGGTGGCCAACGTGCTGGGCTATGTCATCAGCGGCCAATCGGTGCAGGGCCTGCCGGCTGGCGCCTTCGGCTACATCTGGCTGCCCGCGCTGGTGGTGATTGCGGCGTGCAGCGTGTTCACCGCACCGCTGGGTGCGAAGGCGGCGCACAGCCTGCCGGTGAAGAAGCTCAAGCGCGTGTTCGCGAGCATCCTCTATGTGCTGGCCGCCTACATGCTCTGGAAGGGCCTGCACGGCTGATCCAAAGCCCTTCGGCAGCGAGGTGCGACTTGCGGCATCTCACAGGGCCGGGCGTATAAAGGTTTCATGAAAATCCTTATCGCCGTCGACGGCAGCGCCTACACGCGCAAGGCGCTCGATTACCTGATCGCCCATCGCGCGATGTTCGTGGACGGGCATCAACTCGTGGTGGTGCATGTGTGCACCGGCGTCTCGGGCAACGTGGCCCGGCACCTCAGCAAGGAAGTGGTCGCGGGGTACTACGCCGAGGAAAGCGCCAAGGTGCTCGACCCGGTGAAGGCGCTGTTCGCCGAGAAGGGCCTGAGCAACTACACGATCGACTCGCGCCACGGCCATGCGGCCGAAGAAATCCTGAAGGCCGCGAGCGACGCGCAGGCCGAACTGATGGTGCTCGGCACCCACGGCCACGGCATCTTCGGGCGTGCGCTGATGGGCTCGGTCTCCACCAAGGTGCTTTCCGAGACCGACATCACGGTGCTGCTGGTCCAGTAGCCCTTCCTGCTGCCACGGTCGCTGCCTGCGGCCCTTGGCGCGACACGGAAGAAGCGCCCTTCGAGCCCGCCGTGCCAGACATCGCCTTCCAGCGCGTGACCGAGAAGGCGGCCGCCGTGAAAGCCTAGGCGAACAGCCCCTTGTGCTCCGCGCGCAGCAGCGCCTTCTGCACCTTGCCCATGGTGTTGCGCGGCAGCTCGGGCACCACGAAGCAGCGCTTGGGAATCTTGAAGTTGGCGAGCCTGGCCTTGAGATCGGCCACGATGGCCTCGGCGTCGAGCGCGGCGCCGGTCTTCGCAATCACGATGGCCACGCCCACTTCGCCGAAGTCGGGGTGCGGCACGCCGATCACCGCGCTTTCGGCCACGCCGGCCATTTCGTTGATGTAGCCCTCGATCTCGGCCGGGTAGACGTTGTAGCCGCCGCTGATGATCAGGTCCTTGCTGCGCCCGACGATGGTGATGTAGCCACGGCCATCGATCTTGCCCACGTCGCCGGTCTTGAAGAAGCCGTCGGCGGTGAACTCTTCCTTGGTCTTCTCGGGCATGCGCCAGTAGCCGGCGAACACGTTGGGGCCGCTGACCTCGATGTTGCCGATCTCGTCGGTGGTGCAGTCGCGTCCGCTGTCGTCGCGCACGCGCAGTTGCACGCCGGGCAAGGCAAAGCCGACGGTACCGCCACGGCGCTCGCCCTGCGCGGGGCTGTAGGGGTTGGACGTGAGCATGGCCGTCTCGCTCATGCCGTAGCGCTCGAGGATCGTGTGGCCGGTGCGCTCGCGCCATTCGTCGAAGGTTTCGATCAGCAGCGGCGCCGAGCCCGCGATGAACAGGCGCATGTTGCGCACCGCCTCGCGCGTGAGGCCGGCTTCGGCCAGCAGCCGCACGTAGAGCGTGGGCACGCCCATGAACACGGTGGCTTCGGGCAGCTTCTGCACGATGCGTTGGGGGTCGAACTTCGAGAACCACAGCATCTTGCTGCCGTTGAGCAGCGCGCCATGCAGCGCTACGAAAAGGCCGTGCACGTGGAAGATGGGCAGCGCGTGGATCAGCACGTCGCCTTCGGTCCAGCCCCAATAGTCTTTCAGCACCTCGGCGTTCGACAGCAGGTTGCGGTGCGTGAGCATCGCGCCCTTGCTGCGGCCGGTGGTGCCGCTGGTGTAGAGGATCGCGGCCATGTCGTCGGGCTTGCGCTGCGCGACCTTGTGCTGGTCGCTGCACTGCGCGGCAATTTCGAGCAGCGTGCCGGTGCGGTCGTCGTCCAGCGTGAAGACATGCTGGGTGCCGGCCGCATTCGCGATGGGGCCGACCCACGAGGCATTGCGGCTGGTGCACACCACCACCGCGGGCTCGGCGTTGCCGATGAAGTACTCGATCTCGGCGCTCTGGTAGGCGGTGTTGAGCGGCAGGAACACATAACCCGCGCGCAGCGTCGCCAGATACAGCAGCATGGCTTCGACCGATTTCTCGACCTGCACCGCGACGCGCGCGCCCTTCTCCAGTTTCAGCGCATCGAGCAGGTTGGCGATCATCGCGCTTGCGCGCTCGATGTCGCGCCACGAGTAGAAAAGGCCGTTGTCGGTTTCGACGGCGATGCTGTCGAGATCAGTGGGAAAGGCCGCGCGCAGGGCGGCGAACAGGTTGGCGTTGGCAGGCGTCTTCATCGCTTCGTCTTTGAACGGGTACTTCAGAAATTCGGTGTGCGCTTGGCAAGGAAGGCGGCAATGCCTTCGCGGTGCTCGGCGGAATCGGCGTAGTCGTAGGCAGTGGCCAGCAGGCTGTGGGCCGAAGGTGCGCCGGCCCTCAATGCGGCAAAGGTCTTCTTGTGCAGGCGCGCGGTCTGCGGCGCCAGCGTGGCAACGCGCGTGGCATGGGCCTGCACGGCGGCGATCACTTCGTTGTCGGGCAGCACATGCAGCAGAAAGCCCGCGTCGTACAGGCGCTGTGCACCATGCACGCCAGCGGCCAGAAGCATGTCGCGCGCGAGCACGTCGCCGATGGCGCCATGCACCAGCGCGGCTTCGCGTGGGGCCATCGGAAAACCGAGCTTGGCAATCGGTGCACCGAACTTCGCGGATGCACCGGCCAGCCGGATGTCGCAGCAGCTCGCGATCTCGATGCCGGCGCCCATGCAGGCGCCCTCGATCTGCGCAATCAGCGGCAGCGGACAGTCGAGCATCGACTGCAATGCAGCCCAGACTTCGTTCTCATGGAACTCGCGCAGGCTGGGCTCTTCGAAGCGGAACGACGGGTATTCGGAGATGTCGCCGCCCGCGCAGAACGCGCCGCCCTCGCCTCGCACGACGACACAGCGCAAGCCGCTGCTGCTGTCGTCGCCGTTGCGAAGGCCGTCGAACACGACACGCAGCTCGCGCCACATCGCGCGCGTCATTGCATTCAGGCGCCCTGTGTTCGACAGCGTGACGCGCGCGATGGCGCCCTCGCGGTGCAGCGAGATGCGACTGCCGCCCGTCATTCGATCCGGGCGCCCGAGGCCTTCACCACCGTGGCCCAGCGCTTGATTTCGGCGCTCACGAAACTGCCATAGGCCGACCCCGTCAGCGTCGGGATTTCGGAGCCGTTCTGGGCCCAGATGGCCTTGATGTCGTCGGCCGCCAGCACCTTCTGCATCTCGCCGACGATCTGCGGCTGCACGTCGGCCGGCGTGCGCTTGGGCGCCCACAGGCCGTACCAGGTGGTCACGGTGTAGTCGGGCAGGCCGACTTCCGCGGCGCACGGCACGTCGGGGAATGCGGGGTTGCGCTTGGCGCCGGCCACCATCAGCGCCTTGATGCGGCCGCTCTTGATGTACTGGGCGGAGGAGCCAAGGCCGTCGAACATCAGGTCGACGTTGCCGGCGATCAGGTCCGCCAGCGCCGGCCCGGCACCACGGTAGGGAATGTGGGTGATGAAGGTGCCGGTCTGGATCTTGAACAGCTCTCCGGCCAGATGGTGCGAGGTGCCCGCGCCGGCCGAACCGTAGTTCAGCTTGCCGGGATTGGCCTTGGCCAGCGCGATCAGCTCCTTGATGTTGTTGGCCGCCACGCGGCGCGGATTGACCACCACCACCTGCGGCACATTGGCCAGCAGCATCAGCGGCGCGAAGTCTTTCTCGATGTCGTAGTCGAGCTTGGGATAGACAGAAGGCGCAATGGCGTGGTGCACCGCGCCCATGAACAGCGAGTAGCCATCGGCCGATGCCTTCGAGGCCACGCTGGCACCGAGCGTGCCGCCGGCGCCGCCGCGGTTGTCGATGATGAGCGACTGGTTCGTCAGCCGCGAGAACTGGCCCGAGATCGGCCGCGCAAAGGCGTCGGTGCCGCCGCCGGCCGGGAACGGCACGACCATCGTCACCGGCTTGGTCGGCCAGCCCTGCGCGCGCGCTGCACCGCAAAGAACGGCCGCACCGGCGGCGGCCACGCGCAAGACGTCGCGGCGTTGAAAGCTTGGGTTCATGTGTCTCATCTCCTGTCGTTGTGGATTTTGCCGCCCGATGCGGCCGCCGGTGTGTCTTGCACCGGCTTCTGGCGCCCTGTCAGCCCTTTTTAAAAAACAGGCTGTCGATATCTCCCGATACAGCCACCTTGCCGTCCGCCAGCCAGGTGCGATGTTTGTCCAGACGCTTGAGGTCGTAGAGGTAATTGACCATGAGCCCGTACGACTGCTTGTGCCCTTTGGGCGACGGGTCGCCGGCCCAGTTCAGGCGCTCGACGCGCGCGCCGTTGCCCAGGTGAAAGCGCGCGACCGGATCGGCCGGCGTGCCGTCGACCAGCGCGCGGCCCAGGTACTCGGCGGCGGCCTGCATCAGCCATTGGCGCAGCAGCGACTTGGCATCGAAGGTGGCGGCTGCATCGACGGCTGCGAGCAGCCGCTCCGCGGTCGGCGGCAGCGAGCCGACGAGGCGGCCGATTTCGGCTTCGCGCTTTTCGTCGAGACGCGGCAGCAGGTCGGCGGCGTTCTTCGCGAGCCAGGTGCGAAAACCCGGAATCGGCGACAGCGTGGCGAAGGTCTTCAGGCGCGGCAGTTCGTCTTGCAGGGTCTCGACCACGCGCTTGATGAGCGAGTCGCCGAAGCTCACGCCACGCAAGCCGTTCTGCGTGTTGCTGATCGAATAGAAGATCGCGGTGGTCGCCTTGGCCGGCAGCACCGGCGCGGCGGCTTCGTCGAGCAGCGGCGTGATGCCGTCGCTGATGCGATCGACCAGCGCCACTTCGACAAAGATCAACGGCTCGTTCGGCAGGCGCGGATGAAAGAAACCGTAGCAGCGGCGGTCACTGTCGTCGAGCCGGTTCTTCACGTCGGACCAGCTCTTGATGTCGTGCACGGCTTCGTAGCGGATCAGCTTCTCGATCAGCGAGGCCGGCGAATCCCAATCGATGCGGCGCAGTTCGAGGAAGGCGACGTCGAACCAGGTGGAGAACAGTTGCTCCAGCTCGGCATCGAGCGACAGCAGGCGCTTGTCGGCCTTCAGGCACGGCAGCAGGTCGGCGCGCAGATCGACCAGAAAGCGCATGCCCTCGGGCTCGACCGCGAAACGCTGCAGCAGGCGCATGCGCGGCGACACGAGCGCGCGGCGCAGGCGCAGCTCGGCCTGCCCTTCGTCGGGCGTGCCAACGGCGGTCTGGTGCTGGTCGCGTGCGGTCTTGAGCTTTTGCGCGTCGGCGGCGAAGTGCTCGCTCATCAGCGCCCAGTAGTCGCGGCGCTCCTCGGGCTGTGCGGCAGCGTAGGCCACGGCGATGGCATGGGCGCGCCGGCCGCCTTCGACCTCGCTCACGCGCGGATCGATCACGGCTTGCAGGTCGGCCAGCACGCGACGCAGCGCGCGCGGCGATAGCGCCTCGTCGGCCTTTCGCAGCGTGACCACCAGACGCTCGGCGGTCGAACGTGCGCTGGGCTTGAGCGCATTCTTCGGCGTGCTTTTCGTGGCGCCTTCTGGCGCCACGGGCACCTTGGACTTTTCGCCAGAGCGCAGCCGCGCCTGGAACCATTCGGTCGCACTCATCGGGTCACTCCAATGCTTGGGGTTCGGGCATGCCGCGACGATCGCGCGTCATGGCATCACCCTGGATTTCTGTTGCTGCATGACTTCACGCAGCGCCTCGCGCTGCCGCGTCATGTGCGTGCGCATGGCGGCATCGGCGCCTTCGCTGTCGCGCGCCTTGAGGGCCGCAAAGATGGCCAGGTGCTCGGACAGGCTCTGGTCGAGCCGGCCCGGCGCATGCAACTGCTGCAGCCGCGCGAGCTTGAGGATCTTGCGCAGGTCGCCGATCACCTGGGCCAGCCACTTGTTGTCGGCGAGCTTGATGATCGCCTCGTGAATGATGTGGTTGGTCGCGTAGTAGTCGTTGATGCGCCGCGCCTTGGCATGGCGCACCAGGCGCTCGTGCAGCGCGTCAAGCTCATGCAGCTCCGCATCGCTCGCGTTGCGTGCCGCCTCGTAGGCACAGCGGCCTTCGAGCAAAGCGATGACGGGGAAAATTTCGTCGAGGTCACGCTCGGTCACTTCATTGACGAAGCAGCCGCGCCTTGGCTCGTGCCGCAGCAGGCCTTCGGCAGTGAGCACCTTCAGTGCTTCGCGCAGTGGCGTGCGGGAGATGGAAAGCCGCTCGCACAGGGCCGTTTCGTCCACGAAGCTGCCGGGGGCCAGCGTGCCGTCGAAGATCTGCTCGCGCAGCGTGGCGGCGACTTCGTCGTGCAGGGAGTTGGGAACCAGGCGCATGGGAATTTGAAGCGATGACCTCGGGTGGCTCGGCGTAATTTCCTGTAATTACGCGTAATTGTGAGGACCGCAGTCATGCAACGCAAGTGCCGAGCGGCGGTTGCTGCGCCCGGAATTACCCTGAGAGCTTCTTCATCATCTGTTTGGGAACATGCAAGCAGCCGTCGAAGTACCGGTGCGCTGCTCTGTCGTTTGTGGCGCGTGCATTCGGAGCGCTGCTGTTCGGGGCGGGTGCGAATGACACCGGGTGCTCCCCTCCGCGAATGTCCCCCGCTTCGCTCCTCCTTTATTTCGCTGCGGGGAACACCCGGCGTCATTCGCACAGGGGCACGCTGCTATTGATCTTGCGATCAACCACCGCTCTGACCGCTCACGTCGATACGGGGCTCTTTTTAGCTAAATAAAGGAGGAGCGAAGCGGGGGACATTCGCGAAAAAGAGCACCGTGTCGGCGGGAGCGACGCCCTGAACAGCAGCAGCGCCCAGAAGAAAAGCCGGCCTCAACACAGGCCCCGAGAAACCGACGAACTCAGGCCCGAGCAGCGACAGTCTTCGTGCGGCCGAACCAGAACCACAACGCGATGCCGGCAATCACCATCGGCACGCTGAGCCACTGACCCTGGCTCAGGCTCAATGCGCGCAGGCCGAGGAAATCGTCGGGCTCGCGGAAGTACTCGGCAAAAAAGCGCAGAGCGCCATAGCCGATCAGGAACACCGCCGCCACCTGGCCCTGCTTGCGCTCCTTGCGCGCGTAGAGCCACATGATCACGAACAGCAGCAAGCCTTCAAGCAGGAACTGATAGACCTGCGAGGGATGGCGCGGCAGCATCGAGCCGCTTTGCGGGAACACCATGCCCCATGGCAGGTCGGGGCTGCTGAATCGGCCCCACAGCTCGCCGTTGATGAAGTTGCCCACGCGGCCCGCGGCCAGGCCCGTCGGCACGCAGGGCGCGACGAAATCCATCACCTGCCAGAACGGCCGCGCACGCGAATGCGAGAACCAGACCATCGCACCGATCACGCCCAGCATGCCGCCATGGAAGCTCATGCCGCCCTGCCACACGTAGAGAATTTCGAGCGGATGCGTGAGATAGAACTCGGGCTTGTAGAACAGGCAGTAGCCGAGCCGGCCACCGACGATCACGCCCATCACGCCGAGAAAAAGAATGTCCTCGATGTCCTTGCGCTGCCAGGCACCGGCACCGACGAGCGAGCGGTACGGCTCATGTCGCAGCCGGCGCGTGCCGAGAAAGTAGAACAGCGCAAAGGCGGCCAGGTAGGTCAGGCCGTACCAGTGGATGGCCACCGGCCCCAGTTGCAGGGCGATGGGATTGATCTGCGGATACATGAGCATCCGCGGATTGTGCCCGGCCTGAATGTCGGGGCCGGCACGGGGACATTCAGGGCAACGTCAGCGCCCGAACTTCCACCACACGAGCCCCGCCACCACGGCCGGCACCGCGAAGATCAGCAGGAAGATCGGCAGTTCTTCGGCCACCGAGTAGCCTGCCTTGATCACGCCCACCGCCATGTTGATGCCGGCGCCGATGAACCACGCCGGAATGAACCATTTGGCGGCCGTGGCGAGCGCCAGCGCGGAGCCGTCGCCCATGAAGCGGCCGGCCAGAAGAAACACCACCAGCAGCACGAAGCCACCGCCCATCACCAGGATCGTGTGCATGTCGTGTCAGCGGGTCGTGTAGCCACCGTTGGCGAAAATGGTCTGGCCCGTGATCCACCAGCCTTCGGTGACCAGGAAGCGCACGATGGGCGCGATGTCCTCGATGTCGGTCAGGCCCTTCTTCGAGAACTTGCTCAGCGCGGCAGCACTGCTGTGGTATTCGACGGCTTCCTTGCTTTCCTGGCCGTAGAAGAACGGCGTGTCCATGGGTCCCGGGCCGATCGCATTGACCGAGATGCCGCGCTCGCCGAACTCCTTGGAAGCCGCGCGCGTGAAGTGCTCCACCGCAGCCTTCGAGCCCGGGTAGATCGCATAGAACGGTGTGTAGGCCGCCAGCAGCGAACTCACGATCGACACGATGCTGCCGCCTTCGGCCAAGGTGCGGCCGGCCTGCTGGATGAAGAAGAAGGCCGCCTTGGCATTGGCATCGAAGCTCTTGTCGTAGTCGGCTTCGGTGACATCGAGGATCGGCTTCTTGATGACCACGCCGGCGGTGTTGATGGCAATGTCGACCTGGCCGAAATGCTTGACGGCCTGGTCGAACAACCGGACGTTGTTCTCGACCACGGAGAGATCGCCCTGCACCAGCAGCGTGTCGGCGCCCTTGGCCTTGAGCGCGGCGGCGGTTGCCTCGGCGTCGGCGCGCGAAGCATCGCTGTTGTAGTGGATGGCGATGCCACGGGCGCCGCTGTCGACCAGTTGGTGGCCGATCAGGGCGCCGAGGTTCTTGCCGCCGCCGGCGATGACGGCGACCTTGTTCTTGAGTGTGCGTGCGGACATGAATGAACTCCTGAAAAGAGATGTGGATGTGTGACTGCGAGCTGGAGTCTATTGGTCGCCGGTGCGCGGATAAATCAACGATCCAAGGCTAGACTGTTCAATAAATCACGAACAATCAGGCAAACAGCGAATGGACCGCATCGACCTTCTCCAGGTCTTCCTGCGCGTGGCCGAAACCGGCAGCTTCACGCGCGCCGCCGACCGGCTGGGCCTGCCGCGCGCGACCATCTCGACGGCCGTGCAGCAGCTCGAAACACGGCTGGGCTCGCGCCTGCTCCACCGGACCACGCGACGCGTCAGCCTCACCCCCGACGGCGAGGTGATGCTGGAGCGGGCCCGCGCGCTGGTGGCCGACATGGAAGACATCGAGCAGCAGTTCCTGCCCGCGCACGGCCACGTGAGCGGACGGCTCAAGGTCGACGTGCCGAGCCGCATCGCGCGGCGACTGATCGCGCCGGCGCTGCCGAGCTTCTTCGAGCGTTTTTCGGGCATCGAGCTTGAACTCGGCTCCAGCGACCGCGCGGTGGACCTCGTGCTCGAAGGCGTCGATTGCGCGCTGCGCGTCGGGCCCCTGGCAAGCAGCAGTCTGGTGGCGCGGCCGCTCGGGCATTTCACGCTGATCAACTGCGCGAGCCCGGCCTATCTGGCGCGGCACGGCACGCCGCGCACGCCTGCGGATTTTCCGCAACACCTCGCGGTCAACTACGCCTCGCCGACCAGTGGCCGCGCAGCGCCGTGGGAATGGCAGCGCGATGGCGAAACACACACCTTGCGAATACCCAGCCAGGTGACGACCAACAACGCCGAAACCTACATCGCCTGCGCACTGGCCGGGCTGGGCCTGATCCAGATTCCCGCCTACGACGTGCGCGAGCATCTTGCAGCCGGCGAACTGGTCGAGGTGATGCCCGACGCGCGCGCCGAGCCGCTGCCGGTGCATCTGGTGTATCCGCACCGGCGCAACCTGTCGCGCCGGATGCAGGCGTTCGCGGGCTGGCTCGAGACGCTGCTGGCTGACTCGCTCAGCCCTTGATCCGGCTCGCCGCGCCTTGCGCCGTCAGCGCGCCGTCATGTCCTTGCGGCCGTAAGGAAGACTCTTGACGAGCCTGAACTTGCCGTTGGCAAATTCGTAGAACGCGACTGTGTCCCCGCTGCCGCCCTTCGGCTGCTCGATGTTGATGTCGCCCGCGAAAACCATCAGGCGGCTGGAGCGCTTGTAGATGAGTTCCTGCCCGGCCTCGTTCCCGAACTCCGGCTTCACCGGAGACGCGCTGGAGAGCACCACCGGCAGCGCGGTGGCATGCCCCGTGGTCGCATCGATCACCGCGCCCATGTTGCATCCGTCGCTTCCGCAACCCCAGCGCACCACGATGTAGCGACCCGCGAAGTCCGGCTTGCTCGAAGCAATCGCATTCCTGAGGCGGGTGCGGAACAGCTTGGCGAAGTCGCTGTCGATCACCAGCGCGTGGTTCGCTCCGGTGTATGCCGCATCGGCCGGATAGTCCTTGAACTGGGGGGCCGCAGGTTGCGCCTGCACGGCCAACGCACACAGGGCCGCCGCCACCACAAAAGTGCAACGGACGAGGAAGGAGGCTGGGGTCTTCATGCGATTCTTCTTCACTTCTTCGAGCGCACCGACGCGGTGCCAACGCCGCCGTTTATAGCTTGAGCTCGCGCACGAACGCCACGAAGCGCTCCAGCGCCGGGTTGGCGGCCCCGGCGGGCCACACGAGGCTGGTCTCGCAGACGGGAAGCGTCGGCGCACTGCGGCGCCGCGCGGCCGGCGCGAATTCCGCGGCGCGGCGGTACACCACGCCCGCGCGCCTGAACTGCGTGACGCTCTCCGGCACCCAGGCCACGCCAATGCCGCCCGACACCAGGTTGACGATGGTCTGCATCTGGATGGCCTCCTGCGAGAGCTGCGGCACCCGGCCTGCCGCGTGATAGAGCCCGAAGATCGCGTCGTGCAGCGAAGGCACGATGCGGCGCGGGAAGATCACCAGCGGCTCGGCCAGCACATCGGACAACAACAGCTTCTGTGTGCGGGCCAGCGCATGCCGAGCCGGCAGCGCGAGCACCAGCGGCTCTTCGGACACGGCAAGCCGCGTCAGTCCCGGCGGCGCAGCGCCGGGCGAATGCAGCATCAGCCCGGCATCGATCTCGCCGCGCGCAAAGGCTTCGAGCTGCACGTCGCCGGTGGCCTCGACCAGTTCGAGCGCCACCTCGGGGCACAGCACGCGGAACTCGCGCACCCAGGCCGGCAACTGCTCGAAGCCGACGGTCGAAACGAAGGCGATGCGCACGCGGCCCACCTGCCCCGCCGCCGCCGCACGGGCCCGCGCGGGCAGCGCCTGGGCGCGTGCCAGCAGCTCGCGCACGTCGGGCAACAGCGCCTCGCCGGCGGGCGTGAGCGCCACGCGCCTTCGGGTGCGGTCGAACAGCACCACGCCCAGCGTCTTTTCGAGCTGGGCGATGGCTTGCGTCACCGGCGGCTGCGTCATGTGCAGCCGCAACGCGGCCCGGCCGAAGTGCAGCTCTTCGGCCACTGCGACGAACTGGCGCCAGGCCCGCAGGTCAATCATGACTTCATTCATATGCCGAGCATATCAATCCATGCTGCAAATTGGATTGGAACCAATCAATCAGAAGTCCGATACTTGGCGCTCCCCTCGATCTCCCCACGACACAAGAGACACCATGGACACCAAGCCAATCCAGATCAATCGCCGCAGCGCCAACATCGTCGAAGGCAAGAGCCGCGCCCCCAACCGCTCGATGTTCTATGCCATGGGCTACGAAGAGAGCGACTTCAAGAAGCCGATGGTCGGCGTCGCCAACGGCCACAGCACCATCACGCCCTGCAACTCGGGCCTGCAGAAGCTGGCCGACGCGGCCATCGCGGGCATCGAGGAAGCCGGCGGCAACGCGCAGGTGTTCGGCACGCCCACCATTTCCGACGGCATGGCCATGGGCACCGAAGGCATGAAGTACTCGCTGGTGAGCCGCGAAGTCATTTCGGACTGCATCGAAACCTGCGTCGGTGGTCAGTGGATGGACGGCGTGCTCGTGGTCGGCGGCTGCGACAAGAACATGCCCGGCGGCCTGATGGGCATGCTGCGCGCCAACGTGCCGGCCATCTACGTGTACGGCGGCACCATCCTGCCGGGGCGCTACAAGGGGCAAGACCTGAACATCGTGAGCGTGTTCGAAGCCGTGGGCCAGAACGCCGCAGGCAACATGAGCGACGAAGACCTGCGTGAGATCGAGATGCGCGCCATTCCGGGCAGCGGCTCGTGCGGCGGCATGTACACGGCCAACACCATGTCCAGCGCGTTCGAGGCGCTGGGCATCTCGCTGCCCTACTCGTCGACCATGGCGAATCCGCACGACGAGAAGGCCAACTCGGCCAAGGAGTCAGCCAAGGTGCTGATCGAGGCGATCAAGAAAGACCTGAAGCCGCGCGACATCGTGACCAAGAAGGCTATCGAAAACGCCGTGGCCGTCATCATGGCCACGGGCGGCTCGACCAACGCGGTGCTGCACTTCCTGGCCATCGCGCACGCGGCCGAGGTCGAATGGACCATCGACGACTTCGAGCGCATGCGCAAGAAGGTGCCGGTGCTGTGCGACCTGAAGCCCTCGGGCAAGTACCTCGCGGTCGACCTGCACAAGGCCGGCGGCATTCCGCAAGTCATGAAGGTGCTGCTGAACGCGGGCCTGCTGCATGGCGACTGCATCACCATCAGCGGCCAGACGATTGCCGAAGTGCTCAAGGACGTGCCCGACGTGCCGCGCGCCGACCAGGACGTGATCCGCACGATCGACAAGCCGATGTACGCCGAAGGCCACCTGGCGATCCTGAAGGGCAACCTGTCGCCCGAAGGCGCTGTCGCCAAGATCACCGGCCTGAAGAACCCGGTCATCACCGGCCCGGCGCGCGTGTTCGACGACGAGCAATCGGCGCTGCAGGCCATCCTGGCCGGCAAGATCGTGGCCGGCGACGTGATGGTGCTGCGCTACCTCGGCCCCAAGGGCGGCCCGGGCATGCCGGAAATGCTGGCCCCCACCGGCGCGCTGATCGGCGCGGGCCTGGGCGAAAGCGTGGGCCTGATCACCGATGGCCGCTTCTCTGGCGGCACCTGGGGCATGGTCGTGGGCCACGTGGCGCCTGAAGCTGCGGCCGGCGGCACCATCGCGTTCGTGAACGAAGGCGACTCGATCACCATCGACGCGCACAAGCTGGTGCTCGAACTGAACGTGCCCGAAGCCGAGATCGCCAAGCGCCGCGAGGGCTGGAAGGCCCCGGCTCCGCGCTACACGCGCGGCGTACAAGCGAAGTTCGCGTTCAACGCATCGAGCGCCAGCTCAGGCGCGGTGCTCGACAAGTTCTGATTCCTTCGGGAAACACCGAGGAACCGGCTTTGCCGGGCCTCCGGTGTTGCCCCCGGTAGGGGGTTGGCGAAGTGACGCGAAGTGCACGCAGCCTGGGGGCGAGCCTTGTTCAGGCCATCATCCACGCGCCGTAGCCGAAGGCCAGAAACCCAAGGCCGACGATCGCGAGGATGCTGCGGAACTGGAAATCCGTCGCCGGCGGCAAGCTCTGCACGATGAAGTGCAGCAAGGCCCCGGCGCCGATGGTCATGAAGCCCGCGCCGAACTGCTTCGCCGGGTTCGGATCGGGATAGAAGAACACGAGCGCGAAGCCCGCGAGAAACACCATGTTGGCGACCACGGTGCCGTGTGTACGCCAGCGCTGCTGCGCCGGCGTGGGATCGCGCACCAACCGCCGCCCGTCCTGGTGCCGGCCTTCCCTGATCGCCATGCCCATGAAGAAGAGGCCGAACATCGTCGGAAATCCACCGAAGATGCCAAGCCCCCAGACGATGCCCCACATGTTCTGGAAATCGGCCACCAACGCCTGCGCTGGGTCGGCCTTGCTGTAGCGCACCTCGACCGGGTCGCCCCACTCCTTGCCGGTCAGGCCACCGCCCAGCCCCTTGACGCGGCGCTTCAATCCATCGGAAGCGGTGTATTCGACGATGGGCGCGCGCGATATGGTCGTGCGGCCGTCGCTGTCCTTGCTGCGCTCTTCCACGAACTCGACCAGGCTGCCCTGCACGCTGTCCGTGCCGGCAATCGACTGGTAGCGGTGCCAGCCGACCGTGACCGCACCGTAAAGGCCTGCGCAGCCGATCAACAGCGCACCGACGCCGACACCCCAGAAGAAGGTCTTGAGCCACCCCACGAGCCCGCCGATGGCCGGTCCGACCAACAGCGAGAGGCCGAAGACGAGCAATGCGCGGGTGGCGGCTTGGTCATCCATGGCGCACCTCCTTTCGGCATGGAGCGCGGGGTTTGTCAGGCGGGTAGCGGCGGCACCGCGCTCAGCGGCGCGGGGGCTGGCCGTTGCTGGTCTTCATGCCCATGTTGGTCTTCTGGCGGTCGATGCGCGCCTGCTTGCGCTTGTCTTCCCGCTCCATGACCCTTCGCTTGGTATAGCCCGAGGAATCGGCCCAGGCCCACCACGCGATGGCCATCGCGAACGGGGAAAGCACGATCCACCAGCTCCAGCCGGCGACCATGCCGACTTCGAGGTACTTGAGGGCAATGCCCAGCAGGCCCAGCAGCAAAAACAACATCGCGAATCCCCCGGGGTTTGTGGCAACGCATCCGGACGCCGGTGCACGGCGCTACCTACAATCGCGTTGCATCGAATGTAACCCAGCCCTTACGAAATACATCCCCATGAAAAGAGTCCTGTTGTTGGTCGCCCTGGGCTTCGGCGTCGCAGCCCCCGCCTTCGCCGATCTCGCCCTGGCCACGTCGAAGAACTGCATGAGTTGCCACGCGGTCGAGCGCAAGGTGCTCGGGCCGTCGTTCAAGGATGTGGCCGCGAAGTACAAGGACGACAAGGGTGCCGTCGACACGCTCGCCAGCAAGATCATGAAGGGCGGCTCCGGCGTCTGGGGGCCGGTGCCGATGCCGGCGAACAACCAGGTCAGCGAAGCGGATGCAAAGAAGCTGGCCGCCTGGGTGCTGTCGACGAAGTAATCCCCGTCAACCCTGCGGGTTGATGTCCACCGGCAGCGGACGGCGCTCGATGCGATCTTCAAGCTGGCCGATGTGCGCGGCCACCGTGTTGTCGGTCTGGTCGGAGCGCAACCGGACGGCGGTTTCAAGCTGATCCATGCGCGCCAGCACGGCCGTGTGACGGTCTGCGTTGTGCGCCATGTGCTTGTTCTCTTGCGCTTCGAGGAAGTTGCGCAACTCGGTGAAGCGCGAGGCTTCGGCCTTGTCCGCGAGGTCGCGCTGGACTTGCATTTCCTTCGTGTGGCGCTTGGTGTCGAGCAGCACCGAACTGTGCAGGTACAGCACGTAGACCAGGAAGAAGGCCGCGAGCACGACCGTGAGCCCCAGCATGATCAGCCCCAGCGGCGCCGAGACGGTCATGAAGCCCAGCCACACATCGGTGGGCGCCGACAGCGCCCCCCAGTTCAGCGCGGCGAGTGCTGCAATCAGCAGCACGATGACAAACAGGAAAGCGGATCTCACACCCATGGGGGCCTCCTTCGGAAAGATCGAACACAAATGCAGGCCGCACGCACCGGAGCGCGCGGCAACTGAATTGGTTTTACCTCAGCCGAAGGGCCCGTCCGGCGCTGCCGGACGGATAAACGGCCACGTCCTACAGGCGTTCTGACAACTGTTCGAGGATTGCCGGATTTTCCAGCGTCGAGGTGTCCTGCGTGATCTCCTCGCCCTTGGCAATGCTGCGCAACAGGCGCCGCATGATCTTGCCGCTGCGCGTCTTGGGCAGGTTGTCGCCGAAGCGGATGTCCTTGGGCTTGGCGATGGGGCCGATTTCCTTGGCGACCCAGGCACGCAGCTCATTGGCGATCTGCTTGGCTTCTTCGCCGGTCGGGCGGCTGCGCTTGAGCACGACAAAAGCGCACACGGCCTCGCCCGTCACATCGTCGGGACGGCCCACCACCGCGGCTTCGGCCACGAGGTCGGTCTTGGAGACCAGCGCCGATTCGATTTCCATGGTGCCCAGTCGGTGGCCCGAGACGTTGAGCACGTCGTCGATGCGACCCGTGATGCGGAAGTAGCCGCGATCGACACTGCGCACGGCGCCATCGCCGGCCAGGTAGATCGTGCCGCCCATCTCCTCGGGGAAGTAGCTCTTCTTGAAGCGCTCGGGGTCGTTCCAGATGGTGCGGATCATCGAGGGCCAGGGCCGCTTGATGACCAGCATGCCGCCTGCGCCATTGGGCAGGTCTTTGCCGGTCTCGTCGACGATGGCGGCCATGATGCCCGGTAGCGGCAAGGTGCACGAGCCCGGCACCAGCGGCGTGGCGCCCGGCAGCGGCGTGATGACGTGGCCACCGGTTTCGGTCTGCCAGAAGGTATCGACGATCGGGCACTTCTCGTGGCCGATGTTCCGGTGGTACCACATCCACGCCTCGGGATTGATCGGCTCGCCGACCGAACCGAGGATGCGCAGGCTCGACAGGTCCCAGTTCTTCGGATGCACCTTCTCGTCGCCCTCTGCCGCCTTGATGAGCGAGCGGATGGCGGTGGGCGCGGTGTAGAACACCGACACCTTGTGCTTCTCGATCATCTGCCAGAAGCGGCCCGCATGCGGGAAGGTCGGGATGCCCTCGAACACCACCTGCGTGGCGCCGGCCGCGAGCGGGCCGTAGGCGACGTAGGTGTGGCCGGTGATCCAGCCGATGTCGGCCGTGCACCAGAACACGTCGTCGGGACGCGAATCGAAGGTCCAGTCCATCGTGAGCTTGGCCCACAGCAGGTAGCCGCCGGTGGCGTGCTGCACGCCCTTGGGCTTGCCGGTGGAACCCGAGGTGTAGAGGATGAACAGCGGATGCTCGGCGTTCACAGGCACGGGCGGGCAATCGGTGCTCTGGCCCTTCAATGCCTCGGCGAAGGTCTTGTCGCGGCCTTCGACGCGGTTCCATGCGGTGGCCGTGCGCTCGTACACGAACACGGTCTTGATCGATTCGCAGCCGCCCAGCGCGATGCCGTCGTCGACGATGGCCTTCAGCGGCAGTTCCTTGCCGCCACGCAGTTGGTAGTTGGCGGTGATGACCGCCACCGCACCCGCGTCGATGATCCGCTCCTGCAGCGCCTTGGCCGAGAAGCCGCCGAACACCACGCTGTGCGTGGCGCCGATGCGCGCGCAGGCCTGCATGGCGATCACGCCTTCGACCGTCATCGGCATGTAGATGACGACGCGGTCGCCCTTCTGGATGCCCGCGGCCTTCAGCCCATTGGCGAACTGGCTCACGCGGCCGAGCAACTCTTTGTAGCTGACGTTGGTGACGGTGCCGTCGTCGGCCTCGAAGACGATGGCGGTCTTGTTCTCGACCGGGGTGCCCATGTGCCTGTCGAGGCAGTTGGCGCTGGCATTGAGCTCGCCGTCGCCGAACCATTCGTAGAACGGGGCCTTCGACTCGTCGAGCGTCTTCGTGAACGGTTTCGTCCACTGCAGGTTGTCTTTGGCCAAGCGGCTCCAGAACCCCTCGAAGTCCTGTTCAGCTTCCTTGCACAGCGCCTCGTAGGCGGCCATGCCGGAAATTCGGGCGCCTTCGGTGGCGCGGGCGTCGGGCGGGAACACGCGGTTCTCGACCAGGACGGATTCAATGTTCTTCGATGCGCTGCTCATTCTCTTGTCTCCTGGATGGATGCGGCCGTAATGTCGACGGGCCCACTTACGGGCTACTGACGGCCCGATGTTAGTTCGCGGGGTTATCACGAGTCCGACACGGGGGCACCCCTAGAATCGCCGGTCTTCCACGAACCTCCACCCGATGTCCGCGCCCGATCCTTTCGACCCTCTGAACCCGCCCACTCCCCGGACCTCGCCAATGGGACCGTTGCCCCGGCTGATCTTTGCAAGCCGCTGGCTGCAACTGCCCCTGTACCTGGGCCTGATCGTGGCGCAGGCGGTGTACGTGGTGCACTTCCTGGTCGAGCTGCTGCACCTGGTCGAAGCCGCGTTCGGCAGCCAGACCGCGCTGCAGGCCCTGATCACCAGCATCGGCTACAAGACAACGGCGCCGGTCGGCGCCCTCAACGAGACGGTGATCATGCTGGTGGTGCTGGCGCTGATCGACGTGGTGATGATCTCGAACCTGCTGATCATGGTGATCGTGGGCGGCTACGAAACCTTCGTGAGCCGCATGAACCTCGAAGGCCACCGCGACCAGCCCGAGTGGCTGAGCCACGTGAACGCCTCGGTGCTCAAGGTCAAGCTGGCCACCGCGATCATCGGCATCAGCTCGATCCACCTGCTCAAGACCTTCATCAACGCAGACAACTACACCGACCGCGTGCTGATCGCGCAGACCGTGATCCACATCGCCTTCCTGCTCTCGGCCATGGCCATCGCCTACACCGACAAGCTGATGACGTCAAACGCGTCGCAAGGCGGCGCCCCTCACTGAGCGCCACGGCTTCGCCCTAACCTGCGTGCGGCACGTCCCACGCAGGCATTTCGGTGAAGCGCTCGGCGAGGAAGTCGAGCATGGTGCGCAGCGTGGCCGGCATGTGTTTGCGCGAGGCGTAGACGGCATACATGCCCACCACCTGCGGCTCGAAATCGGGAAAGAGCGGCACCAATTCCCCGGCCTGCACCAGCTCCGACGTCAGGTAGGTCGGCAGCATCGCGATGCCAGCCCCGGCCCGCGCCAGGTACATCAGGCTGGCCGCGTCGTTGGTCGACACATTGCCGCCCACGGCCACGGACGCCGGCTCCCCGTCTTTGTTGCGCGTGAAATTCCAGAGGCTGCGCCCGAAATAGGAATGCGTGAGGCAGTTGCGCTGGGCAAGTTCTTCCACGCGCACCGGCTTGCCATGCTCCTTGAGGTAGGCCGGTGAGGCACAAACCACCGAGCGGCACACCGTGAGCCGGCGTGCGATCAGGTTGGGGTCGATCTCCACCGCCACGCGAATGGCGAGGTCGATGCGCTCGTCCACGAGGTTCACCGCGCGGTCCATCAGCACGAGGTCGACCGCCACGCCCGGATAAAGCCGCACGTAGTCGGCCACGGCCTCGGCCAGTTGCGCCTGCGCGAACGAGGTGCTGGCGGTGATGCGCAACTGTCCGCGCGGCGCCTCGGCCGGATGCCGCACCGCGGCCTGCATGTCGCCTGTGAGTTCCAGCACCTGGCGGCAGCGCGGCAACAGCTCTTCGCCCGCTGCCGTGAGGCTCAGGCGGCGTGTCGTGCGATGCAGCAGGCGTGCGCCGGTCCATTGCTCCAGTTCGGCCACATAGCGCGTGACCACGGGACGGGACATGTCGAGCTTGTCGGCCGCGGCCGAGAGGCTGCCCGAATCCACCACGTTCACGAACACCCGCATTGCGTTCAATCGATCCATTTGAACGATTTTAGAAATAAACAAACGCGCAATTCGAGGTATTTCTTTCGAAAGCAGAAACCTAAGATGCGGTTCATCCCTTCCACTTTTCTTTCTGACAGGAGTTCCTCATGAGCCACATCGCCATCATTGGTGCCACCGGACGTGCCGGCGGCCGCCTTCTCGAAGAAGCGCTGCGCCGCGGCCACACCGTGACCGCCATCGCCCGCAAGGCCAGCGACAAGCTGTCGGGCCGCGCCAACGTGAAGGCCATCGACCTCGACGTGCTCGACGCGCCCGCGCTCGAAAAAGCCCTCGCCGGCCACGACGCCGTGTTCAGCGCCGCGCACTTCGCCACCGTGCCGCCCGCCGCCGTCATCGGCCCGGTCAAGCGCGCGGGCGTCAAGCGCCTGCTGGTGGTCGGCGGTGCCGGCAGCCTGTTTGCGGCGCCGGGCCTGAAAGTGATCGACACGCCGAACTTCCCCGATGCGTACCGCGCCGAAGCTTCGGCCGGTGGCGTGTTCCTCGACGCATTGCGCGGCGAGCAGGAACTCGACTGGACCTTCCTGTCGCCCTCCGCCGAATTCGTCGAAGGCGAGCGGACGGCCAAGTTCCGCCTCGGCAAGGACGACCTGCTGGTGAGCGCCGAAGGCCGCAGCTGGATCACCTTCGAGGACTACGCGATCGCGTTCATCGACGAGCTGGAAAAGCCGGCGCACTCGCGCCAGCGCTACACAATCGGGTACTGATCGCCCGGCAACGAAAAAGGACCCTCGCGGGTCCTTTTTTCATGGGTGATCGACTCAGCGGCCGGTCATGTTCTCCGGCACCACCCACTGGTCGAACTGCTCGGCCGTCAGGTGGCCCGAAGCAATCGCCGCTTCACGCAGGCTCGTGCCTTCCTTGTGTGCCTTCTTCGCGATGTAGGCCGATTTGTCGTAGCCGATGTGCGTGTTCAGCGCCGTCACCAGCATCAGCGAACGCTGCACCAGCTCGGTGATGCGCTCGCGGTTCGGCTCGATGCCCACGGCGCAGTGGTCGTTGAAGCTCACCATGCCGTCGGCCAGCAGGCGCACGCTCTGCAGGAAGTTGTGCGCCACCATCGGACGGAACACGTTCAGCTCGAAGTTGCCCGAGGCGCCGCCGATGTTGATGGCGACGTCGTTGCCGAACACCTGCGCGGCCAGCATCGTGACGGCTTCGCTCTGGGTCGGGTTGACCTTGCCCGGCATGATCGACGAACCGGGTTCGTTCTCGGGAATGCTCAGTTCGCCGATGCCGCTGCGCGGGCCGCTCGCGAGCCAGCGCACGTCGTTGGCGATCTTGTTCATGCTGGCTGCCAGCGTCTTCAGCGCGCCGTGAGCATGCACCAGCGCATCGACGCTGGCCATGGCTTCGAACTTGTTCGGCGCGGTGATGAAAGGCAGGCCCGTGAGCTTTGCCAGTTCGGCCGCCACCTGCTCGGCGTAGCCCTTGGGCGCATTGAGGCCGGTGCCGACGGCCGTGCCGCCCAGTGCCAGTTCGCTCAGGTGCGGCAGCGCCGCACGCACATGCGCTTCGCCATGCGCCAGTTGCGCCACATAGCCCGAGAACTCCTGGCCCAGCGTGAGGGGCGTGGCGTCCTGCAGGTGGGTACGGCCGATCTTCACGATGTCGGCGAAGTCCTTGGCCTTCTTGTCGAGCGTGCCGCGCAGCTTGGCAATGGCAGGCAGCAGCTTGTGCGTGATGGCCTCGACGGCGGCCACGTGCATGGCGGTGGGGAACACGTCGTTGCTCGACTGGCTGCGGTTGACGTCGTCGTTCGGGTGCACCAGGCGCCCTTCGCCACGTTCACCGCCAAGGATTTCGCTCGCGCGGTTGGCCAGCACCTCGTTGACGTTCATGTTGGTTTGCGTGCCCGAGCCGGTCTGCCACACCACCAGCGGGAACTCGCCCGGGTGCTTGCCGGCGATGACTTCATCGGCCGCGGCCACGATGGCGTGGGTCTTCTTTTCGTCCTGCAGGCCCAGCGCGTGGTTGACCACGGCCGATGCACGCTTGACCTGCGCCAGCGCCTTGATGATCTCGCGCGGCTGCTGCTCGCCGGAGATGTCGAAGTTCTGCAGCGAGCGCTGCGTTTGCGCGCCCCACAGCTTGTCGGCCGGCACATCGATCGGGCCAAAGGTGTCGCGCTCGGCACGGGTCTTGGGGGAAGTCGTCATGAGAAAAGCTCCGCAGTCTTGGAAAAAGCGCGCCCGCTCGCCGGGCGCGATGCCGAGTATCGCCCGATAGGAACGGCTCTCATCTGACGTGGGCTTTGCGTCGCGGCTGACATCACCTTACGCCTCCCAGGTTGACAGCCGTCATGCCAAAAAGTTATGATCAAAGGCTTCCGAGGACCTATAAGTCATGTTGATGACGTTGTAGGTCTCACCTGCACTACTCGCGGATCTTGAATCCCGTCGCGGTGTCAGGTTCATCCGCCGGGCCCAGCCCGGCAAAACCGGCCGGATTTTTCCGGCCCCATTGCCACGTCACGCTCTTCCAGGCGGCGCCCCTCGACCAGGCCCGTCGCTCTGCGAACGAAGCATCCGGCGGGCACTGGTTTCGTCGCCATGTCGTCTTCAGTGCCTGTCGGCAGCCTTTGCGGCTCGCCGGGCCATTGCACGCGCATTCATCACGCGCTCTGTTCGGGCAGCCCCATCGGCTGATGGCGTGGCCGTTGCCGCCCTTCGGGGCGGTGCTGTGTCCACCCTCACACAAGGAGCCCCCTGCGTATGGCCAAAGGAATTCTCATCGACCACGTCTTCAAGGTTTTCGGCGACGAGCCGGAGCAAGCCCTGGAACTGGTCCGGCAAGGTTTTTCCAAGAAGGAGATCCTGGCGCGCACGGGCCAGTCGATCGGCGTGTTCGACGCCACCTTCGAGATCCAGGCCGGAGAAATCTTCGTCATCATGGGTCTGTCGGGCTCCGGCAAGTCGACGCTGGTGCGCCTGCTGAACCGACTGATCGAGCCGACTGCCGGGCGCATCGTGATCGACGGTGCGGACATCAACGAGCACTCCGATGCCAAGCTGCGCGCGCTGCGCCGCAAGGACATCAGCATGGTGTTCCAGTCCTTCGCGCTGATGCCGCACATGACGGTGCGCGAGAACACCGCCTTCGGCCTCGACCTCTCCGGTACCGGCAAGAAAGAGCGCCTTGCGCAGGCCGACCTGGCGCTGGCGCAAGTCGGGCTGGCGGGCTGGGGCGACAGCTATCCCGACGAGCTGTCGGGCGGCATGCAGCAGCGCGTGGGACTGGCGCGGGCGCTGGCGTCCGATCCGTCGATCCTGCTGATGGACGAGGCCTTCTCGGCGCTCGATCCGATCATCCGCACCGAAATGCAATCGGAGCTGCTGCGGCTGCAGCAGGAGCAGCGCCGCACCATCGTCTTCATCTCGCACGACCTGGACGAAGCCATGCGCATCGGCGACCGCATCGCGATCATGAAAGACGGACAGGTGATCCAGGTCGGCACACCCGACGAGATCCTGCGCAGCCCGGCCGACGACTACGTGCGCAGCTTCGTGCGCGGCGTGGACGCAGCCGCCGTGTTCAAGGCGGCGGACATCGCGCGCAAGTCGCTCACGGTGGTGTGCGAGCACCCCGAGCGCGGTGCGCGCGCGGCGCTCAAGGTGCTGGAAGACCAGGACCGTGACTACGCCTATGTGACGAGCCCGACCAAGCGCTACCTGGGCACCGTGTCCGCCGACACGCTGCGTTCGGCGCTCGACGGGCACTCGGGCCCGCTGGGCCTGCGCCATGCGTTCCTGAACGACCTTGGCGTGATCGAAGCCGACGCGCCCGTGGCCGGCCTGATCGGCCAGGTGGGTCAGGCGCCTTGCGCGATGCCGGTGGTGGCAAGCGACGGCCGCTTCTGTGGCGCGATCAGCAAGACGACGCTGCTGAAGTTTCTCGACCGCGACACGCCGCCGATCGACCCGGCGCACCAGCCCCAGCAACCCGCGCCCGCCACTGCGGCCGTGGCCTGACCGACTTCGAAGGACCTCTTGATGAACGACACCGCACTGCCTTCCGAATTCACGCCGCTGAACGACGCCGCCACGGCCTTGCCGCCGCAAGCGCCGGCGCCCATCGATCCATGGGAGGCCCTGTCCGCGGCGCCCGACACGTCGGCGACCAGCGCCTGGCTCGACGCCCCCGTGAACGCGGCGCACCAGTTGGCCGGATCGGCCGACGCAACCACCAGCGGCTTCCAACTGCATCGCCTGTGGGACGGCTCCCTGCCCGTCGAGTCCTGGATCAACCAGGGCCTGGGCTGGGTGGTCGAACACTTCCGCCCCTTTTTCCAGACCGTGCGCCTGCCCATCGACAGCACGCTGAACTGGGTGCAGAGCCTGCTGACCGGACTGCCCACGCTGGCCATGATCGCGCTGATCGGCCTGCTGGCCTGGCAGTTCGCCGGCCGTGCGCTGGCCATCGGCACCTCGGTCGCGCTGCTGCTGGTGGCCATGCTGGGCATCTGGCCTGAAGCCATGGTCACGCTGTCGCTGGTATTGACCTCGCTGGTGTTTTGCATGGTCATCGGCCTGCCGCTCGGTGTGCTGCTGGCCAGCAGCGATCGGGCCCAGCGCCTGATGCGCCCGGTGCTCGACGCGATGCAGACCACGCCCGCCTTCGTCTACCTCGTGCCGGTGGTCATGCTGTTCGGCATCGGCAACGTGCCGGGCGTGATCGTGACGATCATCTTCGCGCTGGCCCCGCTGGTGCGCCTGACCAACCTCGGCCTGCGCCAGGTGCGGCCCGACCTGATCGAGGCGGCGCGCGCCTACGGCGCCTCGCCCTGGCAGATGCTCGTGAAGGTAAAGCTACCGCTGGCCATGCCGTCCATCATGGCCGGCATCAACCAGGCGCTGATGCTGTCGCTGTCGATGGTGGTGATCGCCTCGATGATCGCCGTGGGCGGCCTGGGCCAGATGGTGCTGCGCGGCATCGGCCGGCTCGACATGGGCCTGGCCACCGTGGGCGGCCTGGGCATCGTGCTGCTGGCGATCTCGCTCGACCGGCTCACTCAGGCGATGGGCAAGTCGCGCCGCAGCGCCGGGCGCCGCTGGTGGCACACCGGCCCGGCCGGCTTTGCGCTGCGCCTGCTGCAGCGCCTGGTGGGCACGCCTTCGCGCCAGGTGAACGAGCCCGCTCCCGCCCTGTCCACGCAAGCGCAATGAACGGCGACGAAGGAATCCAACGCATGAAGAAAACCAGTCTCATCGCACGCAGCCTGCTGGCCCTTGGCTTCGTCGCTTTCGGCATCGCCGCGCAGGCCGGCAGCGAGTTGCCCGGCAAGGGCGTCACCGTGCTGCCGTTGAAGAGTTCGCTCGCCGAGGAGGCGTTCCAGACGCTGCTCGTGATGCGCGCGCTCGAAAAGCTCGGCTACACCGTCGAGCCCATGAAAGACCTCGAGCCCGCCACCGAGCACCTGGCGATCGCCAACGGGGACGCCACCTTCATGGCCAACCACTGGAGCCTGCTGCACGCCGACTTCTACAAGAACAGCGGCGGCGACGCCAAGCTGTCGCGCAAGGGTGTGTATTCAGAAGGCGCCGTGCAGGGCTACCTGATCGACCGGAAGACAGCCGAGCAATACAACATCACCAGCATCGCGCAGCTGAAGGACCCGGCCATCGCGAAGCTGTTCGATGCCGATGGCGACGGCAAGGCCGACCTGACGGGCTGCAACCCCGGCTGGGGCTGCGAGCTGGCCATCGAGAACCACCTGACGGCCTACCAGTTGCGCGACACCGTCACGCACAAGCAGGGCAGCTATGCCGCGCTGATGGCCGACACGATTGCCCGCTTCAAGCAGGACAAGCCGATCCTCTACTACACGTGGACGCCGTACTGGGTCAGCGCCGTGCTGCGGCCGGGTGCGGACGTGGTGTGGCTGCAGGTGCCGTTCTCGTCGTCGCAGGGTGATGGCGGCAATGTCGACACGCAGTTGCCGAACGGCAAGAACTACGGCTTCCAGGCCAACAAGGAACAGATCGTCGCCAACAAGGCCTTCGTCGAGAAGAACCCGGCGGCGGGCAAGCTGTTCGAGGTGATGACGCTGCCGATCAGCGACATCAACGCCCAGAACCTGCGCATGAGCCAGGGCGCGAACACGCAGCAGGATGTGGAGCGCCACACGGACGGCTGGATTCGGGTGCATCAGGCGCTGTTCGATGGCTGGGTCGCAGAGGCTCGGGCTGCTGCTCGCTAGCCTGGGTTCGCCTTGTGTCGGCGTGATGAGGGAGGCGCTGCTGTTCAGGGCGTCGCACACGCCGACACGGTGCTCTTTTTCGCGAATGTCCCCCGCTTCGCTCCTCCTTTATTTAGCTAAAAAGAGCCCCGTATCGACGTGAGCGCTCAGAGCGGTCGTTGATCGGCCGCAAACGCAGAGCCTGTCCAGGTGCGAATGACGCCAGGTGCTCCCCGCAGCGAAATAAAGGAGGAGCGAAGCGGGGGACATTCGCGGAGGGGAGCACCTGGTGTCATTCGCACGCGCCCCGAATGAACCCGCATTCAAGCCGCGCAGCCAGCCCAACCAATACCTGCAATGGTCCCGACGAGATCAGGACAGACTGCAATAGACGGCGGCTGAGATAATCGGGGGGCGTTTCCCACTCCAATAAAAGCCCCCCACCATGACGACCACGATCCAGCAGGCCGACCTGATCGAATCGATCAGCGCTGCGCTGCAGTACATCAGCTACTACCACCCCACCGACTACATCGCCCACCTGGCTAAGGCCTACGAGCGCGAACAGAGCCCCGCTGCCAAGGACGCCATCGCGCAGATCCTCACCAACAGCAAGATGAGCGCCACGGGCCACCGCCCGATCTGCCAGGACACCGGCATCGTCAACGTGTTCCTCAAGGTGGGCATGGACGTGCGCTGGGGCGGCTTCACCGGCAGCCTTGACGACGCCATCAACGAAGGCGTGCGCCGCGGCTACAACCACCCCGACAACACGCTGCGCGCCTCGGTCGTGAGCGATCCGCAGTTCGACCGCAAGAACACCAAGGACAACACGCCCGCAGTGATCTTCACCGAGATCGTTCCGGGCAACACCCTCGAAGTGACGGTCGCGGCCAAGGGCGGCGGCAGCGAGAACAAGAGCAAGCTGGTCATGCTGAACCCCGGCGACAGCGTGGTCGACTGGGTGCTCAAGACGGTGCCGACCATGGGGGCAGGATGGTGCCCGCCGGGCATGCTGGGCATCGGCATCGGCGGCACCGCCGAGAAGGCCGCGCTGATGGCCAAGGAAAGCCTGATGGACGACCTCGACATGCACGAGCTGCAGGCCAAGAAGGCGTCGGGCGCAGAGCTGAGCAAGGTCGAAGCACTGCGCATCGAGCTGTACGAGAAGGTCAATGCCCTGGGCATCGGCGCGCAGGGCCTGGGTGGCCTCGCTACTGTGCTCGACATCAAGATCAAGATGTACCCGACGCACGCAGCCAGCAAGCCCGTCGCGATGATCCCCAACTGCGCGGCCACCCGCCATGCGCACTTCGTGATGGACGGCAGCGGCCCGGTCTACCTCGACCCGCCGTCGCTCGACCTCTGGCCCGACGTGAACTGGGCGCCGGACGAAAAGAAGAGCAAGCGCGTCGATCTGAACAAGCTCACGCCCGCCGAAGTGGCGAGCTGGAAACCGGGCGACACGATCCTGCTGAACGGCAAGATGCTCACCGGCCGCGACGCCGCACACAAGCGCATCCAGGACATGCTGGCCAAGGGCGAGAAGCTGCCCGTGGACTTCACCAACCGCGTCATCTACTACGTCGGCCCGGTCGATCCGGTGGGCGACGAAGCCGTGGGCCCCGCCGGCCCGACCACCGCCACGCGCATGGACGGCTTCACCGAGATGATGCTGGCGCAAACCGGCCTGATCGCGATGATCGGCAAGGCCGAGCGCGGCCCGGTCGCCATCGAGGCCATCAAGAAGCACAAGAGCGCCTACCTCATGGCCGTAGGCGGCGCCGCCTACCTCGTGAGCAAGGCCATCAAGACGGCCAAGGTCGTGGGCTTCGCAGACCTCGGCATGGAAGCCATCTACGAATTCGACGTGGTCGACATGCCCGTGACGGTGGCGGTCGATGCGGGCGGCACCAGCGCGCACATCACCGGCCCGGCCGAGTGGCAAAAGCGCATTGCCAGCGGCGAGTTCAAGACCATCATGATGGAAGAGGCCTGATGCGCGCTGCCTGCCCATCCGCAATGCGCGGCACGAAGGTCTTCTGATGCTTCCGGTCGGCGTCTTCGACAGCGGTGTGGGTGGGCTCAGCGTGCAGGCGGCGCTGCGCGCCGAGTTGCCGCACGAGCATTTCGTCTATTTCGCCGACACGGCCTATGCGCCGTACGGCGAGCGCGGAGATGCGTATGTCATCGAGCGCTCGCGCAAGGTGATCGAGCACCTGGTGCGGGAACACCGCATCAAGGCGCTCGTGATCGCCTGCAACACGGCCACGACCGCGGCCATCCACCTGCTGCGGGCCGAGAACCCGGACTTGCCGATCGTGGGCCTGGAGCCCGCGCTCAAGCCGGCAGTGGCGACCAGCCGCACGGGTCATATCTCGGTGATGGCGACGCGGGGCACGCTGGCCAGTGCCAAGTACGCAGCCCTGCGCGACTCTTTCGCCGGGTCGACCACCGTGCGCTCGGTGCCGTGCGATGGTCTCGTGAAGGCCATCGAGGGCATGGACTTCCCTTCGATCGCGGCGCTCTGCGCACGCTACATGGCGGCAGCCGGGCCTTTTGGCGAAGCGGCCGGCGAAGTCGATACGGTCGTGCTCGGCTGCACCCACTACCCGCTCGTCAAGGACGAGCTGCGTCGCCATGCACCGGCGGCGCTGCGCTTCATCGACACCGGCTTGCCGGTCGCGCAGCAGACGCGACGCCTGCTGACCTCGGCCGGCCGTCTTGCGGACGAAAGCGCAGGACCCCAAGGCAGCCTGCTGCTGCACAGCAGCAGCGATGTCGCCGTGCTCGAAGCAGCCGCCGCACGCTGGCTGCAAGCCCCCCCCACGCAGGGCTTCGCGTCATCTGCGGCCACCTCTGCCTGAAACACCCTCGCTCATGCGTCTCTTGCGCCCTGCCCTGCTCCTGCTGGGCCTCTTCACGGCCAGCCTGAGCCACGCCGCCTGCGAAAGCGGCCTGGCCGAGCGCATGCATGCCAAGCTCCATCCGAACCGCCCGCTCGACGAGCGCCTTGCCGCCTGCAAGATCTGGCCGGCTTTTCCGGGGCGCAGCATCGTCGTGCTGCCGCTGCCGCGCGAAACCACCGACACGGGCGCGAAGGTCTTCGACCTCGAACTGCTGCTGATCCAGCGGCCGGACAACGGCAATACCGAGCGCGACACGGTGATCGGGCGGCTCTTCCAGCCCGAGGCGCTCGACGAAGACGCCGTCACGTCGATCCAGGACATCCGCATCGACACCTCGCGCTATGTGCTGTCGACCGATGCGCGCGCCTTCGGCCTGCGCGTTCGCTACAAGGGCGGCAGCGCGTCGGCCAGCCCGCTGGCCAGCGAGACCGTGCGCCTGTACGTGCACCATGCCAACAAGCTGCGGCAGGTGATGCAGGAGGTCGAACTCGATCACGACAGCGGGGGATGGGACGCGACCTGTACCGGTCACTTCGAGAAACTGCGGACCATGCTGTCGGTCGGCAAGGCGACCAGCAACGGCTACGCCGATCTTCTGCTGTCGCGCACGCTCGTGCAGAGCCATGCGCAGGAGCAGGAGGATCAAAGTTGCGTGGAGAAGGCGCTGCCCGCCAAATTCAGCACGGTCACGCTGCGCTACGACGGCGAGCGCTTCCGTGTGCCCAAGTCGCTGCTGCAACAGCAGCAGCAACAAAAGAACTGACCAGCCGGCTCAGTGCAGGTGCCGTGGGCGACGTCCGCCGCCGTGACCGCCACCACTGCCCCCGCCACCGGTACCGCCCGTGCCGCGCGGACGCTTGCCAATTTCGAGTGAGTTCACGAGCGCATCGAAACGGTCGCTGAAGAGGCGATCGATCTCGGACACCACGCCCCCCAGTTCGGCGCCGTCGAAATGGCGCTCCATGAGGTTGACGACATCTTCGACCAACAGGTCGCGCTGCACCTGCATGATCGCGGCCGGGTTGGGGCCGACGAACAGCATCAGGAAGTCGTCGCGCGATTCCTCGTCGGGGTCGCCCTCTTCCTCATCGAAGTCTGTGTCGTAGAAGGTGACTTCGATGGCGGCGCCACGGTCCGACAGCTCGTTCAGGGCCATGCACATCTCATCGAGCGCCTGGCGGAAGTCTTCGTCACCCGGCACCGTCCAGCAGATCTGTAGCGTGTGGTCCTTTTGCTCGAAGCGGATGCCCGGCTCTTCCTCGTAGGTGCTCGTGGCGCCGTCGGCCAGCGACTTGGCACCGGCGTACTTCCACAGCGGCTTGAGTGCTTCCTGGATCTGGTCGAAGCTCACGTCCGGCCGCAGCGGCACATCGCCATGCACATGGATTTCAAATGGAGCGTTGTAGCGAGGCATCGAATGCTCCCTTGTAAGTTTGGTACCCGGAACGGGGGTCGAACCCGTATGCCCCGATTAAGGAAGCGGCGGATTTTAAGTCCGATGTGTCTACCAATTTCACCATCCGGGCGTCAGGTTGAACATCGACGATAACCCAAACAAAACAAGCCCCGGCAACGTCGGTTGGCGGGGCTTGTTTGTCGGATCGAATCGTGTCTAACGAGAAGGTGGAGGCGCGACCCGGAGTCGAACCGGGCTAGACGGATTTGCAATCCGTTGCATAACCGCTTTGCTATCGCGCCACGCAGAAACAAAAAACGAACTTGCGAAAAAAAGGGAAGCAATTGCTTCCCTTTTTCAAAACTGGAGCGGGAAAAGAGTCTCGAACTCTCGACCTCAACCTTGGCAAGGTTGCGCTCTACCAACTGAGCTATTCCCGCGTTTCGAGCCTCGAATTATATACCAGTTTTTCGAGGTCTGGCAAGTCAAGCCATCAATCACGCATCATCAATGCTTGACCGACCCTTCGGAGGCCGGAGCACCCGCACGCTGCTTGGCCAATTCGGCCACGGCGGCGGCCGATGCGGCAACCTCTTCGTCGGACAGCGGCTCGGGCATCTTCTCGAGTGCGATCTCCAAGACCTTGTCGATCCACTTGACGGGCACGATCTCGAGGCCGTTCTTCACATTCTCGGGAATGTCCTGCAGGTCCTTGGCGTTCTCTTCCGGGATCAGCACGGTCTTGATGCCACCGCGCAATGCGGCCAGCAGCTTTTCCTTTAGGCCGCCAATGGCCGTGACCTCGCCGCGCAGCGTGATTTCACCGGTCATCGCGACGTCGGCACGCACCGGGATGCCCGTGAGCGCCGACACGAAGGCCGTGGTCATTGCCGCGCCCGCGCTCGGGCCGTCCTTGGGCGTTGCACCGTCGGGCACGTGGATGTGGATGTCGCGCTTCTCGAACACCTCGTCCTTGATGCCCAGGCGGCGCGAGCGACTGCGCACCACGGTGCGGGCAGCTTCGACCGATTCCTTCATCACGTCGCCGAGCGAGCCGGTACGGCTGATCACACCCTTGCCGGGCATCGTGACGGCTTCGATGGTCAGCAGATCGCCGCCCACCTCGGTCCACGCAAGTCCAACCACCTGGCCGACCTGGTTCTGCTTCTCGGCGAGGCCGAAGCTGTACTTGCGCACGCCGAGGAACTCGTTGAGGTTCGAACCGTCGACCGTGACCTTTGGCGTCATCTGCTTGAGCAGCAGGCCCTTGACCACCTTGCGGCAGATCTTGGACAGCTCGCGCTCGAGCGAACGCACACCGGCTTCACGGGTGTAGTAGCGCACGATGTCGCGCACGGCTTCTTCGGTGACGAGAAGTTCCTCGTCCTTGACGCCGTTGTTCTTCAACTGCTTGGGCAGCAGGTACTTGAGCGCAATGTGCGTCTTCTCGTCCTCGGTGTAGCCCGAGAGGCGAATGACTTCCATGCGGTCCAGCAACGCCGGCGGAATGTTCATCGAATTCGAGGTGGCAACGAACATGACGTCGCTCAGGTCGAAGTCGACTTCCACATAGTGGTCGCCGAAGGTGTGGTTCTGCTCGGGGTCGAGCACTTCGAGCAGCGCGCTCGACGGGTCACCACGGAAGTCGGTGCCCAGCTTGTCGATTTCGTCGAGCAGGAACAGCGGATTGCGCGTGCCGATCTTGCTCAGGCCCTGCAGCACCTTGCCCGGCAGTGCGCCGATGTAGGTGCGGCGATGGCCGCGAATTTCGGCTTCGTCACGCATGCCGCCAAGCGCCATGCGGGTGTACTTGCGGCCGGTCGCCTTCGCGATCGACTGCCCCAGCGAGGTCTTGCCGACGCCCGGTGGGCCCACGAGGCACAGGATGGGTGCCTTGACCTTGTCGACGCGTTGCTGCACCGCGAGATATTCAAGGATGCGGTCCTTGACCTTCTCGAGGCCGTAATGGTCGGCGTTGAGCACGGCCTCGGCATTGGCCAGGTCGTGCTTGATCTTGGTCTTCTTGCTCCACGGCAGGCCGATCAGCACGTCGATGTAGTTGCGCACCACCGTCGCTTCAGCCGACATGGGCGACATCAGCTTGAGCTTCTTGAGTTCGCCTTCAGCCTTCTTGAGGCCTTCCTTGGACATCTTGGCGAGCTTGATCTTTTTCTCGATCTCCTCGATGTCCGCGCCCTCTTCGCCTTCGCCGAGCTCCTTCTGGATGGCCTTGACCTGCTCGTTGAGGTAGAAGTCGCGCTGGTTCTTCTCCATCTGGCGCTTCACGCGGCCACGGATCTTCTTGTCGACGTTCAGGATGTCGACTTCGCGCTCGAGCTGGCCGAACAGGTTCTCCAGGCGTGCCTTGACGTCGTCCAGGTCGAGCACGGCCTGCTTGTTGTCGAGCTTGAGCGGCAGATGGGCGGCGATGGTGTCGGCCAGACGGCCCGGATCGTCGATGCTCGAGATCGAGGTCAGGATCTCGGGCGGAATCTTCTTGTTCAGTTTGACGTACTGGTCGAACTGCTGCATCACGGCGCGACGCAGCGCTTCAACCTCGGTGCCCTTCTCGCCGCCTTCGGTCGCCGCGACGGGCGTCACGTTGGCCGTGAAATGGGTTTCGCCATCATCGATGCGGTTGACACGTGCGCGCTGCTGGCCTTCGACCAGCACCTTCACCGTGCCGTCGGGCAGCTTGAGCATCTGCAGGATGGTCGAGACGCAGCCGACCTCGAACATGTCCTCGACCGAGGGCTCGTCCTTGGCGGCGGCCTTCTGGGCCACCAGCATGATGCGGCGCTCGGCCTCCATGGCCAGTTCGAGCGCCTTGATGCTCTTGGGGCGTCCCACGAAGAGCGGGATCACCATGTGGGGAAACACCACGACGTCGCGCAGCGGGAGCAGCGGCAGGTCGAGGGCTTCGGGGGGCAACGGGGTATGACCAGACATGAACGTCCTTGTCCTTTAGGCCTTTTTCGCTGCTTCGCGGTACACGAGCAACGGGGGCTTGTTTTCGTCGATGGTCGATTCCTCGACCACCACCTTGTCGACATTGGTCGCGTTCGGCAATTCGAACATGGTGTCGATCAGCGACTGTTCAAGGATCGAGCGCAGGCCGCGCGCACCGGTCTTGCGGGCCAGCGCCTTGCGTGCGATCGCCTTGAGCGCCGCCGGGCGAATCTCCAGGTCCACGCCTTCCATCTGCAGCAGCTTGGTGAACTGCTTCACCACAGCATTCTTCGGCTCGGTCAGGATCTGCACCAGCGCGTCTTCGCTGAGTTCGGCCAGCGAAGCCACGACGGGCATGCGGCCGACCAGTTCGGGGATCAAGCCGAACTTGATCAGGTCTTCGGGTTCGACTTCGCGGAACACCTCGGTGATGCTGCGCTGGGCCTTGCTCTTGACCTTGGCGCCGAAGCCGATGCCCGAGGCCTCGGTGCGGTTTTCGATGACCTTCTCGAGCCCGGAAAAAGCGCCGCCGCAGATGAACAGGATGTTGGTCGTGTCGATCTGCAAGAAGTCCTGGTTCGGGTGCTTGCGCCCGCCTTGCGGCGGCACGCTGGCCATGGTGCCTTCGATGAGCTTGAGCAGCGCCTGCTGAACGCCCTCGCCCGACACGTCGCGGGTGATCGAGGGGTTGTCGGACTTGCGCGAGATCTTGTCGATTTCGTCGATGTAGACGATGCCGCGCTGGGCGCGCTCGACTTCGTAGTTGCAGCTCTGCAGCAGCTTCTGGATGATGTTCTCGACGTCTTCGCCCACATAGCCGGCTTCGGTCAGCGTGGTGGCATCGGCCATCACGAACGGCACGTCGAGCATGCGCGCCAGCGTTTGCGCCAGCAGCGTCTTGCCCGAGCCCGTCGGGCCGATCAGCAAAATGTTGCTCTTGCTGAGTTCGACCTCATCGCCCTTGGTGTTCTTTTCCTTGTGGCGAAGGCGCTTGTAGTGGTTGTAGACCGCCACCGACAGCATGCGCTTGGCCGGCTCCTGGCCGATCACATAGTTGTCGAGGTTGGTCTTGATCTCCAGCGGCGTGGGCAGGTCGCTGCGTGCTTCGCGCGCCTCTTCACCGGCCGGGAGTTCGTCGCGGATGATCTCGTTGCAAAGGTCGATGCACTCGTCGCAGATGAAGACCGAAGGGCCCGCGATCAGCTTCTTGACCTCATGCTGGCTCTTGCCGCAGAACGAGCAATAAAGCGTTTTTTCGCTGGAAGAGCCTTTTTTATCGGCCATGGACAGGTGCCTCGTTACAGGGTAGGGACAATGATAACTAAACAAAAACGGCGTTTCCCGTGTGGAAAACGCCGCTTTTTGCCATTTGGCGCCACCGGCGCCAGGCGGCCTCAACCGCGTTGGACGTGTCAGCCGCGCTTGGCGACGACCTGGTCCACCAGACCGTAGTCCTTGGCTTCGTCGGCCGTCAGGAAGTAGTCGCGCTCGGTATCGGACTTGACCTTCTCCAGCGGCTGGCCGGTGCGCTCGGCCAGGATGCGGTTCATCTGGTCCTTGGTGCGCAGGATGTCGCGCGCGTGGATTTCGATGTCGGTGGCTTGGCCGCGAGCGCCGCCCAGCACCTGGTGAATCATGATCTTCGAGTTGGGCAGCGAGAAACGCTTGCCCTTTTCGCCAGCCGCCAACAGGAAGGCGCCCATGCTGGCCGCAAAGCCGAGGCACATGGTCGACACATCAGGCTTGATGAACTGCATGGTGTCGTAGATCGCCATGCCGGCGCTCACGCTGCCACCCGGGGAGTTGATGTAGAACGAGATGTCCTTTTCCGGGTTCTCGCTTTCGAGGAACAGCAACTGCGCCACCACGAGGTTGGCGGTCTGGTCGTTGACCTCGCCCACCAGGAAAATAATGCGCTCCTTGAGGAGGCGCGAGTAGATGTCATAAGACCGCTCGCCGCGGCCCGATTGCTCGACGACCATCGGGATCATGCCGAGGCCTTGAATTTCGTTTGCGATCATGAATTAGCTCTCCGGGAAGATGAAATCGTTCGCTGTATTAACTGTACGCCTGAGTGAAATGGGGCTCGTGCCGCAAAGCACAAGCCCCATTGGCGATGCGGGCAGCGACGCGAACCGGAAGTACCTCCGTGCTTCGCACTGCGGTGCGAGCTTGCTTGGGGCGGCCCGGCGCGGCGCTCAGCCCTGTTGCTGCTGCGCCATCAGTTCGTCGAACGACACCGACTTTTCATTGACCTTGGCCTTGCCGAGCACGAAATCGGTCACGTTGTTCTCGATCACAACGGCTTCGACTTCAGCCAGGCGGTTGTTGTCGCTGAAGTACCAACGCACCACGTCGGCCGGCTTTTCGTAGCTGGCAGCCAGCTCGTCGATGTGGGCCTTGATCTGCTCGGGCTTGGCTTGCAGGTTGTTCGAGCGCACCAGTTCGGCGACGACCAGGCCCAGGCGCACGCGGCGCTCGGCTTGCGGACGGAACACTTCCTCGGGGATCGGCGCCTTGTCGGCGTCCTTGATGCCGCGCTGCTTGAGTTCGGCGCGGGCGCCTTCGATCATGCGGGCGACTTCCGACTGCACGCTGGCATTCGGCAGGTCGAGTTCGGCGTTGGCAACCAGCGCGTCCATCACGGCGTTCTTGTTGCGGGCCAGCAGGCGGAACTTCACTTCGCGCTCGAGGTTGCGCTTGATGTCGGCGCGCAGGCCCTCGACCGTGGCTTCGGCGATGCCGAGCGACTTGGCGAGCTGTTCGTTGACTTCAGGCAGGTGCGAGGCTTCGATCTTCTTCACGGTGACCATGAAGTCGGCTTGCTTGCCGGCCACGTCCTTGCCGTGGTAGTCGGCCGGGAACGACAGCGGGAAGGTGCGGCTGTCGCCGGACTTCATGCCACGCACGGCGTCTTCGAATTCCTTGAGCATCTGGCCTTCGCCGACGACGAACTGGAAATCTTCGGCCTTGCCGCCCGGGAAGGGCTCGCCGTCGATCTTGCCTTCGAAGTCGACCGTGACGCGGTCGTCGTCTTGCGCCACGGCGTCTTGCGCGCGCTGGGCGAAGGTGCGGCGTTGCTTGCGCAGGATGTCGAGCGTCTTGTCGATCGCGTCGTCACCCACTTCGGCCGAGAGCTTCTCGACTTCGGCGCCGGCCAGGTCGTTGATCTTGACTTCGGGGAACACTTCGAAGACTGCGTCGAAGGCGAGTTGGCCTTCGGGCGACTCTTCCTTCTCGGTGATGCGGGGCTGGCCGGCCACACGCAGCTTGGCTTCGTTGGCAGCTTGCGAGAAGGCTTCGCCGACCTTGTCGTTCATGACTTCGTAGTGCACCGAGTAGCCATAGCGCTGGGCCACGACGTTCATCGGCACCTTGCCCGGACGGAAGCCGTCCATCTTGACGGTGCGCGCGAGCTTCTTGAGGCGCGAATCGACTTCGGACTGGATGGTGCCGACCGGCAGGGTCAGCGTGATCTTGCGTTCGAGCTTCTCGAGAGTTTCAACGTTCACGGTCATGGTGTCTTCCTTGTAAGGGGGCTGGTGCGCGGGGCCTGCATCTTTTTATCAATACAGATCAAGGACTTACACGCGCTAGCGGGATTTATGCGGAGGCACACACGTGCCGCGCGCAAAACTGGGCAACCCGCGATTCTAGTCGGCCGCGAACGCCCTCTTTCGCTGGCTCAAAGCGCGGCAAGCGGAGTTTGCGGATTGGACTGAATTCCAGGGCCGATTTCACCCTTAAAGTGGCGGGCGATTCGCTACCGCCCCGAGGAAACTTCATGCTCCAGCGCCTGTTCGCCGCCGTCACGTTCGTATTGGCCATTTCGTTCGCCGCGCCCTCGCCCGCGCTGGCCAAGACAGCCCCGAAGGAGCCTGGCATCCAGCAGATCTACGAGGCGGCGAAGAACGGCCGGATGGCGGACGCCAACGCGATGATCGCCAAGGTGCTGAAGAACCATCCGAACAGCGCGAAGGCCCACTACGTCCACGCGGAACTCCTCGCCATGGAGAACAAGCTCGACGATGCACGCGAGGCGTTGGCCCTGGCCAAGGAGATCGCGCCGGGCCTCCCGTTCGCGAAAGCCGAGTCGCTCGCCAAGCTTGAGCGCAAACTCGAAAAGCCAGTGGAGACCAAGCCCGACCCGCTGCCCGCACCGAGCCCGCTCGCCGCGCCGGCGCCCGCAATTTCGCCCGCGCCGACGGACTACTTTCCGCCCACCGGGTCGATCCCCTGGGGACCGCTCGGCGTCGTGGCGCTGATCGTCGTCGCCTACACCTTCTTCCGGCGACGTTCGCGCGCCGTCACCTTCGCTGTGCCAGCCGCCACCACAGAAGCGCCCCGGTTCTCGCGGCCCACGAGCGACTCGTCCATGGGCTATGCCGCAGCGAACAGCGACGGAGGATTTCCGCCCTCACCACCGCCCAGCCAGGGGCCAAGCGTCGGTGGTGCGCTGGCAGCCGGTGCCGCGGCCGGCGTTGGTGCGGTGGTCGCGGGCGAGCTGCTGCGCCACCTGCTGAACGACCGCTCCGACGACCATCGCGGCAGCACGGTCAACATCTTCAACAACCACGGCAGCCGCAACCACAACACCGACATTGGCCGCAGCCTCTGGCCCTCGTCCGATCCAGAGCCCGACCAGCAACCCGATCGCAGCTTCGTGGACGACAACTTCGGCATCAAGGACACGAGCTCGTGGGACGACTCCAGCAGCAGTAGCAGCAGCAGTTCCGACAGCAGCAGTGACAGCGGAAGCAGCGACAGCAGCAGCAACAGCGACTGGTAGACAGTCTGGACAGACAAAGAAAAAGCCCCGTTCCTTGCGAAACGGGGCTTCGTCACTGCTCGATAGAACGGGCTACATAGCAGGGCTGGTGCGCGGGGCCGGACTCGAACCGGCACGTTCTTGCGAACGTCAGGACCTAAACCTGGTGCGTCTACCAATTTCGCCACCCGCGCGATGCCAATCTTTCAGGTGAATGCAAAAGCGGACGGCCTCCCGGCACCTCGGGAGTCCCTTGGGCCAAAGACCATCCGCTTGAAATCGGTCAGCTCGCGATTTTAAGCGTGAATTGGGGTCGGTTCCGGCGCGCGATCCACCGGATTCACCGGCTCCCGCTTCACACGGAATGCCGCGGCATACATCGCCGGCAACGCCAGCAGCGTCAGCACGGTCGCAACGATCAGCCCACCCATGATGGCCACGGCCATCGGGCCCCAGAACACGCTGCGCGAGAGCGGAATCATCGCCAGCACCGCCGCAGCCGCCGTCAGCACGATGGGCCGCAAGCGCCGCACCGCCGACTCGACGATCGCGTCCCAGGCCGGCACGCCGGCCTTGCGATCGCTCTCGATCTGGTCGATCAGGATCACCGCGTTGCGCTGGATCATGCCCATCAGCGCGATCACGCCCAGCAGCGCGACGAAGCCGAAGGGCCGGTCGAGCAGCAGCAAGGCCCCGGCCACACCGGCAATGCCCATCGGACCGGTGATGAACACCAGCAACGAACGGCTGAAGCTGTGCAGTTGCAGCATCAGCAGCGTGAACACCAGGAACAGCATGATCGGCACACCCGCCACGATCGAGGCCGAGCCCTTGCTGCTTTCCTCGACCGCGCCCGCCACCTCGATGCGATAGCCGCCCTGCCCGGCCGCACGCCAGCCGGCTTCGAGTTCGCGCAGCTTGGGCAGCACCTGGGCCGTCACGGTCGCGCCTTGCAGGCCCTCGACCACGTCGCCCTGCACGGTGATGGCGTAGTCGCGGTTCTCGCGCCACATCACGCCGGGCTCCCAACTGAACACCGGGCGAGCGATCTGCGTCAACGGAATCGAGCGGCCCGAGGTCGTGGGCAGATAAGCGTTGCCGATGTCCGAGATGGCCTCGCGCTCGTCGGACGACTGCCGCAGCACGATGTCGATCAGCAGGTCGTTCTCGCGGTACTGGCCCACGGTCGTGCCGCTGAACATGGTGCGCGATGCCTGCGCGATCGCCTGGCTGGTCACGCCGAGCGCCCGCGCCTTGGCCTGGTCGACCTGCAGGCGGATCACCTTGACCGACTCGTTCCAGTTGTCGTTCACGCCGCGCATGTTGGCGTTCTCGCGCAGCACGGCCTTGACCTCGTCGGCATGCCCGCGCAGTTCCGCGGGGTCGGTGCCGATCACGCGGAACTGCACCGGGTACGGCACCGGCGGCCCGTTGGGCAGCAGCTTGACGCGGCCGCGCACCTCGGGAAACTCCCGCGCCAGCAGCGCAGGCAGCTTGATGCGCAGGGTCTCGCGCACCTTCAGGTCCTTGGCGAGCACGATCAGTTGCGAGACGTTCGTCTGCGGAAACACCTGGTCGAGCGGCAGGTAGAAGCGAGGCACGCCAGAACCGATCCAGGTACTGACCGTGCTGACGCCGGCTTCCTGCATGAAGCGCTGCTCGACCCGCTTGGCCACCTCTTCATTCGCGGCGAACGAGGTGCCTTCCGGGAACCAGATGTCGACCAGAATTTCCGGCCGGCTCGAATCGGGAAAGAACTGCTGCTGCACCTTGCCCATGCCCACGATGCCGAGCGCGAAGATCAGCACCGTGGCGCCAATCGTCATCCAGCGGTGCGCCACGCACCAGTTCACCGCGCGGCGAAAGACGTTGTAGAAAGGCGTGTCGAACAGCTCGTGAGGCGGCGCATCCGGGTCGTGCGGCTTCACCTTCAGCAGCAGCGTGCCGAGGTAAGGCACGAAGTACACCGAGACGATCCACGACAGCACCAGCGCAATCACCGTCACCGCAAAAATCGCGAAGGTGTATTCACCCGTCACCGACTTGGCAAGGCCGATGGGCAGGAAACCCGCTGCGGTGATGAGCGTGCCCGTCAGCATCGGCTTGGCCGTCACGTCGTAGGCGAAGGTGGCGGCGCGGACCTTGTCGTAGCCCTCTTCCATCTTCCGCACCATCATCTCGACCGCGATGATCGCGTCGTCCACCAGGAGGCCGAGCGCGATGATGAGCGACCCCAGCGATATCTTGTGCAGCCCGATGCCGAAGTAGTTCATCGCCAGGAAAGTCACGGCCAGCACCAGCGGAATGGTGATCGCCACCACCAGCCCGGGTCGCACGTCGATGTACCAGCCGAAGCGCCCGCCCTTGTGCAGGCCGAGCGAGATGATGCTCACGGCCAGCACGATGGCCACGGCCTCAATCAGCACGCCGACGAATTCGTTCACCGAGCTGGCCACCGACACCGGCTGGTCCTGCACCTGCGCCAGCTTCACGCCGACCGGCAGGCGCTGCCCGATGGTGACGGTGGTTTCCTTGAGCGCCTTGCCCAGCGCGATGATGTCGCCGCCCTTGGCCATCGACACGCCGAGGGCGATCACTTCCTTGCCCTGGTGATGCACCTTGACGGCCGGCGGATCGATGTAGCCGCGGCGAATTTCCGCGATGTCGCCCAGCTTCAACTGGTTGCCCGAACTGCCGCGGATCGGCATCTCGCGCAGTTGATCGACGCTGGTGAACTGGCCGCCCACGCGCACCTGCACCACATCGAGCGGCGACTGGATCGTGCCGGCGCTTTCAATGGCGTTCTGCGAGCCGAGCTGCGCCAGCACCGCGTTGAAATCGAGCCCCAACTGCGCCAGGCGCTTCTGCGAAATCTCGATGTAGACCTTCTCGTCCTGCACACCGAACTGGTCGACCTTGGCCACGTCCTTCACGCGCAGCAACTGCTGGCGCACATCGTCGGCCAATGTCTTGAGTTCGGCGTAGCTGAAGCCCTCGCTCTCCAGCGCGTAGATCACGCCATAGACGTCGCCGAAATCGTCGTTGAAGAACGGCCCCTGCACGCCGGCCGGCAGCGTGCTGCGCATGTCGCCGATCTTCTTGCGCACCGTGTACCAGACGTTGGCCACCTCGGCAGCCTTCGACGAGTCCTTGATCTGGAAGATGATCTGCGACTCGCCGGGCTTGGAGTAGCTGCGGATCTTGTCGGCGTACGGCGCTTCCTGCAGCGTGCGCTCGATCTTGTCAGTGACCTGCTCGGCCACCTGCTGCGCCGTGGCGCCCGGCCAGTAGGTGCGCACCACCATCGCACGGAAGGTGAACGGCGGGTCTTCGTCCTGGCCGAGCTGGAAGTACGCGAAGGCACCCAGCACCATCAACACCACCATCAGGTAGCGCGTGAGGGGCGCGTGGTCCAGCGCCCATTTGGAGAGATTGAAGCCGGCGGGCTTGTCGGTGGTGGTCGCAGCGCCTTCCGTCATTTGACGGCACCCGCTGCAATCTCCTTCTTGGTTGCGGCAACGGCCTCGACGGCCTGCACGACTTCCTTCGCGTTGGCGGCGGCCGCTGCCGCCTCCTTGGACTGGTAGATGGTGACCTTCTGCCCCGGCGACAGCACGTGCACGCCCGCCGCCACGACCATCATGCCGGGCGTGAGGCCGGCGCCGATCACCGCTTCATTGCCGTCAGCCGTCGCGACCTGCACCGGCTGCGAACGCACCGTCATCGTCGACTTGTCGAGCACCCAGACCGCCGAGCCCTTGCCTTCCTGACGCAGGGCGCTGGTCGGCAGCTTGATCACTGCGGTGTTGGTACGCGCCAGCGCCTGGGGCCGGGCGTAGACCGTGGCGCCGAGCGCCGGCGAGGTGGCCGCGTCGATCGCGACCTTGACCGAATACGTGCGCGTGACCGCGTCGGCACTCGCCGCCACTTCACGCACCTGGCCCTGCAGCACGTCGCCACCGGACCAGCCGCGCACCGCAACCGGCGAGCCGGGCTTGATCAGCGCGGCACGGTCTTCGGGCACCGCGAACACCACGTCGCGCGCGCCGTCCTGCGCAATGCGAACGACCGGTGTGCCGGCCTGCACCACCTGCCCCGGTTCGGCCTCGATGGCCGTGATGACGCCCGCCACATCGGCCACCAGCGTCGTGTAGTTGGCCTGATTGCCTTGCGAGGCCAGTTGGGCCTGCGCCTGTTCGAGCTGCGCCTGCGCGGCCTTCCAGGTGGATTCGCGGCGCTCCAGTTCAGCGCCGCTGATGAAGTTCTGCTGGCGCAGTTCGGTGTAGCGCTTCAGGTCGGCAGCCGCAAGATCGCGGTTGGTCAGCGCGGCGGCCTGCTGGGCGCGCGCTGCGTCAGCAGCGAGCTTGTAATCCTGCGGATCGAGCTGTGCCAGCACCTGTCCGGCCTGCACGCGCTGGCCCAGTTCGGCCTGGCGCCGGGTGATCTTGCCCGCCACACGAAAGCCCAGCCGCGATTCGACACGCGCCCGCACCTCGGCCGAGAACTCAGGCTGGGCGTCGAAGTCGCTGGTGCCCACGGTCACGAGCTTGACCGCTCGCACGGGCTCCTCGGCCGAAGGCTTCGGCGAACAGCCGGCCAGGAACAGGGCGGGAAGCAGCAGCCATGCGGCGCTGCGGGCATGAGAGAAGGCGGCGGAGGCGGTCATGAGACACCCAAGAGAGGACGAACCAGGTCATTACTGACCCACTGGTTAGTAATCTAGGGTAAACGTGAACCACTGTCAATGACCAACGGGTCACTACGTTCGCTGGCCCATCTCCACCAGCCGGTTGTCCGGCAATTGAAAGTAGTCGGACGCCCGTCCCGCATTGCGCTGCAGCCAGCCGAACAGCACGCGGCGCACCGGGTTCATGCCCGGCAGATTCTCCTCACCGACCGAGGCGCGGGAGACGAAATACGAGGTCTTCATCGAATCGATGGCCAGCGTCTTCTGATAGGCCAGGATGCGGATGAACTCCGGCACGTCGGGCCGCTCCATGAAGCCGTGGCGCGCGGTGACCACCCAGATGCCCCCCATCAACTGCTCGGCCTCGATGCGGATGCGCGCATCGACACGCGGCGTGTCGCAGGGCAGCACGCGCAGCACGATCACCTGCTCGTGCAGCACCTGGTTGTGCTTGAGGTTGTGCAGCAGCGCATGCGGCACCGCCGTGGCGTCGGGATTCAGGAACACCGCCGTGCCGCTCACGCGGTGCGGCATGTGCAGCGCCAGCGATTCGATGAAGGGCCGCAGCGGCAGGCTTTCAGCTTCGGCAGCCTCCAGCCCCAGCCGCCGCCCCTTGGCCCAGGTGGTGAAGACCACCATCACCACCGCAGCCACTGCCAGCGTAAGCCAGCCGCCTTCGGCGATCTTCAGGCTGTTGGCCACCACGAAGGTCAGGTCGACCGCCGCGAAGGCCACCACGCCCACCACCACCGCGACCTTGTTCCAGCGCCACAGGCCCCAGGCGACGATGCCGGCCAGCAATGTGGTCGTGACCATGGTGATCGACACCGCGATGCCGTAGGCGGCCGACAGCGCGCCCGAACTGCGGAAGCCCAGCACCAGCAGCAGCACGCCCACCATCAGCAGCCAGTTGACCGCCGGCACGTAAATCTGCCCGATGGCCGTGCCCGAGGTCTGGATCACCCGCATGCGCGGCAGGTAGCCCATGCGCATGGCCTGTGCCGTGAGCGAGAAAGCGCCCGAAATCACGGCCTGCGAGGCGATCACCGTGGCCATGGCCGCCAGCACCACCATCGGCAGCACGCCCCACGCGGGAAACAGCCGGAAGAACGGGTTGTCGATGGCGGCCGGGTTCGCCAGCACCAGCGCGCCCTGACCGAAGTAGTTCAGCACCAGCCCCGGCAGCGCGATGAAGAGCCACGCCAGCCGGATCGGCCTGGCGCCGAAGTGCCCCATGTCGGCATACAGCGCCTCACCGCCCGTGAAGGCCAGGAACACCGCGCCAAGCACCGCGAGCGACTGTGCCCGGTGCTCGATCAGAAAGCCGAAGGCCCGACGCGGGTCGAGCGCCGCCAGCACCTGCGGCTGCTGCAGCACCTGCCACAGCCCGGCCGCCGCCAGCACGGCGAACCACAGCAGCATGACCGGCCCGAACACCTTGCCGACCACGCCTGTGCCCTTCTTCTGCACCATGAACAGCGCGATCAGGATCACCACCGTGATCGGGATCACCGCCCGCTGCAGCATCGGCGCCTGCACTTCCAGCCCCTCGACCGCCGAGAGCACCGAGATCGCCGGCGTGATCAGGCTGTCGCCATAGAACATGGCCGCCCCCACCAGGCCCAGCAGCCCGATCGCGTTCCACATCCAGGGTTTGGTCTTCGGGCCCGCCACCGCATTGCGCGCGAGCGCCTGCAGCGCCAGGATGCCGCCTTCGCCGTCGTGGTCGGCGCGCAGCACGAACACCACGTACTTCAGCGTCACCACGAACATCAGCCCCCAGAAAATCAGGGAGAGCAGGCCCAGCACCGAGTCGGGCGAGAACGGCACGCCGTGCTCGGGGTTCATCGTCTCCTTGAAGGCGTAGAGCGGCGAGGTGCCGATGTCGCCGAACACGACGCCCAGCGCCGCGATCATCAGCCCCGGCCCGCCCGGATGCGCCGCCTCGCCGTGCGCTGAAACCTGGGGCTTGGGAGCCGAAGCGGATGCTTTCATGAAGCGGAAGTTCAAAGTGGCGACGCCGCGAGCATAGTGCCGGGAGATGGCGTCGCGGACAATCGTGGTGTGCCCGCCACTCCTTCCCATGCCGCGCCGCCGGCCCACTACGAGAATTTCCCGGTCGCGTCGTGGCTGTGCCCACCGCATCTGCGCCCGCCCATTGCCGCGATCTACCACTTCGCGCGCACCGCCGACGACATTGCCGACGAAGGCGATGCCTCGCCCGACCAGCGCCTGGCCGAGCTGGGCGCCTACCGCGAAGAACTCGCCGCCGCCGCGCGCGGCGAGGTGCTGCCTTCCTCGCGCTGGCCGCAGGTGTTCGGCCCGCTGGCCCACAGCATCGCGCAGTACACGCTGCCCGAGACGCTGCTCGCCGACCTGCTGAGCGCCTTCATGCAGGACATCGTGAAGACCCGCGACCACGGCACCTACGCCGACCGCGCCGAACTGCTCGACTACTGCCGCCGCTCCGCCAACCCGGTCGGGCGCCTGCTGCTGCATCTCTACGGCGTGACCGACGCCCAGGCGCTGGCGCAGAGCGACGCCGTCTGCAGCGCGCTGCAACTCATCAATTTCTGGCAGGACCCGAGCGTCGACCTGCCGCGCGGCCGCTTCTACTTTCCCCTGAGCGACTGCGACCGGCGCAGCCTCACGCGCGAGAACTTCAAGGTTTTTGCGCCGCTCTCGAACGCCCCGCCTCCGCAGGAAGCTATCAATCTGATAGCGGTCGTCTCTTTCTGGGCGCGCGAACTGATGAACGAAGGCGCGCCCCTCGTGCACCGCCTGCCGGGCCGGGCAGGCTGGGAGCTGCGCCTCGTCGTGCAGGGCGGCCTGCGCATCCTCGACAAGATCGAGGACCTGGGCTTCGACACCTTCTCGCAGCGCCCCACCATCGGCAAGACCGATGCGCCCCTGCTGCTCTGGAAGGCCATGCGGATGCGGAGACAATGGCGCCCCATGAAAGCAGCGCCTCCCCGATGACCCCCGAGCAATACGTGCAAGACAAGGCCGCCGCCTCGGGCAGCAGTTTCTATTACGCCTTCCTGTTTCTTCCCAAGCCGCGCCGCGCCGCAATCACCGCGTTCTACGCGTTCTGCCGCGAGATCGACGACGTGGTCGACGAGGTCACCGACCCTGGCGTGGCCGCCACCAAGCTCGCCTGGTGGCGCACCGAGGTCGCCCAGTCCTTCGCCGGCCCGCCGCGCCATCCGGTGATGCAGGCACTGATGCCGCACACTGCCGCCTACGGCATCGAGGCACGCCAGCTTCAAGACGTGATCGATGGCTGCCAGATGGACCTGGACCAGACCCGGTATCTCGACTTTCCCGGCCTCGCACGCTACTGCCACCTGGTGGCCGGCGTGGTCGGCGAAGTCGCGGCGCGCATCTTCGGCCAGACCGACCCGCAGACCACCGCCTACGCCCACAAGCTCGGCCTGGCGCTGCAGCTCACCAACATCTTGCGCGACGTCGGCGAAGACGCGCTGCGCGGACGCATCTACCTGCCCGTCAACGAGCTGCAGAAGTTCGACGTGAAGGCGCACGAGATCCTCAACCGCGTGTACTCGGACCGCTTCGTCGCGCTCATGAAGTTCCAGGCAGAGCGCGCGCACGCCGCGTATGACGAAGCCCTCGCCCTGCTCCCGCTGGCCGACCGCCGCACGCAAAAGCCCGGCCTGATGATGGCCAGCATCTACCGCACGCTGCTGCGCGAGATCGAGCGCGACGACTTCCAGGTGCTCAACCAGCGCGTGAGCCTGACGCCGGTGCGCAAGCTCTGGCTGGCGTGGAAGGTTCAGGCGCTGGGGAGGATATGACTCGCCCCCAGGCTTCGCGCACTTCGTGTCGCTTCGCCAACCCCCTGCCGGGGGCAACACCTGAGGCCCGGCAAAGCCGGTTCCTCGGTGTTCCTGGAAGGGGAATCACGCCAACGCCATACCGCACACCCGGCGCTTTCTTGCTCCCTCTCCCTCTGGGGGAGGGCTGGGGTGAGGGCCGCGGCGCTTGCAAGAACTCTTGTGCGTGGCATCGCCCATGAAGGTTGCGATCATCGGCGCCGGCTGGGCCGGTCTCGCTTGTTCGGTCGAGGCCACGCGCCTCGGCCATGTCGTCACGCTGTTTGAAGCCGCGCACATGCCCGGTGGCCGCGCACGCCGGGTCGACAACATCCATGGGATGGCGCTGGACAACGGGCAGCACATCCTGATCGGCGCCTACACCGCCACGCTGAAACTGATGCGCGAGGTGGGAGTGAACGTCGACACCGCCTTGCAACGCCTGCCGCTCTCGCTGCGGTTCGCGGACGGCGGCGGCCTGAAGCTGCCACGGCTGCCTGCGCCCTTCGATCTGCTGGCCGGCATCTTCACGGCGCGCGGGTGGACGTGGCGCGACAAGTCGTCGCTGCTGCACACCGCCATCGGGTGGCGCCTTGCGGGATTTCGCTGCGCCAGCGACACCACCGTGGCCGCGCTTTGCGCCGGCCTCACGCCGCGCGTGATGCAGGAGCTGATCGAGCCGCTGTGCGTTTCCGCGCTCAACACACCGGTCGCCCAGTCGAGCGGTGAAGTGTTCCTGCGCGTGCTGAAAGACGCGCTGTTCAACGGCAGCGGCGGCGCCGACCTGCTGCTGCCCCGGGTCGATCTGGGCGCTCTTTTCCCCGATGCGGCGATCGGATGGCTCACCACGCATGGCGCCACATTGCGCATCGGCACCCGTGTTCGTGTCATCACGCCCGAAGACGGGCAATGGCGCGTCGACGATGAAATCTTCGACCAGGTCGTGCTGGCCTGCGCGCCGTGGGACGCCGCGAGGCTGGTGCGCGCATGCGGCATCCCCGCGGACCGCTGGTGCCAGACCACCGAAGCGCTGCGCTTCGAGGCCATCGCCACGGTCTACGTGCGTGGGGCATCACCGCTCGCGGAACCGATGCTTGCGTTGCGCAGCAACCCGGCCACGGCACCCGCACAGTTCGCATTCGACCGCGGCCAGCTCGGCGGCCCGCAAGGCGTGCTCGCGCTGGTCATCAGCGCCAATGAAGCCTCACGCGAAACGCTGGAGCAACAGGTCATGGCGCAGGCCGCCACGCAACTCGGGCAGACCGCGCTGCAGCTCATACAGACCGTGGTCGAGAAGCGCGCCACCTTCGCCTGCACGCCCGCGCTGGCGCGTCCATCGACATCCATCGCGTCCGGGCTGCTGGCCTGCGGCGACTACACCGAAGGCCCCTACCCCGCCACGCTCGAAGGCGCGGTGCTCAGCGGGCTCGCCGTGGCCAAGGCCTTGAAGACACCATGACCGAACTGCGCTACCTGGACTTCGACTACAGCGAAGACACCGAAGGCAACGGCACCTTCGACGCCATGGCGTCGACCGCGCCGGAGAAAACGCATGAAGTGCTCGCCGAAGTCGAGCAGGTACTGGCATGGGCACAAGCCACGTTCCCCGACGGGCGTGGCGCTCTGGATGACGGCGCGGTGTGGGACTGCGACTTGCAGCAGACGCGCGAAACGCCGCGCTTCGACACCGTCACTTTCTCGCTCAGCGGCACCGCCGACTTCTGCGCGGCGTTGCGCGAGCAATTCGCGCTGGACTGACCGGCAGCGCCAGCTTCAAGCAGCCTTATTCGGCAGCCTCAACAGGCTCAACCCCAGCAGCACGAAGGCACCGCCCGACACGCGGTTGAACACCCGCGAGCGGCGCGGGTCGCCCAATTGCTTCTTCAGCATCCGCGCCAGCAGCACGTAGAACGCATGCGACAGCACCGAGCCCAGCGCGAAGGTGGTCGTGAGCACTGCGAACTGTTCGAGGATTGGCGCGTCCTGCGTCAGGAACTGAGGGAACAACGCCGAGAAGAACAGGATGCCCTTGGGATTGGTCAGCGCCACCGTCACCCCATGCCCGAACAGGCGCCACGACGAGCGATGCGTGCCCGGCTCGGCAGACGGATTCAGATCCGAGAACACGCTGCCCCGGCTGCGCCATTGCTTGATGCCCAGGTAGATCAGGTACGCCGCGCCGGCGAGCTTCAGCGCCATGAAGGCATGGGCCGACGTGGTCAGCACCACGCCCAGCCCGGCCATGGCAGCGGCCGACACCATGAACAGCCCCATCGCATTGCCCAGCGAACTGATCATCGCGCGTCGCGGCCCGACGGCAATCGAATTCGAGACCGCGAGCAGCACGGCCGGACCGGGTGTGAAGGCGACGAGCAAGGTGACGCCGCAGAAGATGAGCCAGTTGGAGAGGTGCACTTTCGGATTTCCTGCGCGAAGAGGGAGCAAGGCGGAGAGCGGGAAACTATAGTCCGACAGCCCGTCGCCCGCCGGGGCCGCGCCGATTACCCCTCACCTTCGGAAAGAACATGGTCACCTGCTACCTGCGCTACATCGTCGATGCCTACAAGCTCAAGGAATTCGAGCACTACGGCAAGCTCTGGATTCCGTTGGTCGAGAAGTTCGGTGGTCAGCACCATGGCTACTTCCTGCCATCGGAGGGCACGAACAACGTGGCGCTGGCCATGTTCACCTTCCCCAGCCTCGCCGCGTACGAAACCTACCGCGCCGATTCAATGCAGGACGCCGAATGCCAGGCCGCCTTCCGCTACGCAGAAGAAACCCGCTGCATCGTCAGCTACGAGCGCAGCTTCTTCCGGCCCGTCTTCAAGTAAGGCTGCGGCGCCTCAGGCGCCCAGCGCCACGCACAGGGCGTGCAGGTTCGGCACGATCAGTTGGGGCCGCGCGCCATGCACCCAGGGCCGTTCGTCGCGCACCAGCCAGGCCGCCTGCATGCCGACGTTGAGCGCGCCCACCACATCGAGCTCCGCGTCATCGCCCACGTGCAGCACGTCTTTCGGCAACAGGCCGATCGACGCGGCAGCGGCGCGGAAGATCGGCGCATGCGGCTTGCCGCTGCCAAAGGCACGCGCATTGAAGGCCGTGCGAAACCAGCGGCCCACGCCGGTCTTGTGGATGTCGGCATTGCCGTTCGAGATCGCGATGAGTGGATAGCGCTCGCTGAGCCACTTGAGCGCCGGCAGCGCGTCTTCGTACAGCGTCACGCGCTGGCGCTCTGCAAAGAAGGCATCGAAGGCTGGCTCGGCCAGCGCCGGGTCTTCGCCCGCGCGTGTGAGTGCGGTGCGGATCGATTCGCGGCGCAGCGCGCTCAGGTCGTGCGCCAGATCGGAGCGCTCCTTCGCGGTGGCCTCGCGCAACTCGCGCAGGATGCCCGGGGTCAGCAGCAGCGAGGCCGTCTTGGGCGCCTCGCGCAAAAGCCATTCCTGCAGCACAACCTCGGCGCGTTCGATGGTCGGCCAGATCGGCCAGAGGGTGTCGTCGAGGTCGAGCGAGATCGCCGAGATGCGAGAGAGGTCAAGAGGCGCTGGGTTCGCGGGCGCCGTGGAAGCGGAAGTCATGCCTGAGAGAATATCGCATGCCTCAAGCCAACGAGAAGGTCGCCTCGACCGTCGACCGCACCGCCGTGCTCTGGTGCAACCTGGGCTCGCCCGATGCACCCACCGCCGCCGCCGTGCGCCCCTACCTCGCCGACTTTCTGGGCGACCCGCGCGTGGTTGAAATTCCCAAAGTGCTCTGGGCGCTGATCCTGCACGGCATCATCCTGCGCGTGCGACCTGCGAAGTCGGCCGCCAAGTACGCGAGCATCTGGATGCCCGAAGGCTCGCCGCTCAAGGTGTGGACTCAGAAGCAGGCGACGCTGCTGGCCGGCTGGCTCGGCGAGCGCGGCCATTGCGTGACGGTGCGCGACGCCATGCGCTATGCCAACCCGTCCATCGCCTCGCGGCTCGATGCGCTGCAGGCCGAGGGCGCGACGCGCGTGCTGGTGCTGCAGGCCTACCCGCAGTACTCGGCCACCACCACGGCCAGCGTGATCGATGCGGTGAACGACTGGAGCCGCCGCCAGCGCCGCGTGCCGGAGTTCCGTTTCGTCAACCAGTACCACGACGACCCGCTCTACATCGAAGCGCTCGCGCAAGGCATCGAGCGCCACTGGAAAACCGAAGCCCGTGGCGAAGTGCTGCTGATGAGCTTCCACGGCATTCCCGCGCGCAACATCGCGCTCGGCGATCCTTACCAGGCACAGTGCCTCACCACCGCACGGCTGCTCGCGGCCCGGCTCGGTCTGTCGGCAGCGCAGCATCGCGTCACCTTCCAGTCGCGCTTCGGCCGCGCCAAATGGCTGGAGCCCTACACCGAACCGACGCTGCGCGAACTCGGCGCCTCCGGCGTGAAGCGCGTCGACGTGGTGTGCCCCGGTTTCCCGGCCGACTGCCTCGAGACGCTGGAAGAAATCGCGATGGAAGGCCGCGAGGCTTTCATGCACGCGGGCGGCGAGGCCTTCAACTACATCCCCTGTCTCAACGACAGCCCGGCATGGATCACCGCGCTCGCGGGCATTGCCGAACGCAACCTGGCAGGCTGGCCCACACAAGCACAGACACCATGAAGAAAGAGCTGCACGAAGCCAACCGGCTCTCGTGGAACGCGGCAACTGTCGCGCACAACAGCCACAAGGGCGACCAGGCGGCCTTCTTCCGCAACGGCGGCTCCACGCTCTTCCCCGAAGAAACCGGACTGCTCGGCGATGTGAAGGGCCTGGCCGTGCTGCATCTGCAGTGCAACGCGGGCCAGGACACCCTGAGCATCGCGCGCCTGGGCGCCCAGGTGACGGGCGTGGACATCTCCGATGAAGCCATCGCCTTCGCCACGCAGCTCTCGGCGCAGTCGGGCATTGCGGCGCGCTTCGAGCGGTCGGATGTCTACGACTACTTTCGCGACGCACTGGCGCGCGGCGAGCGCTACGACGTCGTCTTCTGTTCCTACGGCACGCTCTGCTGGCTGTCCGACCTGTCGGCCTGGGCGCGTGGCGTGTCGCAGTTGCTCAAGCCCGGCGGGCGCTTCGTCTTCATCGATTTCCATCCCTTCGCGATGGTGTTCGACCCGTCGTGGAAGTTTCACTACGACTACTTCAACGACGCGCCCGTGCCGGAAGAAGGCGTGAGCGACTACGTGGCCGAGTCCGGCGATGGTCTCGTGCGCGAGGGCTACGAGACCGGCGTGCAGGACTTTCGCAACCCGCATCCGAGCTTCGAGTTCGCGTGGGGCGTCGGTCAGGTGACCACTGCGCTCGCGCAGGCCGGGCTCACCGTCGAGCGCCTCGACGAGTACCCGTATGCCAACGGCTGGAAGCCCTTCGAAGGCATGCGCGACATCGGCGGCCGACGCATGGCACCGCCTGAAAGCATGACGCGCATTCCGTTGATGTACTCGCTCGCCGCACGCAAGCCTTGAAGGCAGGGCGGCTTCAGACCGCCGACTTGCGCGCCAGCAGCGCCTCGATCGCCGCTTCCATCTCCGCGTACTCGCCTTCGCCGAAGTGCTGCCGCATCACCTGGCCCTTGCTGTCGACCAGGTAGAACGCGGGCCAGTACTGGTTCTTGTAGGCGTTCCAGGTGGCAAAGCTGTTGTCCTGCGCCACCGGGTAGCGGATGTTGAAGCGGCCGATCGCGTCCTGCACGTTGCGCGTCGATTTTTCATACGCGAACTCGGGCGAATGCACGCCCACCACCACGAAGCCCTGGTCCTTGTACTTCTCGTACCAGCGCACCACGTGCGGCAGCGTGTGGATGCAGTTGATGCACGAGTAGGTCCAGAAATCGACCAGCACCACGCTGCCGGCCAGGCTCTTGAGAGTCAGCGGCTCCGAGTTGAGCCACTTGTCGATGCCCGCGAACTCAGGGGCGCGGCCGTAGTCCTGCAAGCCCGGCGACGCGGCGAAAGCGCTGCGCATCGGCCATCCGCCACCAGCCGCCGCAACGAGTGCGGACGACCCCACGGCGAGCCCCGAGAACGCCCTTCTGGACAGCATGTTCATGATCGAAAACCTCGTGCATGTCAGACCGACAGCGGTCAGGCGCGATTGTTTGCCGCGCAACCTGCATGCGCGCATGTGTCACGGCAATTTGAACTTTGTCCCGGCGCCGTGAAGGCCCGGCCGCCGGCTCAGAACTTGCCCAGGTAATCCAGCTTGCCGACCGGCATGCCCTTGTGGCGCAGCACGTCGTAGGCCGTGGTCACGTGGAAGAAGAAGTTGGGTAGCGCGAACTGCAGCAGGTAGCGCTGCGCGGTGAAGTGCGCTTCGCCCTCGCGCTGCTTGATGGTCACAGGGCGCTCTTCCTGGCCGTCGATCAGGGCACGGTCGATGGTCGCGAGGAATTCCTGCGTCTTCCGGATGCGGGCCACAAGGTCGTCCCAGGTCTTTTCCTCATCGGGAAAGCTGGGGGCGGTGATGCCCGCGATGCGCGCGGCGCCGAGCTTGGATGCGTCGCTCGCGCGCTGGACCTGGCCGGCCAGCGTGAGCATGTCGGGCGCTAGGCGCGCATCGACCAGCGTGGCGGTGTCGATGCCGTTGGCCTTGGCATGCGCCAGGCTCTTGTCGAACAGGTGGATGAGCTGGCCGAGTCCGCGGGTGAAGACCGGGACCGAAATGTCGTACATCGAGAGCGCCATGGTGAGGTGAGCCTTGTAGTGATTGAAGCCGGCGGCGATTGTGCTGCCGCCATGCAATCAACGACCAACGGCGCGGATAAACCCTTCGATGGGCTCCAGTTGTTCGGGCACGTTGAGCGCGGGCGCGTGACCGCACCCCTGGATTTCGATGACCTGCAGCCGCCCTTCCGTGCCCGGCCCGCGCCGCCGCATCTCCTCGACCACCTCGGGCAGCACCAGGTCGGACTCGGCACCGCGCAGGCACAGCACCGGCACCTCGATGGCGTCGTAGTGCGGCCAGATCAGGTAGTCGTTGTCGTGCGCGCTGAACTGCTGAACCATCGCCGGGTCGTAGTGCGGCGTGACGCGGCCGTCAGGCAGGCGCCGCGTCGAGCTTTCGGTCAGGCGGCGCCACTGCGCATCGCTGAGCCAGCCGTAGGGCTTGTAGACGGTGCGAAAGAACGCCTCCAGTTCGGCCACGGTGTCGAACGCGGGCGGCTGGCCCGCATAGGCACGGATGCGCTCGATGGCCGCCTGCGCAAGCTGCGGCGCGTTGTCGTTGAGCGTGAGGCTCGCGATGCGCGCCTTCATGCGCGGCTCGAACAGGCCTGATGCGCAGACCGTGCCGATGGCGCCGCCCATCGAAGTGCCGACCCAGTGCACGCGGCCGATCCTCAACTCATCGCACAGCGCGTTCGCGATGCGTGCGTAAAAGGAGAGCTGGTATTCCTCATCGGGCAGCGGGCTCCATTGGCTCAGGCCACGGCCGATGGTGTCGGGGCAGATCACGCGAAAGCCACGCGCCGCGAAGTGCTGCGCCAGTTCGTCCATGTCGCGGCAGGTGCGCGCCAGGCCGTGCCAGGCGATGACCACCGGCGCATCGGCGGCGCCCCATTCGAGCCAGTGGACTTCACGGCCCGCGAGCTGGGCATAGCGCGACAACGGCGCCAGGAAGTTGTTGTCGCTCATCGTGCCGCCCTCGCCCGCAGCTTGCCCACGATGCCGGTGGGAAAGTAATACACCGACAGCACGAACAGCACGCCCAGCCACAGCAGCCAGCGGTCGGGCGACAGCAGCGCCGCGAGCCACGGCAGTCCGCTCGCGGCCTCGCTGCCCAGGCGCAGCAAGTCTTGCAGATAGCTCTGCGCCACCACGAACAGCACCGCGCCAATGGCCGCGCCGTAGATGGTGCCCATGCCGCCGATCACCACGATCAACAGCACGTCGATCATGATCTCGAAGCTCAGCGAGGTATCCGGCCCGTTGTAGCGCAGCCAGATGGCCAGCATCGCGCCTGCCAGCGTGGCGAACAGGGCAGACAACACAGCTGCCGTGGTGCGGTACACCACCACGCGGTAGCCGATCGCCTCTGCGCGGAACTCGTTCTCGCGGATCGCCTGCAGCACGCGGCCGAAGGGCGAATTCACGATGCGCAGCAGCGCCAGCACCAGCACGACAGCGGCCACGAACAGCAGGTAATAGCAAAGCAATCGACCATCGAGCGAGACACCAAGGAACGGCTCTTCGGAGAACTCGAAGCTCGGCGAGATCAGCTCGGGCAGCTTGAAGGTCAGGCCGTCTTCGCCGCCGGTGAAGTCCGACAACTGCGAGGCCAGCGTCTGGAAGGCCGAGGCCACGGCCAGCGTGATCATCGCGAAGAAGATCGCGCGCACCCGTAGCGAGAACAAACCGATGGCGAAGGAGAGCACCAGTGACACCGCCAGCGATGCCCCGAGCCCCACCAGCACCGCACCCCAATTGGGCCCGAGCCGTGAAGCAGAAATGGCGATGCCGTACGCCCCGATGCCGAAGAACATGGTGTGCGCAAAGCTCACGATGCCGGTGTAGCCCAGCAGCAGGTCGAAGCTGGCGACCAGCACCACGAACACCAGGATCTTGGCCGCGACGCTGAGCGCCTTGACGCCCGGGAAGATGAAAGGCGCGAACGCCAACGCCAGGAACACGGCCACCAGCAGCACCGCCAGCAGACGGCTGCGCGGGGTGTCGTTGGACAGGAGTCGTTTCAGAAACATGACGGCTTTTTCCTCAACGATTCGCCACGGGGTATACACCCTGCGGACGCCACAACAGCACGGCCACCATCAGGAAGATGCTTGCGAACTGCGTGATCGTCGGCAGCAGGAAGCCGATGTAGTTGGTCATCAGCCCCACCAGCAGCGCGCCGATGAGCGCCCCGCCCGTCGAGCCCAGCCCGCCGATGATGATGACGATGAAGATCAGCACGTTGACCTGCGCGCCCATCTGCGGCACCAGGTTCTGCTGGAACAGCCCCCACATCACGCCGCCCAGGCCGGCCAATGCGCTGCCCACCACGAACACGCCGACGAACAGCCGGCCGATACGGTAGCCGAGCGACTCGACCATCTCGCGGTCTTGCACGCCGGCGCGGATCAGCAGGCCGATCTTGGTGCGACCCAGCGTCCATGCGAGCAGGCCGAACACCACCACGCCCACGGCCACCGCGAGCAGGCGGTACTTGCTGATGGCGGCGTCGCCGATCAGCAGCGAACCGCGCAGCGCCTCGGGCAGCGGCAGCGGCACCTGCGCCGGGCCCCAGATCACCTTGATGAGTTCTTCGCCGATGATCATGCCGCCCATGGTGATGAGGATCTGCTTCAGGTGCTGGCCGTACACCGGGCGCACGATGAAGCGCTCGAAGGCCAGTCCCACGGCGCCGGCCACGAGCATCGCGACCAGCATCGCGGGGAACACGGCAACAAGGTTGCGCCAGAGTTCGCCCGAGCCCGTCCAGTCGCCCATGAGGCCGAGCACGGTGCTGGCCACGAAGGCACCGAGCGCGATGAACACGCCGTGACCGAAGTTCAGCACGTCCATCAGACCGAACACCAGCGTCAGGCCCGAGGCGATGATGAAGATGATCATGCCCATCGCCAGACCGGCGACCGTGAGCGTGAGCCAGGTCGAGAAGGAGCCGGTGAGCGGCAGCGCGACGAGCGCGAGCACCGGGGCCAGCAGCAGCGGCTTCCAGTCGAAGTCGAGTGCTTTCATTGCAGCGCTCCCTTTTCTTGCTCCTTCCCCCTCTGGGGGAAGGCCGGGATGGGGGCTGACGGCGCTTGCAAGGCCGCGCAGTATCGAAGGCCGCGAGCCCCCACCCCAACCCTCCCCCAGAGAGGGAGGGAGAAATATGTCGAATACGTCATAGAGCCAGTCCAAGCAGCGATTGCTGCAATTGCGCGTCGGCGGAAAACGCGGCCATGGAGCCGCTGTGCACCACGCGGCCGTTGTCCATCACCGCGACGGTGTCACCCAGGCGCTGGGCGAAGTTGATGTTCTGTTCCACCAGCAGGATGGTCACGCCGCTGCGCTTGAGTTCGGCAAACGCGTCGATCATGTTGTTGATCATCACGGGCGCCAGGCCCTTGCTGGGTTCGTCGATCAGCAGCAGCTCGCGCGGCTCGACGATGGCACGCGAGACGGCCAGCATCTGCTTTTGCCCGCCCGACAGCTTGCCGGCCGGGTGGTTCCAGAATTTCTCGACCGCGGGAAAGAGCTTGAAGATCCACTTCAGCCGCGTGTCGTCGATCTGCGCCGCGTTCTTCGCGCTGCGCGCGGCGAGCAGCATGTTCTCTTTCACCGTGAGGTCCGAGAAGATGCCCATGTTCTCGGGCACATAGGCAATGCCCAGTCCGGCGATCTGCGGCGTCTGCAGCGCGGTGATGTCCTTGTCGGCAAAGCGCACGCGGCCCTGCGACGCATGCCACAGGCCCATGATGGTCCGCAGCGTGGTCGTCTTGCCCGCACCGTTGCGGCCCAGCAGCATCGTGAGCTGGCCGCGCGGCACGGCGAGGTCGACGCCGTGGAGGATGTGATACGCCCCGATGTGCGTCTGCACGCCTTCGAGGGTCAAAAGATTCTGAGCAGTCATCGGTCTTGCTCCTTCCCCTTCCGGGGGAAGGTTGGGATGGGGGCAAGCGGCGCTTGAAGGGCTGCGGCGAGGTGAAGGCCGCTTGCCCCCACCCCTGCCCTCCCCCAGCGGGGGAGGGAGAAATTCGAATTCATCAGATGCGTCATGCCGCAGCCTCCTTCGCAATACCCAGGTAGGCCTCTTGCACCACCGGCGAGGCGATCACCTCGGCCGGCTCGCCATCGGCCACCAGCGTGCCGTTGTGCAGCACGATGATGCGATCGGCGAGTTCGCGCACCACGTCCATCTTGTGTTCGACCAGCAGGATGGTCTTGGTCTTGTCCTGCTTGAGCTTGCGGATCAGGTCGAGGATGACGGGCGCCTCGGCCGCATTCATGCCGGCCGTGGGTTCGTCGAACATGAAGACCTTCGGCTCCAGCGCCATCAGCAGTGCCACTTCGAGCTTGCGCTGGTCGCCGTGCGGCAGGCTCGCCACCGTCGCGCTTTCGCGCGACTTGAGCGCGACGTCGGTGAGGATCTGGTCCGCACGCTCGGTCAGCGCCTTGTGGTCGCTCCAGATGCTCCACAGGTTGAGCCCGCGCCGGTGCGCCCCTTCGCGCGTGGCCTGCACCGCCAGCCGCACGTTTTCCAGCACCGTGAGGTTCGGGAACAGGTTGGTGAGCTGGAAGGCCCGTCCCAGCCCCGCGTGCGTGCGCGCCGACGGCGACATGCCCGACAGCAGTTGGCCGTCGAGCGACACCGTGCCCGCGCTCGCCTTGAGCTGGCCCGAGATCAGGTTGAAGTAGGTGGTCTTGCCCGCCCCGTTGGGGCCGACGATGGCCGTCAGCGTGCCCGGCGCGAAAGCGCAGCTCACGCCATTGACGGCCACGTGTCCCCCGAAGCGGATGGTCAGGTCTCGCGTCTCAAGCATCGTTGGTCATTGCAGATGAAAGTGTGTGTCGATGACGATCGGCTTCAACAGCTGCCGATCACGTAGTAGTTGGGGCCGGTCTGCTTCAGCGTGGTGATGGCGTAGATGTTCCACAGGCCCATCGACTGCCCCGAGCCGTAGGCATAGGTCAGGCCCCACAACGCATAGGCGCGGCCGGCGATGGTGTGCGTGTAGTTGCTGGCGGTATAGCAGGTCCCGCCGCCGCCGCTGCCGGCAATGGTGCTGCCCGTGGCCGCGCTCGACATCGCACCCGCAGCACCGCTGGCATCGAGCGCGGCCACGGCCCAGCTGTAGCTGGTGGACGGGGCCAGGTCGGTGTCGGTGTAGCTGGTGCCGGTGACGGCCGCTGCGTTGACCTGGCTGCCGCCGCGGTAGACGTTGTAGCCGCTGGCGCCGGACACGCTGGTCCATGCAATGGTCATGCTGCTGCTGGTCGCGCCCGAGGTGCCCACGCCGGTGGGCGCAGGCAGCGACGAACCGCCGCCGGTGCTGGTCACGCGGTCGACCATGGCCTTGAGCGCCACCATCTGCGGACCCGACTTCTTCGCGTAGTTCGCGCTGTCGTAGCCCCACCAGTCCCAGCAGCTGTTGGTGGCCGCGGTGCTGGTCTGCGGGTAGATCAGGATGATGTTGTTGGTGTCGGCCCAGCGGTTGTAGCCGGTCTTCTTCACGTACTGGTCGCTGACGTCGGTGTAGTTCTGCTTGCAGCCGTGCAGCACCAGGTGCACGCGGCACGAGGCGGTGGTGCAGGCCTGCGGCACGTAGATCCAGCCGGTGGCGGCCACGCCGTGGCCGGTGATGAACTCCGACTGGTTGAACTCGGTGAAGGTGCCGCCCAGCGTGCCGTTGTTGCGCGGGTTCAACGGCCCGTAGAGCTGCGTGAGTATCTCGCCCGCGAGGTCGAAGCCGCAGTTGTTGATGTAGGGCGCAGCGGTAACGCTGCAGGCGCCGCCATAGTCGTCGGTGACCATCGCATGGCCCGAGCCGATGTTGTTCTTGTAGACGATGTTGGCCGCCGGCACGAAGCTCTGGTAGTAGGTCTTCAGGTCGTCCATCACCGGCTGCTTGACGGTGTTGTCGGAGGTGCCCGAGAACATGTACACCTTCGATCCGGTCATGTTCGAGACCGGATCGATCGCACCGCTGGCAGCCCAGCTGTTGGTGGTGCTCACGAGCGACGACACCGGAATGCTCGTGCTGTGCGTCATGCAGCGCCCGGTGGCGTTGACCACCGAACCCTCGGCGCAGTAGTACGGGCCACCGGCCACGACGCCTGCGCCGCGCTTGAAGGTGGCCGAATAGGCCACGTGCAGTTGCACCGCCGCGAAGCCGCCGGCCGACAGGCCGGACACGCTCACCTCCGCCGGATTGCCGCCGAGTGCCGGCAACGGCACCGCCGCCACGGCGGCCTGTGCCGCCATCGCCACCACCGCAACCGCGGCAAATCCCTTCCAGTTCAATCGCATCGCTTGCATCGCTGTCTCCTTCTGTTGTGGTTTATCGAACGCTTGCTTGGCTCACGAATCGGCCGTTGGATAGCGCCGCTACCACGCCGCGAAGGCGCAGGCTGGCGCTTCGCCCGGAGGCCATCCGGGGCGAAGGGAGTGCGGCGTCAGCGCCGCGATGAGGGGTGCGCGCTCAGCGCTTGTTCTTGATGGGGATGTCCATCTCTTCGGGCTTGATCTCATGGACCAGCTCGGGCACGCCCCAGGCGAACGCCGGGTCGACCTTGATCTTGAAGTGGTACATCGACTGCATCGCCTGATGGTCTTCCTTGCGGAAGGTCATCTTGCCCTTGGGCGTGTCGAAGCTCATGCCTTCCATGGTGCTGATGAGCTTGTTGGTGTTGGTGTCGCCGTTGGTCTTCTTGAGCGCCGTCACCACCGCCATCGCGGCCGAGAAACCGCCGGCCGTGAAGAAGTCCGGCGGCGTCTTGAACTGCTTGTAGTGCGCCGAGACCATCGCCTCGTTCACCGGGTTCTTCGGGATGCCGAAGTAGTAGTACGCCGCGCCTTCCATGCCCGGCAGCGACTTGTAGGCCGTCATGGCCGGCAGGATGTTGCCGCCGGTGGAAATCTCGATGCCGTAGCGCTTGAGGTCGAGGTCGACGATCTTGAACGGGTTGCCCGCGCCGGCCCAGACGATCCAGATGATCTTGCGGCCCGGCTGGTCCTTCAGCTTGTCGATCAGGCGCTGGGCGCCGGCGGTGAAGTCGGTGGTGGCGGGCGGCAGGTATTCCTCGTGCACCAGCTTCGCCTTCTTGAGCGCGGCGCCGAAGGCCTTCACGCCGTCACGGCCGAAGGCGTTGTCTTGCGCGAGCGTGGCGACGGTGACGCCGGCCTTGTCGACCGCCACGGCATTGGAGATCGCGTCCTGGCTCGAGTTGCGGCCGGTGCGGAAGATGTACTTGTTCCACTTGTCGCCGGTGATCGAGTCGGCCACGGCGGGCTCGACGATCAGGATCTTCTTGTATTCCTCGGCCACCGGCAGCATGGCCAGCGCCACGCCGGAGGAGGTCGGGCCCACGGCCAGCGCGGCCTTGTCGTCGGAGTAGGCCGCGGCCAGCAGCGACTTGCCCAGGTCGGGCTTGCCCTGGTCGTCCTTCTCGATGACCACGATCTTCTTGCCGTTGACCATCATCGTGCCGCCGGTGGCGTAGTCCAGGCCCATGGCAAAACCGGTCTGGGTCTGCTTGCCGTAGGCCTCCAGCGCGCCCGTCTTGCTGTAGATGTGGGCGATGCGGATTTCGTTGGATTGGGCCCAGGCGGGGGCGGCGGCAACGCACGTGGCGAGCGCGGCCAAGGCGACGAGGTGGCGACGGTTCATTCTTTGTCTCCTGAAAATGATGACTGAATATTGCACAGTTCGTGCCATCCGCCCAACCCATTGATAACAAAGGTTTCTTCATTGGGAAGAAGCCCGTTTCGCCTTATTTCAGAACACTTGTAGTGATCAATTTTCAGGCAACTGTCTTTTTATCAGTCAGGGTTTACTAGGGGTTTTCCGCTCGGCAATCCAACGCTGGAACTCACGCTCGGCCTGCATCCGGAATTCGTTGCGCGTGTGATTGCAGATCGCATGGGCCAGCCGCCGGTGCTTTTGCGTGCGCACGCCGCCCAGCGTCGAATCGATGAGGTGCTCGATGGTCGCGGACTCGGGCCGGCCATGCGGTTCGTCGAAGTCCATGGGGAGGCCGCACCAATGGCAGTTGGGGCCGAAGCTCGACCGGAGTGCCCGAACGCTCACAGCCGCGCCAACTCCAGGATTTCCTGCCCCATCAGCAGGCAGCTCTTGTCCATGGGGTAGTAGATCAGCCGCATCCGGTAGTTGCCCTTGTAGATCGTGCCCCAGACCTCCAGCACCTTGAACTGCTGCTTCGCGTTGGCCGGATTGCGGATGGGCGCGAGTTCCTTGACCTCGGGACCCACTTCCATGCGGTCGTCCTCACCGAAGTGAAAGGTCAGGAGCTTCTTGGCTTGCACGACGGCTTCGCTCGCACATTGCGGCGGCGCGGCGCTGGCGATGCCCGCCACGACGCAAAGGACGAAGCAAGCAGCGATACGGGCAAGAGCGTTCATGGGTGTTTGGGGTTGGGTTGCGTTCAGGGGGCGGGAGTATCGCTCGGCGTGCACTCAGAGTCTCGAACTCACACTCTCTACCCGGTAGCGTTGACCGACATCTTTACCTTGGTACACCTGCCGGTAATAGTCAGCGACGCGGCGGCTTTCATAGGCATGCATCAAGACTTGGTCGCCACACTCGTCGAGCCGGAAAAGTCCATAGGCTCCCAAGTCCTTCGTGTACACGGGATATCGCGCCCTTAACAGTTCGATATGGACTGAGTGCATGAAAATCTCGCAGGCTCTCAGATCGAGGAAATCGAGCACCGCATCGAACTCGAACGATTCGACATAAATATTGAACTCGTCGATGGACGTGTGGTACTCGAGTGTGATCTTGTGCCCCCAAGGGAGCTCGAAGAACCAGAGCTCCACGGGTCCGGGCGCATCCCAGTCGGGCGGATGATCCGAGTGCCTCTCACCGAAGCGCTTCACAAACTCCTCGTACGGCATCTCAACAGTGATCACTGGCGAGCCGTCCTCGATGTCGGCGCGACCAATCCGGCGCATGAGGCTCAACAACCTCACGCCGGCCGCTCCTGGCTCGTCATCCGCTCATACAGAGTGGCGCGCGAAATGCCGAGCAGCCGCGACGTCGCGAGCTTGTTCCCGCCGGTCGATGCCAGCGCAGCAGCAATCGCCTTGCGCTCCAGCTCCACCACCTGCTGCGCCAGCGGTCGCAGCAAGGCGGCCTCTTCGTCGGCACCGCGTGCATTCAGCGAGGTGTCGGGCAGCTCGATCTGCTCCAGGCCCGCTTCGCGCAGGATGCGTTCGAGTTGCGCGGCGTCGATGCGTTGCGAGTCGCTGCGCATCGTCACCTGCTCCAGCACGTTGCGCAACTCGCGAATGTTGCCGCGCCAGTGCTGGCCGGCGAGGAGCGCGAGCGCGTCGGGCGTCAGTTCGGGCGGCGCCTCGCCGCTGCGCAGCGCCATGTCTTCGCCCAGCGCCTCGACCAGCGCGGGAATGTCGGGACGCCGCTCGCGCAATGGCGGCACGCGCAGCGGCAGCACGTTGAGGCGGTAGTACAGGTCTTCGCGAAACAGGCCGCGCCGCACCAGCTCCGGCAGGTCGCGCGAGGTGGCTGCGATCACGCGCGCGTCGAAGGGTACGAGCTTGTTGGAGCCGAGCGGTTCGATCTCGCCTTCTTGCAGCGCGCGCAGCAACTTGGCCTGCAGGCCGAGCGGCATGTCGCCGATTTCGTCGAGGAACAGGCTGCCGCCATCGGCCAGCTTGAACTTGCCCTCGCGGCCGCGACGGTCCGCGCCGGTGAAGGCACCGGGCGCGAAGCCGAAGAACTCGGCCTCCAGCAAGGTGTCGGGCACGGCCGCGATGTTGACGCTGACGAACATGCCCTTGGCGCGCGCGGACGACGCATGGATGGCATGCGCCAGCAGTTCCTTGCCGGTGCCGGTTTCGCCCAGCAGCAGCACCGGGCTTGCGGACTGCGCGGCGCGGCGCGCATGGCGCTTGACCTCCACCGCCGCCGGGCTGCTGCCGATGAAGCTTGCGAAGGTGTACTTGGAGCGGCGCTGGCCATCGGCATGGTGGTACAGCGGGTTGTTGCGCTGGCTGGCCAGTTCGCGCCGCGCATCGTCGAGGTCGCGCTGCAGCAGCGCGAACTTGCTGATGAGCGGTTGCAGCGTGGTCTCGGGCTGGTCGAACAGCACGATGCCGATGGCGCCGATCACCTCGCCCAAGCCACCGTCGCCGCCCCCGCGCTCTTCGCGCAGCGGGATGCGGCTCACGACGAAGGTGCCGGCCTTGTTGGTCAGCAGGTCGACCAATATCGGCTCGCCGGTTTCGAGCACGCGCCGCATCTGCGTGTTGGGGATCACGTCCTCGACCATGTGGCCCATGAACTGGTCGATGGACGAAAAACCCAGCGCCGGAAGAAAGCGCCGGTAGCCTTCGTTCACCCACACGATGCGCCCGCTGCTATCGACCAGGAACATGCCCTGGCTGATGCTGGAAAACAAATGAAACATCGAGCGCGCGGCAAGCGCGAGGATGCCTTCGGCATCGAGGGGCAAGGCGGGCGGTGCGGCGACTGTGGGGGCGGCTGGCATGCGCGGATCGTAGCGCGCCCTCATCCAGTGCAAATCCGGCGTCGCCGGCCTTCAGGAAATGCTCAGGTTCCGGCCCTCGGGCCGAAGTCTTCACAAAGCCTTAAGTAAATCAATCGTTTGATTTCTCGCGTGGTGTAATGCCGGCCATGAACGCGAGAGCCACCATCACCCAGGCCCCGCGCCGCGCACCGCGCAGCGACGGCGCCGAGGCACGCCATCGCCTGCTCCACACCGCGCTGCGGCTGTTCGCGCAAAAGGGCTTTGCCAAGACCTCCACGCGCGAGATCGCCCGCGAGGCTGAGGTCAACATCTCGGCCATCAGCTATTACTTCGGCGACAAGGAGGGGCTTTACTCCGCCACCTTCAACGAGCCGATGGGCGGCGATTCAAGCGACCTCGTGGCCGCCTGCAACGTGCCCGGCCAATCGCTCGAAGCCACGCTGCGCATCTGCATGTCGTCCATGATCGATCCGCTCAAGCAGGGAGAGATCGTGCGGCAATGCATCCAGTTGCACATGCGCGAGATGCTGGAGCCCACCAGCCGCTGGGCCGAAGAGCTGGAGCAGGACATCAAGGGCCCGCACCGCGCCATCGCCGACCTGATGTGCCGCCACCTGAAGGTGGACCGGGCCGACGACGACATCCACCGCCTGACCTTCGCCATCACCGGCCTGTCGATGCAGCTCTATGTGAGCCAGGACTTCATCGAAGCCATCCGCCCTTCGCTGCTGCGCACCTCGCGCGGCATCGACACCTGGGCCGACCGCCTGACGGGCTATGCGCTGGCACTGGTGCAGGCCGAAGAGACACGCCGCCGCACCGCGGCCGCCGCCAGCATCACCGCTGCCGCGCCCGCACGGGCCGCGAGAAAGAAGAAATGAGAAGACTTCGACTGATCGCCTCCCTTTGCCTGCCGCTCGGCCTGGGCATCGGCCTTTCGGGCTGCGGCCTGACACGCCCGCCGGCGCAGGTCGAGGCGCCCTTGCCCGCGCAATGGCACGCCCCCCTGCCCCACGGCGGCTCGCTCGCGTCGCTGGCCGACTGGTGGCGCCAGCTCGACGATCCGCTGCTGGTCGAGCTGATCGCCGCGGCCGAAGCCGCCAGCCCCAATGTCGCGAGCGCTGCGGCGCGCGTGGCCGAAGCGCGCTCGACCCGCGTGCAGGCCGGCGCGGCGCTGCTGCCGAGCCTCGACGGCACGGCATCGGCCAGCCGGGGCGTCTCGGGGTCCTCGCTCGGCGCGGGCGGCGGCGGCAGCACCACCAGTAGCAGCACGACCGTCGCACCGCTCACCACGCTACAGGCCGGCCTGCAGTCCAAGTGGGAGATCGACCTGTTCGGCCGCCTGCGCGCCGACCGCGATTCCGCCGAAGCCAAGCAGAACAGCGCCAACGCCAAATGGCACGACGCGCGCGTGTCGGTCGCGGCCGAAACGGCCAACGCCTACTTCGCCGAGCGCGCCTGCCAGGAGCAGTTGCGCGTGGCCGAATCCGACACGCGCTCGCGCGCCGAGACCTCGCGCCTGACCGATCTTTCGGCGGGCGCCGGCTTCACCTCGCCGGCCGATGCGGCACTGGCCCGTGCCAGCGCCTCCGATGCATCGGGCCGGCTCATCCAGCAGCGCGCCCAGTGCGCGGTGCAGCGCAAGGCGCTGGTGGCGCTCAGCGGCATCGACGAAACCACGCTGGAACAAAAGCTCGCGGCCTCGCCCGCGCAGCGCGTGCTGCCGGCCGTCGGCGGCATCGCCAGCGTGCCGGCGCAAGCCATCTCGCAACGGCCCGACGTGTACGCAGCCGAACTCGGCGTGGCCTCGGCCAGTGCCGACGTGGGCTCCGCCGAGGCCGAGCGCTACCCCAAGCTCTCGCTCTCGGGTTCCATCGGCCGCCTGCAATACCGCACCGACGGCTTCAAGCAGTCGCTGGACACCTGGACCATCGGCCCGTTGTCGCTCACCGTGCCGCTGCTCGACGGCGGCTCCCGCGTCGCCAACACCGATGCGGCCAAGGCGCGCTATGCCGAAGCCGTGTCGACCTACCGCGCCAGCGTGCGGCAGGCGGTGCGCGAGGTGGAAGAAGCTCTCGTCAACCTCGATGCCACTGCCGCGCGCACCACCGACGCCGACAGCGCAGTGAAGAACTACCAGGTCTCGTTCAACGCCACGCAGGCCCGCTACAGCAGCGGCCTGGCCAGCCTGTTCGAGCTGGAGGATTCGCGCCGCACGCTGTTCACCGCGCAAACCGCGCGTGTCTCGCTGCAACGCGAGCGCACCGAAGCCTGGGTTGCGCTCTACCGCTCGATGGGCGGCGGCTGGAGCCGCCCTGAATCGTCCTCTATGACCACCACACCAACCGCCAAGGTTGCGACGTCGCCATGAAAAGAATGAAACGTTCCACTCTCGTCATTGCGCTGCTGGCGCTGCTCATCGTCATCGGCGCCGTTGTGTGGATGACAGGCAAGCCGGCGGACAAGACCAAGGACGGCGCCCATCCGCCCAAGCCGGCGCTGACCGTTACTGTGGCGAAGCCCCAGGCCACCGAGCTGCAACTCACGCTCGCGGCCAACGGCAACGTGGCCGCCTGGCAGGAGGCCGTGGTCGGCTCCGAATCCAACGGCCTGCGCCTGGCCGAAGTGCGCGTGAACGTGGGCGACGTGGTCAAGAAGGGCCAGGTGCTTGCGGTCTTCTCGCCCGAGACGGTGCAGGCCGACATCGCGCAATCGCGCGCTTCGCTGGCCGAAGCCAGGGCCACCGCCGCCGACGCCGCCGGCAATGCCGCGCGCGCCCGCACGCTGCAAGCCACCGGCGCACTGAGCCAGCAGCAGATCAACCAATACCAGACCACCGAGCAGACTGCCAAGGCACGCGTCGAAGCGGCCGAAGCTGTGCTGGCAGCGCAGCAGGTGCGCGGGCGCAACACGCAGGTGCTGGCGCCCGACGACGGCGTGATCTCGGCACGTGCCGCCACGGTCGGCAGCGTGGTGTCGGCCGGCACCGAGCTGTTCCGCCTGATCCGCCAGGGCCGGCTCGAATGGCGCGCCGAGGTCACCTCGGCCGAACTCGGCCGCCTCGCGGTCGGCACGCCGGCCTTCGTGGTCAGCGCCAGCGGCGCGCAGGTGCGCGGCACGGTGCGCAGCATCGCGCCCACGGTCGATCCGCAGACGCGCGCGGCGCTGGTCTATGTCGACCTGCCGAACGTGCTGCAGAACACCGGCATCAAGGCCGGCATGTTCGCGCGCGGCGACTTCGAACTGGGCCGCAGTTCGGCGCCGACGGTGCCGCAAACCGCCATCGTGCCGCGCGACGGTTTCAACAACGTGTTCCTGCTGCGCCCCGACAACCACGTGGCCCAGCTCAAGGTGCAGATCGGCCGCCGCCTGAACGACCGCATCGAGATCACCAGCGCACTGCCTGACGGCGCGCAGGTCGTGGTGCAGGGCGCGGGCTTCCTGAACGACGGCGACCTGGTGCGTGTGGTCGACACGCCCGCCTCCGTGGCCCCGCCCGCCAAGGCTGCCGCGTCCGCTGCTGCCGCCGCCGCCGCCGCCAGTGCAGCCAAGTAAGACAACAAGGACTCGCCCATGAACGTTTCCGCCTGGTCCATACGCAACCCGATTCCGGCGGTGATGCTGTTCGTGCTGCTCACCTTCGGTGGGTTGCTGTCGTTCAACGCGATGAAGGTGCAGAACTTTCCGGACATCGACCTGCCGACCGTGACGGTCTCGGCGTCGCTGCCCGGTGCCGCGCCTTCGCAGCTCGAAACCGACGTCGCGCGCAAGCTCGAGAACGCCATCGCCACCGTGCAGGGCCTCAAGCACATCACCACCAAGGTGCAAGACGGCGCCGCCACGCTGATCGTCGAGTTCCGCCTCGAAAAGCCGGTGCAGGAAGCCGTGGACGACGTGCGCTCCGCCGTGCAGCGCGTGCGTGCCGACCTGCCCGCCGACGTGCGCGACCCGGTCGTCACCAAGCTCGACCTGGCGGGCCAGCCGGTGCTGGCCTTCACCATCGCGTCATCGCAGATGGACGACGAGGCGCTGAGCTGGTACGTCGACAACGACATCACCAAGAAGCTGCTCGCGCTGCCCGGCGTGGGCGCGGTGAACCGCGTGGGCGGCGCCACCCGGCAGGTGCACATCGACCTCGACCCGGCCAAGCTGCAGGCGCTGGGCGCCTCGGCCGGCGACATCTCGCGCCAACTGCGCCAGGTGCAGACCGAAAGCGCGGGCGGCCGTTTCGACCTGGGCGGCAGCGAGCAGCCCGTTCGCACCATGGCCACGGTGCAATCGGCCGACCAGCTCGCCGACATGCAGATCGCGCTGAGCGACGGCCGCCGCGTGCGGCTCGACCAGGTGGCGCGCATCAGCGACACCATTGCCGAACCGCGCGCCGCCGCGCTGCTCAACGGCAAGCCGGTGGTCGGCTTCGAGGTGGCCCGCAGCCGTGGCGCCAGCGAAGTGGAAGTGGGCCACGCGGTGCAGAAGGCACTGGCCGACCTGCGCGTGCAGCGCCCCGATATCGAGCTGACCGAAGCCTTCAACTTCGTCGACCCGGTGGAAGAGGAATACAACGGCTCGCTGCACCTGCTGTACGAAGGCGCCATCCTGGCGGTAATCGTGGTGTGGCTGTTCCTGCGCGACTGGCGCGCCACTTTCGTCTCGGCCGTGGCGCTGCCGATGTCGGTGATTCCGGCCTTCATCGGCATGTACCTGCTGGGCTTTTCGGTCAACGTGATCTCGCTGCTGGCGCTCTCGCTGGTGGTGGGCATCTTGGTGGACGATGCGATCGTGGAGGTCGAGAACATCGTGCGGCACTTGCGCATGGGCAAGACGCCTTTCCAGGCGGCGATGGAAGCAGCGGATGAAATCGGCCTGGCCGTGATCGCCACCACCTTCACGCTGATCGCGGTGTTCCTGCCGACCGCCTTCATGAGCGGCGTGGCCGGCAAGTTCTTCAAGCAGTTCGGCTGGACCGCCTCGCTCGCGGTGTTCGCCTCGCTGGTGGTTGCCCGGGTGCTCACGCCCATGATGGCGGCCTACATCCTCAAGCCCATCGTCGGCGAAGAAAAAGAGCCCGGCTGGCTGCGCTGGTACATGCGCGCCGTGGAGTGGAGCACCCACAACCGCTTCAAGACGATGGTGCTGGCCACCCTCTTCTTCTTCGGTTCGCTGGCGATGATCCCGCTGCTCAAGACCGGCTTCATTCCGCCTGACGACAACTCGCAGACACAGGTGTACCTGTCGCTCGCGCCCGGCTCCACGCTCGCGCAGACCACGGCTGCGGCCGAGGAAACACGCAACCGCGTGATGAAGATTGCGCACGTCAAGAGCGTCTACACCACGGTGGCCGGTGGCAGCGCAGGCGGTGATCCGTTCGCCAGCTTCGGCACGCCCGAGACGCGCAAGGCCACGCTCACCATCAAGCTCGACCCGCGCGGCGCCCGCCCGCGCAAGCAGGTGATCGAAAACCAGATCCGCACCGCGCTCGAAACCCTGCCCGGCGTTCGCAGCACCGTGGGCCTGGGTGGCTCGGGCGAAAAATACATCCTGGCGCTGACCGGCGAAGACCCGGTGGCACTCGCATCGGCGGCCAGCGCGGTCGAGAAAGACCTGCGCACCATTCCCGGCCTGGGCAACATCACGTCGACCGCCAGCCTGATCCGGCCCGAGATCGCGGTGCGCCCCGACTTCGCGCGCGCCGCCGACCTGGGCGTGACCAGTTCCGCCATTGCCGAGACGCTGCGCGTGGCCACGCTGGGCGACTACGACCAGTCGCTCGCCAAGCTCAACCTGGCGCAACGCCAGGTGCCGATCGTGGTGAAGCTGGAAGACTCCGCACGGCAGGACATCGACCTGCTCGGCCGCCTTTCCGTGCCCGGCGCACGCGGCCCCGTCATGCTGAGCCAGGTCGCCTCGCTCACCATGGAGGGCGGCCCGGCCGTGATCGACCGCTACGACCGCTCGCGCAACGTCAACTTCGAGATCGAGCTGTCGAGCGTCGGCCTGGGCGATGCCAAGACCGCCGTGATGAAGCTGCCCTCGATCCAGAAGCTGCCCGCCGGCGTGCGCATCGCCGAGGTGGGCGACGCCGAAGTGATGACGGAGCTGTTCGCCAGCTTCGGCCTGGCGATGCTGACTGGCGTGCTGTGCATCTACATCGTGCTGGTGCTGCTGTTCAAGGACTTCCTGCACCCGGTGACGATTCTGTGCGCGCTGCCGCTGGCGCTGGGCGGAGCCTTCGTGGGCCTGCTGATCGGCCAGAAGGCGTTGTCGATGCCGTCGCTGATCGGCCTGATCATGCTGATGGGCATCGCCACGAAGAACTCCATCTTGCTGGTGGAGTACGCCATCGTGGCACGCCGCGACCACGGCATGAGCCGCTGGGACGCGCTGCGCGACGCCTGCCACAAGCGGGCGCGGCCCATCATCATGACCACGCTCGCCATGGGCGCCGGCATGCTGCCGATCGCGGTGGGCTTCGGCTCGGCCGATTCGAGCTTCCGCTCGCCGATGGCGATGGCGGTGATCGGCGGGTTGATCACCTCGACCGTGCTGAGTCTGCTGGTGGTGCCGGCGGTGTTCACCTACGTGGACGACATCGAGCACTGGATTCGGCGCACGGTGCGCAAGCTGCGCGGGCAGCCGGCCGATCCGCACATCGACGACGACCTGGTCGAGGCGCCGCAGCGCTGACGAGGGGACTCGCGCTCGCACTCAGGCAGCGCGAGTCCGGGTAAAGCGGCTTCATTGCGCCGCCGCCAATTAATGCAACATAATTGCGTTAACTACCGACACCTCACCATGACCGCGCGATTGCCCGACATTGCCCTGACCGAAGCCTCCCCCATGCCCCTGCCGCTCGACGGGGTCGGCATGCGGGGTATCGCACTGCCAGTCTGGCCCGACGAATGCGGCGTGCACCATCCGGTCCATGCGCGTGCCGATGTCGAGGTGGATCTGCCAGACCCGCGGGTCAAGGGAATCCACATGTCGCGCCTGTATCGCCTGCTGTGCGACAGCGCCGAGAGCGAAAGACTGGGCACGGCCTCGCTCGAAAAACTGCTGCGGGCCATGGTCGGGAGCCACGCCGACTGCGGCTCGGCGCGTGCGCGGCTCGTGCTGTCATTCGAGCTCCTGCGCAAGCGTCCCGCGCTCGTCACACACGGACTCCACGGCTGGAACGCCTATCCGGTGCGGCTGGAGGCCATCTGGCGCAACGGACGCTTCACGCTCGATGCGCAGGTCCGCGTCACCTACGCCTCCACCTGCCCTTGCTCGGCCGCGCTGTCGCGGCAACTGGTCGCGGATGCCTTCGATGCACGGTTCGCCGCGCACACGACGGTGGCCACAGCGGATGCCCTGGCCTGGCTGCAAGACAACGCGACGCTGGCAACGCCGCACAGCCAGCGAAGCATCGCCGACATTCAGGTCCGCCTGCCGGACGATCCGCCCGACCTGGGCCTGCTGCGGCTCATCGACCTGGCGGAAGCCGCGCTCGGCACGCCGGTACAGGCGGCCGTGAAGCGCGCCGATGAGCAGGCCTTCGCGCGGCTGAATGGCCAGAACCTCATGTATGTCGAGGACGCAGCGCGCAGGCTGCAGGCAGCGCTCGCCGGGTCTTTCGCGGTCACGCGCATCGACGTCCGCCACCTGGAAAGCCTGCATCCGCACGATGCCTTCGCGCGGGTTTCAAACCCATCCGCCGGGCAGGTGCCTGCATGATCCGCCGCAATCCACGCGGCGACCTGCCCCAGGTCCATGCCAGCGCCTTTGTCGATCCCACCGCCATTCTGTGCGGCCGCGTGGTGGTCCACGAAAACGTCTTCATCGGCCCGTATGCGGTGATCCGCGCCGACGAAGTCGACGAGGACGACCACCTCGAGCCGATCGTGATCGGCGCGCATTCGAACATCCAGGACGGCGTGGTCATCCACTCCAAGTCCGGCGCCGCCGTGACCATCGGCGAGCGGACCTCGATCGCGCACCGCGCCATCGTGCACGGCCCCTGCACCGTGGGCGACGGCGTCTTCATCGGATTCAACAGCGTGCTCTTCAACTGCACCGTCGCGCGCGGTTGCGTGGTGCGGCACAACGCCGTGCTCGACGACTGCCATCTGCCGCCAAACTTCTACGTGCCGTCGACCGAGCGCATCGGCCCAAAGACCGATCTTTCCACCATCCCCAAGGTCACCGCGCGGGCCTCCGAGTTCTCGGAGGACGTGGCGCGCACCAACAACCGCCTGGTCGAGGGCTACAAACGAATCCAGAATGAGTTCTGAGCGCGAGCGCCCCTGCGGCGCGGGAGAAGAACGCCGCGCCATACCCCCCGATACGCAACAACGCCTGCGGATGCGCCACGCCGAGTTGCTGGTTCGCGGCGGCACGGTCCTCACGCCCAACGGCGCGCAGATGATCGACATCGCCTGCGTGGACGGCCGCATCGCGGCACTCGACACCACCGGTTGGAGCGCGGATGAAACGCTCGATGCACAAGGCCTGCACGTGCTCCCGGGCGTGATCGACAGCCAGGTCCATTTCCGCGAGCCGGGCCTCACGCACAAGGAAACCATCGAGGCGGGCACGCGCGGCGCCGTGCTCGGCGGCGTCACCGCCGTGTTCGAGATGCCGAACACGCATCCGCTGACACTGCACGAAGCGGACCTGAACGCCAAGCTCGCCATCGCGCAGACACAGGCCTGGTGCGACCACGCCTTCTACATCGGTGGTTCCGCCGTCAACGCCGAGCAGCTGGCGTCACTCGAAATGCTGCCGGGCTGCGCCGGCGTCAAGGTCTTCATGGGAAGCTCGTTCGGCGACCTGCTGGCCGATGAAGACGCGGTGCTGCGCCGCATTCTTCGCCACGGCCACCGGCGCCTGGCGGTGCACGCCGAGGACGAAGCACGCCTTCGCGAGCGCAGGATCATCGCCGAGGGCCAGGGCAAGGTCCGCGACCACCCGGTCTGGCGCGATGTCGAAAGCGCGCTGCGCGCCACCCGGCGCATCGTGGCGCTGGCGCAAGAAAGCGGCCGCCGCCTTCATCTGCTGCATATCTCGTCGGCCGAGGAGATCGGTTTTCTCGCGCAGCACAAGGCGCGCGTGTCTGTCGAGGTGCTGCCGCACCATCTGACGCTGAGCGCGCCCGAATGCTACGAGCGCCTGGGCACATGGGCACAGATGAATCCGCCGATCCGTCGCGCACGCCACCAGGACGCGCTCTGGCAAGCGGTCCGCAATGGCGTGGTCGATGTGCTCGGCAGCGACCACGCCCCCCACACGCGCGAGGAAAAAGCACTGCCCTATCCCCGCTCGCCCAGCGGCATGACGGGCGTGCAGACGCTGTTGCCGGTGATGCTCGATCACGTGCACCGCGGACGCCTGAGCTTGCAGCGGCTGGTGGATCTGACCAGCGCGGGGCCGGCCCGCGTCTTCGGCATCGAGGGAAAAGGACGCATCGCAGTGGGCTTCGATGCAGACCTCACGCTGGTCGACCTCGCGGCGCGCCGGGAAATCACCAACCGGTGGATCGCCAGCGTGGTGGGCTGGACGCCGTACGACGGGCTGCGGGTGACCGGCTGGCCGATGGCAACCCTCGTGCGCGGCAGGGTCGTGATGCGCGATGGCGAGTTGTCCGCCGCGCCGGCGGGTCGCCCCGTGCGATTCCTGGCACACGCGATGCCGATGCAGCCCTTGCGACATCCAGGCGACAGTCGATGAACGCATCGATGCCACCGAATACGCTCGGGCAGGTGGGACTGAAAGCCACATTGCCGCGGATGAAGATCCTCGAGCTCTTTCGCAACCAGGCGCAACGGCATCTTTCGGCGGAAGACCTCTATCGCCTGCTGATCGAGGCACGTGCCGAAGTCAGCCTCGCCACCGTGTATCGCGTGCTCGCCCAACTGGAGCAGGCAGGCCTCTTGAAACGCAGCAGCTTTCAGACCGGGAAGGCGATCTACGAGATCGACGACAACGTGCATCACGACCATCTGGTGTGTGTCGATTGCGGGCGGGTCGAGGAATTTCACGACGCCGAGATCGAGCACCGGCAAATGCTGGTGTGCGAACAGCGAGGCTTCCGTCTGCGGGAGCACGCGCTGACGCTCTATGGCAACTGCACGAAGCCGGATTGCGAGCATCGCCGGATGCGCTGAGGCGCTGAGCCGAGCGGCCAGCGCGCGTCAGGGCCATCCATTGGCCTGAGAAACTTCGGCGCCGGAAAAGCAGAACGGGCGCGACGCCCTTCAGCGTCGCGCCCGTGGTTTTTGAAGTGGCCGTCGTCAGGCGTCCAGCTGCGCCAACCGCTTGAGCTTGCGTTCGCTCATGCGCTTGGCCACGCGCGGCAGCACCAGCACGGCCACCACGACGATGACCAGCGTGATCGACATCGGACGCTGGAAGAACACCGCAGCACTGCCCTCGCCGATCGACATTGCGTTGCGCAGCTGCGCTTCGGCGAGCGGCCCGAGGATCATGCCGACCACCACGGGCGCGGTCGGGAAGTCGTAGCGCCGCATCACCACGCCCAGCAGGCCGATGGCGTACAGCAGGAACAGGTCGAACGCGCTCTGGCGCATGCCGTAGGCACCCACGGTCGCGAAGATCAGGATGCCGGCGTAGAGCTGCGGCTTCGGGATCTTCAGCAGCTTGACCCACAGGCCGACCATCGGCAGGTTCAGCACCAGCAGCATGACGTTGCCGATGTAGAGCGAGGCGATCAGCGCCCACACCAGCGCGGCCGAAGTGGTGAAGAGCTGCGGACCCGGCTGGATGCCGTAGTTCTGGAACGCGCCCAGCAGGATGGCGGTGGTGTTCGATGTCGGAATGCCGAGCGTGAGCAGCGGAATCAGCGCGGCCGTCACCGTGGCGTTGTTGGCGGCCTCGGGGCCGGCCACGCCTTCGATGGCACCGGTGGTGCCGAACTCGGCCTTGGCATCCTTGTCCTTGGCGAGCTTCTTTTCCATCGCATAGCTCAGGAAGGTCGGAATCTCCGTGCCGCCGGCCGGAATGCAACCGAAGGGCGTGCCGATGGCCGTGCCACGCAGCCACGCCGGAATGGAACGCTTCCAGTCGCGCTTGGTCATGTGCACGCGGCTGAGCTTGTTCTGGCCTTCGGTGACCTTGCCTTCATAGAGCACGGCATAGAGCACTTCGGCCACAGCGAACAGGCCGACCGCGACCAGCACGATCTCGATGCCGTCGAGCAGTTCGGGCACGCCGCCCGTGTAGCGGCCCTGGCCGGAAATCTGGTCGAGCCCGACGCAGCCGGCCGCCAGGCCGACGAACAGCGCCGTCATGCCGCGCAGCGTGCTCTTGCCGAGCACCGCGCTCACCGTGGTGAAGGCCAGCAGCATCAAGAGGAAATATTCAGGCGGCCCCAGCTTGACCGCGAACTCGGCCACGAAAGGCGCGAACAGCGTGACGATGACAGTGGCGATGGTGCCGGCCACGAAGGAGCCGATGGCGGCCGTGGCAAGCGCAGCGCCCGCCCTGCCGCTCTTGGCCATCTTGTTGCCCTCCATCGCGGTCACCATGCTGGCGGTTTCGCCGGGCGTGTTCAGCAGGATCGAGGTGGTCGAGCCGCCGTACATGGCGCCGTAGTAGATGCCCGAGAAGAAGATCATCGAGGCCGTGATGTCGACCTTGCCGGTGATGGGCAGCAGCATCGCCACCGCCACCGCCGGGCCGATGCCGGGCAGCACGCCCACGGCGGTGCCCAGGGCACAGCCGACCAGGCACCAGAGCAGATTGATCGGGGTGATCGCCGTGGCGAAGCCCGCCATGAGTGCGTTGAAGATATCCATGTCAGAACCACCCGGTGGAAGTCAGGCCCGGCAGGTTGATGGCCAGGAATTGCGTGAATGTCCAGAACACGGGCGCGGAGATCAGCGCGCCGGCAACGATGTCGTTGAACCAGGTGCGCGGCGCATTGACGCCCGCCTGCCCGCTCGCGCGGCGCAAGCCCTGCACCGCCAGCACGTAGCACAGCGTGCAACTGAGGATGAAGCCGAGGGTGGTGATGAGCGCGGCATTGAGCAGCAGGCCCGCCGAAACCCAGACGAAGCCGGGCCAGTAGGCGCGGTCGGCGCCCGAAGGCGCGTCGAGTTCGCGAAAGCCGCCGGTGCGCGCTTCCCACAGGATCCATGCGCCGCACAGCACCAGCACCACGGACACCAGCCAGGGCAGGAAGTTGGGGCCGACGCCGCCGTAGCCGGCTTCGGAAGAAATGTCGATGGCGCCGAAGGCCAGCGCCAGGCCGGTCAGCAGCACGCCGGCGCCGACCAGGGTTTGGGGCCACGTGGCCGCAGGTTGCGCGGCCCCGTCAGATAGAGAGACCGAGGGATCTGGCGTTGTCATTTTTTGCTCCCGGAATGTGGTGCTGGATTTGAAAACGGCACGCTGTCATCTCTTGCGAGGACAGCGCGCCGTTGGGCGGGCAGGCAGGCGCCGGGGCCTCAGACCATGCCGGACTTGGTCATGATGGCGCGCAGGCTGGCGAAGTCGTCGTCCACGAACTTGGCGAAGGCTTCGCCCGACAGCACCGCCGGCGTCCAGTCGTTCTTCTTGAGCGACTCGGCCCACGACGCGCTCTTCATGGCGGCCAGCACCATATCGGTGAGCGACTTGCGCTGCTCGGCCGAAATGCCGGGGGCGCCGTAGACGCCGCGCCAGTTGCCGATCTCGACGTCGATGCCCTGTTCCTTCAGGGTCGGCACGTTGATGCCCGGCAGGCGCTGGCCGGAGGTGACAGCAATGGCTTTCATCTTGCCGGCGGCGATGTACTCGGCGAATTCGCTGTACCCGCTGCCGCCGATGGTGACGTTGCCGCCCAGGATGGCAGCGGTGGCTTCACCGCCGCCACGGAAGGCCACGTAGTTGATCTTGGACGGATCGGCGCCGACGCGCTGCGCGATCATGGCCGCGGCAATGTGCTCGGTGGAGCCGCGCGAACCGCCGCCCCACTTGACGCTGCCCGGGTCCTTCTTGAGCTGGTCGACCACGTCCTTCATGGTCTTGAAGGGCGAGTTGGACGGCAGCACGAACACGTTGTATTCGGTGGTCAGGCGTGCGATGGGCGTGGCCTGTTCGAGCTTGACCGGCGGCTTGCCGGTGATGATGCCGCCCAGCATGACCGAGCCCATCACCATGAGTGCGTTGGCGTCGCCCTTGGAGCCGTTCACGAACTGGGCCAGGCCCAGTGCGCCGGCGGCACCGCCCTTGTTGTCGAAGGTGACAGTGTCGGCCACCTTGGCGTCGTTCAGCGCCTTGCCAAGTGCGCGGCCGGTGGTGTCCCAGCCGCCGCCCGGATTGGCGGGAATCATCATCTTGACGTTGGCAGCGGCCCGGGCCGACAGTGGCAGGGCTCCGGCGGCGGCCAGCGCGGCCAATGACTTCAAAAAGGTGTCTCGACGCATTGTTGTCTCCTGGAAACTGGAAGGAACTTGAAAGGAACCTGACTTGAACCTGAGCGCTATCATGCGCCGCCCCGCTGTCAGTTGGCTGTCCGCCAGACTGGGGAAAACACCAAAGTACACACCCCCACCGCCACCGTATGAAGCTGCTGCTGGTCGAAGACGACCCCTCGATGCAAATCACCCTGCAGCGCGCGCTCGGGCGCCGACGGATCGATGTGCGCATCTGTGGTGACGGCGCGCAGGCGGTCGCCCAATGGCGCGCCATCGAACCCGACGTGGTGGCGCTCGACCTGAGCCTGCCCAACCTGGACGGCCTGCAGGTGCTGGCGCAGGCCCGCTCGGAAGGGCTGCGCACGCCGGTGCTGCTGCTGACCGCGCGCGGCACGGTGGGCGACCGCATCGTCGGCCTGAATGCCGGCGCCGACGACTACCTGCCCAAGCCTTTCGACCTCGACGAGCTGGAGGCCCGCATCCGCGCCTTGCGGCGGCGCAGCCACGGCGCGCTCGGGCAGGACGCCGGGCTGAACCCGCAGGAGATCGGCGGGCTGCGCTACGAGCCCGACAACGGCGCCATCTACAACCGCGCCGAACTGCTCGAACTCACGCCGCGCGAGCTGGCACTGCTGAAGGCGCTGATGATGAAACCGGGCCACGCGGTCACCAAGGAGCGCCTGTTCGAGCTGGTGTTTCCGGGCGAGACCGAGGTGCAGTACGAGGCCATCGAGGTGGTGGTGTATCGCCTGCGCAAGAAGCTCGCGGGCACCGGCGCCGTGCTGATGACGATGCGCGGGCTCGGCTACCTGGTTCGCCCGGAGTCATGACCCGCATCCTGTCGCTTCGCGCGCGGCTGCTGCTGGGCATCCTCGCGCCGATTGCCGTGTTCATCGTGATCAACAGCGTGAGCCTGTACCGGCAGAGCCTGGCGGCCGCCACCACCGCTTACGACCGCACGCTGCTCGCCTCAGCCAAGACCATCGGCGAACAGCTCGACGTGGAAGGCTACGACGAGCAGGCGCATTTGCGCGCGATCGTGCCCTACTCCGCGCTCGAAGCCTTCGAGGCCGACAACCGAAGCCGCCTCTTCTACCGGGTCTCTGCGCTCGACGGCGAAATGATCTCGGGCTTTGCCGAGCTGCCGTTCTGGCGCGGACGCATCCCGGACCGCAGCGCCTACGCGGCGCTGGTCGATTTCTACGACGCGCAGTTTCGCAACCAGCCGGTGCGCGTCGCGGTGCTGCTGCAGCCCGTGTCCAGCGCACGCGGTCGCGGCATGGCCGTGGTGCAGGTGGCCGAGACGCTGGAGATCCGCGAAACGCTGGCGCGCAAGCTGCTGGTCGACACGCTGTGGCGGCAGTTGCTGCTGATGGGCGTGATCGCGCTGGTGACGGTGTTCGTGGTGCAACGCGCCACGCGGCCGGTGCGCAAGCTGGGCGAGGCCATCGGCAAGCGCGCGGCCGACGACCTCTCGCCCATCGACGCGCCCGATGCGCCGCGCGAGCTGCGCCCACTGATCGACGCCACCACCGAGGTCATGGGACGGCTGCAGCGGCTGCTCGATCACCAGAAGCGCTTTGTGCGCGACAGTGCCCATCAGTTGCGCACGCCGCTGGCGGTGCTCAAGGCACAGGTGCAGTCGGCGCGGCGCGGCGACGTCGCGCCCGAGCAGGCACTGAGCGAGATCAGCCAGACGGTCGAGCGCGCCACGACGCTCGCCAACCAGATGCTGTCGCTCGCCAAGGTCGAGCAGTTGCGCCAGCAGCCGGAATCGGTGGCGCTCGATCTGGGCGAGGTGGTGCGCCACATCGCGCTCGACCTGTCGCCACTGGTGGCCGACAAGGCGCTCGATTTCGAGCTGGCCATCGACGAGCCGGTGACGGTGCGCGCGCACCAGTGGATGCTGCAGGAACTCACGCGCAACCTGCTGCACAACGCGATCAAGCTGAGCCCTGCGGGCGCGGCGCTGTCGATCTCGGTGCGCCCCGAGGGCGACGACGCCGTGCTCACGGTGCGCGACTGCGGCCCCGGCATCTCGCCCGAGCTGCGGCAGCGGCTGTTCGCGCCTTTCTCGGCCGGCAGCACGTCCAGCGGCTCGGGGCTGGGGCTGGCGATCTGCCGCGAGATCGTGCTGGCGCTGAACGGGCGCATCAGCCTGGACAACCGCACGGCAAAGGACGACGCCACACAGGTCATCGGGCTCGATGCCGTGGTGCACCTGCCGCTCTGGCGGCACAATTCCTGATCTATGGAATCTCTGGAACGTCTGCGCATCGACAAATGGCTCTGGGCCGCCCGCTTCTTCAAGACGCGCTCGCTGGCCGCGGAGGAAATCGGCAAGAACCGGATACAGGTGAATGGCGACGTCGCCAAGGCCTCGCGCGAGGTCAAGGCGGGCGACACCGTGACGATGCGCCAGGGCGTGCAGACGCGGACCGTGACGGTGCGCGGCGTGAGCGCCCAGCGCGGGCCGGCACCGATCGCCCAGCAGCTCTACGAAGAAACCGCCGAGAGCATCGCAGCGCAAGCCGCCATCCGCGAGCAGCGCCGCATGGGCAGCGAACCGGCCCTGGCCATCGAACAGGGCCGCCCGACCAAGCGCGACCGGCGCGACCTCGATGGCGCGGTGCGCCATGCCGAATGGGACAACCGCTGGAGCGCGTCGCTCGACCCTGACGAAGCCGATCGCTGATTCGCGTACGCTGTCGCCTTTCCTTTCTCACGGAGTCCGGAACATGGCCAGCTTCAAGAAGTACCGCGTCGGCAGCAAGTTCAAGCTCTCGCACATCGACCCCGACGACACGCCTTTTTGCGCGGGCGACGAGGCCTCGCAGCGCGCGGAAGTCGACGCGCTGGCTGTCGAACTCGACGAACTCCAGGACCTTCTGAACGCGGAAGGCAAGCGCAAGGTGCTGCTGGTGCTGCAAGGCATGGACACCAGCGGCAAGGACGGCACCGTGCGCTGGGTGTTCTCGCGCACCTCGCCGCTGGGCGTGCGCGTGACGGCCTTCAAGGCACCCAACGACCTGGAGCGCGCACACGACTACCTCTGGCGCTGCCATGCCGCCGTGCCGCGCACCGGCGAGATCATGGTGTGGAACCGCAGCCACTACGAAGACGTGCTGGTGCCCGTGGTCGAAGGCTGGATCGACAAGGCCGAGGCGAAGCGCCGCTATGCGCAGATCAACGACTTCGAGCGGCTTCTGACCGAGACTGGCACGGTGATCGTCAAGTGCATGCTGCACATCGACAAGGACGAGCAGCGCGAGCGCCTGCAGGCCCGCATCGACACGCCGGGCAAGCAATGGAAGTTCAGCATGGACGACCTGGAGGTACGCACCAAGTGGAGCGCCTACCAGCAGGCCTACCAGAACGCGCTGGGCGCCACGTCGACCGACCACGCACCGTGGCACGTGGTGCCCGCCAACAGCAAGCGGCATCGCAACGTGATGATTGCGCAGTTGCTGGTGAAGACGCTGCGGCAGATGAAGCTCAAGGCGCCAGCGCCGGACCCGGCGCTCAAGGGAATGATCGTCAAGTGAGCGGGCACGGCCGGGCCGGTTGCCCGTCATGTCCCTTCTGTAAAGGGCTTTCCCGCCTACGAAATGGCCGTTGGTGTGCCGCTAAGCTGGACCGCGTACCGATTCAGGTGCATCAACCAGAAGGACTCCAACATGAAAAAAATACTCTTCGCACTTGCAGCCTGCGCGCTTGTCTCCACCGCGGCACTGGCCCAGCCGATGCCACCGCGCCACGGCCCGGGCCCAGGCTACGACCGGCCGCATCACCGGCCGCACAAGGTGTGGGTGCCGGCGCACCGCGAGCACGGCCGCATGGTGCGCGGGCACTACGACTATCGCTGAGCGTCGGCCTTCGGGAGCCTTCGCAAGGAGGCTCCTGAGATGCAACGGCTTTTGAGTTTGCGCGAGGCCATCGAAGCGCTGGCCTCCTCTCATGACGACAGCGATCTGTATGACCGCTACGCCTGGGTCTATGCCAGCGACGATGGTCCGTTGCGCGACGCGCGCTTCTATCTGTCCTGCAACGCCGACGAGGAAGAAGCCATCACCGACGAACTGGGCGAGGACATGCCGGCATTCGCCGTGACGCACAGGCTGCGGCACTACCTGGAAGCCGCCACCTTCGCCGATGTGCTGCTGGTGCAGAAGCAGCAGCAACCGCTGTCTGCCCTCGAAGACTACGCAGTGGCGCTGGCGCACTATCACGACCAGGATGCGTTTCTCGACCGGGGCGGTTTCTACAGCGGGGAATGTGCAGCGAACGCGCCGTTGCCCGGCATTTCACGCGAACTGTTCGCCGAATACGACCTGCAATTGGTGACGTGCCTTGCGGAACACGTGGGCGAGGCGGCTCGCGCGACGGCGGCGCTGCGCCAGATCAACGTGGCGCAGGCGCTGGCGCTGTGCCGTCAGCTCCCGCTGTCATTGGGCGTTCGCGTCACCGGGCGAGAAAGGGACAGGATCGAAGAGCGCTTCGCGGCGCTGTCGCTGCCCTTGAAGCGAACGACCCACCGTTCGCTCGCCTGGTTGCCGCCAGCCAGCGTCGATGGCGACCAGGGCGGCTGAAGAAATTCAGGAGCGGCGGATGAGCGCCTGCGCCAGCACGCGGCACTTGCCGAATTCGCAGCGCACCGCCAGGGTGGCGCCGTTGTCGCAAGGCACGTTGTAGGTTTCGTAGCCCGGCCCCTTGGCCGTGAGCTCGGCACGCGGCTGCAGCTTGCAACGACCGGCCTTGGCGAGGGTTTCGACGTTGTACGTGTCGACGCCTGTCCGGCGGGGCGTTGCCGTGACGATGGAGGGGTCGAAGTTGTTGTGGGCGTAGAACGTATCCCGCACGTTCGGGTCGAGGTTCCGATAGCCCCGCTTGGCCATGCAATGCACGATCGCGATCTGCTGGTGCTCGGCAATCACGCTGTCCGGGGGACGTCCCACCCAGTCGGCAATCGAAGCGCCAATGCCAGCCACCGCAGCCCCGGTGGCAAGGCCCCGGCTGTACCAGGTGATCAGGCCAAGACCCAATGCGGCCCACCCGCCGTCGTTGGTGTCTCCGCGTGCCGCGATGCGGGTCGCAGCGACCCGGCAGTCGGCCACGTCGCCGTCATAACGAACCTTGTCGACGCCTTGCATCGCGACCATGGGCACATAGGAAGTGCCGGAGCCGGTGCCGGGCTCGGTCGGCGGCATCGTGCTTGCACAACCGACCAGCGCCATGGCGGCAAACGCAACGCTCAGCATCAGCTTCATGGAAATCCCCGTCTTCTTCGCGATAGTTGCCGGGATTTAACCATACATATAGTTACTCTTGAATCGCCTTGTCGCGAATGCACGACGGCTCGCCTTTCGCTGGACAGTGGCAATTTCGGCCCCTTTTACAAAGGCATGCGACGATGCCCGGCCGACCGCAACCCGTGGCCGCAAGCAAGAAAGCGCTGAAGCCTGCCGCATGAAAGTCGAGACCCTCGCCAAGCTCATTTTTGGATTCATCGGCATCGCGCTGCTCGTGCTGTGCGGCTTCCTGATCTACAACCGGGTGGCCTTCATCGCGTCGGCCGAGCGCGTGCAAGGCGAAGTGACCGATCTGCAGCATGTGCGCAGCACCAACAAGAACAACACCGACGGCACCTGGCGGCCGATCGTGCAGTTCCGGGCGCCGTCGGGCGCGCTCATCGATTTCACGACGTCGAGCAGCAGCGGCTCACCGGGCTACGAGATCGGGGAGACGGTCGATGTCTTCTTTCAACCGTCGAACCCGCAAGACGCCCTGCTCAACGACATGTTCGAGATGTGGGGTGGCGCGGTCATGGCGGGCGCGATCAGCGCCGTGTTCCTGTGCATCGCCTGGTTCGTCTGGAGAATCGGCCGGGATGAAAAGGCCGAAGCCTGAACGATGCCGACACAGTTGCACCGCGCCCCAGGATGCATCGCCGCCGCGGTGCTGATCGCCCTCGCGCTCCCGGCCATGGCCCAGGCCACGCCCGAGGATCTGCTCAGAAAGAATGGCTGCATGTCCTGCCACGGCCTGGTTCACAAGCAGGTGGGACCGGGCTTCGCGCAGATCGCCGAGCGCTACCGAAAGGATGGCGAAGCGCCGGCACGGCTCGCCGGCAAGATCCGCGACGGCAGCGTGGGCACGTGGGGCCGCGTCATCATGCCGCGGCAAACGCAGGTCTCGCAGGCTGATGCGCAGGCGCTGGCGCAGTGGGTGTTGTCGCAGCCCTCGCCGCGTTGAACTCCGGCCGCCGGGGGCTGGTTCAGTCGCCGAACCAGAAGAAAAGCCAGGAACAGACCGACACCAGCACTGCGAACAGCGCGATGCCGTCACGCTGAAGGTGCAAGGCGCTGGCGCTGCCCCTCAAACGGCGAACACTGTTTGTCATCCAGATCCTCACTCGGCAGGTGATTCGAGCGCCAACGATGCCCGTGCGGCCTTGCTTCTGTCAATCCAAAAGAAGCTTTGCCGCCCCTTCGGCCGCAAAAACAAACCGCGCCCCTTGTCTTAGTTCGGCCATTTGGTTCCCATTCAATTGCGTCTGAACTGTAAAGTTCCAAGAATCGAGGATGCAAGTCATTATCATTCAGTGTCGTTTGGCCCCACAGCCTCGCCTCTAGCCACTCCAAGCCCCGCGCCGGACAGCCATTCAAGAGGTTCACGACCTCATCCTGTCTTCTGGAGCATTCATGGCGTACATCAAGAGCCGCAAGCACTCGCCTGCGCGTTACATTTCCGGCCGCGCGGCCACCACTGCCACCCTGGTCGCGCTCGGCGCCTCCATGTCGGCACAAGCTCAAACGACGCTGAACGAAGTTCGCGTCGAAGCAACGACCGACTTCAAGGTCGAAAAGTCCGCCTCCCCGAAATTCACCGCCCCGCTGCTGGACACGCCCAAGTCGGTCACGGTGATTCCCCAGGAAGTCATTCGCCAGACCGGCGCGACCACGCTGGTCGACGCGCTGCGCACCACGCCCGGCATCACCTTCGGCGCAGGCGAAGGCGGCAACCCGGTCGGTGACCGCCCCTTCATTCGTGGCTTCGACTCGCAAAGCGACACCTACGTGGACGGCGTGCGCGACGGCGCCGCACAGACGCGCGAGATCTTCAACGTGGAGTCGGTCGAGGTCGTCAAGGGCCCCAGTTCCGCGTTCGGCGGCCGTGGCTCGGCCGGTGGCTCGGTCAACATCATCAGCAAGACACCGCAGGCAGAAAACTTCTTCAGCGGCACCGTCGGCCTGGGCACCGATTCGTACCAGCGCGAAACGCTGGACATCAACCGCAAGATTTCCGACAGCGTTGCAGCCCGCCTGAACGTGATGAACTTCAAGTCGGACATCGCCGGCCGCGGCCCGGTCAACGTCAAGCGCTGGGGCGTGGCGCCCAGTGTCACCTTCGGCATGGGCACGCCGACCCAGGTCACGCTGAGCTACTACCACTTCGAGTCGGACGACCTGTCCGATTCGGGCATTCCGTACAACAACCCGTTCACCTCTGGCACCAACCAGTTGCTCAATGGCGACGGCCAACCCATCGTGGTGCCGCGCGGCACCTACTACGGCCTGGTCAACCGCGACTACCAGCGCACCAAGGTCGACGCAGGCACGGTCGACGTGAAGCACGACTTCGGCGGCGGCCTCGTGCTGCGCAACATCACCCGCTCCAGCAAGTCGACCAACGACTACATCTGGTCGCAGCCCGATGACAGCCGCGGCAATTTCCTGGTGAACGGCAATGTCTGGCGGCGAGCCAACAGCCGCGTGTCGGACTCCGAATCGCTGGTCAACCAGACCAGCCTGTCGGGCAAATTCGAAGCTGCCGGCATCAAGCACACCTATGTGGCCGGCCTCGAACTGGGCAAGGAAGCCACGACCAAGGCCGGTTACCTGTTCCTGCAGAACGCCAGGACGGGTTTCGAGACCTTCCCGCGTGCAACCGTCGCAGGCGCCCCGGCCGGCGCGCTGAACTGCGCGGTCGGCTCGGGCATCCGCAGCGACTTCAACTGCACGTCGGCCTACAGCCCGACGCCTTACGACCCGTGGATGGGCGGCATCGTGCGCTCGCCGGCCGTGACCGAAGTCAAGACCAAGACCACCTCGGTCTACGCGTTCGACACGATCGAGTTCAACCCGCAGTGGTCGCTGAACCTGGGCCTGCGCTGGGACGACTACAAGACGAATGCCGTCACGCCGGCGTACATCACGCCGATCGCGACCACGGCGACCGTGCCCAGCCTCGCTGCCGGCGGCTCGACCAGCGTGTCCGTGCCGGTTCGCGGTCTCGTGCCGGGCATCGAACTGACCAACAAGGCGTCGTTCCTGAACTACCAGGTCGGCGTGGTCTACAAGCCGGCGCCCAACGGCAGCATCTATGTGTCCTATGGCACCTCGTCGACGCCACCGGGCACCGACGGCGGTGACGGCGCGGACGGCATCTCCGCCGCGATCCGCAACCTGAAGCCGCAGGACAGCCGCAGCTTCGAGATCGGCACCAAGTGGGAAGTGCTGGACCGCCGCCTCGTCCTGACCTCGGCGATCTTCCGCACGGACATGAACAATGCCCGCGTGGTCGCCGCCGACAACACGACGCAGAACATCGGCAAGAAGCGCGTCGAAGGCATCGAGTTCGGCGCAGCCGGCAGCATCACGCGCGACTGGCAGGTCTTCGGTGGCTTCACGCATCTGAACGCAAAGATCACCGACAACGGCTTCACCGCAACGGGTGCCCCGTCGCCATTCAACGGCAACTTCTTCCCGAACACGCCGAAGAACAGCGCAACGCTGTGGACCACCTACACAGTCATGCCGGGCCTGACGATCGGTGGCGGCGCAACGTACATGGGCAAGCAGTACGGCAACGTCAACAACACCAAGTGGATCCCCTCGTACGTGAAGTACGACGCCATGGTGAGCTACGTGGTCAACAAGAACTTCAGCCTGCAACTGAACATCCAGAACCTGACCAACAAGTACTACTTCGACAAGGCATACGCATCGCACTACGCGACCGTGGGCGCGGGCCGCTCAGCCTCGCTGACGGGCAGCTTCACGTTCTGAAGCCGGATGGGTATCGCACCATCGCGATACCTGCGAGCGCTCTTCGCAATACCCGCTTCGGCGGGTATTTTTTCGTCCGGCGGATTCAGAACATGGCGGCGACAGAAGCTGTCCGTAGAACGAATGCGCTACGGGCACCCCCTTGAATCCGTCGCAAAATGGCGCCCCGATGCAACGCGCGCGCACCGAACAGGACCTGCACCCCATCCACGTCGTCATCGTCGAGGACGACCCCTGCTTCAGCGATGCCCTGAGCAAGGTCGTGCGGGAAGCGCCGGACATGCGCCTGGCGGGGATGGCCAGCACGCGCGCCGACGGGCTGGCAATGCTCCAGGGCCCGCCGGCCGATGTGCTGCTGGTCGACCTGGGCCTGCCGGACGGCTCGGGCATCGACATCATCCGGGCCGCAGCGCAGCAGTGGCCCAGCTGCAGCATCATGGTCAGCACCAATTTCGGCGACGAGATGCACGTGATGCAGTCGATCGAAGCCGGTGCGGCTGGCTACCTGCTCAAAGACAGTTCCCCCGCCAAGACCGTCGACGAAATCCGCAGCCTCGCCAGCGGCGGCAGCCCGATCAGCCCGCTCATCGCGCGGCAGGTACTCGAGCGCTTCCGGCAAGGCGTGTCGGGCAGCAGCACTGCTACCAGTGCGCAGGCAGCCCCTGCAGGCAGCGAATCAACACCACTGTCGGCCCGCGAGAAAGAGGTGCTCGACCTCATCACCAAGGGCTTCACCGCGCACGAGATCGCCAAGCTCATGCAGTTGTCCCACTTCACGGTGCGGACCTTCGTGCGGCGCATCTACACCAAGCTGAAAGTCACGTCCAAGGCGGAAGCGATCTACGAGGCAAGGACCCAGGGAATACTGGCCGATTAGTAACATCGCGACAAAATAAGTTACATATGCGGTGCGTCAACTCCGAACGCGCCCTTCCCAACGCCCCTTGAACTACCGCCCCGCGCCCTTTCTCGCCATCGTGGTGCTTGTGTTTTCCATGGCCCTGCTGGCCGCCGTGGGCGCCCTGTTCGGCGGCGCCGGTGGCGAGCGCCAGCCCGAAGCGCTGCTGCACATGACCCAGGCCGACTGGCAGGTCGAGGACGCATCGGGCTTCAGTGCACCACCGCTCACGCAGGACAGCACGGCCCTGCCGGACACCTGGGAGCATGTGGAACTGCCACTGGCGCTGCCCATCGCGCTGCTGCGCCAAGCCAAGGACGGCGCCGCCGCCGGCGCCACCCGCGTCACATGGATCAAGCTGTCCGCGCGCGACCTGCCGCCCACCTCGGGGCCGCTGGCGCTGTACGGCGTGCGGGTCAAGACGGACGGCACCATCGCGGTCTATGCCAACGGCCACCTCGTGCACCGGGCGCAGCAACAAGGCCCGCTGTGGAACAGCACCCGCACCCCGCTGTGGGTGGTGCTGGAGAACAATGCCGACGGCACGCCGCTGAACGAGATCCTGCTTCGCCTGGAGCACACCCAGAGCGCGCAGGTGGCGCTGTCTTCCCTGTGGCTGGGCCCTCCCGAAGCGCTGCGAGGCAGCTACCGCCTGCGCGAATGGCTCCAGCAGGAGTTGCCCGCGATGCTCAGCGCGGCCTTCATGGCCGTGGGCGTGTTCGCGCTGTTCGTGTGGTTCAAGCGCCAGCATGAAATGGGCTACCTGCTGTTCTTCAACCTCGCCGCCACGTCCTTCCTGCGCGGCCTGCACTTCTACGTGGGCCTGCCGGTCGCCAACGACTGGTTTGCCTGGTTGACCGTCAATGCGCTGTTCTGGCTGGTAATGGTCGTGCATTTCTTCCTGCGCCAGTTGCATGGCCGGCCACTCAAATGGCTGACCTATGGCGTGGTCGGCATCACGACCACCATCGCGGTGCTGACGATGCCCAACCTCGCCATCCTGCGGAACACACCGCAGGTCACGCCGCTCATTTACTCCGTCGCCGCACTCATGGGTGCAGCCGTCTGCCTGGTGGGCGGCGTCAGCGCATGGCGCCGCTCCAATGAAGGCCGCCTGGTCGCGGCCGGCATCGGCGTGTGCACCCTGCTCGGCGTAACCGACTGGCTGCTGCAAAACAACTTCATCAGCCCCGAAGCCTGGTACCTGGGCGCATACACCAATGCGGTGGCGTTCAGCGTGTTCGGCGCCCTGATGTACCGGCGCTATGTCGATGCCATCGCCGAGGTGGAAGACCTCAACGCCAGCCTGGCGCAGCGTCTGCAGACACGCGAAGCCGAACTCGAAGACAGCCACCGGCGCCTGCGCGAAGTGGAGCGCCGCCAGACCATCAGCGACGAACGCCAGCGCCTCATGCAGGACATGCACGACGGGCTGGGCTCATCGCTGATCAGCGCCATCCGCTCGGTGGAAGTCGGCGGCATGAGCGACACCAAGGTCTCGCAGATCCTCAAGAGCTGCCTGGACGACCTGAAGCTCACGCTCGATTCGCTGGAGCCCGTCGAGGCCGACCTGCTGCTGCTGCTCGCCACGCTGCGCTACCGGCTGGAGCCGCGGCTCGAAGGCACCGGCGTGTCGCTGCAGTGGGAAGTGCAGGAGTTGCCCGACCTGCCGTGGCTCGACCCTTCGAGCGCGCTGCACATCCTGCGCATCGTGCAGGAGAGCATCGCCAACATCCTGCGCCACACGCGTGCCACCGAGATCCGCGTGGGCACTGCGCTGTCGGCATCTGGCGTGCAGGTGACCATCGAGGACAACGGCCATGGTTTCGATGTCGACAAGGCGTTGGGCAATGCGTCCGCATCGGGCCGGGGCCTACAGAACCAGCGGCGACGGGCGCAGGCGATCAAGGGCACCGTCACGTGGGAATCGCGCGCAACGGGAACGCGCTTCGTGCTGTGGCTGCCGCTGGAGCGCGCGGTGCAACCGGCGTGACGCGACCCCGGCGACTTTCATGCTGAAGACCCTGAACACGCTGCTGATCGTTGCGGAGATTTTTTTCATCGCGCTGCCCCTCTCCGTGCTGTCATTGTTCGGAGGGCTGATCATTTTTCCCCAGTTCATGGGCACACCGCACCCCGATACCCTGGGTACGGCGATCGCGCTTGTCGTGTCCTACATCGGCCTGTTCGGGTTCTGGGGAATGTCGCTGACCTTCCTCATCAGCGGTGCGGCCGGCATCAAGAAAGCCTCACCCGTTTTATGGATGCCGGCGGCATTGGGCATGCTTGCAACGCTCTCGTTCGTTCTGCGCGACATCTTTCCAAGCGCCAAGGCGTTCTTCGTTCTTTCGATGTTCGGGCTTCCTCTGTGGATTCCCATCCTGCACATCACGCTTTGCGTGGTCGCAAGCCATCGGATGCGCAATGACGGGGAAGCGGAAGTGCAAGCCGGCTGAGCCTGCGACGGCGGCGCGCGCTTTCGGCGCGAGTCAGGGCCGGGTCAACGCCTTGGCGTGAATTCGATAGCCGGCGGTGCGCGCGGTGTTGAACGGTCTGCCAATGCACTGCTCCAATGGCTGGCTCAATTCAGCAATGCCCTGCTCGACGATGTGCAGATGTACCGCCAGGACGCATCCGGGCAATGGTGACTGGCACAACACTCGGGCGAGGACATCGGCCGCCAGCATTGGCCCGTGGATGCACGCACGTGCGGTTGCCGCTGAGACGCTAGAGGCCGTCGCCAACATCATTGCTGCTGCGCCTGCAGACCAAGAACGCGATGTCGACCACCATCGCCTTTGCGACGCCTATGGCAGCACGGCGCGACGCGAGTACCTTTGGTATGCCCTTGGCCTCGGGTTCGGCCCGGCCTGAATCAAAGCCACGCAGGAGCCTGAGACCAGGCCAGCTCAAAGAAAAAATCCCCGTAGATCATTGATCTACGGGGATTTTTTGGTTGGCATTCTGGAATGCACCAGAAGCCATGTTTGGCGGAACCGGAGGGATTCGAACCCTCGATGAGGCTCTACACCCCATACTCCCTTAGCAGGGGAGCACCTTCGGCCACTCGGTCACAGTTCCTGAAAGAAGCCGAGATTATGCCATCACTTAGGCGCTCGGTTGATCAAGATCGAACGCTTTGTGCAGTGCGCGCACCGCCAATTCCATATATTTTTCGTCGATCACGACCGAGGTCTTGATTTCGCTGGTCGAGATCATCTGGATGTTGATGCCCTCTTCGCTCAGCACGCGGAACATCTTGCTCGCCACACCGACGTGGCTGCGCATGCCGATGCCGACGATGCTGACCTTGCAGATCTTGGTGTCGCCCACGACTTCGGTGGCGCCCAGCGAGGGCATGACCTTCGACTGCAGCAGGTCGATCGTCTTGGCGTACTCGTTGCGGTGAACGGTGAAGCTGAAGTCGGTCTTGCCGTCCTTGCTCAGGTTCTGGATGATCACGTCGACTTCGATGTTGGCGTCTGCCACGGCACCGAGGATGTGATACGCGATGCCCGGCTTGTCGGGCACGCCGAGCACCGAGATCTTGGCTTCGTCGCGGTTGAATGCGATGCCGGATACGACGGCTTGTTCCATGTTTTCGTCTTCCTCGAAAGTGATCAGCGTGCCGGACTTGGCCTCTTCATTGATGTCGATGTCCCACGGCGTGAAGCTCGAAAGCACACGCAGCGGCACCTTGTACTTGCCGGCGAATTCCACCGAGCGGATTTGCAGCACCTTGGAGCCCAGGCTCGCCATCTCGAGCATCTCTTCGAAGCTCACCGTGGTCAGTCGACGCGCATCGGGCTCGACGCGCGGATCGGTCGTGTAGACACCGTCGACGTCGGTATAGATCAGGCATTCGTGCGCCTTCATGGCGGCGGCAATGGCCACGGCCGAGGTGTCGCTGCCGCCACGGCCCAGCGTGGTGATGTTGCCGGCGTCGTCCACACCCTGGAAGCCGGTGATGACCACCACCTTGCCGGCATTCAGGTCGGCCATCACGCGGGCATCGTCGATGCTTTCGATGCGGGCCTTGGTGTACGAATTGTCGGTGCGCACCGAGACCTGCCAGCCCGCGTAGCTCACGGACTCCATGCCTTCGGCCTGCAGCGCAATGGCCAGCAGTGCTGACGACGCCTGCTCGCCAGTGGCGGCCAGCATGTCGAGTTCGCGGCCGTGGGCCACGCCCGGTTTGCTCGGCGCCAGTTCCTTGGCCAGGCCGAGCAGGCGATTGGTCTCGCCGCTCATGGCACTTGGAACCACGATCATCTGGTGGCCGGCGCGTGCCCATTTGGCAACGCGCTTGGCGACATTCTTGATGCGCTCGGTCGAGCCCATCGACGTACCGCCGTATTTGTGAACGATCAATGCCATGGATGAAATCAGAGAAAGAAAAAGGGCCGCTTGAAGGGCGGCGCCCTGCAAGCTGTCAGAGCAAAGTCTTCGGCGAGGGCGGGGCATTGTACCAATGCAGGAAATCGCCCCTGCGCTCGGTGAAGCCGCCCGCCACCTTGAGGTGGATGCGGTGGCCGCGCGTGGTGCAGGCGCGGACCTGGTCGAGCAACTGGTCGAGCTGCGCCGCGCTGGGCGCGCAACCGTGGGCCTGCATCAGCCAGTGACGCAGCACGTTGGCCTGCCGGGCACGCGACAACGCCTGCAACACCGTGATGCGCGGCGGATCGCCCACGGTTGCCAGGTCTTGCACCGCCAGTTCGGCCAGCAGTTGCTGCGCCTGGGCGGCGTGGCCGCTGCTGCGGGCGAAAGTGGCACGGAACTGCGGGAAAACCTGCTCCAGAGCGGGCAGCAACGCGGCGCGAATCCGGTTGCGCGTGTAGCGCGCATCGCCGTTGCTCGGGTCTTCGATCCACGGCAGATCACGGTCGGCCAGCCATGTCCGAATGCCAGCGGCGGGCACAGCCAGAAGCGGCCGATAGATGTCGAGCCCGTTGCGTTCCGCATGTGCGGGCATCGCCGCCAAGCCGGGGAGCCCGGCGCCGCGCGAAAGTGCCAGCAGCAAGGTTTCGACTTGGTCGTCGGCGTGATGACCCAACGCAATGGATTTGACAGGCGCCCTGCCCGCCTCGGCGCGCGCCATGTCGGAGAACGCCTGATAGCGGGCACGACGGGCCGCGTCTTCCGGGCTGTCGCCCGGCGCATGCCGAGCATCGACCCGATGAACAACCAGCGGCACGCCCAGTCGCTCACACACCGCGCGGCAGTGACGCTCGAAATCGTCGGCTGCGGCCTGCAAGCCGTGATGCACATGGAAGGCGATCACCTGCCCCGGCCAGCGCGATGCGCAGGCGGCCAGCAAGGCGGTGGAATCCGCGCCGCCACTGAAGCCCACCGCCAGCGGCAGTTGCGCCGGCTCGAACGCGGCGATGGCGCGTTCGAAGGCTTCGTTCATGGGGCGCTTATCTGCCGGTGTCGGCCTTGGTGTCGTTGAAGCGGCCGTAGCTTTGCAGGCGCTCGTAGCGGCGCTCCAGCAGTTCCTTCGGCTTCAGGTCGCTGACCTGGCGGAACGCATCGTTGAGGGCGCGCTTGAGGAACGCGGCCATCTGGCGATGGTCGCGGTGTGCACCGCCGACCGGCTCGTTCACGATCTTGTCGACCAGGCCCAGCGCCTTCAGGCGGTGCGCGGTGATGCCGAGCGCATCCGCCGCTTCTTGCGCCTTGTCGCTGGTCTTCCAGAGAATTGAAGCGCAGCCTTCGGGGCTGATGACCGAATAGATCGAGTACTGCAGCATCACAAGCTGGTCGCCCACCGAAATGGCCAACGCACCGCCCGAGCCGCCTTCACCGATGATGGTGACGATGATCGGCACTTCGAGCTGCGCCATCTCGAAGATGTTGCGGCCGATGGCTTCGGACTGGCCGCGCTCTTCAGCATCGATGCCTGGGTAGGCACCTGGCGTATCGACGAAGGTGAACACCGGCAGCTTGAACTTTTCGGCCGTCTTCATGAGCCGCAAGGCCTTGCGGTAGCCCTCGGGCTTGCTCATGCCGAAGTTGCGCGCGGTGCGCTCCTTCGTGTCGCGACCCTTCTGGTGGCCCAGCACCATGCAGGGCACGCCATTGAAGCGTGCAAGACCGCCCACGATCGACAGGTCGTCCGAGAAATGACGGTCGCCGTGCAGTTCGACGAAATCGGTGAAGATTTCGTTGACGTAGTCGAGCGTGTAGGGTCGCTCCGGATGCCGCGCGATCTTGGTGATCTGCCAGGGCGTCAGGTCGCTGTAGATGTCCTTGGTGAGCTGCTGGCTTTTCTTGCCGAGCTGATCGATTTCTTCCGAGATGTCGACCGCAGATTCGGTCTGTACATAGCGCAGTTCTTCGATTTTTGTTTCGAGTTCAGCAATAGGCTGCTCGAAGTCGAGGAAGGTTCGTTTTGCCAACGTCTTCTCCTGTTGTTCAGTACGCGACCGGTACGGGGTCGAGCGATCGCCAAATATACCAAGTCGCCACGCTGCAATAAGGCGCCCAGGCCACGGCGACGTCGCGGGCATCGCTGCGGCTGACCGGATCGCCCGAAAAATAGTTGACGCTGATGCCGTTGAGCAGCCCGAGGTCGTCTACGGGCAGCACGTTCGGGCGCATCAGGTGAAAGATGAGAAACATCTCGGCCGTCCAGCGCCCGATGCCGCGAATGGCGACAAGCTCGTCAATGATGAGTTCATCGGCCATGTCCTTCCACGAATCGACATGCACCATGCCCGAATCGAAGTGCAGGGCCAGGTCGACCAGGTACTCGACCTTGCGCGCCGACAGCCCTGCCCCGCGCATGTCGTCGACCTTCAGCTTGAGCACGTTGGCCGGCGTCAACTTGCGCGGCAGTGCAGCAAACTTGTCCCAGACCGACTGCGCGGCCTTCACCGAAATCTGCTGGCCGACGACGCTGCGCGCCAGCGTGGTGAACGCGTCGCCGCGCGATTCGAGGCAGGCGTCGCCGAACTTCGGAATGAGCCGCTTCATCACGCGGTCTTTCTTGGCGAGATGCTTGCATGCCTCTTCCCAATAGTCCGGCGTAAAGATCTGAACGCTGGTCTTCCAGGTGGCGGGCATGGGGTTCGTGGTTCCGTTCACTGCGCAGCCGCCCAGGTCGTGCCCGTGGGGGAATCCTTGAGCACGATGCCTTGCTCGAGCAGTTCCTTGCGGATGCGGTCGGCCTCGGCGAAATTCTTTGCGGCCTTGGCGGCGGCGCGCGCATCGATCTGCGCCTGGATGGTGGATTCGGCCAGCGTGGTGCCGGCACGCAGAAAGGTCTTTGGGTCGTCCTGCAGGATCTGCACGCACGCCCCCAATGCCTTCAGCAGGCCGGCCTGCGTGGCCGAATGCGTGCGATTCACTTCACCCGCCAGATCGAAAAGCACCGCCACGGCTTCAGGCGTTGCAAAGTCTTCGTCCATCGCGGCCTTGAAGCGCGCCGCGTACGGATCGGTCCAGTCGATCTTCACCTCGGCCGGTGCCACGAGGTCGAGCGCTGTGTAGAGCCGCTTGAGCGATGCGCGCGCATCGTCGAGATGCACGTCGCTGTAGTTCAGCGGGCGGCGGTAGTGCGCGCGCAGCACGAAGAAACGGATGGTCTCGGCGTCGTACTTCTTCAGCACATCGCGGATCAGGAAGAAGTTGCCCAGGCTCTTGGACATCTTCTCGTTGTCGGTCACGATGAAGCCGTTGTGCATCCAGTAGTTGGCCAGCGGCTTGTCGTTCGCGCCTTCGCTTTGCGCAATTTCGTTCTCGTGGTGCGGGAACTGCAGGTCTTCGCCACCGCCGTGGATATCCAACGTTTCGCCGAGCAGTTCGCAGGCCATGGCCGAGCATTCGATGTGCCAGCCCGGACGGCCGGCGCCGAACTCGCTGGCCCACTTCACTTCGTCGGGTTCGCTGGCCTTGGCGCTCTTCCAGAGCACCGGGTCGAGCGGATCGTCCTTGCCGTCGAGCACGGCCACGCGCTCGCCCGCATGCAGTTCGTCGATCGACTTGCCGCTGAGCTTGCCGTAGCCCGGAAACTTGCGCACGGCGTAGTTCACGTCGCCGTTGTCGGAGCGGTAGGCCAGGCCCTTCTTTTCGAGCGTGCCGATCATCGACAGCATCTGCGGGATGTAGTCGGTGGCGCGTGGTTCGTGCGTGGGGCGTTCGATGCCGAGCGCATCGGCGTCTTCATGCAGCGCGTCGATCATGCGGTCGGTCAGCGCGCGGATGGTCTCGCCGTTTTCCACGGCACGCCGGATGATCTTGTCGTCGATGTCGGTGATGTTGCGCACATAGGTCACGTCGAAGCCGCTGACCTTGAGCCAGCGCTGCACCACGTCGAAGGCAATCATCGAGCGCGCGTGGCCGAGGTGGCAATAATCGTAGACCGTCATGCCGCAAACGTACATGCGCACCTGGCCAGGGTGCAATGGGGAGAATTCCTCCAATTCACGCGACAGCGTGTTGTAGATGCGCAGACTCATTAGATTCGGAAAGCGTTGCTTCGCGCACGTGCGGCACGGGCGAACAACGGTGTTTTTCAGGGGTGACGGGGGCAGTGGTCGCGAGGGGTTCGACATGGCCCCTCGGCTACAATCGACCTAGTATAAACGGCACGTGCCAAGTATTTCCCGGGTGTTTCACAGGCCCGGATTTCCCCACTCCTGCAGAGGCTTCATGAAGCACGCCGCGTTCTCCAGACTCTCCATTGCCTTCGCACTGCTGTTCAGCCTCTGGGGCTCAGCAGCCCATGCCAACGAGTATGACGATGTGAATCTCCTGCTGCGCCAGGGCAAGTCCAACGAGGCGCTGGCCAAGGCCGACACCTACATCGCCGGCAAGCCACGCGATCCGCAAATGCGCTTTCTGCGTGGCGTGATCCTCACCGAGCAGAACAAGCAGGCCGAGGCCATCACCGCGTTCACGCAACTGACGCAGGACTTCCCCGAACTGCCCGAGCCCTACAACAACCTGGCGGCGCTGTATGCGTCGCAAAGCAAGTTCGACCAGGCCCGCAACGCGCTGGAAACGGCGCTGCGGCTCAACCCCAACTACGCCACGGCGCACGAGAACCTGGGCGACGTCTATGCGCGCCTTGCCGCGCAAGAATACGTGCGCGCACAGCAGTTCGCGAGCACCAATTCGAGCGTCGCGCCCAAGCTGGCACTGATCCGCCAGATCTTCACCTCGAAGGCCGAAGCCGAGGCCGCTGCGCTGCCGACGGCGCCGGTGGTCATTCGCAAGCCGGTCGGCCGCGCCAGCAAGTAAACGTCGCCTCGCCATGGGCGCCGTCTCCACGGCGCTCGCTGCACAGGCCATGCCCTCCCTCATTCGCACCCGGAGCATCACTTGACGATCCACGCCCCCACCCCGTTCAGCCGCTTCAGCCGCCGCAGCGCACTCGTGCTCGCCGCCGCATTGACCTTTGCCGCCACCGGCTACGCGCAAGCCGCTTCGCCGCGCGTCAAGCTCGCCACCTCGGCCGGCGACATCGTGATCGAACTCGACGCGGCCAAGGCGCCCAAGTCGGTCGAGAACTTCCTGCAGTACGTCAAGGACAAGCACTACGACGGCACGGTGTTCCACCGCGTGATCGACGGCTTCATGATCCAGGGCGGCGGCTTCACGGCCGACATGCAGCAAAAGCCCACGCGCGCGCCCATTCCGCTCGAAGCGAGCAACGGCCTGAAGAACGACAAGTACACGGTCGCCATGGCCCGCACCGGCAACCCCGATTCGGCCACCTCGCAGTTCTTCATCAACGTGAAGAACAACGACTCGCTGAACGCCCCCAACCCCGATGGCTACGGCTACACCGTGTTCGGCAAGGTCGTTGCCGGCACCGACGTGGTCGACAAGATCCGCGCCGTGCAGACCGCCAACAAGGGCGGCATGCAGAACGTGCCCGTCGAAACCATCACCATCAAGTCCGCCACGCTGCTGGCGAAGTAATCCGTTTCCGAAGAAGGAGTCATACCCATGAGCAACCCCCAAGTCGAACTGCACATCAAGAACTACGGCGTGATCACGCTCGAACTCGACGCCAAGAAGGCACCGAAGTCGGCCGAGAACTTCATCGCGTACGCCAAGCAAGGCCACTACGACAACACGGTGTTCCACCGCGTGATCCCCGGCTTCATGGTGCAAGGTGGCGGTTTCGAGCCCGGCATGAAGCAAAAGCCCAGCGGCGCCGAGATCCAGAACGAAGCCAACAACGGCCTGAAGAACGACAACTACACCGTCGCCATGGCCCGCACCAGCGCGCCCCACTCGGCCACCGCGCAGTTCTTCATCAACGTGTCGGACAACGGCTTCCTGAACCACACGGCGCCTTCGGCCCAGGGCTGGGGCTATGCCGTGTTCGGCAAGGTGATCAACGGCACCGACGTGGTCGACAAGATCAAGGCCGTGAAGACGGGCCGCAAGGGCTTCCACGACGACGTGCCGCTCGAAGACGTGGTGCTCGAAAAGGCCGTTGTCATCGCTGAATGACGAGCAGGCGCGACGCGGCATGACCACTGTGGCGAACCCGGCTTTTACCGAGCTGGTGGCGCCACCCGCGTGGCGCACCGTCGACCTGATCTCCGACCTGCACCTGCAGGCCGGCGAGCCCGCCACCTTCGAGGCCTGGCAGGGCTATTTGCAGACCACGCCGGCCGATGCGCTGATCATCCTGGGCGACCTGTTCGAGGTCTGGGTGGGCGACGATGCCGCCGCCCAGCCCGGCTTCGAGGCCCAGTGCGCCGAGTTGCTGCGCCGCACGGCGCAGCGGCTGCCGGTGTTCTTCATGCATGGCAACCGCGACTTTCTCGTCGGCCCGGCGCTTGCCGCCCAGTGCGGCTTCACGCTGCTCGACGACCCCACGGTGCTGGTGCTGCACGGCCAGCGCTGGCTGCTGAGCCATGGCGACATCCTCTGCCTCGAGGACACCGAATACCTCAAGTTCCGCGCGCAGGTTCGCACGCCTGAATGGCAAGCCGCGTTCCTCGCCCGGCCGCTGCAAGAGCGCCGCGCGCTCGCGCGCTCCATGCGCGTGCAGAGCGAAGACCGCAAGCGCGATCCGTCGATGGTCTGGGCCGATGTCGACACGGCTGCAGCGCGCCAGTGGCTGCAACAGTCCGGTGCGCACACGCTGGTGCACGGCCACACGCACCGTCCCGCCGATCACGACCTGGGCCATGGCCTGCGCCGCGTTGTGCTGAGCGACTGGGATGCGGCCGCCCATCCACCGCGCGCGCAACTGCTTTGCCTGTCCACCGCCGGCGCGCAACGCGTCGACCTGCGCTAGCAGCGCCCGTCGCGTCAACAGCCGATGTTCAAGTGGCTGCGCCGGCTCCGCGCCCTGCCCCCGATTCCCGAAGCCGCCTGGCAATCCGCGCTCAAGCGCTACGCCTTCCTGGGTGACCGGCCTGTCGCCGAACAACAGCGGCTGCGGCAGCTTTGCGCCGAGTTCCTGCGCGACAAGGAATTCCATGGCGCGAAGGGCTTCACCATCACCAACGAAGTGGCGCTGGCCATCGCGGCCCAGGCCGTGCTACCCGTGCTGCACCTCAAGGGCGGCCTGAACTGGTACGACGATTTCGTCGGCATCGTCGTGCACCGGTCCGAGGTCGTGGCCAAGCGCAAGTTCGTCGATGACGCCCAGGTGGTGCACGAGTACAACGAGGTCGTGGCCGGCGAAGCCATGGACCGCGGCCCGGTGATGCTGAGCTGGGACGACGTGCTCGCAAGCAGCGTCACCAGCGAGCGCGGCTACAACGTCGTGATCCACGAGTTCGCCCACAAGATCGACATGCGCGGCGGCGACGCCAATGGCTGTCCGCCCTTGCCGTCCGGCTTTGCAGGCCGGCGCAGCGCGCGCGAAGCCCGTGCCGCTTGGCTGGCCGTGCTGAAGCCCGCCTACGAAGGGTTTCGCGAAAAAACAATCCTGGCGGACCGCTTCGGCGCCGAGCCGCCCTGGCTCGACGCCTACGGCGCGACATCGCTCAGCGAGTTCTTCGCGGTGGCGTGCGAGGCCTACTTCGTGAACCGCGCGAATTTCGGCCGCGACTTCCCTGAAGTGCTCGCGCTTTTTGATGAATTCTTTCTACCTAAAAGGCCCTGAACGCACGTCCAGCCTGAATTTCCCGCTATTCAAACGATAGCAACTCAACCCTTACCATTGACCGGTTATCAACTCGGCAAAAAAGGTAAAAACATGAGGGATTGGTTCTATCAGCTCACGGGCAAGGCGTGGATCGCACTGCTGTTCGGCATCGTCATCCTGGGGTGGGCGGCGTATGCGCAATTCAAGGCCGGCGCCGACACGCATGGCACGGCGGTGGAAGACCTCGTTGCCAAGAGCGGCACGATCGTCAGCGGCAGCGAGATCACCGAAACCACCAAGCGTCGCCGCGGCGGCAGCACCACGCGCCACTATTTCGTGCTCGATGCCAAGCTGGCCGACGGCAGCACCGAGAAATGGCGCGTGGACTATGCGGTGGGCCGCAGAAAGCTCGAACCGCTGATCGACGAGGCTGTCGATGTTCGCCTCGATCCCTCAGACAACAACCTCGTGTACGAGGTCAAGCTCAAAGGCCAGCCGGTGGTCTCGCTGGCCGACGTGCAGCAGATCATGGAAGTCAAGGACAAGGCTGCGGCATCGAGCGCCACGGACAAGGGCACGCTGATCGTCGGCAGCATCGCGCTGCTGCTGGGCATCGGCGGGCTGTTCATGCGGCGGCGGATCGCCAGCGGCTACGCCGCCGAGCAAGCCGCGGCAGTGCAGACGCCGGTGATCGGCGAAAAGGTCTGACGCCAACCGCAGGCCTGTGCACCCCAAAACAAAAGGCGCCCCGCGGGGCGCCTTTTGCATGGCGGCTCTCAGCCAGGCCTTACTTGCGCAGCAGAGCCTTCAGCGCGTTCTGCAGGCGGCGTGCGCTGCTGGCGTCGTGCGCCGCAGCCAGCACCTTGCCGGCGTCCTGACCCCAGGTCTGAGCCGGCGCCGGATCGCCACGCTTCGTCAGCAGCTTGAGCTGCAGTGCACGGCGCGCGTCGAGTTGCTCGGCGGGCGTTGGCACTTCAGCGGCCATTTCGAGGCGCAGCAGCGCTTCGGCGGCATCGCTCGCGGCGGCGGTCGGCGCAGACCCGATGGCCTGCGACCAGCCGCTGCGCACAACGGGCGAAACCGCGCGACCGAGTTCTTGAACGCTCGGCAGGCGCGCTGCGTCGCGCTGCTCCCACGCGCCCAGCACTTGGGTCAATGCCTCGCCGTGGGCCTGTGCGGCCAGCTTGCGCAGCGCCATGTCGGCGCGCTCGAGCGCTTCGCGCTGCGCGCGGAAGGCTGCATCGCCCAGACGCGGGCCGCGATCCTCGAATTGCGGCGGACGGTCACCGAAGCGCCCGCCGGGGCCGCCGGGACCGCCACGATCACCGCGCGCATCGGAGCGAGGTGCACCGCGATCGCCACCAGGACGACCCGGGCCGCCCGGACCGGGCCGGCCACCGTCGCGCCGGTCGCCGAAACGACCGCCAGGGCCACCACGGGCAGCCGGTGCGGCCTCGTTCTTCTTGCTGCTGGGACGATCGTCGCCACGCATGGCCACGACAGGCTTGGGGGGCGCCTTGGGTGCGGCAGCCGGGGCCGGGCTTTCGACCGCAGCGGCTTCGCCAGCGTCGTGCGCCTCGCTGTCCGAGCGTGCCGAGGCATCGGCGCCGTCAGCGGGGGCCACGAGATCAGGTGCAGCAGCTTGCGCAGCGTCGGCATGGGCGGCCGGCGATGCTTGCGCATCGCTCGGGCTCGGTGCCTGCTCGGCGCTTTCGCCAAACTCGGCAGCGGCCTGGCCGGGCGCGACCACGTCGGTTGCGCCCACGGACGGACCATCGCTGGTCGCCGCTGCGCGCTGCTCGGCCTTCGGCGCCGGAGACGGTGCCTCGCCGCGCAGTGCACCTTCGAGGCGGGCGATGGCAGCGCGAATCTTCTGCACGTCGCCGCCGGCGTTGGCGGCATCGAGCGCCTTGGACGCGTCGAGCACATGGCGGTCGTGCTCGCTCATTGCGGACGACGCCTTTTCGCGCTCGGCGGTCTTGCGGTTGAAGGCTTCGTCGATGGGCGCACGGAAGGCGTCCCACATCTTCTGTTCATGGCGGCGGTCGAGCGGCACACCTTGCGCCTCGGCCTGCCAGCGCTGCTGCAGCGCCTTGACGGCGTCGATGCGCAGCATCGGCTGGGCGCCGAGTTCGACGGCCTCGGCGATCATGGCCTGGCGGCGTTCGACGCTGGCCTTCTGCGCGGTCTCGAAGGGTGCACGGGCGGCACCGAAAGCTTCGTTCCACAGGGGCTGCAGTTCGGCAAACACCTTCTCGCCCACATGGCCGCCATCGCGCCAGCGGTCGGCGAACTGGTGCAGCGCGCGGTTGTGTGCCTTCAGGTCGGAGGCGCCGGCATGCTCTGCAGCCCAGGCCTTGACCTCTTCGATCAGCGCCACGCGATGCGCGCGGTGCTCGGCAGCGTCGGCGCGAACCTTTTCGAGCCAGGCCTCGACCACTTTGTGGGCTTCGTTGCAGGCTTCGTCGAAGCGCTTCCAGAGCGCGTGGTTCGGCACGCCGCCTTGATCGGACTGCTTCCATTGGTCGCGCAGCGCGCGCAGGGTTTCCTGCATCTTGCGGCCGCCGAGGGCCTGGCCTTCAGGCCGCTTGAGCAGGCCTTCGGCCTTGGCGACGAGGTCTTCGCGGACCTTGTCGGCGCTCCAGCGCTGCCAGCCTTCGAGTTCGCCGGCGGCCACCAGCGCGGCATGCACGCGGGCTTCCAGCGCGGCCTCGACCAGCTTGCCGTGCTCCTTGAGCACAGCACGCAGGGCGGCGGCCGCGCCGGCGCTGGCCTTGCCGTGGCCTTCGGCGGTTTCCTGTTCGAGCTTGGCGAGGGCGGCTTGCACGGCGTCTTGCGCAGCAGCGCGCACGGCCGGGTCGACCTTGGGTGCTGCGGGCCGTGCGGGTGCGGCGGCCTTGGGTGCCACGACTTCGCCACGCGCGGCGCGCAGCTCGTCGGCCCACACGGGCACGGGCGGCAGCGGGGCTGCGGCATCGGCAGCAGCGGCAATTGCCAGCGCCAGCGCGCCATGGAAGGCATCGGACACCACCAGCAGTTGCGACTTCGACGATTCGAGCTGCGGCGCGAACTTGGCGTCCAGGCTGTTCCAGTTGGCGTCGGAGGTGATTTCCGTCGCCTGCTGCTGCCAGTGAACGACGTCGGCGCGCAGCGATTCCTCGGCCGCCTGGGCGTCCTGCCAGCCCTTGGTGGACAGCACTTCAAAGCGCTGCGCCAGCAGCACGGCGGCTTCGCGGTGCACCTGGGCACGGTGTTGCAGGTCTTCGATACCCTTGACGCGCTCGGCCAGCTTGAGCTTCAGCCCGGCCAGCGGTTCACGCGACAGCGGTGCGCCGGCCTTGGCAGCGTCACGCTGCCAAGCCAGGGCGTCGGCGATGTTGAGCTTGGACTGGCCCAGCAGCCCTTCGGCCTTTTGCGACCATTCCGCAGCCATGGCTTCCTGGCCCTTGGCGCGCTTGAGCTCATCGAGCTTTTCGCGCAGCAGGCGCGCGGCGCCCTTGTCGCGACCGCTCAGCTCCTTGAAGACTTCCTGCATTTGCTCGGGCGCGGGGTTGCCCGCGAGCCAGTCGCGGATGCGCGCGGAACGCTCGCCGGAGGTCGGCGCGGTGAAGGCGCCGCCGGTGAGCGTGTCGAGGGCCTGAAGGTCGTTGGGCTTGGAAGAAGTAGAGGTCACTGCGCGAAATCGTTGTCTTAGTAGAGAAAGCGAAGGCGCCGGCAAAGGCCGGCGCGCATCGACATTTTCACCCACTTGCGGTTGACCGCCGAATTCCGTTGTGGAACGGCGGCGAACGCGGGGTCGTGGGCGTAGAGGTTAACGGACTACATATATAGCAAGCTGAAGGAAAAAACCAAGTCCCCGCCCTTCACTTCATGGTCAGGCTGAGCTCGGCGCCCGGCTTCCAGTCGGAGCCGCTGGCCGTGGTGCGCACAGCACCCAGGAACAAACGTTCGCTCGGCAGCTTCTGCGCGAGCAGGTAGTCGCGCACGGCAGCGCCGCGTTCGACCGCGAGTTGCCGCATCGACTCTTCGTCGACCGGCACGCTCGCGAGCAACAGGTTTTCCATTTCCTTGACGGGCAAGTCCTTGGCAAGGCCGACCATGTTGCGCGGCTTGGTGATGTCGGCGCGCTTGTAGACGGCGGTCAGCAGATCGGGGTACTCGGCATCGGTGACCGGCGGCACGTCGGTGCCGGTCTGGCCGCCGCGCACCGCGACGCGGCGCTTCTCGGCCAGCGTGAGCTGGCGCAGTCGCTGGCGCTGGTAGGCGTCGCGTTCTTTTTCGAGGCTGGAGGTACCGACCACGGTCATCTGCAAGGTGGGCCGGTCGGTCAGGGCCTTCACGACCTTGTCCAGGCTTTCCTTGGCCGTGGTGCTGAGCGTCGAACTGCCGGGCTCGAAGGTGATGGCGCTCGATTCGCCGCTGCCGCCGCCCAGCCCGCCCGTGAGCAGGCTGAACGGCGCCGTGACTGCTTTGACGATCAGGTTGACCACGGCCTTCCAGATCAGCGGGCCGACGCTGAACTGCGGGTCGTTGAGCGAGCCGCTGAGCGGCAGGTCGACGTCGATCACACCGTTGCGATCGGCCAGCAGCGCCACGGCCAGTTTCACCGGCAGGCTGTTGGTGGAGCCAGCGACTTCATCGCCGAACTGCAGCTGGTTGAGCACCAGCTTGTTGGTGGCTGTCAGTTGGCCATCGGCCGCCACCTTGTAGTTGACGTCCATGCTCATCTTGCCGCGCTCGATGCCGTGGCCGGCGTAGCGCACCGAGTACGGCGACAGCGGCGCCAGGTCGAGGTCACGCATCTTGGCGGTGATGTCGAGTTCGATCGGCTTGACCAGCGGATTGAGTTTGCCGGTGATTTCCAGCGCCGCCGTCTGCTGCGCCTTGCCGCGCAGTTCGAGGTCCGCCAGCGCGGGCCGGCCGCCCTCGCCCTTCGGCGGATTCGACGAGAACGAGCTGAGCTTGCCGGTCAGCTCGCTGAGATCGGCCGAGTAGTTGGGCTTGACGAACAGGTCGGTGAAGTCGATCTTGCCGTTGACCAGGCTCATCGGGCCGAAGTTGATGACCGGTGCGAGGCCCGTGTCGGCGACCTGCGCCGTGGCAACCGGCGCAGCGGCCGCCACAGGCTTGGCGGGCTCGGGTGCGCCGCCGACCATGGCTTCGGCCGACACCGGCGCGCCGCCCGACGTCGCCTTCGGCGGCGCCGCGCGGGTCGTGGTGGTGGTGCCGCCTGGGCCCTTGCGGGTGCTGGCTTGGCCAGCGGCTGCTGCAGCGGCGTTGGCTTCGGCCTCGCCCTTCTTGGTCAGGTTCAGCAGGTTGAGCCGGCCGGTGGGGTCGACGATCACGCGGGCGAAGAAGTCGGTCAGCGTGGTTTCTCGCACGTCCACAGCCGGCGCGGCGTTGGGCGCCATGCTGACCTGCAGGCCGCGCAGGCTCAGGGTCTTCCAGCTCAACAATTGGTTGTTGTTGCGGTCGAAGCCGGGCGACTGGGTCAGCGAAACGCTGTTGGCGCGGAAGTCGTCGAGCGCGGTATCGCCGGCCAGCTTAACGCTCATGCCCGCCGGGGTGGTCGCATAGCGCACCGTGCCGCGAAAGCTCGCAAAGGCGCGGCGGATGTCGACGTTGAGCGCGTCGGCGTAGTAGGCCTTGAAGGCGTGGGCGGGGAAGGACGCAATCTCCAGACGTCCTTCAGCCGCCAGCGGCTTCAGCACGAGGTTACCCTTGTAGTCGAAGCGCCCCGGATCGGCCGAGCGGCCCGCGGAACCGATGCGCCCCGACACCTGCAGCGGCGAAACCGTGTTGGTGTCCGGCGCGATTTTCTGGGCGTTGAGCTTGAAGGCCGTGATCTCGACCGCCACCGGCGTCGCGCTCGCCTTGTCTGAATAGGAGAGGCTGCCGTTGTCGACCGCCAGGGTGCCGATGGTCAGCGCCCACGGCTTGGTGTTGGCGCCGGGCTGCGCCGCTTGTGCGGCAGCGGGCTTGGGCGCGGCCACCTTGGCTTCGGCTTCCTTGGCGCCGCCACCAGCGGGCGTCTTGAGCCAGTGCTCGAACATCCAGCGCTTTTCGTTGTCGCGCTCGATGCGCACCTTGGGGTTGGTCGCGGTGAACGAGGCCACATTCAACGTGTGCTTCGTCATGTCGACTTCGGCGTCGACCAGCTCGAAGCGGCCGACGCTGGCCAGCGCGGTCTTGGCCTGGGTCAGCGCCAGCCCGTCGGCAGACAGGCGGCGCGCCTTGAACTTGAGCTCAGGCTGGGCCCAGGCAATGTCGATCTGGCCGCTGAGCTTGCCGTCCAGCGTGGGCTCCAGGCTTTGCGCCAGATAAGGTGCAGCCAGCGACAGCGGCAGCGCATCGACCTCGGTCTGCACATCGGCCACCTTGTCGGTCGCGCTGCCCTTGAACTTGAGGCTGGCGCCGGCGATGGCAGTGCTGCCGTTGAACTGGGCCGGCTTTTCCATCGGCCAGGTGACGCCGGTGACGTCAACACCGAGCTCGGTCAGATCGACAGCCGCCGTGGGCTTGACGGTTTCGTCGCGCCAGCCGATGCGCCCGCCGCTCAGGGCGACCTTGTCGACCTGTACCTTCAGCACGGGCTTTTCGGCGGGCTTGCCGGCGGGCGCGCTGGCTGCGGCAGTGGGCAAAGGCGCCGCTTTTTCGGTCGCTCCGGTGGCCGGGTCGGTGGACAGCAGGTTGAGCTGGCCGGCCGCGTCGCGGGCGACCGCCAATTGCGGGTTGACCAGCGCGATCTCGCTCAGATGGAACACCGACTCCAGCGGCCGCACATCGGCCAGCGCCAGCTTGAGCGACTCGAAGCCCAGCAGGTCACGACCGCGCGCATCGGCCACCTTGGTGGTGTGCGCCTCGACGGTGCCGGTGATCTTCAGGCCCGTTGCAGCGCCCTGCTCGAAACCGATCTTCAGGTCGGCATCCAGGCTGCCTGCCTGCAAGCGCACCGGCAGGCCACCGGGGATGTAGCCGAGGTACGGCACCAGGTCGAGGCCCTTGAACTGCACATGGGCGTCGGTCTTGCGGTTGTCCGAAAAGGGCGTCGTGAAAGCAGCCGAATCGAACTTGCTGCCATTCAGCGTGAAGGCCAGCTTGGGCTCGGTGTTGACGTCGCGCTTGGAGGCCAGGTTGCTCAGGAAAGGAACCTTGAGCACGAAGTCGCGCAGCTCGTGCTTGCGCTTGACGGTCTGGTCGTCGAAATCGACCGAGCCGCCATTGATCGCAATGTTGTAGATGGCAAAGCGCGCCGGCTTGGCGTTGGGGTCGGGCGGCGGGCCGGCCGACAGCTTGGCCAGGATGTCGTCGATGTCGTACTTGCCGTCGGCCTGGTGCGTGAGCAGGATGGCGGGGCCGTCGATCGTGACCGCGTCGATCACCGGCGCCAGGCGGAAGATCGATTGCAGCTCGCCGTCCGCGTAGATGCGCTGGATGGCCACTTGCGACTTGCTGCCGTCGGCGGTGGCAATGCGCAGGTCGTTCAGCGTGAGTTCGAGCGTCCAGGGCTTGAAGTCGATCTTGCCGACCGTGACCTGCCTGCCGAGCTTCTCGCTCGCAATTTTCTGGATCTGACTCTTGGCTATCGGGGGCACCGCCAGCCAGGCAATGACCCAGAAGGCCAGCAGAACCAGCACCGCGACGATCCCACGTCGCACCCATTTGTTTTGTTTGATCGAAGCTACGTCCATCGCCGGAGTGTGCCGCAAACAGGTGGGAATGCAGAAACAAGAAAGCCCGGTGATTCGACTGAGTGCCTCATCACCGGGCTTGATGGCGGGCATAAGACCCATGCCATCGATTCGCGCGACTGGAAGTCAATGGTTCCTGTCGTGCTGGCAGCAAGAGATTGCCACCGTGGATCCTCGGTCGTTCGAGCCTTTGACTTGCACCTCCGGCTGCCGGACCTCGGAAAAGCGCCTGAAACCTCAGGCCTGTTCAGATTAGGTGCCGCACCCTCGCATTGCAAATCGAATCTTTTCAGGGCTTTCCCCTAAGCCAAAACACCTCAGTCACGGTCCATTTTTTAAACAACTATTAGCATAAGAAACAGATTCATTATGCTTGACCGGGTATTTAGCCACGCTAGAATCCGCCTGCCTTCGCTGCCAGACGCAGCAGGGCCTCCCCTGAATCCGCTGCCGAACTCCCCCGGCTTGATCAGGTCACCGCGCTCCTAACCCTCCTTCCATGCGCGGAACCTGATTCGTACCAATCCAAGCGCCGTTGCCTTCATCCCTCGCCTGTCCCAGGCGTTGCGGTTCGGGTGCCGCACAGAAAGGAAGAGCGATGAACAAGGCGTTTGATGCCACAGCCCGCGGGCTAAGGACCTTTGTGTCCGATGTGGCAGACGGCTTTTTTGAAATCACCCATAACGGGTTTGCACTGGTCGGTCTGGCCATCGTGTTCGCGGCCCTCGCCCTCGTGGCGCGGCCCGATCTGCGCAAGACCGGCGAGGAACAATTGATGGGCTGGCTGCAGTCGCGCAAGCCTGCGCCTGAAGCCACCGACCTCGAGCCCACCGCCATCGAGCGCACCACGGCCGCGAGCCCCAGCGAGCTGCCCAAGCAGCAAGCTGCGGTGGCCTACTGGCTGAGCAAGAAGTACCGCGTGGCCGCCGAGCCGCTCAGCGTGCTGGTCGCCGAGGCCTATGGCATCGGCAAGCGCACGAAGATCGACCCGACGCTGATCCTCGCGATCATGGCCGTCGAATCCAGCTTCAACCCCTTCGCGCAGAGCCAGGTGGGCGCGCAAGGCCTGATGCAGGTCATGACTCGCGTGCACGGCGACAAGTACGAAAGCGCGGGCGGCACGCTCACCGCCTTCGACCCGGTGACCAACATGCGCGTCGGTGTGAAGGTGTTGCAGGAATGCATCGCCCGTGCCGGCTCGCTCGAAGGCGGCCTGCGCTACTACGTCGGCGCAGCCAACCTCGAGGACGACGGCGGCTACGCCAGCAAGGTGATGGCCGAGCATGAACGCCTGCTGCAAGTGGCCAATGGCCGCGCGCCGTCGGTCACGCCGCCGGGCGTGCGCGCCCAGCCGATGCCGGTGGTGGCTCCGGCCAAGCCGGAAGAAGGCTCGGAGCCTGCCAAGGTCGCCCTGCTTTCCGCCGTTTCCTGAAGGCCTTGCGGCCGGGTGTGAGCTACACTCGGCCGGTACGCGACTGGCGATAGGCGCAGCACCCTCAACAGGTGTCACGCGCTGACGTGGAATACCACTGGGAAGCGTGCCGCCTGACCACAACAGGCGTTCAGCCGTTCGCCTGGGCAGCCCTTGTTTGGTTGAACAAGGACCTCGTCTTCAAAGGACTGCCATGTACCAACGCAATATCCTGGTCGAACAGACCGATCCCGAAATCTGGGCTGCGATTCAAGCCGAAAACGCGCGCCAGGAACATCACATCGAGCTGATCGCCAGCGAGAACTACGCCTCGCCCGCCGTCATGGCCGCCCAAGGCTCGCAGCTCACCAACAAGTACGCCGAAGGCTACCCGGGCAAGCGCTACTACGGCGGTTGCGAGCACGTCGACGTGGCCGAGCAACTGGCCATCGACCGCATCAAGCAGATCTTCGGCGCCGAAGCCGCCAACGTGCAGCCGCATTGCGGCGCCTCGGCCAATGAAGCCGTGATGCTGGCCTTCCTGAAGCCCGGCGACACCATCATGGGCATGAGCCTGGCCGAAGGCGGCCACCTGACCCACGGCATGCCCCTGAACATGAGCGGCAAGTGGTTCAACGTCGTGAGCTATGGCCTGGATGCCAACGAAGCCATCGACTACGACGCGATGGAACGCAAGGCGCATGAGCACATGCCCAAGCTGATCATCGCGGGCGCCTCGGCCTACTCGCTGCGCATCGACTTCGAGCGCTTCGCCAAGGTGGCCAAGGACGTGGGCGCGATCTTCATGGTCGACATTGCCCACTACGCCGGCCTCGTGGCCGCAGGCGTGTACCCGAACCCGGTGCCGCACGCCGACATCGTCACCTCGACCACGCACAAGAGCCTGCGCGGCCCGCGCGGCGGCATCATCCTGATGAAGTCGCAGCACGAGAAAGCCATCAACAGCGCGATCTTCCCCGGCCTGCAAGGCGGCCCGCTGATGCACGTGATTGCCGCCAAGGCCGTTGCGTTCAAGGAAGCGATGGCGCCCGAGTTCAAGACCTACCAGCAACAGGTGGTCAAGAACGCCCAGATCGTGGCCGACACCCTCACCCAGCGCGGCCTGCGCATCGTGAGCGGACGCACCGAAAGCCACCTGATGCTGGTCGACCTGCGCGCCAAGGGCATCACCGGCAAGGAAGCCGAAGCGGTGCTGGGCAGCGCCCACATGACGATCAACAAGAACGCGATCCCCAACGACCCTGAAAAGCCGATGGTCACCAGCGGCGTGCGCATCGGCACCCCCGCCATGACCACACGCGGCTTCAAGGACGAAGAGGCCCGCGCCACCGCGAACCTGATCGCCGACGTGCTCGAGAACCCGCGCGACGCGGCGAACATCGACGCGGTGCGTGCCAAGGTGCACGCGCTGACGAGCCGGTTCCCGGTCTACCGCTGAACCCCGAAGCTGCTCCAGGCATCGTGATGGCCGCATGAAGTGCCCTTTTTGCGGTCACCTTGAAACGCAGGTCGTCGAGACCCGTGTATCGGAAGATGCCGACTTCGTCCGCAGGCGCCGCCAGTGCAGCGCCTGCGACAAGCGCTTCACCACCTACGAACGGCCCGACGTCAATTTTCCGGTTGTCGTCAAGAAGGACGGCAGCCGCGCCGATTTCGATTCGAGCAAGGTGCGCGCCTCGATGATGCTGGCGCTGCGCAAACGGCCGGTGAGCATCGAGCAGATCGACAACGCCCTGCTGCGCATCGAACAGAAACTGCTGGCCAGCGGCCTGCGCGAGATCGACTCGACCAAGGTCGGCGAGCTCGTGATGCGCGAACTCAAGCGCATGGACAAGGTGGCCTACGTGCGCTTTGCCTCGGTGTACCGCAGCTTCGAGGACGTGGACGAGTTCAGACAGTTGCTGCGGGACATCTGAGCCGGCCCGCACTGGGTTGCTTCACGCGCCTTCTTCCTCCCACGTGCTTCCTCTGCCGCACGCACCGGTGCCGCAATCTCCTCGCCGATCCGGATCGCAAACCCTTGCCCGGCCCGATCCCGACACGATGATCGATGCCCGGCGGCCAGTCTCCGCCTTCAGCGTAAGACATCCGGCACCAAAGGCCCCGCTGGATGCCCGACGAGAAAATCCGTTGCTGTCATAGCGCAAGCCTTGCGCGAATCCATCTCCGAGCGCTGCATCGACGCTCACGCCCTCCGGCAACCGCTCGAAACTTCGCAATGCCTGAAGCGAAGACTCCGGCCCGGTCAGCACAGACCAGCCACTGGCCCAGTCATTGCCCGCCAGCGCAAGCACCCTGACACTCTGCGAACGCTGGATGGCCTCCATGCGCGCCAGACTCAACGCGGAATTGAAGCCCTGCGCGGCCGCCGCCAGACGCTGATTGAGCAGCAGATCGCGAAAGCTCGGCACGCCGATGGTCGCCAGCACTGCGACGATGGCCACGACCACCATCAACTCGACCAGCGTGAAGCCGCTCGCGTGCTTCGCACTGCGCAAGAACGCCTTCATTGCCAGCACCTGCCGCGCGGCAGGCCATCGCACCCTTTGCCGCCCTTGCTGTCGATCCAGAACTTGCCGACCTGTGGATCGGAGAAGCCGGCCTTCAGGTTCGCTGTGAGCCGGACACAGCTTTCGATGTTGCCGTGCCCCTCGCAATTGCTGCTTTCGACGGTGTATTTGCCACCCGCTCCGCTGTCGCCCGAATCGCCTTCGTAGGCGCGGTAACGACCGACCTGGGTGAAGTGGCGCTCCTGGTGCTGCATCTGCTGCATCAGCGCGGACCGTGCTTCGCTGTGCCAACTCTTGCGCACGAAGTCCATGTACGACGGATAGGAAATGGCCGCCAGGATGGCAACGATGGCGAGCACGATCATGACCTCGATCAACGTGAACCCGCGATGGCGCGATGCCGTTGCGCTCATTTTTTCTTTGCTCCCTGGTAGTCGATGACCTGCCGCCAATTGAGGCGCCCCGCGACTTGCGCCCCCTTGCCGTCATCGACGACAGGCCGCGCAGTCGAGACACCGCCCCGAGCGCCCAGCCTGACGACAGACAGCCGCCGTGTTGCCGGCCGGCGACCGAAAGAGTCGGTCGCGCTGTAGGTCGCCTCGCCCAACTGCACCAGGTGCGCTGTGCCCGGCAGGCCCGTGTCCGAAGGCTCGCAAGTGCCGCCCTTCGAGAGTCCGGTCATCGCGTTCACGGCGCAACTGCGCCCGCCACCGTCGCCGCCACACAGGCTCGCCTTGGGTATCAGCGTGTTGAAAAACAGATGGCCATCGCTCAGCAGCGGCCTGGACACCAGCCGCTCGCCTCGATCGGGTGAAGCCGGCAGATCGAAGTACCAGCCGCGCCGGCTGGTCGTCTTGCGGTCGAAGGCGCCGTACACGAACGCATCGCCGGTGATGGACGCAAGCATTCCCCCTGTCGCAACATCCGTCTTGCGCGATTGAAGCTGCGTGCGCGCAGCACCGGCCGGAACAGGGGTGCCGTTGTCGTACACGGCGTACATGGTCTGCAGCCCGTGGTTCGAGCGAGCCAGGTCTTCCGGGCTCGCGAACTTCCCGGTGCCGAAGAGCACGATGGCGTCACCATCCGGCCCCACGCCGACCTCCGGCTGCACGGTGATCGGCTGGCGCCTGGCAACCGCATCGCCCTCGCCCATCGCAACCATCAGGGGACGGCCCTTGAGCCCCAATGCGTTGCCCTCGCTCCACGGCGCGTTGCCAGTGAAGTCGAACTTCCACAGGTTGCCCTGGGTGTCGCCGGCATAGAGGAAGCGCGTGGCGCCATCCGCAGCCGCATAGTCGCCCGGCACGCTCAGTGCGTTCACGATGGTGTTGTCGGCTGGACGAGGCAGAACGATCTTGTGATAGTTGACGCCCCGCGCCCACGCGGCGCCGACAGGTTTGTCCAACGAGAGCAGGAACAGCGCGGCGCGCTTCTCGGGATGGGCGTTGTTGAACCCCGAAGGCACAACGGCAAACCAGCCGTAGGTGGCCGCGCCCCCACGGGTCGCCGCCGAGGTGCGGAACTTCAGAACGCGCGGTGCCTGCGTCAAATGGCCCATGTCCGCGTCATCCGCACCGCTGAACTCCCACATCACCTTGTTCGCGGAAAAAGCCGAAGGGTCGGTCACATCGAGTGCGAAGACACCGGTGGCCCCGCCGCCGGTGCCGGAGACCAGCACGGTCCTCTGCGCGCCATGGGCCGTCAGCGCTTCGCCGACCATCGGCGAGCCGTCGGCCTGGCTTTGATGGATGTAGTCCGGCGAGGTGTAGGCCGCCAGCTTGGGAAACAAACTGCGGGGCACATAGGCAAACAATTCCTCGCCGGTTCGAGCCGAGAACGCATGCAGCATGCCGTCGTTGACGCCGACATACACCGCCGCCTGCCGGCCTTGCCGCGCACCCACGAACAAGGGGATGGAATGGGCGATGTCGCCCATGACCGAATCGCGAACCCGGAACACGCCATCCGGAATCGACAGCTCCTTGCGCCGATCTCCCCGCAGATAGGCCAGTCGCTCGGGCCCCAGGGCGTCCGATGCAGCAGGCTCGGCATAGGGCGTCGCGCTCAGGTGAGCACGAAGGGTCGTATCGAGCGCCGCCCATTCAAACGACACGCCTGTTCCGCCCGTCGAGAGGCTGAAGATCCGCCTGCTGGCCGGATCGCGCGCAGCCACCGCTGGCTGTGCCATCGCTCGGCCGGTCAGCAGGGCACCAGCGTCCCAGTCGGGCCGCTCGCCGCGCTGCACGTTGCCTGTAGCCGCATCGTGGGCCAGTGGATACGACAGCAGCGTGCCCGCCCACCGCCGCCCGCCGGACTGCGCGAGATAGACACTGGCGCCCGCCTGCGTGAGCCGGTCCGATGACATCGCGCCGCTCGTCACGCCGCGGCCCGATGGCGCGGCGGCCTGCTGGAAAACTCTGCGGATCGCCGACGCCATCTGCCGCGGGTCGCTCGCCATGAAATAGTTCGAGGGTGTCGGTTGCCCGTCCGCATCGAGGCCGTCGGCCCATTCGGCGTTGCCGATCACGTCCGGCCGCCCGACACCATCGGCCGCCCGGAACGGATTGCCATCGTCGTTGCTGTCCTCGAAGCCTCCGTACTTGGCGGCAAGGTAGAACGCGCTGCCGCGCTGTTTCTGCCGGACCGCACCGTCGCCCCCCTGCCCCAGGTCAATGGCGAAGGTCTGCACCCGAGCGCCCGGAAGATCGCTGCGAATCCGCTGCGTGCGTGCCCAATACGCAAGGCCCGCCATGCCGAACGAGCCCCAGTCGGCTCCCGTGTCGGCAGCCGCGATGCTGCGCGACGTGAGCAGCGCGTCGCCTTTGTAGTTGAAGGCAGGCGGACCGCTGTTGCCGGTGGTCGCCAGGCCCGTCTTCCCGGACGGATGCAAATAGGAAAGCGCCTCCCTGTTCTCGAACGCGCCGACGAGACTTGTCCAGTAGGCCGTGTCCGGCTCGTAGTCCGCGCTGTTGAAACCGCGATCGAAATCTGCAGGCGAGCCGCCCCTGGGCAAACCGGGCAGGGATCGGTCGTGGTCCGTTTCCAGGTCACCGATTGCCAGGATGTGGTTCCTCTGGCAGCTCGCAGCGGTCGACCGCGTGCGCTCCAATGCACCCCAGTGATCGGTGTCGTTGTAGACAGGGAGCCCGCCTTTGCGGGCGTCGTTGCCCGCAGCCAAACCTGCGATGGCTTCCGGCGTCGGTGGCTTGCCCTGGAGGTAACGCAGCGACTCGTAGTAAAGCTCGCCGGCAGGGTCGAACCTGTTGTAGATGCCCTGCCGTGCGCCGCTGCGCCCGAACCGGTTGATGGCGTTGATGACGCCGCTGAACGTGGCGGCGCCGTCCCGGACAGCGGACGAAGACATCGGGTCGGCCTTGAAGACACCCGTGTCCGCATCCCACTCCGCCTGCACGTTGTTCACCCGGTCGAAGGCGGCATCGATCTTCTTGGGAGCGGTGTGCTTCATGGGTGCGCGCAGCACGCCGCCGTAGCGCGCGGAGTCGTCGTCCTGCAGATAGCCGAAGACGGAAAAGCGCAGCCGCTCCGAATACGCCTGGATGGCCCCGATGGGCTTGTGATTGCCGCTGGGGTATTTGAAACAGAGCGCACGGCGCGCTATCGCCTCGCCAGGCGTGCAGACCTCCACGCGCGCGGCATAGGACGCGCTGGCGGGCCCGGGTCCGTATCGCTGGTCGCTTCCCGGTTCGCTGCAAGTGCCCGTGGCAGTCGGACCGATCAGCAGGCGGTCCAGGCAACTGTTGAAGTGAACCGTGTCCGTGGCGCGCACGCCTTCGGCACCGCCCGCGACCAGTGGCGTGAGCTTGTCCAGATTGCCCGTCAGGGCCTTGTCGGGAAAATGACTGCTGCGATAGAACTCCTGCGGCAGCACCGCACGCTGCAGCACCGTTTGGCCGGGCGCGTCGACCACGCGATCTCCTCCGGTCAATGCAAGGCGCACCGCATCGAGGGTGGAAGACGCGGCCCAGTTCAACAGATTGCCGCTCCATTGATGACTGCAGGCGATGGCACCACCGCTGCCCCTGGTTGCTTTGGACACGCGCTTGAAATAGCCCTCGGAACTCGCGTAGAGATAGCAGCCCATCGGGTCCCAGTAGCCCGTATAGGTTTGCGTCCAGTCGAAGCGCCCCCGGTAGGCCGCGCCGGCATTCGCGGATTTGAGTGCAAGGTCGAGCACCACATGGGGATCGGCGTGCGACGCCAGCGAGGCCAGCGGCTCGTCAGGAAGAACCGCGTCTGGCGGCAACGCAGGTGTGGCGGCCCGCGCGCATCCGGCGGCGCAAAGGATCAGGCCAGCGATACCGGGAATCTGAAAACCACGCATGCGAGTTCCGCCGTTCATGAGGGGCAGCCAGCGCTGGCTGCCGGTTTGTACAAACTGGTCTGCAGCACCACCCGCGTCTCCTCGCGCATGCCGTAGCCGATGGCCGTGACGCGGAAGATGTAGCGGGCGTCGCTGGCGCTCGCGCTCTGGAGCTGGTCTGCCTGCCACCCGCCGCGATGGCGAAGGGCCTCCACGATGTAGCGTGGCGCCCTCGCGGACAGCGCACCGGCCCGCGAGCCGCGTGCAGCATCGCCACTGAGGTAGTGCTGGCCAGTGAACGTGCCATAGGCCACCGACTTGCCCGCATCGGCAGAAAAGTCGGCCGTCATCCAGGCTGGCTCGCTGCCGGCCTCGCCCGGCGCACACAGCCCCTGGCGTTCGCCTTCGCCGCCGCATCCGGCCATGAAGGCCGTCACGTCCGCACTGCTGAAAAGACACAGGCGTTGTCGCGTGCTGCCGTTGGGCCCCAGCACATCGCTCTCGGCATCGACCAGCGCGGCCTCGGCGGCCTGGAACGCCACCTCGGTGTCGCGGTCGTTGCGCGCGCTGCGTTCGTTGACGAGCGATACCTGCGCGGCGCCGATTCCCAGCACCGAGACAACGACCAGCATCAGCAACACGACGATCAGCGAGAAACCGCGCTGCGGGGATCGATCCGCTCGCCTCATGGCCGGGGGGCTTTCGCGACGTTGCGCAGCATGACCGTGAAGGTCGCGACGCGACGCAGCCTGCCATCAGGCTTGGGCTTGAAGCTCACGTCGAAAAATGCGGGCCCCAGCGGATAGAGCAGTTCACCGGCCTGCCGGGGCCCGCTGTTGTCGCGCGCGCTGCGCGCCACCATGCCGATGCGCAGCGCGACCACCTTGCGCCATTCGTCGTTGGTCTTCGCGGCAGAGGTGGCCTGCGCCTCGATCTGCATGGCGTCGAGCCAGCGCTCGGGGATGCCGTCGCCATTGCTGTCATAGCCGTAGACGACCTTGAACACCTCGATGCCACGCGCCAAAGGCTCGGCCCTGAAGCTGCCCTTCTTGTCGCTGCGGTACTTGCAATAAAGCTCGGGCTCGCCGTCCGCGGCCTCGGCGACATAGAAGAAGCTCCAGGCACGATCTGCAGACGTCGCACGGCCGGCAGCGGGGCCCGGTTGCGCGAAGCCCATGCAATCGACCATGGTGCCGTCCGGCTCGGTGCCGTCGCCTGCGGCGCGGCTGCGGCCGAAGAAGCGCACGAGCAACGAGTCGCTGTCATTCACGCCCCGGCTGTTGTGCCGGCCGTAGCCGTTGCCGGTGGCGCCGACGCGCGTGTTGCTGGCGCCGACGATGTTCAGGTCCAGGGGATCGTCGGAGGACGCGAGCAGGTTGGCATTGCTTCCGCTGGCGGCCATGCCATCCGCATCGATGTAGTCGGGTGCGTAGTCGGCATAGCCCGCCTGCCGCACGATGCCCTTGACGACAAAGCCCGCGAACCTCAGTGAGTCTTCGACCGCATGGGCTTCATTGTCGGCATTGAACAACTGCCTGCTGCCGAGGAATGTGGCCGTGGCTGCGAGCACCAGCCCCAACGCGATGGCCACGGCAACCAGCAGCTCGACCAGCGTCACTCCGCGTTGTGGCGCGGGCACCATCGGCTCACGAACCCGCATGGCCGTCGTCCGCTTGCCCCGCGATCAGTTGCATCACGAGACGTGGCGCGCGCGTGGGTGCCGTCTCGGCGAGCACGCGCGGCGTCCAGCCGAGCTTCACGACCACGTTGCGGCCCGTGTGACTGCACGGCCATGCGTACTCGCCCGCTGCGTCGTTCCATGGCGCCTCGTCGAAGCACACGCTGACTCGGGCTTCGGGCAACGCCTTGGCGATTCGCTGCTTCCACTCGCGCATGTCCCAGCCCGCCAATTGCGCCGCGTCGCAGGATGCGCCCGATGCCGCACACATCCGGCCGATAGAACCCACATCGTTGCCCGAGCCCGCCACCCACTGCTCGACAAGGTATGCATTGGCCGTGCTGTTGCTCGCCGCGACGCCCTTGTTCATGCGCGCCTTCTCCGACAGTTCGCGAACAAGGTTGACTGCCGCAGTGAAGGTTGCGGCTTCGTGGCTCGTGCGCACCGAAGCCAGCAGCATGTGCATCGTGCCGAGCAAGCCCACGCTCAACACGACGATGGAAACGAGTACCTCCACGAGCGAAAAGCCCGTGCCTGAATGCTTCGATGAAGCCATGTATCGATGTCCTCCCTGTGCGCTTGCAACTCGAGTTGCTTCTTTTTTCCCGCCATCGGGCTTCGAGCGTAAGGGGGCGTTCGTGCAGTCATGCGCGCCGTTCATCCGTGTTCGGATGCCGCTCGTATGATCCGGCGACACCGCTGTTAATTTTTCCCGCCGGGCCCCATGCCATCTCACAAACAAGACACACAGCACATCGCCACCGCGTTGCAGCTGGCCACCTCGGCGCTGCTGTTGACCGATCCGAATCCGCGCGTGGGCTGCGTGCTGTGCGACGCCGATGGCCGCGTGCTCGGCCAGGGCCACACGCAAAAGGCCGGCGGCCCGCATGCTGAAGTGATGGCACTGCGCGATGCCGCGGCGCAAGGCCATTCGGTTGCTGGTGCCACGGCCTACGTCACGCTCGAACCCTGCTCGCACCATGGCCGCACCGGGCCCTGCTGCGATGCGCTGATCGCGGCAGGGGTGCGGCGGGTCGTGGCGTCGCTCGCCGACCCGAACCCGTTGGTGGCGGGACAAGGCTTCGAGCGCCTGCGCGCGGCGGGTATCGAAGTCGAGGTCGGACCCGGCACGGCCGAATCGCGCGAACTGAACATCGGCTTCTTCAGCCGCATGGTCCGCAAGCAGCCCTGGGTGCGCCTGAAGGTCGCGGCCTCGCTCGACGGCAAGACCGGCCTGGACAACGGCGTGAGCCAATGGATCACGTCCGAAGCGGCCCGCACCGACGGCCATGCCTGGCGAGCCAGGGCCAGCGCGGTGCTGACCGGCGTCGGCACCGTGCTCGAAGACAACCCGCGCCTTGACGTGCGCCTGGTCGACACCCCGCGCCAGCCGCATCTGGTGGTGGTGGACAGCCGACTCCAGACGCCCGTCGACGCTCATATATTCATAGCAGGTCGCCCCGTCTGGATCTACGCGGCCAGCCGGGACGAAGCCAAGGCCGCCGCGCTGGAAGCCCGTGGCGCCACGGTCACCTGCCTGCCCAACGCCGATGGCAAGGTCGACCTGCCCGCCCTGCTGAAAGACCTGGCGGCACGCGGCGTCAATGAGCTGCACGTCGAATCGGGCCACAAGCTCAACGGCTCGATGCTGCGCGAAGGCTGCGTCGACGAGCTGCTGGTCTACATGGCGCCCAAGCTGATCGGCAAGGGGCTCGACATTGCGAGCCACCTGCACGAAGGCGGTCCGCTCACCTCGCTGGCGGGCGCGCTGCCCCTGGAATTCAGGTCTGTCGACATGCTCGGACCCGACCTGCGCATCGTGGCCCGGGTCGCCGGAAAGGACGCGTTCTAGAAAGGGGGCGCAGGCGGCCGCCGCCGGGCCGCCCCAAGGCGAGCCGCGCCTCCCCCTCGGGGGGTGGCGAATTACATGGCGCAAAGCGCCATGAAAAGCCGGGGGGCTCCCGATGTCTGCGAAAATGTGGAAATGTTCACCGGAATCATCACCGGCGTGGGGCGCATCGTCGCCATTCACGACCTCGGCACCTCCTCCTCCTTTGGCAAAAGACTCAGCATTGCGGTGCCCGACGGCTACCTCGATGACGTGGGGCTTGGCGACAGCATCGCGCTCAACGGCGCCTGCATGACCGTCACCACGCTCGTCCCCGAGCGACAGCAGTTCACCATCGACATCTCAGCCGAATCCCTCGACAAGACCGCGGGCCTGACCGACGAAGGCAGCCGCATCAACCTCGAGAAGGCGTTGCGCGCCAGCGACCGGCTGGGCGGGCACATCGTGGCCGGCCATGTGGACGGCATCGGCACCGTGAGCTTTTTCGAGCCGATCGGCGAAAGCTGGGAGCTGCGCGTGGTCGCGCCGCCCGCCCTCGCCCGCTTCCTGGCCTACAAGGGCTCCATCACCATCAACGGCGTGAGCCTCACGGTCAACACCGTGAAAGACATCGCCGACGGCGCCGAGATCAGCATCAACCTGATCCCGCACACCGTCGAAAACACCTCCCTCGGCGGCCTGAAGGCCGGCTCGAAGATCAACCTCGAAATCGATACCGTGGCGCGCTACGTGGAGCGCATGCTCCAGGCCGGCGTGCTGGTACCGCCGACCGCCCCGTATTCCAAGGACACAGCCGAATGAACGCCTCCGTCACGCCGATCGGCGCTCCCCGCGCCGCGCGCGCCCCCGCACCGATCGCCTCGGTCGAGGAAATCGTGGCCGAGCTTGCCGCCGGCCGCATGGTGATCCTGGTCGACGAGGAAGACCGCGAGAACGAAGGCGACATCGTCATCGCAGCCGACCACATCACGCCCGAAGCCATCAACTTCATGGCACGCCACGCGCGTGGCCTGATCTGCCTGACGCTCTCGCGCGAGATGTGCGAGCGGCTGCAACTGCCGCCGATGGTCCAGCGCAACGGCGCCAAGCATTCGACCGCCTTCACGGTGTCGATCGAAGCCGCCGAAGGCGTGACCACCGGCATTTCGGCCGCCGACCGCTCGCGCACCGTGCAGGCCGCCGTCGCCCCCAACGCCGTGGCCGCCGACCTGGTGCAGCCCGGCCACATCTTCCCGCTGCAGGCGGTGGACGGCGGCGTGCTCATGCGCGCCGGCCATACCGAAGCCGGCTGCGACCTCGCCGCCATGGCTGGCTGCTCGCCCGCCTCGGTGATCTGCGAGGTGATGAACGAAGACGGCACCATGGCTCGCCTGCCCGACCTGCAGGTCTTCGCGGCCGAGCACGACATCAAGATCGGCACCATCGCCGCGCTGATCGAGCACCGCAGCCGCGTCGAATCGCTGGTCGAAAAAGTCGGCTGCCGCGAAATCCAGACCGCCTGGGGCGCCTTCACCGCCCACGCCTTCATCGACAAGCCCAGCCGCGGCGTTCACCTGGCGCTGGTGCGCGGCAAGTGGGCGCCCGAAGACACGGTGTCGGTGCGCGTGCACGAGCCGCTGTCGGTGCTCGACGCGCTCGAAATCAACCGCTCGCTGCATTCGTGGAGCCTGGACGCCAGCCTCTCGCACATCGCGACCGAAGGCAAGGGCGTGGCCGTGCTGCTGAACTGCGGCGAATCGGCCGGCGAGCTGCTGGCCCAGTTCGACGGCACCGCGCGCCCCGCGCAAGCCCCCGAGCGCGGCCGCATGGACCTGCGCAGCTACGGCATCGGCGCGCAGATCCTGCGCGAATGCGGCGTGCACAAGATGAACCTGCTGGGCACGCCGCGTCGCATGCCGAGCATGGCAGCGGGCTACGGCCTCGAAATTGCCGGCTACCTCACGAAAGACTGAACGACATGCAAGGTGCAAACAAAGGCGCGGACGCCAAACCGCTCAACGGAAAAGGCCTGCGCATCGGCATCGTGCAGGCGCGTTTCAATGCCGACATCACCGATGCGCTCGCTTCGGCCTGCCTGTCGGAACTCGAATCGCTGGGCGTGGCCGCATCCGACATCCATCACCTGCAAGTGCCCGGCGCACTCGAAGTGCCCATCGCGCTGCAGGCGCTGGCCGAGCGCGGTGGCTACCACGCGCTCGTTGCGCTGGGCTGCATCATCCGCGGCGAGACCTACCACTTCGAACTGGTGGCCAACGAATCGGGCGCGAGCGTGAGCCGCGTTGCGCTCGACTACCGCCTTCCCATCGCCAACGCGATCATCACCACCGAAAACCTCGAGCAAGCCGTTGCCCGACAGACCGACAAAGGCCGCGACGCAGCCCGCGTGGCTGTCGAGATGGCGCAACTGCTGGCCACCCTTTCATGACCGACGACACCTCCAAGCCCACTGGCACCAAGCCCCGTCAATCGCGCGTGGGCCTGACCAGCACCGGCGTGCGCAAGGCTTCGGCCAAGTCCAACCGCAGCCGCGCACGCGAATTCGCGCTGCAGGCGCTCTACCAGCACCTGGTGGGCCGCAACGACCCGACCGACATCGACCATTTCACGCGCGACCTCGCGGGCTTTCACAAGGCCGACGCCCTGCACTACGACGCGCTGCTGCACGGCTCGATCGCGGGCGCCGAGCAGCTCGACGCGCTGATCCGTCCGCTGCTCGACCGCAAGTTCGAGGAAATTTCGCCCGTCGAGCACGCCGTGATGTGGATCGGCGTGTACGAGTTCCAGAACTGCCTGGACGTGCCGTGGCGCGTGGTGCTCAACGAGTGCATCGAGCTTGCCAAGGAATTCGGCGGCACCGACGGCCACAAGTATGTGAACGCGGTGCTCAACGGCCTGGCACCGCAACTGCGCCCGCTCGAAGTCGAAGCCGACCGGGCCTCGGGCAAGGCCAAGGCATGAGGATTTCGACGCGCGCACAGCGCATCGAGCCCTTCTATGTGATGGAGGTGGCCAAGGCCGCGGGTGTGCTGGCACGCGAGGTGGCCCACACCGACCGGCCGATGATCTTCCTGAACATCGGCGAGCCCGACTTCACCGCCCCTCCGCTGGTGCAGGAAGCCGCTGCCCGCGCCGTGCGCGCCGGCGCCACGCAGTACACGCAAGCCACCGGCCTCGACCATCTGCGCGAGCGCATCAGCGGCTGGTACAAGAGCCGCTTCAATGTCGACGTGCCTGCCCGCCGCATCGTGGTGACGGCCGGCGCATCGGCCGCGCTGCAACTGGCCTGCCTGGCGCTGATCGAGTCCGGCGACGAGATCCTGCTGCCCGACCCCAGCTACCCCTGCAACCGCCATTTCGTGAGCGCGGCAGACGGCAAGGCCGTGCTGATCCCGACCACGGCCGAAGAACGCTTTCAGCTCACCGCCGCCAAGGTCGAGGCCGCCTGGACCGACAAGACGCGCGGCGTGCTGCTCGCCTCGCCGTCCAATCCGACCGGCACTTCGATCGCGCCCGACGAACTGCGCCGCATCCACGAGGTGGTGTCGCAGCGCGGGGGCATCACGCTGATCGACGAAATCTACCTCGGCCTCTCGTACGACGATGCTTTCGGGCAGACCGCGCTGGCCATCGACGACAACGTCATCAGCATCAACAGCTTCAGCAAGTACTTCAACATGACCGGCTGGCGCCTGGGCTGGCTGGTGGTGCCCGATGCGCTGGTGCCGGTGATCGAGCGGCTGGCGCAGAACCTCTTCATCTGCGCGAGCACGGTGTCGCAGTACGCGGCGCTGGCCTGCTTCGAGGCCGAGAGCATTGCCGAGTACGAGCGCCGCCGCGCCGAGTTCAAGGCGCGCCGCGACTGGTTCATTCCGCAGCTCAATGCGCTCGGCCTGAACGTGCCCGTGATGCCCGACGGCGCCTTCTATGCCTGGGCCGACTGCACGAGCGTGGCCGACAAGCTCGGCATCTCGGGCAGCTGGGACTTCGCCTTCGAGACCATGAAGCGTGCCCACGTGGCCGTCACGCCGGGCCGCGACTTCGGCACCGCCGAGACGGCCAAGTTCGTGCGCTTCTCCACGGCCAGCTCGATGGCCCACCTGCAGGAAGCCATCGCGCGACTGCGGGCCATGACCGAGCAATGAGCGAGGCACCTCATTGAGCTACGCGTTCCCGCTTCGCGTCTACTGGGAAGACACCGACGCCGGCGGCATCGTGTTCTACGCCAACTACCTGAAGTTCATGGAGCGCGGTCGCACCGAGTGGTTGCGTTCGCTGGGCGTAGAACAGCGCAAGCTGCGCGAAGAAAGCGGCGGCCAGTTCGTGGTGAGCGAAACGCAACTGAAATACCATCGCCCATCCCGGCTCGACGACGAACTGCTGGTTACAGCCGATCTTCAACAATTGGGTACTGCGTCGTTGATAATCGGTCAGCGCGTGCTATCAAAAACAGAGCAAGAGCGAACGGGGGCTGCGGCACCCGTCTTGCTGTGCGAAGGCACGATCCGCATTGGCTGGGTGAACGCCACCACATTGCGTCCTGCACGCATGCCGACCCAAGTTACGGGAACCCTTGAGCGCTACAGCGGCTCCATGACTCAACCTTTCAAGCCATGAATCAAGACCTCTCCATCATCAACCTCCTGCTCCACGCGAGCTTCGTGGTGCAAATGGTCGTGCTGCTGCTCGTGATCGTTTCGATCTCCAGCTGGGCCGCGATCTTTCGCAAGTTCTTCGCCCTGAAGCGCATGCGTGCGCTCAACGACGACTTCGAACGCGAATTCTGGTCGGGCACCAGCCTGAACGAGCTGTTCGCCTCGGCCGCCCAGAACGCCAAGTTCGCGGGGCCCATGGAGCGCATCTTCGCTTCGGGCATGCGCGAGTACCAGAAGCTGCGCGAGCGCCACGTCACCGACGCTCCCACGCTGCTCGACGGCGCCCGCCGCGCGATGCGCGCGAGCTTCCAGCGCGAGCTGGATGCGGCGGAACAGAACCTCTCGTTCCTGGCCACCGTCGGTTCGGTGTCGCCGTACGTGGGCCTGTTCGGCACGGTCTGGGGGATCATGCATGCCTTCACCGGCCTGGCCGCCCTCACGCAGGTGACGCTGGCCACCGTGGCGCCCGGCATCGCCGAAGCGCTGGTGGCCACCGCCATCGGCCTGTTCGCCGCCATTCCCGCGGTGGTCAGCTACAACCGCTTCGCCCGCGAGATCGACAAGATCGCCATCGCCCTCGAAACCTACATCGAGGAGTTCTCCAACATCCTGCAGCGCAACCTCTCGGCCAACCCGAGCGCGAGCGGCACTGCGTCGTCGGTGGCTCCGGCCAACCGCTGAGCGGGAACACAAGCGCATGCCCGCCGTTTCATCCCGGGGCCGAGGACGCCGCACGATCAACGAGATCAACATGGTCCCGTTCATCGACGTGATGCTGGTGCTGCTGATCATCTTCATGGTCACCGCGCCGCTCATCACGCCGAGCGTGATCAACCTGCCCACGGTCGACCGCGCCAACAAGCAGCCCGACAAGCCCATCGAGATCGTCATCAAGAGCGACGACGAAGTGCAGATCAAGAAAGACCCGTCCACCGGCACCGGCGGCACGTCGATCCCCATGACGCAGATCGGCTCGGCCGCCAAGACCGCGCAGGGCGGCGACGACCAGCGCCCGGTGGTCATCAGCGCCGACAAGTCGGTGAAGTACGAAACCGTCGTCAAGGCGATGAACCAGCTCAAGCGCAGCGGCATCGAGCGCGTGGGCCTGTCGGTCACGACCACGGGCACGACCGCGGGCGGCAAATAAGGCATGTCGCTCGCACTGGACCGCCCCGAGTTCGCGCCACCGCCGCAGCGCGGCACGCCGCGTGCCGTCGTGCTCGCCCTCATTGCGCATGCGTTGCTGATCGCCGCGCTGACATGGGGCGTGCGCTGGAAAAGCGAAGCCGACGAAGGCGCGGTCGATGCCGAGCTGTGGTCGTCCACGGTGCAGCAGGCCGCTCCGCGCCTGTCCGCACCGCAGGCACCGGCGCCCGTTCCCGCACCGCCGCCTCCCGCGCCAGCGCCACCGCCGCCCCCTGTCGCCAAGGCCCCCGAGCCAGCACCGCCGCCACGCACCCCCGACATTGCCCTGGAGCGCGACAAGAAGCTCAAGGAGCAAAAAGAACAGAAAGAGCGCGAGCTCGAACAGCAGCAACAGCAAAAGAAGAAAGAGCTCGAAGCCAAGCAGCGCGCGCAAGACGAGGCCGACCGCAAGAAGGAACAGCAGCAGAAGCTGGCCGACGCGAAGAAGCAGCAGGAAACCGACGCCAAGCAGGTCGAAGCCAAGAAGGCTGAAGCGGCAGCCAAGCAGGCCGCCGCCGACCGCGCGGCCACGCTCAAGCGCATGCAGGGCCTGGCAGGCGCCAGCGGCAGTGACGACTCGAAGGGCACGGCCATGCGGTCATCCGGACCGTCGAGCGGCTACGCCGGACGCATTGCCGCCGCGGTGCGCCCGAACATCACCTTCCCCGATGCCGACACCGTGAACGGCAATCCTGCGGCCGAGTTCGAAGTGAGCCTGGCACCCGACGGCACCATCGTCAACGTCAAGCTCAGCAAGTCGAGCGGCCTGCCGGGCTGGGACGACGCGGCCGAGCGCGGCCTGCGCAAGACCGACAGGCTGCCGCGCGATACCGACGGACGCATCTTTCCGTCGCTGATCGTCTCGCTGCGACCCAAGCGCTGATTTATGCTCAGGTTCCGGGTGGCTTTCGCACACCACCCGGAACTTGATCAACGCCGCGCTGTCTACACGCGGACAACAACAGCCGGGCCCCACGCCCGCACAAGATGAACCCCAACGGTCACATCCGGTACGGCAGCAGTCCGCTTCTCGCCAGCAGGACGCCCGTATGGCGCAGCAAGTTCATCGTGGCCAGCATCGCCTTCGGCTTCTTGCTGCTGGCAGCACGGGCGGCCTATGTGCAGATCTTCAACAACGACTTCTTCCAGCACCAGGGCGAAGTGCGCTACCAGCGCACGCTCGAGCTGCCCGCCAACCGCGGCCGCATCCTCGACCGCAACGGCCTGATCCTCGCGTCCGACATCCCGGCGCCCAGCATCTGGGCCATTCCCGAAGACATCGAGCGTGACGACCCGGTCGTGCAGGGCAAGCTCAAGGAAGCGGCCAAGCTGCTCGGCATGCCGCAGAAAGAGTTCGACAAGAAGCTCGCGGACGAAGACAAGACCTTCGTCTGGCTCAAGCGCCAGGTCGACCAGGCCGTGGCCAAGCAGGTCACCGCGCTCAACATCAAGGGCATCTACCTGCGCCGCGACTACCGGCGCCAGTACCCTGAAGGCGAAGCCGCCGCACATGTGGCCGGCTTCACCAACGTCGAGAACATCGGGCAGGAAGGCATCGAACTGGCGTTCGAAAAAGAGCTGGCCGGCAAGGCCGGCTCGCGCCACGTGCTGAAAGACCGGCTGGGCCACATCGTGGAGGACACCGAGGACCAGGTGCCGCCCACCGACGGCCACGACATCCAGCTCAGCATCGACGACCGCGTGCAGTTCATCGCCTACGAAAAGATCCGCGACGCCGTGATCGCCAACAAGGCGCGCGCCGGCAGCGTGGTGGTGGTCGATACCGTGACGGGCGAGCTGCTCGCCATGGCCAACTACCCCAGCTACGACCCCAACGACCGCCACAACCTCACGGGCGAGCAACTGCGCAACCGCGCCATGACCGACGTGTTCGAGCCCGGCTCGACCATGAAGCCGATCACCATCGCCACTGCGCTGCAACTGGGCCGCGTGACGCCCAAGACCATCATCGACACCAACCCCGGCCGCATCACCGTGTCGGGCGCCACCATCCACGACGACGAAAACTTCGGCGTGCTGACGGTCGAGGGTGTGATCCAGAAGTCGAGCAACGTCGGCGCCACCAAGATCTCGCAGCGCATGTCGGCGCAGGAGATGTGGAATTCGCTCACCGCCGTGGGCCTGGGGCAGAAGCCGCAGACGCCCTTCCCCGGCGCGGTCACGGGCCGGCTGCGGCCGTGGAAGTCATGGCGGCCGATCGAGCAGGCCACCATGTCGTACGGCTACGGCCTCTCTGCCTCGCTGTTCCAGATCGCGCATGCCTACACCGCCTTCGCGCACGACGGCGAGGTGATTCCGGTGAGCCTGCTGAAGAACACCGGCACCGAGCCGGCCGGCGTGCGGGTGTTCTCGCCGACGGTCGCGAGCGACGTCCGAAAGATGATGCACATGGCAGCCGCACCCGGCGGCACCGCGCCGCTCGCGCAGACCGTGGGCTACTCGGTGGGCGGCAAGACCGGCACGGCCCACAAGCAGGTCGGCAAGGGCTATGCGAGCAACAAGTACCGCGCCTGGTACACCGGCATGTCGCCCATCGACAAGCCGCGCATCATCGTCGCGGTGATGATCGACGAGCCGAGCGCAGGCAAGTACTTCGGCGGCCTTGTGGCCGCGCCGGTGTTCAGCCAGGTCGTGCAGCAGACGCTGCGCATCATGAACGTGCTGCCCGATCTCGCGGTGGCACCCATGTCGTCGCACTGACCATCGCCGCAGCGCGCGTGGCGGCGATGTCAGCCGCCGGCGTTCAGGGCGCCAGGCTCAGGCGCTTGACGTCCAGTTCGACCTTGTTGCCGAAGCGGTCCTTGTCGAACTCGCCGCTGATCTCGACGCGCACCTTGTCGTCGATCTTCACGCCGGGCGGGAAATGCTTGGCATCGATCTCGACCTTCATGCGGCCGCTGTCGTCGGCAAAGGTGTAGTGCTCGCCGCCGTCGTGCGACACGAGGAAGCCACGCAGCGTGGCGTGCTGATCGTTCTTGCCTGTATCGAGCAGTTGCTTGACGGTCATGGTCGGCACGGTGCTCGGGCCCGCGTACTGGGCCGATGCCACCAGGGGCAGTGCCAGTGCGATGGCAAGCGCCAGGGATGTTGTCTTCTTCATGCAGCGTTCCTCCTCGAACGTTTTTATGGATGCGTTATTCGTAGACCACCAGGGCCTTGCCGGCTTCCGCCTGCGCGGTCCAGCTTGCGAGCGCCGCGTCGGTCGGGAAGAACTTGGCGCGCTCGCCCAATTGCAGTTCGACCTGTGCGCCGCCGCGCGCCATCGACAGGCGCACCGGCAGGCCTTGCACCAGATCGCCCACTTCGGTCTGCTCGGTGCGCGGCGGAAAGTCTTTCACCAGCCGCGCAATGTCGGGCGCCTTGCCGTTGACCGCCACACGCAGGAACTTGCCGAAGCGGCAGCGCGCCGTGGCCAGGTCCCACACCTGCTGCACCTGGAAGCGCGCCTCGAAGCCGCCGCGCGCGGGCTGGATGCGACCGCTGACGATGACCAGTTCGTCGTCCTTCAGCGTGTTGCGGTTGGCATTGATCAGCGCTTCGTCGGCCGTGGCGTCGATGGAGTCGGACTTGTCGTCGAGCTTGAAGATCGCAAGGCGCCCGCGCTGGCCGTTGATCACGCGGAAGTCGCTCACGATGCCGGCAATCACCTGCTGGTCGCGGCTGTCGAGCAGGTCGCCGATCTCGCGCTTGCAAAAACGCCGTACTTCGTGCGAGACCTCGTCGAACAGATGGCCCGACAGGTAGAAGCCGACGGCGGTTTTCTCCAGCGTCAGCCGCTCCTTCACGCCCCACGGCGTGGCGTCGACCAGTTCGGGCTCGGCCGTGGCCGAGCCGTGCTCGGCGTCACCGAAGATGTCGACCTGCGCCGCATTGGCAGCGGTGGCGCTGGCGAACTCGAAGGCGCGGTCCAGCGAGGCGCTCAGCGAGGCACGGTTCTGCTGGATCGCATCGAATGCGCCAGCCTTGATGAGCGCTTCGACCGTGCGCTTGTTGATGCGCTGGCGGTCGATGCGCACGCAGAAGTCGTACAGGCTCTTGAACGGCCCGCCCTCTTCCCGCGCCCGCACCACGGCCTCGACCGCGAGCTGGCCCGTGCCCTTGACGGCACCCAGGCCGTAGCGGATCACCTTGTTGGTGACCGGCTCGAAGCGGTAGTTGCCACGGTTCACGTCCGGCGGCTCGAAGGTGATGCCGAAATTCTTCTCGGCGTCCTCGAACAGCAGCTTCAGCTTGTCCGTGTCGTCCATTTCCACGGTCATGTTGGCGCAGAAGAACTCGGCCGTGTAGTGAACCTTGAGCCAGCCCGTGTGGTACGCCAGCAGCGAGTAGGCAGCGGCGTGCGACTTGTTGAAGCCGTAGCCCGCGAACTTCTCCATCAAGTCGAAGATTTCGTCGGCCTTGTCCTGCGGAATGCCGTGTGTCGAGAGCGCGCCCGCGCGGAATTTCTCGCGGTGCTCGGCCATCTCCTCGAGCTTCTTCTTGCCCATCGCGCGGCGCAGCAAGTCGGCGCCGCCGAGCGAGTAGCCGCCCAGGATCTGCGCGGTCTGCATCACCTGTTCCTGGTAGACCATGATCCCGTAGGTCTCGGACAGCATCTCGGCCACGGCCGGATGCGGGTACTCCACCTCTTCGCGGCCGTGCTTGCGTGCCACGAAGCTGGGAATCAGGTCCATCGGGCCCGGACGGTACAGCGCGTTCAGCGCGATCAGGTCTTCCAGCCGCGTGGGCCGCGCGTCCTTCAGCATGCCCTGCATGCCGCGACTTTCAAACTGGAACACCGCCTCGGTCTTGCCTTCCGAGAACAGCCGGTAGGTGGCCGCGTCGGTCAGCTTGATGTCCTCGAACGCAAAGTTCTCCTGGCCCTTGTGGCGCTTGACGATGAACTCTTTGGCGATCTCCAGAATGGTGAGCGTGGCCAGGCCCAAGAAGTCGAACTTCACGAGGCCGATGGCTTCGACGTCGTCCTTGTCGTACTGGCTCACGGCCGAGTCGCTGCCCGGCTGCTGGTAGAGCGGGCAGAAGTCGGTGAGCTTGCCCGGCGCAATGAGCACGCCCCCGGCGTGCATGCCGATGTTGCGCGTCATGCCTTCGAGCTTTTGCGCCAGCTCGACCAGCATGCGCACTTCTTCTTCCTTCTCGATGCGTGCCGCCAGTTGCGGCTCCATCTCGATGGCGTAGTTGTTCTTGTCGCCTTCCACCTTCGGATTCGGCGGGTACTGGATCGTGATCGGCTGGCCCGGCTTGTTCGGAATCAGCTTGCTGATGCCGTCGCAGAACATGTAGCTCATGTCCAGCACGCGGCCCACGTCGCGGATGGCAGCGCGTGCGGCCATCGTGCCGAAGGTGGCGATCTGGCTGACGGCATTGCGGCCGTACTTGTCCTTCACGTAGTCGATCACGCGGTCCCGGTTGCCCTGGCAGAAGTCGATGTCGAAGTCGGGCATCGAGACGCGTTCGGGGTTCAGGAAACGTTCGAACAGCAGCTTGTATTCGAGCGGGTCGAGGTCGGTGATCTTCAGCGCGTAAGCCACCAGCGAGCCGGCCCCCGAGCCCCGGCCCGGACCCACCGGGCAGCCGTTGGCCTTGGCCCATTGGATGAAGTCGCCCACGATCAGGAAGTAGCCGGGGAACCCCATGTTCAGGATCGTGTTGATCTCGAACTCCAGCCGCTCCACATAGCGCGCCCGTTCAGCCTCGCGCTTGGCCTCGTCGGGGTACAGGTGCTTCAGGCGCGCTTCCAGGCCCAGGAAAGACTCCTGGCGGAAGAAGTCGTCGATCGGCATGCGCACGCCTTCGCTGACGAAGGGCGTCGGAAAGTCCGGCAGTTGCGGCTTGCCCAGCACCAGCGTCAGGTTGCAGCGCTTGGCGATCTCGACCGTGTTGGCCAGCGCGCTCGGCACATCGGCAAACAGCGCCTGCATCTCGGCGGACGACTTGAAATACTGTTCTTCGGTGAACTTGCGCACCCGGCGCGGGTTGCCCAGGATCTCGCCTTCGGAAATGCAGACGCGCGCCTCGTGCGCCTCGTAGTCCTGCCGTTCGGCGAACTGCACCGGGTGCGTGGCCACCACCGGCAGGTTCAGGCGCGCCGCCAGCTTGACGGCGGCAACGACGTGCGGCTCGTCTTCGGGACGGCCGGCGCGCTGCAGCTCGATGTAGAAGCGGTGCGGGAACAGCCCCGCCAGTTGCAGCGCCAGCTCGGCCGCGCGCTCTTCCTGGCCTTGCAGCAGCGGCGCGCCCAACGGCCCGGCCTGCGCGCCCGACAGCGCGATCAGCCCGCCCTGCAGTTCCTCGACCCATTCCAGCTTGCAGGCGGCCTGCGACTGGCCACGGCTCACGTTCTGCGTCCAGGCCCGCGCCAGCAGCTCGGACAGGTGCAGATAGCCTTCCATGTTCTGCACCAGCAGCACGATGCGGGTGAGCACGCCGGGCTCCTTGCCCAGTCCCTCGATGAAGATTTCAGCGCCGATGACGGGCTTGACGCCCTTGCCCCGGCCCTGCTTGTAGAACTTGATCGCCCCGAACAGGTTGTTCAGGTCGGTGATGGCCAGTGCGGGCTGCTTGTCGGCAGCGGCGGCCTTGATGACTTCGTCGATTCGGTTGGTGCCGTCGACGACGGAAAACTCGGTGTGCAGGCGCAGGTGAACAAACATCCAGCCATTGTAGAAAGCGCCACCCCACGATGTGGGTTGGCAATCCCTACAATCGCGCCCCGTGCAAGAGATTCTGAATATCGCGGCCTACAAATTCGTAGCCATAGACGACAGCCCCGTGCTGCGTGAAGACCTGCGCGCCCGCGCGCAGGCCCTGGGCCTCATGGGCACCATCCTGCTGGCACCGGAGGGCATCAACCTGTTCCTGGCGGGTGCCTCCGACGCCGTTCATGCCTTCGTGGCCGGTTTGCGTGCCGATGCACGCTTTGCCGACCTCGAAACGAAGGAAAGCTGGTCTGCCTCGCAGCCCTTCCGGCGCATGCTGGTCAAGCTCAAGCGCGAGATCATCCGCATGGACCACCCCGCCATCCAGCCCTCCGCCGGCCGGGCGCCGGGCGTGGACGCGCCCACGCTCAAGCGCTGGCTCGACCAGGGCCATGACGACGAAGGCCGCGAGATCGCGCTGCTCGACACACGCAACGACTTCGAGGTCGACGAAGGCACCTTCGACGGCGCGATCGACTGGCGCATCACCAAGTTCACCGAATTCCCGCCCGCGCTGAAAGCGCACCGCGCCGATCTCGCAGGCAAGACCGTGGTGAGCTTCTGCACCGGCGGCATCCGCTGCGAGAAGGCGGCCATCCTGATGCGCGAGGAAGGCGTCGAGCATGTGCTGCAGCTCGAAGGCGGCATCCTGAAATATTTCGAGCAGGTCGGCGGCGCGCACTACCACGGCGACTGCTTCGTGTTCGACGGCCGGCGCGCCCTGGCGCCCGACCTGAGTGCGCGTGCCGCCGATGCGAGCGCGCGCGCCTCGGAAGACATCGACCTGGGCAGTGGCCTGAAGAAATAACCGGCGATCCCTCATGCGCATCCTCCTGGTGGAAGACGAACTGGACATGGCCTCGTGGCTGATCCGTGCGTTGACACAGAGCGGCTTCGTCGCCGACCACGCGCCCGACGCGCGCACCGCCGAAGCCTTCATGGCCGGCACCGAGTACGACGCCATCGTGCTCGACCTGCGCCTGCCCGACAAGCACGGCCTGAGCGTGCTGGCCGACATGCGCAATGCCGACGACCGCACGCCGGTGCTGATCCTCACCGCGCAAGGCGCGCTGCAGGACCGGGTGCGCGGCCTGAACCTGGGCGCCGACGACTTCCTCACCAAGCCCTTCGAGCTGGTCGAACTCGAAGCGCGCCTCTCGGCCCTGGTGCGGCGCAGCCGCGGCAAGCAGCATCCGCGGCTGCAGTGCGCCTCGCTCTCGTACGACAGCGAAAGCCACGCCTTCTCGCTGCGCGGCACGCTGCTGTCGCTCACGCCGCGCGAGCAGGCCGCGCTCACGGCCCTGCTGATGCGCAGCGGCGCGCCGGTCGGCAAGTCGCAGCTCTTTGCCAAGGTGTTCACCAACGACAGCACCGCGGGCCCCGACGCCATCGAAGTGGTGCTGCACCGACTGCGGCGCAAGCTCGCGGACAGCGACGTGCGCATCGTCACCGTGCGCGGCCTGGGCTACATGCTCGAGAGCATTGCCGATGGTTCCTCAGCCCCAGACGACGACGCCCCCGCCGGCGACTGAGCCGCGCCGCTTCGGCATCCGCGCGCGGCTGCTCGCGCTGCTGTTGCCGGGCATCATCGCGCTGCTCGCGCTCGACAGCTGGAACGACTACCGCGCGCTCACCGACGCGCTGGTGGTGGCCTACGACCAGAGCCTGCTCGAGCCCGTGCAGGCGCTGGCCAACGGCATCGTCGTCGCCAGCGACGGCAGCGTGCGCGTGCAGGAGCCCTTCTCGATCCAGTCGATGTTCGAGTCGACCCACGTGCGCTACAAGTACCTGCACGTGGGCGTGCAGCGAATCGCCAAGGGCGAGACGCTCGACGTCAACGCACCCGAGACCACGCTCATGGGCGTGCCCGGCCTGCCGCGTCCGGCGGAGCGCCCGCCCGACGGCACGCCGGTGTTCTACGACGCGGTGCACGAGCAGCATCCGGTGCGCGTGGCCGCCCTGCGCCAGACGGTGTACGACAACGTGCATCCCGGCATGGCCTGGAGCGTGCTGATCCAGGCCGCCGAAGGCACCGGCCCGCGCGCCCAGGCGCAGTCGGAAACGCTGCGCCAGGAGCTGCTGCGCGACACGCGCATGGTGCTGGTGATGGCCGTGCTCGTGTGGCTGGGCGTGGCCTGGACGCTGCGCCCGCTGGAGCGGCTGCGTCGCTCGCTGCGCGAGCGCTCGCGCGACGATCTGAAGCCGCTCGACGCCAGCGGCGTGCCGCAGGAAGTGGTGCCGCTGGTGGAGGCGGTCAACCATCACATCGAAGGCCACCGGCGCATGGTGGCGGAGCATTCGCAATTTCTGGCGGATGCCTCGCACCAGTTGCGCACGCCGCTGAGCATTCTCTCGATCCAGGCCGGCTACGCGGTGCGCGAGACCGATCCGGCCCGCATGCGCGAGTCGCTGCATGCCATCGTCGCGCAGCTCGCGCGCACGCGCCGCCTGAGCGAACAACTGCTGGCGCTGGCCCATGCCACCACCGAGGATGGCATCGCCTCGGCCGAGCCCGGCATCGTCGACCTCAATGCCATCGCGCGCGCCGTGGTGCTGCAATACCTGCCGCTGGCGCGCGAGAACGACCAGGACCTGGGCTGGGTCGATGCGCGCGGCGACATCGCCACCGAAGGCATGGCCGGCGCTGGCGATGACAACGACGGCACCGACGAAGCCGGCGAGGCCGACGACCCACCGGTGCTGCCCGTGACGGCCAACGCCGCCGAGCTGCACGAGGTGCTTGCGAACCTCGTGCACAACGCCATCAAGTACACGCCGCGCGGCGGCAACATCACGGTGACCGTGCGGCGCGAAGCCTCGCACGCGCTGGCCGAGGTGTGCGACAGCGGCCCCGGCATCGCGCCCGAACGGCGCGACAGCGTGTTCGAGCGTTTCCATCGCGACCCCGCCACCGGCAACGGCGCGGCACAAGGCGCAGGCCTGGGCCTGACCATCGCGCGCAGCTATGCGCGACGCAACGGCGGCGAGATCGAACTCGAAAGTGCCGACATGCCCGAAAGCGCCAACGGCGGCGGCTTGCGCGCCATCCTGCGACTGCCGCTGCGCGCCTTCTGAGGCCCCTTTTTGCAAGGGTTTCACCGGATACGCCGGTACGTGATTACACGTATTTTGAGGGTCCGCAGGTCGTTTGCGCCCTCCCCGAAAGGCGATTGAAAGCCTCGATTCCTAGACTGCCCTCCTTCTAAATCGAAGGAGACTTATGCAGCACCAGCTCGGTGAAGATCCGGCCTCGCACGCGCCCCGGCCCGCTTCAAAATTCAAAAAAGACTACTACGGCGGAGCACTGCTGATCGTCATCGGACTGGCCGCGGTGTATGCCGGCATCGGCTATCGCGTCGGCGAGCTGGCGCACATGGGGCCGGGCTTCTTCCCGGTCGCACTGGGCGCGCTGCTTGCACTCACCGGTCTGCTGATCGCGGTGTCCGCGCGCGGCGACAAGCCCGTGTCCGATGAAGAGGCCGTGTCGCACGGACATCCGGGCGGCATGCCGGACATCCGCGGCGGCGTCTGCATCATCCTGGGCATTCTGGCGTTCCTGCTGTTCGGCGAGTACGGCGGCCTGCTGCCGGCGACCTTCGCCATCGTGTTCATCTCGGCGCTCGGCGACCGCGACAACACGCTGACCGAAGCGCTGCTCCTTTCGCTCGCGATGTCGTTCATCGCGGTGGTTGTTTTCTGGTGGGCGCTCAAGTTGCAGCTCCCCCTGTTCCAGTGGGGAGGCTGACACCATGATCGGTCAATCGCTACACGACCTGTGGTTCGGCTTCGGCGTGGCCTTCCAGGGCTCGAACCTGATGTGGTCTTTCTTCGGCGTGCTGGTGGGCAACCTGATCGGCGTGCTGCCGGGCATGGGCGCACTGCAGGCCATCTCGATCCTGCTGCCGCTCACCTACGTGATGCATCCGGTGCCCGCCATCCTGATGCTGGCCGGTATCTTCTACGGCTCGCAGTACGGCGGCGCCATCGGCGCCATCCTGATGAACATGCCGTCGCACCCGCCGCATGCGGTGACCTGTCTGGACGGGTACCCGATGACCAAGCAGGGCAAGGGGGGCGTGGCGCTGGGGATCACGATGATCGCCTCGTTCTTCGCGGCCTCGGTCGGCATCATCGTGATGATCTTCGCCTCGCCGCTGCTGGTGCAGATCGCGTTCAAGTTCGGCCCGACCGAGATCTTCTCGATCATGCTGCTGGGCCTGCTCGCTGGTTCCACCATGTCGCGCGGCTCGCCGCTCAAGGGCGTGGCCATGACGCTGTTCGGCCTGCTGTGCGGCGTGGTCGGCACCGACGTGAACAGCGGCAGCTTCCGCTTCGCGTTCGGCCTGCCTGAACTGAGCGACGGCCTGGAACTGGTGGCGATCTCGATGGGCCTGTTCGGCGTGGCCGACTTCCTGCTCAACGTGAACCGCATGAAGACCATCGGCGACACGGGCACGCTCAAGCTCAGCGACATGCGCCCCAGCAAGGAAGAGCTCAAGCGCGCCTTCCCCGCCATGATCCGCGGCACCATCGTGGGCACGGTGTTCGGCGCGATGCCAGGCACGGGCCCGACCATCACCACCTTCATCGCCTATGCGCTGGAGCGCAAGGTGTCAAAGACGCCGAACAAGTTCGGCACCGGCATGATCGAAGGCGTGGCAGGCCCCGAGGCCTCGGCCCACTCGAAGACGCAGGTCGACTTCATCCCGACGATGAGCCTGGGCATTCCGGGCGACGCGGTGATGGCGCTGATCCTCGGTGCGCTGCTGATTCAGGGCATCCAGCCCGGCCCGCAGCTCATCACCGAGCATCCGGACATCTTCTGGGGCCTGATCGCCTCCTTCTGGATCGGCAACGTGATCCTGGTGGTGCTGAACGTGCCGCTGATCGGCGTGTGGGTGAAGCTGCTGAAGGTGCCCTACAAGTACCTGTTCCCGGCCGCGATGTTCTTCATTGCGACCGGCGTGTACAGCACGCAGAACAGCCTGTTCCAGATCTGGGAAGTGCTGGTGTTCGGCATCGTCGGCGCGCTGCTGATGTCGCTGGAGTTCTCGGTCGCTCCGATCCTGCTGGGCTTCGTGCTCGGGCCGATGGTCGAAGAGAACTTCCGCCGTGCGCTGCTGCTCTCGCGCGGTGACATGACGGTGTTCGTGACGCGTCCGATCAGCGGCACCTTCATCGGCCTGTGCGCACTGCTGCTGGCTGGCGTGGGTTACTCGGCCTGGCGTGCCCGTGGCGGGCGCAAGACGGTGGTGGATCTGCCGAAGCCGCCTGAGGGTGCACCGCCTGCGGAAGCTGCTGCTTCGATGGGCGGCGGCAAGTAAGGCTGCTTGATCCAATAGAAAGCAATTCGAACTGAAATGCCCCGCACGAGCGGGGCATTTTTCATTGGGGCCGGCGTTGCCTCAAGGGGTGCAGTCGCACTGCGTCCAAGGCGAGGTTGGCTGGCGATTCATGGGCGTCGTGTGATCGAAGGCAAGAGCGCACAAAACGCAGCTTCGATATCTGCCGCCTCCGGCAGGGAGTGATCCGACGCCAAGGTCACCGTTTCGATTTTCCCCTTCCCGGTCGTCAAGCTCATCATTCGGAAATTCCCCTGATTTGCATAAACGATGACTCCATCCAGTCCGGGGGAATTCATTCGACTATCGTCTTTATACTTTTTCAGCGCCGAATTCAAATCCCGTCTTCTATTTGAATTTCTCTTCAAAAAAACATCGTCAACCAAATCATCAGTAATAAGCTCAGGTCGTCTTTTCATATACAGCAAGGGATCTCTCAGCCATTGCCCATCGCAATCGGTCGATTTTTTATTGGCGAAGCTGTTGATTATTTTATCGACCCTCTCCTTGTCAGGAGATTTATCAAGATTCACCCAGACAACATAGGGGCCATTGGCTGCTCCAGCCATAGCCAAGGGGGATGTAAAAAACAATAAAAGCACGCCAACAATCCCCATGCCGGGGTACATCGACTTCCCAAGAAGACCTTGACAATTTTTCATGCTACGTGGTCCTTGGAGAATTATTTTTATCAACCTTTACGCCCTCGATTCCCATTTCCTCATTTATCTCGGCGGCATCGGCCTCTTCGATTCCCGGATTGGAAAGATCTTTCTTTGCTTGCTCGTAGTAGGCGGTCGGAATAAAAAATTTCAGGCGATTTGGCCGGCCTTGTACCTTTATGATTTTCCCATCCTTTCTTTTTTCCTCGCGCGGCTCTATTGGCTCGGTTCTGAATTTAGAGAAATTTATCTGATCTCCTTGATTCCCTCCCAGTAATATCAGGTACTTGGATCCGCTTTTCGCATAGACGAAGCCCACATGGCTTCCATGCCCGGTCCTGCTATTCTCGACCATCGCGATGGCCCCGTATATCGGACGCTCCAGCTCGGCAAACAAAGGATTCCTAATTTTCAATCTCTCATTGACTTCATAAAACCCATGCGCACGTCCCATTGTGGCTTTGCGATCTGCATGGCTCATATTTTCAATTGGATAGTTCGCCTTCGACAAGCACCAATTCACAAAAGCAGCACACCAGGCGCGATCAGACATCGATACCGAGCCGTCCCTGATTTCCGTGTGATAGTTGACCTCCTTTTCTATGAGGCTCTCAATTTTTCCACGCCTCAGTTTGGCTTCCGCGATGGCAATAGGCATCCAAGGGGCCCGGCCCGGTATCGGATTTATAAGAGCCAGAACTTTGCCCGTCCCCTCTTTCGAGCGCGCAAAGTCCGATGACTCCGTGCTGGAAGGAATGGGTGGCGTCAGTGGAGCCACCGGATGCGCAGCCTTCCTCGGAGCTTGGGCTGCATCTGTAGGACTGGACTTCGAAGGCTGCGCGCCAGCTGATTTCTCCGCCCTTCCTGCATGGATCAACAATACCTCGCCAGGGAAAATCTTGTCCCCGCTTCGATTATTTTCATTTTTGATCTGGCTTGCACTGGTTCGATACAACTTTGCAATCTTCCCCAAACTATCTCCGGACTGCACCACATAGCGCATCGATTTTCCAGCTCCTGTCGCTGAACTATTTATCTTTTCCGACCCTGCCACTCCCTTCCATTTTCTGAATTTCGACACTAGATTGAAATCTCTTCCAGTCTCGCCTTGAATCGTTCCGACCATCACGGCTTTCTTGGTTTGCGGATCGATCACTTTGACATGCACTGCGGTTTTATCTGAGGGATGAATTACCACTGGAAAATGGCCTGTTGCATCGGATTTTGCCTTCTCCTCTCCTTTTCCTGTCTGCAGGATTATTTCCGTATCCGGCAAGGGTTGAATGCCATTTGTTGCATTGATCCTGCTCACAACAACCCAGGTTTCCTTTCGAGTCTCCGGTTTTGCATGGTAGCCTTCGATTTCCGAGATGCTGTTCATTATTTTTTCCAACTCGGTATCGCTGCAATCTCCAATTTTTCTATCTTCCGGGATACCACTGTCTTTCAACAGGTCGTCTATGTATTTTTGAGTGTTGTTTTCTTTATTTGGCGCGTAGACAGGAATGGCCTCCGAAATGGTCCGACTCCCGTGCATTCTCTGCAAATTCGCCTTCAACTCCGCGCGCCCGGCCTCTTCGTCCGGAAATATAAGAAATGTTCTTCCAGATCTGGTTGTAGCGAAGCCAACGTATCCCTGGGCTTTTTTCGGAGCCGGTATTCCATCTACAACCCGAGCAGTCAGGTCTCCTGGGTTGTTGATTCGCCAGGGCAAAGTTCCACCGTGTCTGAGCAAATGCCTTCCGTCCTCACAAATAAACTCGGCGATCTCGATATTCGGGTGATAAGTCGCTGAAATCAGTTTTCCCATACTCATTACTTCTGTTTTAAAAAAGTCGGATCACGTAAGTCTGGATCACCGATCCCGAGAAGACGTGATAGATGTCCAAGCCGTTGTCAGATCGCGCGAGCTTTGAGTGCGCGGAATGGGAATGCCGCCGCAGTTGGTGCGGGAACCAGTAACGACTGCAGCCTCGGACCCACGGCGCCTGGTTCACTCGGGTGGACTTGGAAGTCCATGTGGCACATGGACCGCTCCTAGTTGCTTGCATGCACGCCCGGTCTGCAGCCGGAAGGTGTATTCGAAGAGTTTTCCCAGCGCTGGCCCGCCCAGCAAAGAGAACATGGCGCCGCTATCGACAGAAATAGTTCGAGAGGTGGTGGAGGCGGAAGACACACACAGAACCTGGACGAGTGATCGGTGCGGCAGTCTGAGATGTGCAAGCCCCGCACCATTGCAAACAATGGTCACCCGTCGTCAGGCGGCGGACAAAACCTTCGAGAGTGCGAAGTAATTTGCGGGCACAACAATGAAAAATGCCCACCGAGCAAACGCCTGGCGGGCATACATCTCCGGCGTCGCCCGAACTGCTCGCGCAACTCGCGTCACGCCGATGCAGCGCGGCGCGCTTCAGACTGGCGTGGTGCCGGTGTCGGGCTCGCGCACGTCGAAGGGCTTGCCGGGCAGCGGAATGAACTCGGTCTCGCCGGGCACGTGGCCCATGCGCTGCGCGGCCCAGTCGGCGCCGGCTTCGAGGATGCGCTCGCGCCGGCTGGAGACGAAATTCCAGGTGATGTAGCGCGGGCCGTCGAGCGGCTCGCCGCCAATCACCATCAGGCGCACGGCTGTGTCGGCCGTCAGCACTGCGCCCTGCCCGTCGGGCAGCACGGCCATGGTGTGCGCGGACACCGCCTCGCCATTGACGCTCACATCGGCATCGACTGCGTACACGGCCAGCTCCGGCGCCAGTGCAGGCAGCTCGAAGCGGCCGCCGGCCGGCAGTGCGATGTCGAGATAGATCGTTGGCGACAGCGTCCTGACCGGCGAGCGCACGCCGAAGGCCTCGCCCACCAGCACCCGCACTGCCGCACCCTGCGCCGTGAGTTCGGGAATGACCTCGGACGGCGTGTGCTCGAAGCTCGGCTCGACCTCTTCGTGTGCCTGCGGCAATGCAGCCCAGAGCTGCAGGCCGTGGTTCACGTAGGTGTCGGCCTTCAGGCGCTCGGGCTTGCGCTCGGAGTGCACGATGCCGCGCCCCGCAGTCATCCAGTTGATGGCGCCGGGCAGGATCTCCTGCACGCTGCCCAGGCTGTCGCGATGCATCATCGCGCCCTTGAAAAGATAGGTGACCGTAGACAGGCCGATGTGCGGATGCGGCCGCACATCGTGTGCGTTGCCCGGCTGCTCGGTGGCCGGCCCGAAGTGGTCGAAGAACACGAAGGGCCCGACCGAGCGGCGCTGCGCCGCCGGCAGCAGGCGCCGCACGTTGAAGCCACCGCCCAGGTCCTTGTCGTGCGGTCGAAGCAGTTGGGTCTGGGGCGTGGCGTTGTCGGTCATCGTGTTCTCCGTGGGCGGCTGGTTACTTTGCTGCGCGCGATCTTGCCACCTGGGCAATGCGCTCGCCAAATGCACGCGCAGTCTCGAAGTCGCCCTTGAGCATTTCGGCCGGGCTGGCATCGGACGGCGATTGCGTCAGCAGGCCGCCGTAGCCGCCCACGTAGTTCATCGAATCGCGCGTGGCGGCCTTGTTGTTGGTCGGCAGGATGCCCATGCTGACCCAGATGCCGCTGTGCTGCATCGCGAGCGTCCACAGGTAGGTCATGGTCGTGACCTTGTCGCCGTTCATGGTGGCGCTGTTGGTGAAGCCGGCAAAAAGCTTGTCTTTCCAGCCCTGCGTGTACCAGACCTTCGACGACGCATCGGCGAATTTCTTGAACTGCCAGCTCACGCCGCCCATGTAGGTGGGCGAGCCGAAGATGATGGCGTCGGCCGCGGCCAGCGTTTCCCAGCCGCCTTCGGGCAGGTTGCCGTCGGCATCGATGGCGAGCAGTTGCGCGCCCGCGCTCTCGGCCACGGCCTGGGCCACGCGCTGGGTATGGCCGTAGCCGGAATGGAAGACGACAACGATGTCAGCCATGTTCATGTGCTCCTTGAGGGATGGAAGGGATCAGCGCTTGTCGATGCTGAAGCGACCAGGGCCGAAAGCCGCGAGCGCAAGCAAGCCACCGGCAATCGCGATGTTCTTGTTGAAGTTGATCTGCTGCATCATTTTCATGGCTTCAGGCGCCGACCAGTACTTGTGGAAGAACAGCGCGGTGACCACGGTGAAGATCGCCATCACGATGGCGGTCCAGCGGGTCTTGAAGCCCAACAGCAGCGCGATGCCCAGGCCCAGCTCGATGACGATGGCAACAGCGGCCGCCACTTCGGGCAGCGGCAGGCCGGCCGAGGTGATGTAGCCGACGGTGCCGCCGAAGCCCATGAGCTTGCCGATGCCAGCGGGACTTCAAGCTCGCCGCGCACCAGGTGCACATAGCTCTTGCGCTTGGGGTCCAGCGCAAGGCTGGCCTTTTCATCGCCGTCGAGCAGGCCTGCATACAGGCTCGCATCGGCATGCACCGTGACCGACCCGTCGCGGCCATCGGGCGAGGCCACCAGGCGCAGCTTGCCGCGCTTCTCGGCGTCGCTGAACTTCTTCTGCTCGTAGCCCGGCGCAATGCCGCGCACGTTGGGCTCGATCCAGATCTGCAGGAAGTGCGTGGTCTCGTCGGCCTTGTGGTTGAACTCGCTGTGCATCACGCCGCGCCCCGCGCTCATGCGCTGCACGTCGCCGGGCGGAATGGACTCGATGTTCCCCATGCTGTCCTTGTGCGCCAGTTCGCCCGACAGCACGTAGCTGATGATCTCCATGTCCTTGTGGCCATGGGTGCCGAAACCGGCACCGGCGGCCACGCGGTCTTCGTTGATCACGCGCAGGTTGCCGAAGCCCATGTGGGCCGGGTCGTAGTAGCCAGCGAACGAGAAGCTGTGGAACGAGCGCAGCCAGCCATGGTCGGCATAACCGCGTTCCTGTGATTTACGGACTTGCAACATCTTCAGACTCCTTCGGCCCTGTCCTTGTGGGGATGCTTGGGCCTTTTTCGTATGCCGCGCCGGATGCGCAGCGGATGTGAAGAACTTTAGGTCTGGGGCCCCTTCGGAAAGACGCCGCGGTTTGATGGCACCATTCAAATAATTTGATCAATGGAGCCGCCATGCCCAGCCCCAGAGACGTGCTGACCCCCGACGCCCTCGCCATGCTGCAGACCGTGGCCAGCACCGGCAGCTTTGCCGGCGCCGCCCGCGCCCTGAACCTGGTGCCCAGCGCGCTGAGCTACCGGGTGCGCCAGATCGAGGACGCGCTGGACGTGCTGCTGTTCGACCGCAGCGCCCGTCAGGCCCGCCTCACCGAGGCCGGCGCCGAGCTGCTGCGCGAAGCAGCCCGGCTGCTGAACGAGATCGACGCCGTGGCCAACCGCGTCAAGCGCGTGGCCACCGGCTGGGAGCCGATGCTGACCATCGCGGTCGACAGCGTGATCGCGCGCGATCCGCTGCTCGACCTGTGCACCGCGTTCTTTGCGCTCGAGCCGCCCACGCGTCTGAAGCTGCGCGACGAAACCTTGCTCGGCACCATCGAGGCACTGACCAGCGGCGAGGCCGACCTGGCGATCGGTGCGGTGCTCGATGCGGCGAGCCTCGCGCTCACCGCCACGGGCATTCGCAGCCTGCAGATCGGCGAGCTGCGTTTCGTCTACGCGGTGGCGCCGCACCATCCGCTGGCGCGCTTGCCGCAGCCGCTGAGCGATGCGGTGATGCGCCAGTACCGTGCCGTGGCCGCGGCCGATTCGGCGCGCAGCGGACATGGCATGACGGTCAACCTCGTGGGCGGGCAGGACGTGCTCACCGTGCCGAGCATGCAGGCCAAGATCGCGGCGCAACTGCACGGACTGGGCGGCGGCTTCCTGCCCGAGCCGATGGCGCGGCCCTACATCGAGGCCGGGCACCTGGTCGAACTCAAGACCGAGCGCCAGCCACCGCTGGGCACCATGCATTGCGCCTGGCGCGTGCGCAGCGCGGGCAAGCCGGGGCGCGCGCTCGAATGGTGGCTCGCGCAGTTCGAGCACGAGGCCACGCGGCGCGCGTTGCTCGAGAGGCATCGTGGCCGCTAGGCGCATCAGCTAAGGGTGAGCCCTCAGGCGGCAGCCCGCACAGACCGATGTAGAGTGCACACACATCCATCCCGCATTCCATCCAGAAGAAAAGAGTCCGCCATGCCCCATCGCGCAACTGCAAAGCCAGCCGACCGCCACCGAACTCCCGCGGCCCCACGCCACTACGCCGTCGTCGGCGCCGGCATTGCCGGGGTGGCCTGCGCGCGCACGCTGCGACAGGCGGGCCACACGGTCACGCTGTTCGAGCGCGACGATGCGCCCGGTGGCCGCATGGCGAGTGTCGACACCACCTTCGGCCGCTTCGACAGCGGCGCGCAGTACTTCACCGTGCGCGATCCACGCTTTGCGCTGGCCCTGGAAACCACGCCCGGCCAATGCAGGCGCTGGAGCGCCAACCTCGTGCGCGTGCTCGATGCCCACGGCCGCGTGGCCGAAGCAGCACTGCCCTCGCTCGAAGCGCACTGGGTGGCGCAGCCCGGCATGGATGCACTGGTCGCCCGTTGGGCCGCGCCGCTGGGCGACAGCCTCATCACCGGCACACAAGTCACGCAGATCGAGCCCGATGCGCTCGACCCCAAGCGCTGGCAGTTGCGCACTGCGGGTGCCGATGACTCGCAACACGTGTACTCGGGCTTCGACGCCGTGCTGCTCGCCGTGCCGCCTTCGCGCACGCGCGCCCTGCTGGGCGACGGCAAGCTCTCGGCCACGCTCAGCCGCAAGATCGAATCGGTACGCATCGCGCCCTGCTGGACGCTGATGATCGCCTTCCCGCAGGCCAACCAGCCCACCATGTCGCACCTCGGCCCGCAATGGAACGCGGCGCGCAGCACCCACCATCGCGTGGCATGGCTGGCACGCGAATCGTCCAAGCCCGGCCGCGAACCCATCGAACGCTGGACGCTGCAGGCCAGCGCCGCCTGGTCGCAAGAGCATCTGCGCGACACGCCCTCGCGCATCGAGGCCAAGCTTCTGCGCGCCTTCGCCGAGATCACCGGCATCCATGCCACGCCCGCGCACGCCCAGGCGCTGTGCTGGAGCGAAGCCCAGACGCAGGTGCCGGTCGGCCAGAGCCACCTGTGGGACGCCAAGGCCCGCATCGGCGTGGCGGGCGACTGGTGCACCGGCCATCGCGTGGAAGACGCGTTCCTCTCGGGCCTCTCGCTCGCGCTTGCAGTGATCTGATCCGGGGATGGGTGAGACCGGCCGCTTCGCGCCCTCGCCCACCGGGCCGCTGCATGCGGGCTCGCTGGTGGCCGCGCTGGCAAGCTGGCTCGACGTGCGCTCCCGAGGCCCACAGGCGCGCTGGCTGATCCGCATCGAGGACGCCGACACCGAACGCTGCCTGCCCGGCATGGGCGAGCACATCCTGCAGCAGTTGGCCGACTGCAGCCTGCTGCCCGACGAAGCGCCTGTGTGGCAAACCCGGCGCACGGCCCGCTACGAAGCCGCGCTGGCAACGCTGCAGGCGCGTGGCCTTGCCTACCCCTGCGGCTGTTCGCGCAAGGACATCAACGAGGCCCTCGCACGCCTGGGCCAGCGCCATGAACGCCACGGCGAGCGGGTCTACCCCGGCACCTGCCGCGACGGCCTGCACGGCAAGCACGCATGGGCCTGGCGCTTCGCCACCGAGAAGTTCGAGGCCGACCGGCCACCCACGCCCGGCGTGCCCTGGGAGGAAACCAGCGATTCCGAAGAAACAGGCAGCGACCTCTGCTGGACCGATCGCCGCCTGGGCCGCCAGCGCCAGAACGTCAGCCACGAGGTCGGCGACTTCGTGCTGCGCCGTGCCGATGGCCCCTGGGCCTACCAGCTCGCGGTGGTGGTCGACGACGCCGAACAGGGCGTGACCGACGTGGTGCGCGGCGAAGACCTCACCGACAACACTGCGCGCCAGATATTGCTGCAGCGCGCGCTCGGCCTGCCGACGCCCAGCTACCTGCACACGCCGCTGGTGCGGGGTGCGGATGGAGACAAGCTCTCCAAGCAGAACGGCGCCACCGCCATCGACACCGGCACGCCAGAAGCCGCCCTGGCAGCGCTCGACACCGCCGCGCGCGTGCTCGGCCTGGGCCCTGCAACAGCCAGCGCGTGCACGGCCGCGCTGGCCGGCTGGGTGCCCGAATGGCGCGCTCTCTACAATTCGCGGCCCACATGAACTTCCCCGACACCGTGCCCAACGACCTCCCGCGCAGCGACGACGCGCCCGCATCCGCCGATGGCGACAACGGCGACGAAGCCGCCAAGCCGCATCCGCTGCACCGCCGACTCAAGAGCTTCGTGAAGCGCGCCGGCCGCACCACCGATGGCCAGGCACGCGCTTTCTCCGAACTGGGCCCGCTGTTCCTGGTGCCCTACAAGCCCGAGCCGCTCGACCTGAGCGCCGCCTTCGGCGGCCGCGAAGCACCGACCGTGCTGGAGATCGGCTTCGGCATGGGCGAGGCCACCGCGCACATCGCGACCGTGCTGCCCGAGACCAACTTCCTCTGCTGCGAAGTGCACGAACCCGGCGTGGGCGCACTGCTCAAGCGCATCGGCGAACAGTCGATCACCAACATCCGCATCTGCGCGCACGATGCCGTCGATGTGCTCGACCACATGCTGCAGCCCGGCACGCTGGCCGGCGTGCATGTGTTCTTTCCCGATCCCTGGCACAAGAAGCGCCACAACAAGCGCCGGCTGATCCAGCCCGAGTTCGTGACCAAGCTCGCCAAGCATCTGCGCCCCGGCGGCTACATCCATTGCGCCACCGACTGGCAGCCCTATGCCGAGCAGATGCTCGAAGTGCTGGCCGCCGAACCGCTGCTGCGCAACACCGCCGAGGCCTATGCGCCCAAGCCCGAATACCGCCCGCTGACCAAGTTCGAGAACCGTGGCATCAAGCTGGGCCACGGCGTGTGGGACCTGGTGTTCGAGCGCAGCAGCGCCGCCTGACCCAGCCCTCGGCCCGGCCTCCGGGCGCGCCGGGAACAAGCCAAGTTCATCAGGGAATTCCGTCCCTGCACCCGACTTCCCCCTTGGCCCCGATATTGCTACACTTTTTTACTACTGTTAAAAAAGGTGTCGCATGCACACATCTCGCAGGGAATGGCTGGGGAAGGCATACGCGGCGACGCTGCTGGGAAGTGGCATCGGCAGCATCGCCGGCCCCGTGATGGCGCAGTCCACGAAGACGGCTCCTGCAGCCAGCGGCACACCACGCGTCGTGCTGCTCGGACAGTCGGTGCCGCTGACAGGCAGCGCGAGTGAAATCGGCAGCGCATTCGCGGCCGGCAGCCGGCTCGCCGTGAGCGGCTTCAACGAACGCAATGCCGCCACCGGCCTGCAGTTGAAGCTGCTGCAACTCGACGATGGCTACGACGCGGCCCGCGCCACCGCCAACGCACGCACCCTGCTCACAACCCACAAGGCCGACATGCTCTTCGGCTTCGTCGGCACGGCCAGCAGCGAGGCCGGCGCGAACGTTGCCACGCAGCAGGGCAGCCTGCTCTTCGCGCCCTTCGCCGCCTCCGACAACTTGCGCGGCGCCGATCATCCCAATGTGTTTCATGTGCGCCCCGGCATGATCGACGAGGCCCTGAAGATCGTGCGGCAGTGCGCCACCGTGGGGCAGACGCGCGTGGCCCTGGTGGGCGACGACGACGCGATGGGCCGTGCCGGCCTCGCGGCCGTGCAGCAGGCCATCACCGAACTGAAGCTCACGCCACTGGTCGCGACCGCGCTGGTGCCCGCCAACGGCGACAAGCTCGACGCCGCGTTGAAGGCGGTGCAGCAACAGTCGCCGCAGGCCATCGTGCTGGTGTCGCTCTCGGGCACCACCGCCAACGCCATCCGCAAGCTGCGCAAGAGCGGCTATGGCGGCAACTTCATGGCCTTCTCGATCGTCGGCATCGACCCGCTCTACGCCACGCTCGGCAAGGACATCGGCGGCATCGTGATCTCGCAGGTGGTGCCCTCGCCACGGCCTTCAGCCATTCCCATCGTCAAGGAATACCTGGCCGCCGTCGACAACTCCGACCAGACGGCTTCGTACGAAGGGCTCGAAGGTTTCATCGCCGCGAAGGCCGCGGGTGAAGCAGTGCGCCGCGCGGGCCGCGGCTTCAACACCGCGAGCCTGCAACGCGTGATGACCGGCATGACCGACTACGACGTCGGCGGCTTCCGCATCAACCTGCGGCCGGGGCTGCGCGACAACGTGCGCAGCATCGACCTGATCAGCATCTCGGCCGACGGCCGAGTGCTGAGATAGCGCTTCTCTTCAGGCGCTCGCTGCTTCGTCGATCAGCGCGGCCACTTCGGCCGGATGCGACGCCAGCGATGCATGGCTGGCCGCCAGCGTGATGACCTTCTTCGCACCGAGCCGGGCCGACATGTGCTCCTGGTTGGCCGGCGCGATCATGTGGTCGTTGCTGGAGATCTGATACCACGAGGGCTTCTTCTTCCATGCCGGTGCCGTGATGGTGTCGCCGAAGGTGCTGGCCAGTGGCGCCTTTTGCGTCACGCCCATGATGCGGCCTTCTTCGGGGCTCAGGTCCTGGCAGAAGCTTTCATGGAACTTCTCGGGCAGCACCCACAGGTAGCCGTCGCTGTCGGGCGCGAGGTTGGCGGCTGCCACCGGCGGATGCGCCTGCGTGATGCCACCGGGGCTTTCGCCGGCGTCGGGCGCGAAGGCCGCGATGTAGACCAGCCCGGTCACGTTGGGCAGATCGCCTGCCTGCGTGATCACCGCGCCGCCGTACGAATGGCCGACCAGCAGCACCGGCCCCTTTTCCTGCGCCACCATCTTGCGCACGCGCTCGGCGTCGTCGGCCAGCGATGTCAGCGGCATTTCGACCGCGCGGATGGACGTGTAACCCTTGTGCAGCAGCTCGGCAATGACCTTGTTCCAATGCGCCGCGCCACCCCAGAAGCCATGGACCAGAACGATGGTTGGTTTGTTGCTCATGATTTGACCTTTCCCTGATGGATGAAAAAGCCGCTGCGCCACGGTGGCGAACCGGCTGGCGCTTTATACGCCTCCGTGCTGCGGGCGCCGTGACACAAAGTCACCCCGTGCTGACCAGCCGCTGCAGCGCATCCAGCGACAGCAACTCGATGCGCCCGTAGCCCAGCGAAATCACGCCCTCGCCCGCCAGCGCATTGAGTTCTTTCGACAACGTTTGCCGCGTCACGCCGAGCATCATGGCCAGCGCCTCCTGCGGCAGCATGAGCTTGCGCCGCAGATGCACCGACTGCGTGGCATCGCCGCGCGCCAGCACCAGCAGCCGGTGCGCCACGCGGGCGCGCAGGCTGCGCAACGTGGCGTCTTCGGCCAGGCCATAAAGCATTCGCACGCGTGCCGCGAGCATGGCCGCGATGGCATTGGCGAAGACGCCGTCGCGCATCTGCTGCACGAAGGCTTCTGGCGGCACCACGAGCAGGTCGAGCGCTTCGAGCGCGGTGGCGTCGTGCGTGCGCGGCGAGCCGTCGATCAGCGTGATCTCACCGAACCAGTTGCCCGGCTCCAGCACCGCAAGGATGGCCTCGCGCCCGTCCTGCCGCAGCGACGAAATCTTGATGCTGCCGGCCACCAGCCCGTAGAAGCCGCCGCCCGCCGCATGGATCGGATCGCCCTGGCGAAACACCATCGTGCCGCGCCGCACGTGGATGAGTTCGGCCGCGCCCAGCAAGGCCTCGCGCTGCGCGCGCGGAATGCTGGTGAACCACGGGTTGCCTTCGAGCGCAGCACGGTGCGGGGCGGAAAGTCGCGGCTTGGGAGAGGCAGGCATCAGGGCAAGAGCGTCCGGGGACAGGGGTTTACCAGCACCCCGCATTGTCAAATTCTTGACAGTTCAGCGTCAAGCACAGGTCTACAGTGACCGCCACCCACACCGACAACAACGGAGACGACACGATGAACGCACGCGCAAGTTTCAAAAGCATGCAGGAAAGCACGCGCGAAGACTGGCAACTGATCGGCGGCGAGTTCATGCAGTTCACGGGCGGCCTGCCCGCGCGCGTGATCAAGCACCTGCAGATTCTGGAAGGCGACTACGGCGGCTTTCCGGTCGACCGCTACACCCACTCGCTGCAGACCGCCACGCGCGCGCTGCGCGACGGCCGCGACGAGGAATACGTGGTGTGCGCGCTGCTGCACGACATCGGCGACACGCTCGGCAGCTTCAACCACCCCGACATTGCCGCCGCGATCCTCAAGCCCTTCGTGAGCGAAGCCAACCACTGGATGGTGCAGCACCACGGCATCTTCCAGGGCCACTACTTCTTTCACCACATCGGTCTGGACCGCGACATGCGCGACAACTTCAAGGACCATCCGCACTACGCGCACACGGCCGAGTTCTGCGCGCTCTACGACAACCCTGCCTTCGATCCCAAGGCCGAGACCTTGCCGATATCCGAATTCGAGCCCATGCTGCGCCGTGTGATGGCAAGCCCCAAGCAAAGCATCTACAAGACGGCGCTGCAACAGCCCGCGACCGCCTGACCCCTGAAAGGAAACACCCCCCATGAACGCCAATTCTCAATCCGAAATCCAGAAGCTCGTGTCCGCCGAAGAGTGGCAACTGCGCGTCGACCTTGCCGCCTGCTACCGCCTCGTGGCGCTCTATGGCTGGAGCGACCTGGTGTTCACGCACATCAGCGCGCGTGTGCCCGGCCCCGAGCATCACTTCCTGATCAACCCCTACGGCCTGATGTTCGACGAGATCACCGCATCGAGCCTCGTGAAGGTCGACCAGCAGTGCAACAAGATCATCGATTCGCCCTACCCCGTGAACCCGGCGGGCTTCGTGATCCACAGCGCCGTGCATGCCGCGCGTGAAGACATCCAGTGCGTGCTGCACACCCACACCAAGGCCGGCATTGCCGTGAGCGCGCAGAAGAACGGCGTGCTGCCCATCAGCCAGCAATCGACCTTCGTGCTGGCTTCGCTGGCCTATCACGACTACGAAGGCGTGGCCTTCCGCGACGACGAGAAGCCGCGCCTGCAGGCCGACATGGGCCACGCCAACTTCCTGATGCTGCGCAACCACGGCTTGCTGACCTGCGGCAAGACCATCGCCGACGCCTTCCTGTCGATGTACACCTTCGAGAACACCTGCCAGATCCAGATCGCGGCGCAGTCGGGCGGCGGCGAACTCATGCACGTCAACCCGAAGATCATCGATGGCGTGGGCCAGGCGATGAAGGTGCAAAGCGGTGGCCTGGGCGGCATGTTCGTCTGGCCTTCGCTGATCCGCAAGCTCGACCGCATCGACGACAGCTACAAACAATAAGACGCGTCGGTCCCCGGTTTCCACGGCTGCCAGCGCCTGCACGACAGGTGCCGGCAGCCATTTTTTTATAAAAACCAAAGAGGAGACAACCACCATGGACAGCACCGTCATCGTCACCCGCTTCCTGTTCGGCGCGCTCGCGCTCGTGATGTTCGGGCTCGGGCTTTCGCTTTCGCTCGCCGACTTCCGGCGCCTCTTCAAGCATCCGAAGGCCGTGACCATTGCGTTGCTGCTGCAGGTGGTCGGCCTGCCGCTGGCCTGCTACGCCATCATCGTGGGCTTCGGCCTGTCGCCGGTGTTCGCCATCGGGCTCATGCTGCTGGCGGCCTCGCCGGGCGGCATCTCGGCCAACCTGTTCTCGCACCTGTTCGGCGGCAACGTGGCCATGAACATCTCGCTCACTGCCGTGAACACCCTGCTGTCGATCGTGACGCTGCCGCTCATCGCCAACTGGGCCATCGGCCATTTCGCGCAGAGCGGCCAGGTGGTGCCGCTGCAGACGCGCAAGCTGGTGGAAGTGATTGCCATCGTGCTGGTGCCGGTGGCCATCGGCATGTTCGTGGCCGCGCGCCGGCCCGGCTTCGCGGCGCGCATGGAAAAGCCGACCAAGATCTTCAGCGGTGTGGTGCTGGCGGTGGTGACCGTGCTGGCCATCGCGAACGAGTGGCAGACGATGACCGCCACCTTCGCCGAGATCGGCCTGCCCGTGCTGCTGTTCAACCTCGTGAGCCTGCTCGCGGGCTACTACCTGAGCCGCGCGGCGGGCCTCGACAAGCCGCTGGCCACCGCCATCAGCTACGAGATCGGCATCCACAACTCGACGCTGGCAATCTTCATTGCGGTGAGCGTGCTCGGCAGCTTTCCGCTGGCGCTGCCGGCGGCCATCTACTCGGTGGTGATGTACGTCACCGCGCCGCTGTTCGGCTGGCTGTTGCTGCGCCGGCCGCACCCGGTTGCAGTTCAAGCCCCCGGACATTGAGGGGCCGGCGCCGAGGCGTCGCCTTTTCGCCCGAGAATGGGCGGCCATGAGCGTTCGAAACCTTGGCGTCGCCAGCCTGCTCGGGCTGGCGTGCATCTCTTTCTCCCCCGCCGCAGAAAAACCCCCGACCGATTCGCCCGATGCAGCCGCTGCGCGCATCGAGGCGCTGATCGCGCGCATGACGCCGCAGGAAAAAGCCGGCCAGCTGAGCCTGTACGGCCCGGCCGACATCAACATTCCCAACAACCCGCAGGCCGCCTGGCGCAACGGGCAGCAGGAGACCGAAGACGTGCGCGCAGGCCGGCTCACCGGCCTCTTCAACAACGCGGGGCTCGCCGGCAAGCTGCGGCTGCAGCAGATCGCGGTGCGCGAATCGCGGCTGGGCATTCCGCTCATCTTCGGTGCCGACGTGATCCACGGCTTTCGCACCATCTTCCCGATGCCGCTGGCCGAGGTCTCGAGCTGGGAGCCAGCGCTGGCCGAGCGCACCGCGCGCGCGGCGGCGGTCGAGGCCACCGCAGACGGCTTTCGCTGGACCTTCGCGCCCATGGTCGACATTGCACGCGACGCGCGCTGGGGCCGCGGCCTCGAAGGCGTGGGCGAAGACGTGTACCTCGCGCGCCAGTTCTCGGCCGCGCGCGTGCGCGGCTTCCAGGGCAGCAACCTGTCGAACGCCGATTCGATGCTCGCCACGCCCAAGCACTTCGCGGCCTACGGCGCAGCCGAAGGCGGGCTCGACTACAACACCAGCGAGATCTCGGAGCGCACGCTGCGCGAGGTCTACCTGCCGCCGTTTCGCGCGGCCATCGACGCCGGTGCGCTGTCGGTCATGAGCGCGTTCAACGAGATCGGCGGCGTGCCCTCGACCGCCAACCCCGCGCTGCTGACCGGCGTGCTGCGCGACGAATGGAAGTTCAAGGGCTTCGTGGTGTCCGACTACACGGCCGACGAAGAACTGGTCGAGCACGGCTATGCCGCCAATCCGCGCGAGGCCGCCAAGCAGGCCTTCATGGCCGGCACCGACGTCAGCATGCAAAGCGGCCTGTACATGCGCTACCTGCCCGACCTCGTGGCCACGGGCGAAGTGCCGATGGCACGGCTCGACGAAGCGGTGCGCCGCGTGCTGTGGGTCAAGCAAAAGCTCGGCCTCTTCGACGATCCGTTGCGTGGCCTTGACGGCCCGCCCGCAGCGGCCCGCGTCGAGAACCCCGAGTTCATCGCACTGGCCCGCGACAGCGCCCGCCACTCCATCGTGATGCTGAAGAACGAGCGCTTGCTGCTGCCCTTGCCCAAGGCCGGCACGAAGATCGCGCTGATCGGCCCCTTCGCCGAAGGCACCACTGAACTGCTCGGCGCCTGGAGCCTGTTCCCGGGCCAGACGGCGCCGGTGGGCATCGACCAGGGGCTGCGCGCCGCACTGGGCACCAACTCGTCGCTGACCATCGTGCGCGGCTCGAACGTCGAGTCGCCGCTGCCCGACGGCATCGACGCTGCCGTGGCCGCCGCGCGCAACGCCGACGTGGTGGTGCTGGCCATCGGCGAGAGCGAGAAGATGTCGGGCGAAGCACGCTCACGCAGCGACATCGGCATGCCGCAGGCGCAACAGGACTTGGCCGAAGCCGTGGCCGCCACCGGCAAGCCCGTGGTCGTGCTGCTGAGCAACGGCCGCGCGATGGCGCTCAAGGGTGCGGTGCGCAATGCACGCGCCATCCTCGTCACATGGTTCCTCGGCGTGCAGACCGGCAACGCCATTGCCGACGTGGTGTTCGGCGACTTCAATCCTTCAGGCCGCCTGCCCGTGAGCTTTCCGCAGACGGCGGGCCAGGTGCCCTACTACTACGGCCACAAGCGCACTGGACGGCCTACGCCCGAAGGCGCACCAGCCACCTACTTCAAGACGCGCTACCTGGATGCGACGAACGAGGCGCTCTACCCCTTCGGCTTCGGCATCGGCTATGCACCGGTGCGCTACGACAGCGTCGATTTGAGCCAGGAGCGGATGACGATGTCGGACACGCTGCGCGTGCGCGCCACCGTCACCAACACGGGCCAGCGCGAGGCAGAGGAAGTGGTGCAGCTCTACACCGCCGAGCGCGCGGCCAGCGTGACGCGGCCGGTGCGCGAACTCAAGAACTTCCAGAAAGTGCGCATCGCACCGGGCGCGTCGAGCGTCGTGGAGTTCACGCTCACGGCCGATGACCTGAAGTTCATCGGCCGCGACATGAAGCCCACGGTCGAGCCGGGCGAGTTCGATCTGTGGGTGGCGCCTTCAGCGGCAAGCGGTATCCGCAAGCGCTTCGTGCTCACCCGCGATTGACGGGCCCTGCGGCTTACTCGCCGCTGGCGGTCGAACCGGAAGGCAGGTTCGCCGACGCCACCGGCGGTGCCACTTGCGATTCGAGCACCTCGGTCGGATGCATGGCGTTGTTGGCGCGGGTCGCCTCGGCCTGAACTTGCGCACGGTCCGCGCCCGTTGGCATCGGTGCCACCTGCGATTCGGTGACCTCGGTCGCATGCATGCCGTTGTTGGCGCGCACCGCTTCCGCCGCCACCGTGTCGCGCGACATCGTCGAGTGTGAAATCTGCGGATAGTCGGGATCGGCCTGGCCACCCGCATGCGCGAGGGAGGCCAGCACCAGCGCCGGCACGGCGGCGATGCACAGGGTCAGGGTACGAATCTTCATGAGAGTCTCCTGGAGTGATGAACTTCACTCTAGGACGCCCTACTTACCAGCCTGTGAGAACTCGCTTAGCTCCGTGTGAGATGGCCCTTGTGCTTACCCGAAGCCAGTCGGCGCGCATACTGGCCCACCTTTGCTGCTTCGAGGCCTCGCATGCGAGGCCCCGCCCTCACCGATGCCGGGCTACCGAATCAAGCTGGAACGCATCGCCATCGCGGGTGCGGATGACCTCGTCATCCAGTCGCTGCTGGACCGCCAGCAGTTCGCCGACCCACTGGGTGCGGCCGCCGCACAAGGCATTTCTTCGGCGGCGTGGCCCATGTTCGGGCTGCTGTGGCCGTCGGGCGCGCAACTGGCCGCGCGCATGGCGTTGCATCCGGTGGTGATCGGTGCGCGCGTGCTTGAAATTGGTTGCGGCCTCGCGCTCGCAAGCCTCGTCGGCCACCGCCGCGGCAACGACATGACCGCGAGCGACTGCCATCCGCTCACTGCCGGCTTCCTGCTGGAGAACCTTCGACTGAATGCGCTGCCGCCCATGAAGTACCGGCGCGGCCACTGGGGCATGCAGGAAACGGACGCCGATGGCGACGTGCATGGCATGTACGACCTCGTCATCGGCAGCGACCTGCTGTACGAGCGCGACGCGAAAGGCCTGCTCGCCGCCTTCATCGGCCGCCACACAAACCCCGCCGCCGAAGTGTGGATCGTGGACCCCGACCGGGGCAATCGCCCGGCCTTCAATCGGCAGATGGCGGACGAGGGATTCGGCATGTGTGAGGAGCGGCTGGACCAGTTGGCGACGGCGGAGCACGTGGCTTACAGGGGGCGATTGCTGACCTACCGGCGGACCCGCGGCTGAGGCTCTATATTCGGCCGCTTCGCAATCGCAAATGGCGGCTCTGTGGTGATGCCCACCGAACTCACATCTCACCTGATCAGACGCGCCCGGCCGGACGACGCCAGGCACATCGAGGCGCTGTACCGCGAGTTGATCGGCGACGCGGAAGTGCGTGTGCTGCCGGCGCGCATCGCACAGGTGGCAGATGACCCGTCCGCTGCGTTGCTCGTCCTGGAAAGCGGCGGTGTTCTGCGCGCCAGTGCGTTGGTGAATCTGTGCGCCGACGTGATGTTCGGATCGCAACCCTTTGCCGTCGTCGAGAACATCGTTGTCGACGCAACCTGTCGTGGTCAGGGTTGGGGCACGGCGCTCTTGCGGTGGATCGAGGAGGACTGCAAGGACCGGGGTTGTTCCAAGATCATGCTGCTCAGTTCGGTCGAACGCAGCGAGGCGCATCGGTTCTTCATGCACTGCGGCTTTTCCGACTCGAAGAAAAAAGGCTTCATCAAGTACCGGCGCGACTTTCGATGAGCACGTTCACTTCACGCACCACAACCCGATGAACCCACACATTCCCATCGACGCGCGCCTGCAACTCGTCTCCGACACCCATGTCGAGATCTACTGGTTTCAAGCGAACGGCTTCGTTCGCGCAATCCAGGGCAAGCCAGAGGGCCCGCAGTGCGCGCCGCTGTTTCGCTACCGGGCTCCGTCCGACGACAGCATCGAGCTGATCGGCTCCGAAGGGATCATCGGCACATGGACCGGCCTCAGGATCGAAGGCAATCTGCTCCATGCCGAACGCGCGGGCAAGGCCGTGGCTTTTCGCATCGGCGCCTGATCCGCGACGCCAACGAAAAAACGGACCCGAAGGTCCGTTCTTCATGCAGCCGACGTATCGGCTTGCTGGTTTGGCTTACAGGCCGGCCTGGCGCGTGAACGACACGCTGGGCTTCTTGTAGGCAGCCGGCACTTCGTCGCGGTAGAACGCGCGGCGGTCGAGGCTGGCGAGCGGATCATGGGCCTTGGCAACAGCTTCGGCTTGCACGACAGCGCGGTCGGCGGTCGAGGTGAACGGTTGTGCACCGGCAGTAGCGCCGTCACCGTAGACATTGCCAGCGTGTGCGGCAACAACGGCTTGCGACGAGACTTCAGCGCGCGAGATCGTGGAGTTCACGGTGTGCACGCCGTCATAGGTTTCTGCATGTGCTCCGGCAGCGGCCAGGAGCGAGAGAGCAGCAGCAGCGAGGATCTTCGAGGCATTCATTTCAATCTCCTTCAGGGGTTGGTTGGTGAGATGAAGTGTGAGCCGGAAGCGCTTCAAAAACCGCCCGCAAAAGGAACCACGGCGTTCACAGGATTGAAACAATGCAGCCCTTGAAATGCAGCCGGTCAATAGGGGTTGCCCCAACTTTCTCCAGCGAAACAGTTGGGGACGCCCCGCCTCCAGCGAAGAGGCGTTGCAACGAATACAAACATCTCCACCAACAATGAAACAACTCGGGCTGCAGGCTGCTATTGGGCCGAGGCTGCGGTCGCCTCGCGGTTCCACCAGCCACCGCCCAGCGCCTGGAACAACGCTGCGGTGTCCCCCAGCCGCATAGCCTGCGCCTGGGCCAGTGCCAGCGTGGCCTGGTGATGCGCCTGCTCTGCCGTCAGCAACGCCAGCCGGTCCACATAGCCGCGGCCCAGTTGCCGGCGGATCAGGTCCATCGACGTCTTTGTCGTGCGCTCCAGCTCGACCGTCGCGCGCAGCGCCCTTGCATCCGCATGGATGGCCTGCAAGGTGTCCGCCACGTTCTGGAAAGCGGTGATGACCGTCGCGCGGTACTGCGCGTCAGCCTGGCGCAGTTCCTCTTCAGCCGCGCGCTGGCGATGCCGCAGCACACCGCCATCGAACAGCGGTTGCGCGACGTTGGCGGCAAGGCTGAAGAAGCGGCCCGAATCCATGAACATCTGGCCGAAGCGGCTGGCGGCACCACCCCAGGTGGCGTCGATGGAAAACTGCGGCAGCCGATTCGCAATGGCCACGCCGACCTGCGCGCTGGCGGCGTGCAACTGTTCTTCGGCGGCGCGCACATCGGGGCGTTGCGCCACGAGCTGCGAAGGCAGGCTCAGCGGCAGCTCACGCGGCAGCGTCAGCGAGGCGAGGTCGAAGGACTCGGGCAACTCCACGTCCTGCACCCCGCCTGTGAGCGCGCGCAGCAGATTGCGGGTCTGCTCGAACTGCTTCTCCAGCGGGGGCAACAACTGGTTGGCTTGCGCGAGTGCGTTCCCCTGCACTGCCAGATCGAGCCGCGAGGCATAGCCGGCCTTGAGCTGACGCTGCAGCAGCGCGACCGACTGGGTGTTGATGTCGACGATCTCGCGCGTCGTCGCGATCTGCTGGCGCAGCGAGGCTTCCTGGATCGCTGCTGCCACCACGTTGGCCGCGAGCGTGAGATACGTCGCCTCCAACTGCAGTTGCTGGTAGGTCGCCTGCGCCTGCAGCGCCTCGACCTGGCGACGATTGCCGCCGAACACATCGGGCGCATAGCCCACGGTCAGTTGCGCCGTGTGAAAGTTGTAGATCACCGGTGCGTTGAAGGGCGCGCTGCCACCGTCTTTCGCGGTGGTGCTGATCACCGTTCCGTTGCCTTGCACGCCGGGCGAATTGCCGCCGAGGTTGCCCGCGATCTTGGTGCGCGCAGGCGAGTAGCTGGCCTGAACTGTTGGAAAGAAGAAGCCCTGCTGCGCGCGAACGTTCTCCTGTGCGACGCGCAACGCCGCCTGCGCGGACTCGATCGTCGGATTGGCCGCAAAGGCCTTGCGCACGACCGCATCGAGCGGCTTCGATCCGAACAGCGTCCACCAGTCGGCCTGGATGTCGCGCGTGGCGTCGAAGCGCTGCGCATCGCCTGCGGGCACGGGCGCGGCTGCCGTCGCTTCCGGCAACGGCTTCGGTGAGAAGCCACTGGACGCGGCCAGCGTCGGGCGCACATAGTCCGGCCCCACGGCGCAGCCGACGAGCAGCATGGCGCTCGCCAGTGCCACGGTGTGCAGGAGGCCGGGCCTCGTTGTTCGGTTCATCGGAAGTGTTCGCATGGGTGGTATTGCTCTGCGTGCCATCGCATCAATGACCGGCGGCAGGCTCGGGTGAAGGGCCGGTCGGCGCGTTCTTCTTTTCAGCCGCGTCTTCTTCCGCTTCGTCGTAGAAATTGCCGAACATGCCGATGACCAGCGGCAGCACCAGCAGCGTGAACAGCGTGCCGCTGACGATGCCGCCAACGATCACGCAGGCAAAGGGCCGCTGCGTCTCACTGCCGATGCCGTGCGACAGGGCAGCCGGCAGCAGGCCCAGCCCGGCCATCAGCGCGGTCATGAGGATCGGGCGCAGCCGTACGGCCGCGCCTTCCACGATGGCGCGTGCCACGGCCGAACCTTCGCGCACGCGCTGCGTCACCTCCTCGACCAGGATCACGCCGTTCTGCACCGAGATGCCTGCTACCGCGATGAAGCCCACCGCCGCCGACACCGACAGATGCAGGTCGGCCAGCGCCAGCGCTGCCAGCCCGCCGACCAGCGTGAATGGAATCATCCCCAGCACCAGCCCCGCGAGCCGCACCGAGCGGAAGGCCCAGAACAGCAGCGAGAAGATCAGTAGCGCGGTCAGCGGCACGATCACCATCAGCCGCTTGGCCGCGCGCTGCGAGTTCTCGAACTGGCCGCCCCAGGTGAGTTCGTAGCCCGGCGGCAGCTTGACCTGCTCGGCCACCACGCGCTGCGCCTCTTCGACAAAGCTGCCCTGGTCGCGGCCCAGCAGATTGACCTTGACGATCACCATGCGCGAGCCCGCTTCGCGGAAGATGCGCGACGCGCCTTCCCGCACCTCGATGGACGCCACGTCGCCCAGCGCGATCGTGCCCGGCCCGTTGCCGCTCTGCGTGCCCGGCACCGCCAGTTGCAAACCGGCAATGGCATCGACGCTGTTGCGGTGCTTCTCGCCCACGCGCACCACCACGTCGAAGCGCTTGTCGGCATCGAAGAAGCCGGTCACCGACGTGCCCGACATCGCCTCGTTCACCAGCGTGTTGACGTCGTTGATCGCCAGGCCGTAGCGCGCAAGACGCGCCCGGTCGGGTGTGATGACAACCTCGGTCTGCCCGCCGATGCGTGTCGCGTCGACGTCGCTCGCGCCCCGAATGCCCTTGATGACCGACGCCACCTCCGCGCCCTTGTCGTCGAGGATGTCGAGGTTGTTGCCGATGATCTTGGCAACGATCTCGCCGCGAAAGCCCGACAGCGCCTCTTCCACGTTGTCCTGGATCACCTGCGAGAAGTTGGCGCTGATGCCCGGGATCGACTCCAGCTTGCCCGACATGTCGGCGACCAACGCTTCCTTCGAGCTGAAGCGCCACTGGCTGCGCGGCTTCAGGTCGACCAATATCTCCAGGTTGTTCGGCCCCTTCGGATCGGAGCCGTCATCGGGCCGGCCGACCTGCGCGATCACCCGTGCCACCTCGGGGTAGCCCAGCAGCTTGGCGCGCACCACATGCTCGACCTCTTTCGTGGACTCCAGCGAGGCCGAGGTGGGCAGCGTGATGGTCAGCCAGATGTTGCCTTCGTCCAGCTTCGGCAGAAACTCGCTGCCCAGTCGCGGCGCCAGCAGCAATGCCAGCACCACCGGCACCGCCGACAGCAGCAGCGTGATGCGGCCGCGCCGCATGGTGAACATCACCAGACGGCGGTAGCGCATCTGCAGCCAGTCGAGCCAGGGCTTGTGCTTCTCGGCCAACGTGCGGCGCTGCAGGGCGTAAGACAGCAGCGTCGGCACCAGCGTGAAGGTCAGCAGCACCGCGCCCAGCAGCGCAAAGCTCAGCGTGAGCGCCACCGGCGTGAAGATCTTTCCTTCGACCCGCTGGAAAGTGAAGATCGGCACGAAGGCCAGGATGATGATGGCCTTGGAAAACAGCACCGGATGGGCCAGGTCGGACAGCGTGCGATGCAGCACGCCCATGCGCTGGTGCCGGGCCTCGGGCGATGCGATGTCGGTCGCGGCCTTGGCCGCCAGCCGCACCATCAGCGCCTCGACGATCACCACCGCGCTGTCGATGATGATGCCGAAGTCCACCGCGCCCAGCGAGATCAGGTTGGCCGACACGCCGCGCGCATTCATCAAAATGAACGCGAACAGCAGCGCCAGCGGGATCACGGTGGCCACGATCAGCGCCGCGCGCCAGCTCGACAGGAAGACGATCAGCACCGCCATCACCAGCAGCGCACCGACCACCAGGTTTTCCGCCACGGTCGACACCGTGTGCCTCACCAGCTCGGTGCGGTCATACACCGGCACGATCCGCACGCCCGTCGGCAACCTGGCCCGCAGTTGCTCCACCCGCTCCTTGAGCTCGGCGTTGATCTTGGCGGGGTTGCCGCCCTTGGTCATCGAGACGATGCCCTCGACCACGCTGTCGCGTGCATCGACCGCCACGATGCCGAAGCGCGGGCGCTCGCCGGCGCGCACCTCGGCCACGTCGGCCACGGTGATGGCCCGGCCCTGCCGCGAGGCGATCACCACATTGCGGATGTCGGCCAGGCTCGCGAACAGGCCGGCGGAGCGCACCACCAGCGATGCATCGCCCTGCCGCATCAAGCCACCGCCCGCGCTGCCGTTGCCATTGCCGATGGCCTGGTTGAGCTGGTCCAGCGTGACCTGGTACTTGCGCAGTGCAAGTGGATCGACCTCGACCTGGTACTCGCGGATGGCGCCGCCGAAGCTCACGACGTCGGCCACGCCCGGCGTCATGCGCAGGAAGGGGCGCACCGTCCAGTCTTGCAAGGTGCGTATCTGCGCGTCCGACAGGCCGCCGCCTTCGATGGTGTAGCGGTAGATCTCGCCCACTGCCGTGGACAGCGGCGCCAGTTGGGGCTGCACGCCGGTCGGCAGGGTCACGGTCGAGAGCTTCTCGGTGACCTGCTGGCGCGCGAAGTAGTCATCGGTGCCGTCGGCGAAAGTCAGCGTGACGATCGACAGGCCCGTCATGGTGACGGAGCGCACGTTCGACAACTTGGGAATGCCCGACACCTCGCGCTCGATGGGCAGCGTGACGGTGCGCTCCATGTCCTCGGGTGCCTGTCCGGGCAGTTGCGAGATCACGCGCACCTGCACGTCCTGCACATCCGGGAAGGCCTCGATGGGCAGGTTCGACAACGCATAGGCGCCGAAGCCCATCAGGGCCGCGACGAGCATCAGCACAAACACCCGCTGCGTGAGCGAGAACGCAATGAGCCGGTCGATCACGACTTGTCACCCGTGCGGGCGGTGAGTTCGGCATCCAGCAACAGCGCACCCTTCACGACCACCTGCTCGCTGCCTTGCAGGCCTTCGCCCACATAGCTGACGTCGCCGCCCTGCGTCAGCAGCGCGACCTTGCGGCGCCGGAATTCGCCAGGCGACTCCTGCACGAAGAGATAGGCATACACGCCGTGGTTGACGATGGCGCTGTTGGGCACGCGCACCCCCACGCCGCCGACCTGCAGCACGCGGGCGCGCACGAACATCTCGGGCAGCAGCTCCTGCTGCGGGTTTGCCAGCACCGCGCGCACGGTGGCGCGGCGGGTGTTGATGTCGACCACCTGGCCGAGCTGAACGATCTTCGCCTTGAACTGCTGGCCGGGATAAGCGTCGCTCTCCACGCTCACGTCGCTCTTGAGCTTGACCTGGCCCAGCAGCTTTTCGGGCAGGTCGATCATCAGCCACAGGCGCTTCGGGTCGGTGACCACGAAGAGCGGCGCGGCAAGGCCGGGGCTGACCTCCAGCGCGGGCGTGGCCGTGCGGTCGGTCACCACGCCGTCGATGGGGCTGGTCAGCTTCACGCGCTGGCCACTGATCGGCAGGCCGCGCGGGTTGAGGTTCTTCAGCCGCTGCCCTGCGCGCTGCGTTTCGGCATGCGCCTGTGCCAGGTCGGACTGCAGCGACTCCCATTCCTTGACCGGAATCGCATCGCCCGAGACCAGGTCCCTGGCGCGTTCGACGGCCAGGCGCTTGCGCTCTTCGTCGGCCTTCGCCTTGTTCAGGTCGGCAGAGGCGGTGCCGAAGTCGGGCGAGTCGATTTCCGCGAGCACCTGGCCCGCCTTGACCGCATCGCCGGGCGACACCTTGATATCGACGATGCGCCCCGAGACGCCGACGCCGATGCGCGCGGTCACGTCCTCGTCATAGGTCACGCGCGCGCTCAGCACGTCGCCCAGCGGCACGCGCGAAGACGGAATGGCCTGCGCGCGGATCATCGTGAGCTGCGGCGCGCCCTCGGCATAGCGCAGGGTCTCGGCACCGAGCTGGGTGGCGGGCTGCGGTGGCCGCTCGGTGCTGGCGCGCGACTCCGTCGGACTGCGGGCCCAGAGAAACCATGCGGTGCAGGAGACGACGAAAAGTCCCGACAAGGCCGGCACGGTCCATTTTTTTGTCATGCAAATTCCAGGCACCGCAACACGACACGGCACCGTTAAACTGAAAGTGAACGCGAGCCTAGGTTTGCAAGCTTGCAAGAACCTATCAATGCCGACGGCGCCGTGCCCGAAGGCCCGCCCCCTCTTCCTTCTTCCTGAACTGCCGAAGCGATGCGCCTGCTACTGGTCGAAGACGACGCCGTGATTGCGCATGAACTGGTTCTTCGCTGGGAGCGCAACGCATGGGCCGTCGATGTGGCGGGCACGCTGCAGGCGGCCGACGCCGTGCTCGCGCTGCGGCCGGTCGACCTCGTGGTGCTCGACCTCGGCCTGCCCGATGGCGACGGCATGCATTGGCTGGCCCGGCTGCGGCGCACCGACCGCTCGACGCCGGTGCTGGTGCTGACCGCGCGCGACCGCGTGGTCGACCGCGTCGAAGGACTGCGCACCGGCGCCGACGACTACCTGGTCAAGCCCTTCGCCGTCGAGGAACTGGATGCGCGCGTCGAGGTGCTCACGCGGCGCGCCCAACGCTCGCGCGAAGACTTCGTGCAGTACGGCCCGCTCAGCTGGTTCGGCAACGAGGGCCGCGTCGACATCGCCGGCCAGTCGCTCACGCTGTTCCCGCGCGAGTTCGAGGTGCTCGGCCTGCTGGTGCGCCGCGCGCCAAGGCTGGTGCCCAAGCGCGCGCTGATCGATGCGCTGGCCGAACGCAACCTGGAAGTCAGCGACAGCGCGGCCGAGGTGTATGTCTCGCGGCTGCGGCGCAAACTGGTGGGCTCGGGCCTGGTCATTCGCACGCTGCGCGGCTTCGGCTACGTGCTGGAGGCGCAGGCGTGAGCGGCACGCGCCGCGCCTGGTGGCTGCGCCGCGACCTGCTGATCTGGCTGATGCTGCCGCTGCTGGCGGTGGTGGCCGCCACCGGCGCGGTCGGCACCTTCACCGCACAGCGCCTGACCGACAAGGCCTTCGACCGCTGGCTGCTGGACACCGCCCGCTCGGTGGCCGCGCAGGTGCGCTTCACCGATGGCAAGGCTCGCATCGATCTGCCGGCCGCGACCGAAGCCGTGCTGGGCTACGACGAGATCGACCAGGTCTATTTCAGCGTGAGCGAGGCCGGCCACCTCCTGGCCGGCCAGCACGGCATTCCGCAGACGGGCACCCGGCAGGCCAGCTACCACGCCGGCCAGGCGTACGACGCCTTCTATGCGGGCCACCCCGTGCGCGTGGCGGCGGCACACATCCCCGGTGCGAGCGAAGACAGCAATGTGCTCGTGCTGGTGGCGGAAACCACGCGCAAGCGCCAGCGCGCACAGAGCGAGGTGCTGATGATGCTGGTTCCCGTGGGTGCCCTTCTGCTGGCCGCGGCTGCCGCCATCGGTTTCGCGGTGCGCCGCACGCTCAATCCGCTGGAGGCCATCGCAGCGCGCTGGAACGAGCGCTCGCACGCCTCGCTGCAGCCCATTGCCGCCGACGACATGCCGCGCGAGCTGATGCCCTTCGCGACCGCGCTGAACGACCTGCTGGCGCGCATCCGGGCCATGCTGGCGCGCGAGCAGCAGTTCGCAGCCACCGTGGCGCACCAGTTGCGCACGCCGCTCGCCGGCTTGCAGTTGGGCGTGACGCGCGCGGCCGAGGCAGGCGACCTCGCGGGCAGCCGGCAGGTACTGGGAGAACTGGGCCACACGGTGCAGCGCACGGCACGCCTCGTTCAACAGTTGCTGGCGCTGGGCCGGCTCGATCCGGAAGTGCGGGGCAACCTGAGCTTCGTGCCCACGGACATCGTCGCGCTGGCGCATGACGTGGGCAGCACCTTTCTCGAATTCGCGGCCGCGCGGTCGGTCACGCTGGAACTCGATGCGCCGGCGCAGCCGGTCGTGGTGCAACTGCAGCCGGAGCTGTTCAGCGAGGCGCTCGGCAACCTGCTGGACAACGCGCTGCGCTACACGCCGGCGGGCGGACAGGTGCTGATCGAATTCGATGCCGCGCAACCTTCGCTGAGCGTGTCCGACAACGGACCCGGCGTGCCCGATGACCGGCGCGAAGCCGTGTTCGAGCGCTTCGTGCGCGGCCAGCATGTGGAAGGCGAAGGCAGCGGGCTGGGCCTGGCGATCGTGCGCGACATCGCGACCCTCCACGATGCGACCGTCACGCTGTCGCGCAGCGCCTCGGGTGGCGCCTGCGTGACGATCCGCTTCAAGCGCGAAGGCAACGAAGAGCCAACGCCGGCCTAGCGATTGACGCCCCAGGTCTCGCCGCAGTTCAGGCCCTGTGCGCGGTCGAAGTCGCATGCAAGCGGCCCAAGCCCTTTCTCCGACGCGTTCTGCTTGAGGGAGTCGATGCCGTAGTAGGTGTTCGGGTTGCTCGCCACGACGCCGAGAACAGGCCCCCAGTCTTCGCGCGGCAGCCAGCCCATCAGGCTTTGCAGCACATCGCTGTCGAGCGCATGCGTCAGTTGGGCGTGGTCGGCGAACAGCCACGCAATGCGGCGGCGCTTCTCGGCCAGCGACAGGCTTGCGCTGGCCAGCGACTTGATCGCCTGCGCAGTCCATGCGCCCGGAACGCCTTCCGTCTTGAATTCGGCCAGCCGTGGCTTGTCCAGCGCCAGCACCGCTGCCTGGTACGCGTCGAACTGCGGCTTGCGAAACACCTGGATGAACGGCTGGATGTCCAGGCCACTGAAGGCGTCCTTGCGCGTGGGATCGGTCACGGCGGCAAAGCCTGGCGCGGTGATGCCTTTGCAGCGGACGCCCTCCTTCTCGATGCCGCATTGCGCATACAGCGCGTCTTCCAATTCCGAAGAGGGGGCGCTCTTCACCAGCGCCAGTCCTTGCGGCGACTGCTTCCACTCCAGGGTGAACGGAAGCCGGGGGTTGTTGCTGTGGCATTTGCCGTACTGCTCGCCGTCATGCAGGTAGTACTTGCGGCCGGTCACCGTGTCCTGCACAAGCGTCAGGCGGGGAACGCCGTCGTCTCCGCCCATGTCGGCGTCCAGGCGCTCGACCTTGCCATCGCGTTCGCGCCACACCTCGTAGGCGTCGGTCGGATCGGGGCATGAGGGCCGGGGGTTGGTCTCGGGGCCGGTGAAGCCGTCGACGTCGCCGCTCACATAGCCGTCGACCTGGGTTGTGCCGCCGACCAGCAGCGCGCACTGCGCGTCACCGGGAATCTCGATCAGTTGCACCGACTCGGCGTAGACGGCCAGCGAATTCGGTCCACCGATCACCACCGGCTTGCGCAGCAGTTCGCGGTACAGGGCGCCGGTCAGCTCGAAGCGGCAGTTCGGCCGCGCATCCGCGAGCCGTGGCTTGGCCGGTGCGGTGGCGTTGCTGTCGTCGATGAAAGGCTCCATCGCGGGAAGCAACGCCTTGGCGGTTTCCGCGACCCGGTTTCTGTCGATCCCGCGCACGGGATGCGCCATGTCCAGGGACGCCATGAACAGCAACTTGTCGCGGGTCTGGTCGTTTCCCGGCGCATAGCAAGAGGAAGTGTCGAACGTCCGGAACGGGCTCAGCACGGTGCGCGGCACGGCCTGGCGGGCATTGCTGAAGTGGGCGTCCATCTTCGGCCAAGCGGCCTTGAAGGCATCAGCACCCATGCTCGAGGGAATGCACTCCAAGGCCGTGTCCGCGTTGCGGTTGGCGTAGCCGCTGGCGAACAGTTCGTCCCACAGCTCGGGCTGAATCCTGCCGGCCAGCGAAGGCCAGTCCTGATAGTCCACCGGTCTTGGAAGGTACCGCCAGAGTGCGCGCCAGACGTCGGGGGCAATCGCGTAGCTGGCGACTCCGCTGTCTGCACCGAACTGCGCAAATGCCCGCTGTGCCAACCCTCTCAGCGCAGCCCTGGCGTGGCGCTGCAGCACGGCTTTAGGCACACCGGCCAGGGCAGCGTCCAACGCGGTCGCAGAGCGGCTGTGCATCAGCACCAGGTCGGCCAGGGCCTGGTCGTCATCGATGACCCGGGCGTAGGCCTCGGGTTTCATCCGAGCGGCCAGCGCTGTCCACTCCGCAACGGCCGCCTCGCTCGCGGCCACGTCCTTCGGCTTCCGGTCGGCGAAGACCATCGGCGCGGCCACCTTGCGCATGAAGTCGCGCGCCACCTTGTCGTCTGCGGGCGAGGTGAAAGTCAATGACGCGATCCGCGCGGCATCGACCGGTTTTTCAGGCGGTGCGACGGCTGATGCCACAGGCGGTTCCAACCCGTAGGTCGTCTTCAGCACGCTCAGCACCTTCTGTCGCTTGTAGCTCGCGCTCAGGGTGACGGCGTTGTCGGTGCCGTCCTTCAGCGTCTTGCGCGGGTCCGCGCCGTTCGCCAAGAGCCAGATTGCGGTGCGCTCCTGCCCGGCCCGGATGGCATGCTGAAGCAAGGTGCCGAAGTGCCGGTAGGCGTTGAAGTCCGCGCCCGCCTTCTTCTGCTTCGCCAGGTAGGCAATCAGCGCGGCCTCGTTGGCGGCAGGAAGATCGTCCGGCTTTGGAAAGTCCCAGAAGCCATCCGCCGGCCCGGCACCGGGCATGGACAGCAAGGCGGCGAATGCGCCGTCTGTCGCCTCGCCCGAGAAGGCGAATGCCGTGCTCGACAGAAGCTCGAACGACAAGGCAGCGAGCGTGCCCAGCGCAATTTTCAGAACTCTTTTCATGGCGACCCGGCTTTCGTGTGGGGTCGCCATGGTGGCAGCGTCGGCGCGGGGTTGGATGAAGGCTGTGCGAAATCCCCGTGAAGCGACGACGCGCCGCAAGAGCGCCTTGTTTCTTCTTCAGTGGCTGATCATCCAGGGCCGTCGCGAAGGCGCGGACTTCGCACCATTGGGCGCCGTCACCGTCGCACCGCGCTTGCCCGAGCTGCAGCAGCCGCACCCCGCCGGGTGCTTGAAGCGCGCGTAGTCCCGCGAACTGCCCGGCTCCTGCCGTGCGCGCTCGTTGGTTTCCATCGCACGGCGCGTGCCCGATGCCATCAGCGCCAGACGCGGCGCGGCGGACAGCACACGCGGCGAGGCCGCCGCGCAATCGGGGCACGCAGCCGGTTCATCGCGCAGGCCCGAAGGCCGAAGCATCTCGAAGCCACCGCATTGCCCGCAGGCGTAGTCGTAGGTCGGCATGGTCTGTTCTGTTCTGTTCTGTTCTGTTCAGCGCAGGTCGTGCGACAGCGGCATGTGGACGCTGCCGTCGATCATCTTCATCGGCCCCTGCGCGTTCGGATTGATGTCGAAGTCGAAGATGCCGGTCGGCAGCCACAGCGTGGCGCAGGAGTTCGGCACGTCGACCACGCCGCTGATGTGGCCCTGCACCGGTGCCGTGCCCAGAATGGAATAAGCCTGCGCACCCGAATAGCCGAACTTCTTCAGGTACTCGATGGCGTTCAGGCAGGCCTGGCGGTAGGCCACGTTCACATCGAGGTAATGCTGCTTGCCTGACTCATCGACCGAGATGCCCTCGAAGATCAGGTAGTCGTTGTACTGCGGCGTGATGGGGCTGGGCTTGAAGATCGGGTTCTTGATGCCGTACTTGGCCATGCCGCCCTTGATGAGCGTGACCTTCATGTGCACCCAGCCGGCCATCTCGATGGCGCCGCAGAAGGTGATCTCGCCGTCGCCCTGGCTGAAGTGCAGGTCGCCCACGCTCAGGCCCGCGCCGTCGACGTACACGGGGAAGAACACCTTCGAGCCGCGCGACAGGTCCTTGATGTCGCAGTTGCCGCCATGTTCGCGCGGCGGCACCGTGCGTGCGCCTTCTGCTGCGGCCTTGGCGCGGGCTTCGCCGGTCATCTTGCCCATGTGGGCGGTGCCCGCGAACGGCGGGTTGGCCAGGCCGGGCACGCGGTCCGGGTCGGTAGCGATGAGCTTGCCTTCGCGCTCGTTCCACATGTCGAGCATCGGCTTGTCGGGCAGGCAGCCGATCAGGCCGGGGTGGATCAGGCCCGCAAAATTCACGCGCGGAATGTGGCGCGAGCTGGTGAACATGCCCTTGAAGTCCCAGATCGATTTCTGCGCTTCGGGAAAGTGGTCGGTGAGGAAGCCGCCGCCGTTCTGCTTCGAGAAGAAGCCGTTGAAGCCCCACAGGCTGTCCTGCTTGGCGCCGATGTCGAGCAGGTCGACCACCAGCAGGTCGCCCGGCTCGGCGCCCTTCACGCCCACCGGGCCCGAGAGGTAGTGCACCGTGCTCAGGTCGATGTCGCGCACGTCGTCGGCGCTGTCGTTGTTCTTGATGAAGCCACCGGTCCAGTCGAAGGTCTCGAGGATGAAGTCGTCGCCCGGGTTGACCCAGCAGGCCATCGGAATGTCCGGGTGCCAGCGGTTGTGGATGTTCTCGTTCTCGGTCGGCGACTTCGTCAGGTCAACCTTGATCAGCGTGTCCGTCATGTGCAGTGGCTCCTTGGGTTGTGGTGAAACGGAAAAATCAAACGGAGAGATAGGCCTTGATGTGCTCCACATCGGTCTTGTCCCGCGCGGTCTCGTGCACCAGCCGGCCACCTTCGATGACGAAGAGCCGGTCGGCCACGTCCATCGCGAAACTCAGCACCTGCTCGGAAACGACGATGGTGATGCCGCGCAGCTTGCGGATCTCGTTGAGTGCCTTGGCGATGTCCTTGATGATCGAAGGCTGGATACCTTCGGTGGGCTCGTCGAGCAGCAGCACCTTGGGGTCTGTAACGAGGGCGCGCGCAATAGCGAGCTGTTGTTGCTGGCCGCCGGAGAGGTTGCCGCCTTTGCGACTCTTCATGTCCCACAGCACGGGGAACAGCGCATAGATTTCTTCGGGGATGCGGCGGGTCTTCGAGTTTTCCAGGCCGGTCTGGATGTTCTCTTCCACGGTCAGCGTCGGAAAGATCATGCGGCCCTGCGGCACGTAGGCGATGCCCTTGGCAACGCGCCTGAAGCTCTCGTCGCGCGACACGTCCTGTCCTGCTACCTCGATACGCCCGCTCTTCGATGGCAGCACGCCCATGAGGCTCTTGAACAGCGTGGTCTTGCCCATGCCGTTGCGGCCCATGATGGCGATGGTTTCGTTCGCATGGCCTTCGAACGAGAGGCCGTGCAGTGCCTCGCTCTGGCCGTAGGCTACGTGCAGGTCTTCTACCTTCAGCATGACGGTGCTCATTTTTTTGGCTCCGATGCGCGCTGTGTTTCGGGGCGCTTGGGGTTTGGGTGTTGCTGTTCTTCAGGGCGGGTGCGAATGACACCAGGTGCTCCCCTGTGCGAATGTCCCCCGCTTCGCTCCTCCTTTATTTCGCTACGGGGAGCACCTGGCGTCATTCGCACAGGGGCACGTTGTTGGTGATCGCCGATCAACGACCGCTCCGCATAACGCTCACGTCGATACGGGGCTCTTTTTCGCGAAATAAAGGAGGAGCGAAGCGGGGGACATTCGCGAAAAAGAGCACCGTGTCGGCGTGGGCGCCGCCCTGAACAGCAGCGCTTCGAACCACGCACGTCAAGAAAAAACCGACGAACAGAGAAACAGGTTTTCATCCTAGTGCCCCAGATAAACGTCGATGACCTTCGGGTCCGCTTGCACCTTCTCCATCGGCCCTTCGGCGAGGATCTTTCCCTGATGCATCACCGTGACCTTGTGCGCAATCTGCTTGACGAACGCCATGTCGTGCTCGATGACGATCACCGCGCGGTTCTGGCAGATGCGCTTGAGCAGATCGGCTGTGAGTTCACGCTCGCGCGCGCTCATGCCTGCAATGGGTTCGTCGAGCATCAGCAGCTCGGGCTCTTGCATCAGCAACATGCCAATCTCCAACCACTGCTTCTGGCCGTGGCTCAACAATCCTGCCTCGGTGTCGAGCTTGTTGGCAAGGCCAATGTCTTCGGCCACGGCCTGCACCTTCGACTTGACCTCTTCATCGCACTTGAAAGCCAGCGCGCCGAACACCGAACGCCCCTTCGGAAATGAAACCTCGAGGTTCTGGAACACCGAAAGGTTCTCGTAGATCGAGGGCGTCTGGAACTTCCGACCTATGCCCAACCGCACGCGCTTGTGCTCGGCCATCTTCGTGAGTTCGGTGTTCTTAAACTTGATGCTGCCGGCGCTGGCGCGCGTCTTGCCGCAGATCAGGTCGAGCAGCGTGGTCTTGCCCGCTCCGTTGGGGCCGATGATCACCCGCAGCTCGTTCTTGTCGATGTACAGCGTCAGGTCGTCGATGGCCTTGAAGCCGTCGAAGGACACGGTGAGGTCTTCCACGGCGAGCGCGAAGTCTGTGTTGCTCATGAGGGGGCTCCGGGTTCAGGCGCGCTGGCTGCCGACACCTTCGGGCAGATGGGGTTCGGGTGGCGTGGGAGCGGATGCCGGTGGCGTTGTTGTTGTCGCAACCGGTGCTATCGCGGGCTGCACCGACGCCTCGCGCAACGCCTGGCGACGGCCCTTCCACCATGGCCGGATCTTTTCTTCCCACACGCCGGCCAGCCCCATCGGGAAGGCCATCGTCACGCCGATGAACAGCCCCGCCATCAGGAACAGCCACAGGTCCGGAAAGCTCTCCGAGAACAGCGTCTTGCCCGCATTCACCAGCAGCGCGCCGTACACCGCGCCCACCAGGCTCATGCGCCCGCCGACCGCGCAGAAGATCACCATCTCGATGGACGGCACGATGCCCACGAAGCTCGGCGACATGAAGCCCACCTGCAGCGCGAACATGGCGCCGCCGATGCCCGAGAGTCCTGCGGCCAGGCAGAAGGTGAAGACCTTGAAGTTCGCCACGTCGTAGCCCGAGAAGCGCACGCGGTCTTCCTTGTCGCGCATGGCCAGCAGCAGCGTGCCGAGCTTGCTGGTCTGGATCCAGCGGCACAGCAGGATGCTCGACACCAGCAGGCCGACGCAGACGTAGTACAGGATGTACTTGGCACTGTCGGTGCGGGTGTCCCAGCCCAGCATCGTCCTCAGGTCGGTCATACCGTTGACGCCGCCGGTGTAGCCCTGCTGGCCGATGATGAGCACGGTGCAGATCAGCGCCACCGCCTGCGTGATGATCGCGAAGTACACGCCGCCCACGCGGCGCTTGAACATCGCGAAGCTCACGAGCCAGGCCAGTGCCATCGGCGCGAGCACCACGAGCATCAGGCTCAGCGGCAGGCTCTTGAACGGCAGCCACAGCGTTGGCAGCTCGGTGATCTGGTTCCAGTCCATGAAGTCCGGGATGCCGGGCGTCGACTGGATCTTGGTGGTGATGGGGTCGGAAGCTTCGAGCTTGAGGAACATCGCCATCGCATAACCGCCGATGCCGAAGAACACACCCTGCCCCAGGCTCAGCACACCGCCGTAGCCCCACACCATCACGAGGCCCACGGCCACGAAGGCGTAGGTGAGGTACTTGCCCACGAGGTTGAGGCGGAAGATGTCGAGCGACAGCGGCAGCACCACCGCGAGCAGCAGCACCAGCAGCAGCAGGCTGCCGAGCTGGTAGCGCTGGATCGAGGCCTTGATGAAATTCATCGGAACGTTCTCCTGCAAGGGAATCGGGTTCATCAGCGGCGGACTTTCACGGCGAACAGGCCTTGCGGTCGCATCATCAAGATCAAGACGATCAGCGAGAGCGTCAGCACCTTGGCCATCGAGCCGGTCATGAAGAACTCCGAGATCGATTGAGTCTGCGCAATGCCGAAGGCCGAAACCACGGTGCCGAACAGGCTGGCCGCACCGCCGAAGGTGACGACCAGGAAGGCATCGACGATGTAGAGCGAACCCGAGGTCGGACCGGTCGAGCCGATGGTGGTGAAGGCCGCGCCCGCCACGCCGGCAATGCCGCAGCCGATGGCGAAGGTCAGGCGGTCGGTCTTCTTGGTGTCGATGCCGGTGGCGTTGGCCATGACGCGGTTGGCCACGGTGGCGCGCACCCGCAGGCCCCAGCGGCTCTTGTGCAGCGCGATCAGCACAGCGCCCGTGACCAGCGCTGTGAGCACCAGCACGAAGAGGCCGTTGATCGGAATGTCGAGGCCTTCATGCGGTGTCCACGAACCCATGAGCCATTCGGGCAGCGTGGGGCTCACTTCCTTGGGGCCGATGAAGGTGCGAAACATCTGCTGCAGGCCCAGGCTCACGCCCCAGGTGGCGAGCAACGTATCGAGCGGGCGCTTGTAGAGGTGGCGGATCAGCACCCACTCCACGATCCAGCCGACGATGAAGGCGAACACGAAGGCCAGACCGATGGCGATCGGAAAGTAGTACGGCATGAACGCGGGCGCCATGCTTTCGGTGACGCGCGCGGCCAGGTAGATGGAATAGGCGCCGATGGTCATGAACTCGCCATGCGCCATGTTGATGACGCCCATCTGGCCGAAGATGATCGCCAGGCCCAGGCCCATGAGCAGCAGCACCGCGAAGAGACTCAGCCCCGCGAAGCCCTGCATGAGGCCGATGTTCATCATGTCCGACAGAGTCATGGCGACGGGTTCCGGTGTTGGGGTATTGGGTGTTGGCCCCTTCCCCCTCTGGGGGAAGGTTGGGATGGGGGCTCGGCGGCGCTTGCAAGCCCAAGGCTTCATCAAAGGCCGCTAGCCCCCACCCCTGCCCTCCCCCAGAGGGGGAGGGAGAAATGCAAAGACTTATTGATAGCCCTTGGGGAACGGATCCGGCTTGATCAACTCAGCCGACTCCGCCACCACCTTGAACGTCCCATCCAACTGCCCCTGCCCAATGCGCGCCTTGCTCCACAGATGGTGGTTCGCATCCAGCTTCACGTAGCCTTCAGGCGCGGTCTTCAGCTCGATGCCCGGCGAACCCGCCACCACCTTGTCCACGTCGAAGCTGCCCGCCTTCTCCACCGCCGCCTTCCACAGCCAAGGCCCGAGGTACCCAGCCTGCGTCACGTCGCCGATCACCGCGTCCTTGCCGTACTTGGCCTTGAAGGCCGCGACGAACTTCTTGTTGTTCTCGTTGTCCAGCGACTGGAAGTACTTCATCGACGAATAGAAGCCCGCGAAGTTCTCGCCGCCCACACCGGTCATTTCGTCCTCGGTCACGGCCAGCGTCAGCAGGAACTGCTTGTCGCCGGTGATGCCCGCGGCCTTGAGCTGCTTGTAGAAGGCCACGTTCGAGCCGCCCACCACGGCCGCGAAGATGCAGTCGGGCTTGGCCACCTTGATCTTGTTGATCAGCGAGTTGAAGTTGGTGTGGCCCAGCGGGTAGTACTCCTCGCCCTTGACCGAACCCTTCTGGAAGTTCTCGATGTGCTTGCGCGCGATCTTCATCGACGTGCGCGGCCAGATGTAGTCGGAGCCGACGAGGAAGAAGGTCTTGGCCTTCTTCTCCTTCGCGCCCCAGTCCAGGCCCCAGATGATCTGCTGCGTGGCCTCTTGCCCCGTGTAGATCACGTTCTTGCTCTGCTCCAGGCCTTCGTAGAAGGTCGGGTAATACAAGAGGCCGTTTTCTTTCTCGAACACCGGCAGCACGGCCTTGCGCGAGGCGCTGGTCCAGCAGCCGAACACCGCGGCGCAGTGGTCGTTGACCAGCAGCTTCTTCGACTTCTCGGCGAAGGTGGGCCAGTCGGAGGCGCCGTCTTCCTTGATGACCTTGATCTTGCGGCCCAGGATGCCGCCCATGGCGTTGATCTGGTCGATGGCCAACTGCTCGGCCTGGATCGAGCCGGTCTCCGAAATGGCCATGGTGCCGGTGGACGAATGCAGTTGGCCCACCGTGACTTCGGTGTCTGTCACCGCGAGCTTGGTGGTGTTGACCTTGGCCGTGGGGAACTGCCCCTGGCCGAAGCTCAGGCCGCTCAGTCCCAGCATGGGCAGGGCAGCGGCGCCCTGAAGCAGACGACGGCGGCGAAGCGCCAAGGCATCAAGGGAAGGATCGGAATCACGCGACATCAGGAACTCCAGGCAGGTTGAAGGAAGAGTGAGCCGCGCACCATCGCAGTGCATCGGACGGTGCCCCGAGCACCATGGCTGGTACTTTAGAAATCACTTGGCCTTCGGCGAATACGTCATTCAACGTAGCGGCCGTCACCCGCCCTGCCCGCAGACTCGCGAGCCAGACATCGGTGATCCATCGGTGGCCTGTCCTCGACATGAAGCACAGGGAGCGCTTCTTGCTGTACCTGCCTCATGCCACCGCCGCCGCGAGAACCCGCCATGCAATCCGTCTCCGGACAGAAGATCTTTCGCATCCGCCGCGACTACAACGCCTGGGTCGCGAACGAAACGCTGGAGGACTACGCGCTGCGCTACACGCCGCGCAGCTTTCGCAAGTGGTCGGAGTTCCGCGTGGCCAACGCGGCCTTCGGCGCGACCTCGTTCCTGGCGCTGGAGGCCATCGGCGGGGCCATCGCGCTGAGCTACGGTTTCTCGAACGCGCTGTGGGCCATCCTGGTGGTGGGGCTCATCACCTTCCTGACCGGCCTGCCGATCTCGTACTACGCGGCACGCCACGGCGTGGACATGGACCTGCTCACGCGCGGCGCGGGCTTCGGCTACCTGGGCTCCACGCTCACCTCGCTGATCTACGCGAGCTTCACCTTCATCTTCTTTGCGCTGGAGGCGGCCATCCTCGCGCTGGCGCTGCAGATGTATCTGGACTGGCCGTTGTGGCTGCTGTACGTGGTGTCATCCATCGTCATCATTCCGCTGGTGGCGCGCGGCATCACGCTCATTTCGGGGCTGCAACTGTGGACGCAGCCGATCTGGATCGTGCTGTTCATCTGCCCCTTCGCCGCCGTGCTGCTGAAGAAGCCCGAGCTGTTCGCCGACTTCACCAGCCTGCGCGGCCGGGTGTCCGACAGCAGCGGCTTCGATCCGCTGATGTTCGGCGCGGCGGCCACGGTGGCCTTCTCGCTGGTGGTGCAGATCGGCGAGCAGGTCGACTACCTGCGCTTTTTGCCCGAGAAGACCGCCGCCAACCGGCGCCGCTGGTGGACCGCCGTGCTGGTGGCCGGCCCCGGATGGATCGTGCCGGGCATGCTCAAGATGCTGGGCGGCGCCTTCCTCGCATTCCTGGCGCTGCAGCACGAGATCCAGCCCGACCATGCGATCGAGCCGACGCAGATGTACCTCACGGGCTTTGCGTACGTGCTGCACGACCCGGCGTGGGTGCTCGCCATCACCGTGCTGTTCGTGGTGGTCTCGCAGATGAAGATCAACCTGACCAACGCCTATGCGGGCTCGCTGGCATGGTCGAACTTCTTCGCGCGGCTCACGCACAGCCACCCGGGGCGCGTGGTGTGGCTGGTGTTCAACGTAGTCATCGCGGTGCTGCTGATGACGCTGGGCGTGTTCGGCGCGCTGGAGCGCGTGCTCGGCCTGTACAGCAACATCGCCATTGCCTGGGTCGGCGCGCTGGTGGCCGACCTGGTCATCAACAAGCCGATGGGCTGGAGCCCGAAGACCATCGAGTTCAAGCGCGCGCACCTGTACGACATCAACCCGGTGGGCCTCGTTGCGATGCTGGTGGCGGCAGGACTTGCGATGCTGGCGTACTCGGGCGTGCTGGGCCAATGGGCCAAGGCCTTCTCGCCCTTCGTCGCGCTGGCCACCGCCATGCTGGTCTCTCCGTTGCTGGCGTGGAAGACACGCGGGCGCTACTACCTCGCGCGCACCGACATCGACCGGTGGGCGCCGGGCCAGAGCGTGAAATGCTCGGTGTGCGACAACAGCTTCGAGTCGGAAGACATGGCCCACTGCCCGGCCTACAGCGCGCCGATCTGCTCGCTGTGCTGCACGCTGGAATCGCGCTGCCACGACCGCTGCAAGACCGACTCGCGTGCCGCCGAGCAAATGAGCGGCTGGCTGCAGGCACTGCTGCCACCGGCGCTGTCGGCACGCCTGAACTTTCGCGTGGCGCATTACCTGCTGGTGGCCGCCTCGTTGATTGCACTGCTGGCCACTGTGGTGGGCGTGGTCTATGCGCAAGAGGCCTTGCTGGGGCCGGACAACGCCGCGATGGGCACGGCCTTCTTGAAGGTGTTCGCGCTGCTGTCGGTGGTGGCGGCCGTGGCCGCATGGTGGGTGGTGCTGGGCAGCGAGAGCCGGCAGATGGCGCAGGAAGAATCGAACCGCCACAACAACCTGCTCGCCCTGGAAATCGAAGCGCACCGCCGCACCGACGCCGCGCTGCAAACCGCCAAGGAAGCCGCCGAGGCCGCCAACCAGGCCAAGACACGCTACGTGGCCGGCATGACGCACGAGCTGCGCACACCGCTCAACAGCATCCTGGGCTATTCACAGATCCTGCTCAAGGGCGACGCGGTGACGCCGCCGCGCGAGGCGGTGCAGACCATCCATCGCAGCGGCGAGCACATGCTCGGGCTGATCGACGGCCTGCTCGACCTGGCACGCATCGAGGCTGGCCGCCTGCAACTGGAGCCGGCGCCGCTTGCCCTGCCCGCCTTTCTCGACCAACTGGTGCACATGGTTCGGCCGCAGGCCGAGAACAAGGGCCTGGCCTTCGTCTTCACGCACGCCGGCCCACTGCCGCCGTGGGTGCATGCCGATGCGAAATGGCTGCGGCAGATTCTCATCAACCTGCTGACGAACGCCGTGCGCTTCACCGACAGCGGCACCGTCACGCTGCATGTGGATGCGCGGCGCGAGGTGCTGCGCTTCGACGTGGTCGACACCGGCATCGGCGTGGCGCCGCAAGACCATCAGCGCATCTTCCTGCCCTTCGAGCGCGGGGCCGCCGGCCGCCGGCGCGGCGAGCCGGGCACCGGGCTGGGCCTGACCATCACCGGCCTGCTCACGTCGCTGATGGGCGGGGAACTGAAGCTGGCCCAGACCTCTTCGCAGGGCAGCACCTTCAGCGTGCGCGTGTACCTGCGCGAAGTGGCCGACCCCGGCCCGCAGGCCAGGAGCGGATCGCTGGGGCAACCCGTGACGGGCTACATCGGCGCGCGGCGCACGCTGCTCGTGGTGGACGACCAGCCGGTGCAGCGCCAGATGCTCGCCGGCATGCTCGTGCCGCTGGGCTTCGAGGTGCGCGAAGCCGCCAGTGGCACCGAATGCCTGGACAGCCTGCGCGAAGAGCTGCCGTCGGCCATCCTGCTCGACCTGACGATGGACGACATGGACGGCTGGCAGACCGCCACGTCGGTGCGGGCCTCGGGCTTCAAGGACATCCCGATCATCATCGTCTCGGCCAACATGTTCGAGAACCAGGCCGAGCGGCTGCGTGCGGCCGGTTGCCAGGCCTTCGTCGGCAAGCCGGTGATCGAGTCGGAGCTGATCGACACGCTGGAGCGGCACCTGGGCCTCGAATGGCTTTCTTCCAACGATGCGCTGTCTTCGCAGGCCGACGAAGAAACGGCCCGCCGCCCGCCACAGCTCGCGTTGACGGAAGACGACCGCGCCGAGCTGATGCGCCTCGTGCAGATGGGCCATGTGCGCGGCCTGCACACCGCGCTCGACCGGCTGGCGGCCGCATCGCCGTCAGCGGCCACCACCTGCACCTGGCTGCGCGGCATGGTCACGCGCTTCGAACTCGACAACCTCCGCAACGCACTGGCAGAAGATGCAGACACTCCACTCGGCTCCCTCCTTTCGCCCTGAATCCGAACGCCCCGTGGTGCTGGTGGTGGACGACGCCCCCAGCAGCCTGGGCATGCTGTGCGACACGCTGGAGGCCAGCGGCTACACCGTGCTGGTGGCGGCCGACGGCGAAGCCGCGCTGCAGCGGCTCGAACTGGTGGTGCCCGACGCGATATTGCTCGACGGCCTGATGCCCGGCCTCTCGGGGTTCGAGACCTGCCGGCGCATCAAGGCCAACCCGGCGCTGGCGCACATCCCGGTGCTGTTCATGACCGGGCTGTCGGAAACCGCACACGTGGTCGAGGGCTTCGAGTGCGGCGGCGTCGACTACGTGGTGAAGCCCATCCGTGCGCAGGAAGTGCTGGTGCGGCTGCACACGCATGCGCGCAATGCCCGCATCACGCGCATGGCACGCGATGCGGTCGATGTGGCGGGCATGGGCGTGGTGTTCGTCGACACGCGCGGGCGCATCGCATGGCGCTCTCCGCAGGCCGCGCTGTGGCTGCACGCGCTCGAAGATCCGGTGGCACCGGGGCTGCTGCCGCTTTCGCTCGAAGCGGCGCTGGTGCCCGGCGTAGCCATCGTCGTCAACACTGCGACCGGCATGCGGCTTTCGGTGCGCAACCTCGGTGCGGCGGCATTGGGCGAAACGATGCTGCTCTTTGCGATGCAGCGCGATGGTGCCGCCGGCGCTTCTTCCGCGCGGCTGGCCGAAGCCGCCCTCACGCCGCGCGAGACCGAGGTGCTTTCCTGGCTCGCCAAGGGCAAGACCAACCGCGACATCGGCGAGATCCTGGGCACCAGCCCGCGCACGGTGAACAAGCACCTGGAGCACATCTTCGAGAAGCTGGGCGTGGAAACACGGGCAGCGGCTGCGGCGCTGGCAAGCGGTCAACTGGTCTGACAGATCAGGGGATCACTGCCGTGAGGTTCTGGTCCGCCACATGCCGCTGCTCGGGCGTGAAGGCTTCGTAGAGCTTCGAGAGCGCATCGCTCACGGTCTGCATGCGCCGGGCCCGGTCTTGCGCCTGTGCGGTGCGCTGCTGCATGAACTGCAGGGCAGTCTGGTCGTCGGCAGGCGCCGCGCTCGCCATGCCACTGCGGCCCGCAAGGTCCCACACCGCATCGGAAAAATGGTCCCACAGCACGGACTGCTCCGGCGTGACCATCAGTTGCAGGCGCAGGTCGTAGAGCTTGTCCCGGATCTTGCTGGCCGCCGTGGCGGGCGTGGAGAGGCCGTCGCCGGTGCGCGGGCTCGCCGTGCTGTCGGAACGTGCGCCGCGCCGGCCGCCACCACCCATGCCACCGCCGCCGCCGCCGAATTGCGCAAAGCTGTAGCCGCTCACGGCGATCAGGGTCGCGGCGAGCGCGAACCTGCGAAGGGGTTTTTTCATCATCCTGGCTCCTGGGTCATCCGGCCCTCGAAGGGCCATCGTGCATTTCAGGAGCCCCGACTGTCTGGCAGGTTGCGAGGCCGTAAACCCGAGGTAAAGCCGGCCGTCTTTACCTGCTTTGCCCAAGCCGCTCTATCGCGCCTCGTAGTCTTCCATGGGCTTGTCGGTGGGGTTGGCCCAAGCGGCCTTCGTCAAGGCGCTGGCCGGCAATCCCACCTTCGAGTTGTGCGGCGGAATGGGCTGCATGAACCACTTGTCGTAGATTCGCGCGACATCTCCGCTTTTGGCCAGCGACACCACGCTCTGGTCGACGATCTTCTTGAACGCGGCGTCTCCCTTCGGAATCATGATCGCGATCGGCTCGACGCTGAGAACCTGGTCGAGCAGCCTGTACTGCGCCGGCTCCTTGCTTTTGGAGATCAGCGTCGCAAGGATCTGGCCGTCGGCGGCAAAGCCGTGCGCGCGGCCCGATTCGAGCAGCAGGAAGCCCTCGCTGTTGTCCTTGGCAAGCACTTCCGCAATGTCGTTGGCGCCATCGCGCTTGAGCTTTCTCAGGAGCTGAACGGAGGTGCTGCCCGTGGTGGCGGCCACGGTCTTGCCGGCAAGCTGCGCCGACGCCGTGATGCCGGAGGCTGCCTTGACGGCGATGCGAACGCCCTCCACGTAAAGCGTGGGAGCGAACGCCACGTCTTTCTGCCGCGCGGCGTTGTTCGTCGTGGTGCCGCACTCGATGTCCACCGTTCCGTTCTGCACCAGCGGCATGCGGTTCTGTGGCGTGACCAGTTGGTACTTCACGCTGATCTTGTCGTTTTGCAGCGCCTTGCGGATGTCTGCAATGACAAGTTCGCACACCTCGACATGAAAGCCCGCATAGCTGCCGGGCCCCAGGGTGAAGGACATGGCTCCCGACGCGTCGCGCACGCCCATGGTGATGGCGCCGGACTCCTTGATATTCTTCAGGGTGTCGGTCTGGGCAGATGCGTTCCCGACCGACAGCAGGAGTGCCGCGGTGGTTACAGCCGCAAGAAGGCATTGTTTTTTCACGGGCGCCCTTCAGACGGCAAACAGCGAATCCAGGTCCGCGAAAGACTTCAGTTCGAGGGCGTTGCCCGACGGGTCGAGAAAGAACATCGTGGCCTGTTCACCCGGCTCACCCTTGAATCGAACGTACGGCTCGATCACGAATGGGGTCTGGCGCGCGATGAGCTTCTCGGCCATGGCCTGCCACTTGTCCATCGGCAGCACGGCGCCGAAATGACGCACGGGCACGTTGTGGCCATCCACGGCGCTGAGGGCCTTGTGGCCGCATTCGTCGGGCGCCAGGTGCGCCACGATCTGATGACCGTAGAAGTTGAAGTCGACCCACTCGGGCGCGCTGCGGCCTTCCGGGCATCCGAGCAACTCGCCGTAGAAGGCGCGTGCTTCGGCGATGTCACGAACGGGAAAAGCCAGGTGGAACGGGATGCGGGTTTCGGGAGCGCTCATGGGTTTCATCGCGGGAAGAAGTTCAGGGTGGCCGGACTTTAAGCAGCAGGCCGCATTACCGAAAACGATATATTTCGGCACTGAGCATCAATAATTTCGATGAATTCGCCATGATCACCGAGCTTCGAACCTTCATCTCCGTTTGTCGCCACGGCACCTTTGCCGCAGCCGGAGAACGGATCGGCCTGACGCAATCGGCCGTCAGCAGCCAGATCAAGCGGCTGGAAGAAGCGCTCGGGTTCGAGCTGTTCGATCGCACGGGCCGATCCGCCACCTTGAATGCGGCAGGCGAAACAACGCTGGTTCGGGCCGAAGAAATCTGCGCCCTCTATGCAAAGCTCAGCGAGCTTCCGGACGACGCCACCGATCGCGGGTTGCTGCGGATCGGCGCCATTGCGTCCACCCAATCGACGCTGGTGGCGCGTGCGCTCGAAAAATTGCGCAAAGGTTTTCCTTTGCTTCGCGTCCACATCTCGCCCGGCGTGTCGATGCGGCTGATGGACGACCTGGACGCCGGCAAGATCGATGCGGTCGTGATCATCCGGCCGCCCTTCGGCATCCTTCCCGATCTGACGTGGCAATCCCTGGTGCACGAGCCCTACGTGCTCATTGCGCCGGCGAACTTGCCCGGCAAGGACTGGCGCACGCTGCTGCAGGAGCAGCCCTTCCTGCGCTATGACCGCGCATCGTTCGGCGGACGGATGGTCGAAAGATTCCTGCGGCGCGAAGGGATCGTGGTGAAAGATTCCATCGAGGTCGACGAAATCCCCGGGCTCATCCATCTCGCATCCAAGGGCTTGGGCGTTGCCCTCGTGCCGTTGGTCGAGGCGCACCTTCCGCTCCCTCCCGGCGTTCGCATGCTCTCGCTCGGAGAGTTCACGTTCTACCGCGAGATCGGGCTCCTTCAGCGCAAGCCGCGGGCCAGCCCGCCCATCGTCGCGCAGTTTGCTCAGTGCCTGCGGGAGGCTGCCGAACCGGTGAAGGCAGTTCGCAAAAAACCCTTGACCGCCTCGAAAAAGATATTAAAGTGATATCACTTTCAACCGGAGGCCTTCATGCATGAGCAGACACTGCAACCACCCCGCTCGGTCCGAAAAGAGCGGCCTTACCGATCCGTGAGCGGATATGGCATCGCCGTCGCGGTGTTCCTGCTGGTCGCGCTCGGCGTGTGGGCCATGGTGCAGCGGCTGATGCCGCTTCCCATGAGCATCCTGCTGATCGTGGTGGGCGTCGCCCTGCTGCCGGGGCTGTACATGCTGCAGCCCAACGAAGGCATCATCCTGACGCTCTTCGGCCAGTACAAGGGCACCGACCGCTCCGAGGGCCTGCGGTGGACCAACCCGCTCCAGGCCGGCCAGAAGATTTCGCTGCGGGCGCGCAACCTCAACACCCCGCCGCTGAAGGTGAACGACAAGCGCGGCAACCCGGTGGAAATCGGCGCGGCCGTGGTTTGGCAGGTCTACGACACAGCGCAGGCCGTGTTCGAGATCGACGACTACAACAAGTTCGTGGCGATCCAGGCAGAGGCCGCAATCCGGCACCTGGCCACCCAATACGCCTACGACAGCGGCGACGACCTCCAGAGCGACGAAGTCACGCTGCGCGCCGGGCTGGACGTGGTGGCCGATGCACTCAAGGCCGAGCTGAACCAGCGCTTTGCCAGCGCGGGTGTCGAGGTGCTCGATGCCAAGCTCACCCATCTCGCCTATGCGCCAGAGATCGCGCAGGTGATGCTGCGGCGCCAGCAGGCCGTGGCCATCGTCAGCGCGCGTCACCAGATCGTGGCGGGTGCGGTGGGCATGGTCGAGGCCGCGCTCAAAGGGCTGTCGGAGCGCAACCTCGTCGTACTCGACGACGAACGCAAGGCCTCGATGGTGTCGAACCTGCTGGTGGTGCTGTGCTCCGACAGGGAGACCCAACCCGTCGTCAACACGGGTACGCTGTACACCTGAAGCACAGCCGCGCCGCATTTCCACCCGATGGCCAGTCCCGGTAAAAAGTCTTATCCCCTGCGCATCGATCCGGCCCTGTGGGCCGAGATCGAGCGTCTGGCGGCGCAGGAACTGCGAAGCGCGAACGCACAGGTCGAGTTCCTGTTGCGCGAAGGGCTGGCCAGGCGCGGGCGACTGCCCGCCGCCGAGGGCAAGGACGCAGACAAGCCCACGCCGCGGCCTCGGTAGTAACCACTAAATCCCTGAAGGCTGATTGACAGCCCCAGCTCCTACGATGGCGGTGCAGGCAGCGACCACGCTGCCGCCCCCTTGCACCAGGAGACATCGTTGAAGCCCCTTCTTTCCCTCACGCGCCGCGCCTCGCTCCCGCTGCTCGCAGCCCTCGTTCTTGCGGGCTGCGGCAGCCTCGACAACGCCGGCAAGCCCGCCACCGGCGACATTCACGTCATGACCTCGGGCGGCTTCACCGCCGCCTACAACGACCTGCGCCCGGACTTCGAGCGCAGCAGCGGCCGCACAGTCAAGACGGCCTACGGCGCATCGATGGGCAATGCCGACGACTCGATCCCGAGCCGCCTGGCGCGCAACGAGCCGGCCGACGTGGTGATCCTCGCGCGCCCCGCGCTCGACGCGCTGGTCGCGCAAGGCAAGGTGGTGGCGGGCAGCCAGGTCGACCTGGTGCGTTCGTCCATCGGCTTTGCAGTGCGCAAGGGTGCGCCCCGGCCCGACATCGGCACGGTCGATGCGCTCAAGCGCACCTTGCTCGCGGCACCGTCAATCGCCTACTCGGCCAGCGCGAGCGGCACCTACTACGAGACCGAGCTGCTCAAGAAACTCGGCATCGAAGACCAAGTAAAGCCCAAGAGCAAGCGCATCCTGAGCGAGCGCGTCGGCACCGTCGTGGCACGCGGCGACGCGGCACTGGGCCTGCAACAGGTGAGCGAACTTCTGCCCATCGCAGGCGTCGACTACATCGGCCCGCTGCCCGCCGAAGTGCAGCGCGTGACGGTGTTCTCGGCCGGCATCGCCACCGCATCGAAGCAGCCGGAGGCCGCGCGGCAACTGATCCGCTATCTCAACTCGCCGGCCGCAGCGCCCACCATCGCGAAGACCGGGCTGGAGCCGCTGACCGCGCGTTGACGAAAGGCGGCGCGTGCGGCTACAGCGTCCAGCCGTCGCGCCGGAAGAACTCGATCAGTGCGTCGCTGACCATGTCGGGCTGGTCGACGGCCAGCGTGTGGCCCGCGCCGGGCAGCAGCTCGACGTGCACATGCGGCGCATGGGTCCGTACGCGGGCGCGGGCGCGCAGCGGGTCGTAGAGCGCTTCGTCTTCGCCGAGCATCAGCAGCGTGTGCTTCGGCAGCACACGCAAGTCGCCGTCGCTCATGCGCCCCGGCGGCCGCGGGTTACCTCGCTGGCAGCGTGATCGCACGAGCAGGTCGTCCATGGCCCAGCCGGGCGGCTCGGGCGCCATCGGTGAAGACACCTCGGCCTGGAAGCCGCGCACCAGCCTTTCGCTCGGGAACATGGCAGTCACCCCCGCGCGCACGAGAAAACCCGGTCGCACCGAATCGAGGTTCGACGGCGCCAGCAGCGCGAGTTTCGACGCACGGCGCGACGTCTGGCGCAGATAGGCCGCTGCGAGCCACGCACCGAAGGAGGCGCCGCACAGGCCCACCTTGGGCCGGCCGAGGCCGATCAGCACATCGTCCAGCCAGTTGCAGTACGCATCCTCGGACACGGGCCGGCGCCCTTCGGTGCGGCCCGCGTCGCCGATGATGTCGACCGCATAGACCTGCAGCGCGCCCGCGAGCTTCTCGATGTTGTGAATCCAGGTGGTGGCATTGCCGCCGCTGCCGTGCAGCAGCACCACCGGTGGCGCGTAGGCCGGCCCCGAGGCCAGCACGTGCGCGCGGCCGTAGCGCGTCTCGACATAGCGGCTCTCGTACGGCACCGGCCAGCGCGACAGCACGCGGGCGTACGAATCCAACAGCGAGGAATGGGCCTCGGGCGAGCGGAAATGGCGGGTGAACAGGCCCGCGTCGAGGGGGTTCATCGGGGTCTGCGGGCGCCTCATTGGCGACGCGGGTCGTGGGGATGGCGGTCCCAGCGGTCGGGCATGCCGTCGCCATCGGCGTCGCGGCTCGAATAGCGGTAGCCGTCGTAGCGCTCCAGGCTGTGCGGACGCCAGCCGCTCGGACTCATGCCCGTGCCCGCCCTGCCGCCCCATGCGGCACCGGCGCCCGACCGTTGCCTGGAGGGATCGGCATCGCGCTGTTCGATGCGATAGACCGGTTTCGACGGCTTGAAGTCTTGCTCGAAGGGATCGGGCCTGTGAGCGCTCGACTCGAGCGCCGCCAGGGGCAGCAGGAGCATCGCGACCGCAATGGTGCGCTTGGGGTGCATGGGGTTTTTTCTTCTTCGACGTGCGGAATGGGCACCCCGGCATCGTGATCCACGCAAATGAAGGTCTCCTGAAAATTTGTCGCCTTGCCGGCCGGCGCCCTCCTCTTTTCTTTGGGATTCCTTCAGCTTCGACAGTTAGATTGCCCTTCCATGAAGATCCTCCTGGCCGAAGACGATTTCGACCTGGCCACCGGCATACGCGTCGCCCTGCAAACCCAGGGCATGGAGGTGGTGTGGGTGCGCCGTGTCGAAGAGGCACTGCGCGTGCTCGAAACGCAAGGATGCGATCTGATCCTGCTCGACCTGGGCCTGCCCGACGGCGACGGTCTCTCGGTGCTGGAACAACTGCGGCGCGACGGGGCCCGCCTGCCGGTGCTGATCCTGAGTGCGCGCGATGGCCTGGACGACCGCCTGAAGGGACTGGACACTGGCGCCGACGACTACATGGTCAAGCCCTTCGTGCTGGCCGAGTTGCTGTCGCGCGTGCGCGCCCTTGCACGGCGCAGCTACGGCAGCGACGGTGCCACCTTCGAGGTGCGCGGCCTCTGGCTGCACGAGGCGACCCAGCGCGTGCGCGTGCGCGACCTGCCGGTGTCGCTCTCGCGCAGCGAGTTCAAGCTGCTGAGCCTGCTCGTCAAGCGCGCCGACCGCGTGGTCGCGCGCCGCGCGCTCGAACAACTGGTGCAGCCGAACTGGCAGAACCAGGGCAGCAATGTGCTCGACGTGCACATCTCGAACCTGCGCCGCAAGATCGGCGACGGCTACATCCGCACGGTGCGCGGCATCGGCTATGTGATCTACCAGACGGCAAGCACGCCGCTGGAGCGCTCATGAGCGCAACGGCCCTGTCACTCGCCCTCATGCCGGGGCGGTGGCTTCGCGAAGGCTGGCGCCGCTTGCGGCGGCCTTCACTGGTGCGCCGTCTCATGTTCGCGCAGATGGCAACGATGACGCTGCTGTGGAGCCTGGCGATCGGGCTGGTGGTGAACTCCGCGATGACCGACGACCTGTCGGTCATCGATGCCTCCCAGCGCAGCATGCTGCTGGTCGCGCAGAACCTGGCCGACAAGCCGGCCAAACAGTACGAGAGCCTGCGCGCCATGGACCTGGCGCTGCGCAATGCCTTCGGCAACGGCGACGACGCCACGCTGTCGCCCAGCGTCATCGTGTGGCAGCACGGCCGCCAGGTCTACCGCTCCGACGGCGTGCCGTCGGACATCGTGAACACGCGGCCGGACGTCGCCGAGCCCGTGGAGATCGACGGCAAGTCCTGGCGGGCGCGCACCATCGAGTCGCCTTCGGGCAAAACCAGCGTCACGCTCGTCACGCCCGGCGGCGTGCAGATGTGGCTCACCTTCCAGTCGCGCGGCTACTACCTGCTGCCGCTGGTCATCAGCGTGCCCTTTCTGCTGTTCCCGGCCTGGCTGTCGATCCGGCTCGCGCTGCGGCCCTGGCGCACGGTGGCCAAGGAGATCGCCTCGCGCGGCCCGCACGACCTGGCGCCAGTCTCGATCCAGCCGCGGCACGAAGAACTGCAGCCGCTGGTGCACAACTTCAACGCGCTGATGGGAAGGCTGCGCGCGAGCATCGCGCGGGAGCAGAGTTTCATCGCCGATGCCGCGCACGAACTGCGCACGCCGATTGCCGCGATGCGGGTCAACGTCGAGGCGCTGCAGGCCCTGTTGACGCAATACATTCCCACCGAACGCCAGCACGAGCTGTTCGCGCGCGTGCTCAGCAGCAACGCCCGCGCGGAGCGGCTGGTCGGCCAGCTGCTGCGCTTGATGCGCAGCCATGCGAACGCCTCCGCGCCGCGGCCGCTGCGGCTGGACGACCTGGTGCAGGAGCGGCTGGCCGCCCTCTCCACGCTGGCGCATGTGCGCGAGGTCGAGATCGAACTCGTGGCCGACGAGCGGGTGGAGATCGTGGGCGACCGCGACGGCCTGGTCTCGATGATCGACAACCTGATCGACAACGCGACCAAGTACAGCCCCGCGGGCTCGGTCGTGAGCGTCGGCATCCGGCGGATCGTCGACGAGGCGGTACTGACAGTGGCCGACCAGGGCTCGGGCATTGCGCCGGCATTGCGCGAACGCGTGTTCGACCGTTTCTTTCGCGATCCCGACCAGGTACAGACCGGCAGCGGTCTCGGGCTGGCCATCGTGCTGGCGGTGGTCGACGCGCATGGCGGCGCCATCGCGCTCAGCGACACCGGCACAGGCAAGGGCCTGCAGGTGACGGTGCGGATACCGCTCGTGCTGCGGGTCTAGCGGCCTTCGGCCTCCAGGCCGGCACACAGCGCGAAGAACCCATCAAGTTCCAGCGACTTGTCGAACACCGCATCGGCACCGAGTTCACGCGCCCAGTCGGCAATCTCGCCAGTGGCGTAGTTGCTCAGCACCACCACGCGCTGCCCCGGCCTGCACCTGCCGCTGCGCTTGACGATGCCCAGGCCCGACCCTTCCTGCAGGAAGAGATCGACCACCAGCAGGTCCCAGGCGCCCGGGTTCTCCTCGAGCCATGCCACGGCCTCGGCCTCGGTGCTGGCAGTGCCGATCAGATGGATGTCGACCTCGTCCTCCATGGCGGCAATGAGGTTGTGGCGGATGAGGGAGTTGTCTTCGACAAGAAAAGTGGAAAGCGGCACGGCGAAAAGGCAGGGTCGATGGGCAATGCGCAGAGCCTACGCGAATGCGGCGCCGTGCCGGTGGGCACGTGGCCCTGCTTGCGGTAGGAGATGCGGCCGGCGGGCCCGTAAACTGGCGCTCACATCCCCGCTTCACCCCTTCCCTGACCGACGAATGGACGCCATGACACAGCCTCTTCCACCGATCACCCCTGCACTGGCCAAGGCCTTCGCGCCCAACGGCACGCTGCGCGCCTCGATCAACCTCGGCAATCCGATCCTCGCCAACAAGGATGCGGCCAGCGGCGAGCCGGTCGGCGTGTCGATCGATCTCGCACGCGAGTTCGCGCGGCTGCTCGGCGTGGGCATCGAACTCGTGGTGTTCGAGAAGGCCGCCGCCTCCGTCGATGCGGTGAAGAACGAGAAGGCCGACATCGGCTTTTTCGCCATCGACCCGGCACGCAGCGAAGGGCTGCGCTTCACCGCGCCTTATGTGCTCATCGAAGGCAGCTACCTCGTGCCAGCGTCATCGGCATTGACCGACAACGCGCAGGTCGACGCCAAGGGCCATCGCATCTCGGTCGGCTCGGGCAGCGCCTACGACCTGTTCCTCACGCGCGAGATCAAGCAGGCCGAGATCGTTCGCCTGCAGGGCGCGGGGCCCGCGCTGGCCGCCGTGCGTTCGGGCGATGTCGAGGTGGCGGCCGGCATCCGCCAACTGCTCGAAGGCGAAGCGCAACGCGCACCGGGCGTGCGCGTGCTGCCGGGGCGCTTCATGGTGATCCAGCAGGCCATGGGCACGCCGGCCAGCCGTGGCGCCGATGCGCAAGCCCTGCTGGCCGCCTTCGTCGAGGAGATGAAGGCCAGCGGCTTCGTGGCCGATGCGCTGAAGCGCCATCGCATCGAAGGCGCGATCGTTGCGCCTTCGGCCTGACGGCGATGGCGATGGCGTACGGGCTTACAGCTTGTACGCCTCCACCGGCCCCTGCGAATAGAACAGGAAGTAGCCGGTCTGCGTGCTGAAGTCGTTTTTCTTCCAGCCTGCGGGCACCTTGAAGATGCCGAGCTGGTCGCTTGCCACGCCAAGGAAGGCGGTGTTCTCCTTGTCGGTGGTGATCTTGTTCCAGCGCTCGCGCGTCACCGGCTGCATCTGCATCTTGGCTTCGCTCCAGTCGGGCGTGCGCACCTTGTCGCGCATGACGTAGCGGTCGCCCTGCCGCTCGATCTTCACCAGTTCCTTGAGCACGCCGTCCTGCTTGACGGCATAGACGCCGACCAGCGCGTCCTCGGGCCCACTGCCTGCGCCGCAAGCGGCCAAGAGCAGCAAGGCACAGGTGCCGGCGCCCAACCATTTCAATATTCTGTTCATGATGATCCTGTGATGAGAGGCATGCGCCGCCGACCGCGCCTGTCATGGCCCGGCCGGCGGCGTCATGCGTGGTGAGTCAGTGGCTCAACGCTTGTCGTTGTCACGCAGCTTCAGGTTGCCCTGGAAGCGCAGCGCGTGCGGGTACTCTTCCTGGGCCCCGGCGTCCTGCGCCACCATCTTCTGCTGGCTCATTTCCGTCTTGGCCAAGAGCGGTGCCGGCAGGTTGACGATGTTCTTGATCTGGTCGTACTGCACCTGCGTGATGCGCCCCACGCCCAGCAGGCGGAAGGCATCGCGCTCGATGTTCAGCAGCAACGGCTTGTTGGCCCCGAAGTACTGCGCCTTGGCCAGCAGGTCGCTCCACGACTGCGCGCTGTAGTTGCTCACGTAGTAGTCCTGCCCGGTCGGCCCGGCCAGCACGGCAGTGCAACCCGGCAGCTCCAGTTGCGTGCTGTTGGTCGACATCACGAAGGTCTTGCGCTGGTCCATCGCATCGCCATACGCCAGCGTGACGGGAATGTTCCACGTCGAGGCCGGAAACTGGTTCTGGTTGGGAAATGACTCCTGCGTGATGTTCACGTAGGTGCGGTCGCCGGCGCATTGCGCGTCCACCGTCAGCAGCGGAATGCCGGTCTGGCGGATGAAGCTGTCGCCGATGTCGCTGACCTTCTTGCCGCCGCTCGCCTTCTCCAGCGAAGTCCACAGACGCGTGGGCGTGACGTTGCCGAAGGCGTAGTCCTTCAGGTAGATCTGCAGGCCCTTTTGCATGGCCTCTTCGCCGATGTAGTTCTGGATCGTCTCCAGCACATGACTGCCCTTGTTGTAGACAAAGATCGACGGGCTGATGAAGCCGAACGAACCCGCATCGTTGAGGTTGCGTTGTACCGGCACCGCCGTGTTGCGCAGGTCGGCCACGATCACGTTGTGCTTGTCCAGAACGAAGTCGGAGAAGCTGTAGTACTCGGGGTGGAATTTGATCGTGGTGCGGCGCTCGAACCAGCGCGCGAACGACTCGTTCAGCCACACGTTGTCCCACCAGTCGAGCGTGACCAGGTCACCGAACCACTGGTGCGCAATCTCGTGCGTGACCACCGTCACCGAATACAGCGTGGGCTTGTCGCCCGGCTTGGTGAGCACCGCGTCGGCAAACTCGAAGATGGCGCCCCAGTTCTCCATGCCACCGAAGCCGGTGTTCGGCTTGTTGTTGTAGCTGTCGTTGGCCGCGATGGTGTCGAACTTCTTGATCGGCAGCGGAATGCCCGTGTACTTGTAGTAGTAGTCCATGGCCACCTTGGTCCATTCCATCGGGAAGGTGGCCCAGGTGGAGCGGCCCGGCGGCGTGAACCAGCGCAGCGGAATGTCGGTGCCATCGAGCGGGTTCTTGAAGGTGTCGGGCAGGATGTCGAACTTGCCGCCGCCGAAGAAGGTGAGGTACATCGGCATCGACGGTGTCCTCTCGAACGACACCTGCTGGTAGCCGTCGGGCAGTTTCACCGCCGACTTCTGCGCGCCGTTCGACACGGTCTTCCAGTCGCCCGGCACCTCGGCCGAAATCTCGAAGGTGTGGCGAAAGGCCGGCTCGTCCCAGCCTGGAAACCACTGCCGCGCGTAGTTGGTTTCGCCCTGCGTCACGATGGCGTCGCTGCTCACGCCCTCGGGTGTGGACAGCCCCACCTTGAAGATGCCTGTGGCGGCCGAGCAGAACGGGTTGCGCTGTACTTCGGCGGGCGGGCAGTACTCGGCATCCGAGAACTGGATCTTGCCGTCCCACTCCATGTGCAGCAGGTACTTGCCCTTGGCGATCTGCCCGTCGTTCAGGCGAAGTTGCACGAAGTCGCCCAGCGTCTGCGGCGTCGGGATCAGCGGTATCGCCTCGGCCGGGTTCGACACCTTGCGCAGCGTGGTGCGACCCTTCGCAAAGTTCAGGTTGTGCGCGGCAACGACGATCGCATCGACCGGCTTGAGCACTTCGATCTCCACATCGCCACGGCCTACGAAGGTCTTGAGCGCCGCATCAGGCCGGAACCACAGCTTGTAGTTGCTGGGCCAGACGGTGTCGGGCAGCTCCATCGGCTTCGCGGAACGGTCGACGGCCGCGAGGGCCGCATCCGCTGCGGTGGGCACGCCGTCGTCGGGCGCCTTCTTCGTCGCGTCCATGCCGTCAAGAGCGGGGGCCGAAGCCGCCGGGCTCGCCGGGGCGCCGAGGCCGACGCCTGCACCACCGAATGAAGAGCCGCTGTCGCCTCCACCGCCACATGCCGTCAATGCGGCAAGGGTCACAGCGGTGATGGCAAGATGATTGACGAAGGGTTGGTTGAGTTTTTTCATGATCGCCTCTGGGTAAGGACATGCGCTCCCCTGCATGCATCGACGGGTAGCCGGTGCTGCGCGGGCAGGCGCGGTGATGGAATGAAGAACAACGAATCGGGCAGGCAGCACCGCGCCCTTCCGGCGAACGACACGTTCGTCAGAACAACACGAAGACGCCACGGTTTTTCGTCGGCCCGGCACAGCACGGACGTGCCACGCCAGGCCTCGCCGCAATCAATGCGGGCGGCCCCAGGATGCGAGGGGTGATGTGGTCCATTCCCGTCGATGCGCGGGGTGGATGAGATGTGGGGTCGGGCCTTGGGCTGGTGGTGCGCCTTCAGCGTCCACGCATCGGCGCTGCCCGCTTCCGCGCTGCGGAAACGGCATGTGCCGTGGTGGCAATGGCAAGATGCTTTGCGGCTCTTCTCGTTGGTGTCACGCGCATTCCCCCGTCCATTAGGTGCGCTCAGTTTTAGCTGATCGAATGCGACGGCTCAACGACTCGCGGAACTTTTCTCTCTCAAAATGTTCGCGCGCCATAGCCCGAATGGCGTCATGCAATGCAACGCGTGTCGTGCGATACGAAGATGGTTCCGTCGCTGCAACACATGCTCACGCAGATGACAGATTTCATGCGTGATCGCTGTGACACCGTTGCCACAGTACGAAGGTTCGTGTGGCCGCCCAACGCTACGAAAGTTGTGAACCCGAAACTGCAACCACGCTGCGCGAACGCTCGCGGAGCCACAGCAGAAGGCCGCATCCGAACACCACCACTTGCGTACCGATCAGCAGCGCGAAGCCCGCGAAGAAACCCGCGGCCGACGAAGCCGGCGTGACGGCCGCGCCGGCACCACCCGCGCCGTGCGACACCGCACTGATCACGCCGCCCATCAGTGCCGGCATGAAGCCTGCCACCAGGCTGCCTGCGCCGTTGGTCACGCCGAACGCACTCGCCGTGTGCTCCGGCCGTGCGCAATGCTGCACAGTGCTCGGAATGGCCGGGCTCTGCAGGCCCCAGAAGAAGTTGGCCGCCACGAGGCAGCAGGCCGCCACATAGGGGTTGTGCGCGTTGATCGCCATCAGCACCGCCAGCGCCACGCCGATGCTCGCGCCCATGAAGATGAAGGGCACGCGCTCGCGGCCAATCTTGTCGATCAGCACGCCGCCCACGAACACGGCAAGCACCGTGGCGTACTGCGGCGCGGACGCGAGCCAGCCCATCTCGCGCATCGAGAAGCCGCGCGCCTCGCGCAGGTAGGTCGGCAGCCAGTTACTGCTGCCCCAGAGATAGGCCAGCGCCGCCGAGGTCAGCAGCGTGATGAGGAACAGGTGCCGCGTCTGCAGGGCGCCGCGCACGATGCCGCCCACGCGCGCCATCGCTTCACCGAAGGACGACGGCCGCACGCCATCGGCATGCGCGGGCGGCATGCGCACGAACGCCAGCACCAGCGGAATGCCGAGCGCGATGTTCAGCACGCCGAGCACGTGGAACGAACTGTCCCAATCGAACTGCGTGAGCAGGTAGCCGACCAGCGGATAGCCGATGGCCAGGCCGAGCCCGGTGCCCATGTTGACGATGGCATTGGGCTTGCCGTTCTCGTGGCTCTGGAAATGCGCCTTGATGTAGGACGAGGCCAGCGAGAACAGCGGCCCTTCCGACACGCCCAGCAGGATGCGCGAGGCCAGCAGCATGCCGTAGCTGTGGAACATGGGCGAGGCCCAGGTCACCACGCCCCACAGCACCAGCCCGTAGACCAGGCTGCGGCGCACGCCGAACAGCGTCGAGCAGAACGGCGTGAGCACGAAGGCCGACACGCCGTAGCCCAGCATGAAGGCGGTGGCCAGCAGGCCCTGGCTCACGCGGTCGTCGGCAGCGAGCCCCACGTGCGCAAGGAACGCGGGGTCGGTGATCAGCACCGCGATGTTGATGCGGTCCACGTAGGAGATCGCGACGATCACGAACAGCGTGATGACGCCGTACCAACGAAAGTTCTTGCTCTGCATGGTGTTCCTGCCGTGGAGTGTTGCTGCGCGGTTGCGCCTAGAACATGTGGCGCATGCCGACCTCGGTGCCGCTGGAGGCGCGGTTCGGCTGCGTGATGGCGCCCGACAGCGCCTGCGTGGCGCCGTTCCTGCTGCTGATGCGCGCGATGGTGGCGTACAGCGCCGTGCGCTTCGAGAGGTTGTGCACGTAGCCGATGGCCAGCTTCGACGACGTGGGGTTCAGCAGCGCGCCGGCCGGCTGCAGCTTGTAGCGCGCATACGAACCCTTGATCTCGCCCGGCCCGATGGGCAACTGGAGCCCGATGAGCGCGCCCTTGCCGTCCGTCGCGCCCTTCGACTCGGTGTAGATCTCGCTCGTGAGCTTGAGGTTCATCAGCGAAGGTCCGAAGGTATAGGCCGCGCCGAGGTTGGTCACGCGCAGGTCGCCGCTGGCATAGCGCGTCTTGCCGGTGGCGAGCGCGATGTGGAAGCCGCCGCTCTGGTAGCCGAAGCGCAGCCCCGTGTGATCGCCGTCGTGCCGCGTCGACACCCGCGTGTTGGGCAGCACCGAGAGCGAATCGTTCTCGCCCATCGCGTACATCACCTGCCCGTAGAAGCCGCCGAGGTTGGCAGGCAGAAAGTAGCCGATGCTGTTCGATGCGCGCGTGCCGGTCGGCGCCACGAGCCCGCCCAGGCCGGAAAAATAGATCTGGTTGGCGCCGATGCCGCTGCCGGTGCCGAAGGGATCGAAGATGGCCGTATTCCAGAAGGCCGGCACGTAGTCGCGGCCCAGCCGCACTTCGCCGAACGGACCCGCCAGGCTCACCGTCGAGCGACGGTTGAAGCTGAGCACGCCCGCGGGGCCGTTGCCGCTGGCCTGGTTGTTCGAGTTCGAGGGAAAGCCGGTGCCGGTGTCGTTCTGCAGGCCCATCTCGAGCCAGAAGCTGGCCGACAGCCCGCCGCCCAGGTCTTCGGTGCCGCGAAAGCCCAGCCGGCTGAACATGTTGCCGCTGTTGCTCAACTGCAGCTTGCTGCCCGAACCGGTGCCGCTGCCGCGCGTGTAGGTGACGGCGGCATCGACCACGCCGAAGAGCGTGAGGGAAGATTGGGCCAGCGCTCCGCCAGCCGCGCTGGCCGAAGCCAGTGCGATCAAGTACTTTTTCATTGAATGTCTCGGTTGGTTTTTTTCCTGGCCGTCTCTTGGGGATGGCCTCAGATGTCCAGCACCAGCCGCTCGCCCTTGCAGCGAGAGACGCAGATCATCATGGTCTTGTTGGACGCACGTTCGATCTTGGTGAGGATGCCGTCGTGGTGCTCGACTTCGCCGTCGAGCACCGCTGTTTCACAGGCGCCGCACACGCCTTCCTTGCAACTGTGGTCGGGGTTGAACCCGGCATCGATCAGGCTGTCCAGGATCGACTTGCCCGCCGGCACCTCGACGCTCTTGCCACTCCTGGCGCACTGGACCACATAGCCTTGCGTGGCACTCGGCACCTCCACATGCACGGCGGCGAAGCGCTCGATGTGCGCGTTCGCATGGCCGAGCTGTTCGCAGCTCTTCTCGAACGCATCGAGCATCGGCGTCGGGCCGCAGCAGTAGTAGTGGCTGTCGGCGCCTTTGCCGCCCAGCAGCGCCACGAGGTCGGGCGGTGCGCCCTTCTCGTTATCGAAATGCCAGGTGAGCTGTATCGCTTTCTCTTTCGCCAGCGCCTCGATGGCATCGCAGAACGCGGCCTCCTTGCGGGTGCGGGCGCAGTACAGCAACTCCACCGGCTTGCCGATGGCCACGAGGCGCTGCAGCATGCACCAGATGGGCGTCACGCCGATACCGCCGGCCACCAGCACCGAACGCTCGGCGCCCTCTTGCAGCTTGAAGTTGTTGCGCGGCGCCGAGATCGGCAGCGTCATGCCAACGCGCAGCTGCTGGTGCACGTAGCGCGAGCCGCCCCGGCTCTTGCGGTCGTTGAGCACGCCGACCACGTAGCGCTGGCGGTCGCTGGCCGGGTTGCACAGCGAGTAGCTGCGCACCAGCCCGTTGGGCAGGTGCAGGTCGATGTGGGAGCCGGCCTCGAAGGCGGGAAAGTCCACGGCAGGCGTGGCCGGCCGGAACTCGACGCTGACGATGCCGTCGGCCTCGTAGCGCATGGTGTGCACGAGGGCGTTCAGCGTGGGAGAAGACATGGCGCAGCTCGCTCCGGGGTCAGGCCGTGGTGGCTTCGGCTGCTTCAGCCAGTTGCGCCTGTGCAAGGCCGCGCATGTGGCGGCGCAGGCGCACGATGCCCAGGTCGTGCTGGTACAGGTTCTCGTGCTGATTGGCGTCGGGCTCCATCTCTTCGAGCATCACGCGGTCTTGCTCCAGCACATGCCAGTGGCGCGCCTCCAGGCGGTTCTTGTAGAGAAAGCGCCAGGTGTCGCGCTCCCAGCCCTTGGGCAGCTTGCGCACGCGCCAGAAGAAGGTGGCCGTCATGCCATTCGCCATCGGCGAGAACGCGCCGATGATGATGAAGTTGCCGCCGGGGCCGCCGGTCTTCGGGTACGGGATTTCAAGGCGCATCCAGTGGATGCCGGTATCCGCCCATTCGGTCCAGTCGAAGTTGACGTTGCGCTGGCCTTCCTTCTCGAACACGAAGCCGATGTCGGTCGGGCGAATGCCGAACTTGGCGCTCGAGTCGCCCTCGGCCATCGAGTGCGACTGCTTGTGCAGGTACGTGCCATGCATCGGGTCCATCACGTTGTCGAGCACGTAACGGTAGTCGCCCTTCCACTCGGTGTAGCAAAGGAAGCTGCCGTACTCGGCGTCGTCGGTCAGTTGCTCGGGCAACACCAGTGGCGGCGGGATGTCGACCGACTCTTTCGAGTTGAAGAGAAACACCGCACCCGCGCGCTCCTGCACATGAAAGTGCCGCGTGGCCTGCGAGCCTTCGAGCTTGCAACCCGGGCTGCCGGGCACGCGCGTGACCACGCCGTCATGCCGCACCTCGACGCCGTGGTACGGGCACGAGAGCCGGTCGCCCAGGATCACGCCCTGCGACAGCGGTGCGCCACGGTGCGGGCAACGGTCTTCCAGCGCATGCAGCACGCCTTCGCCGTCGCGCCACAGCGCGAGCTTGCGGCCCAGGCGCCGCAGGGAGATGGGGTTCTCCTTGATGAAGTGCGAGGGGCAGATCGGATACCAGAGGTCTTTGAGGCCGATCTCCAGAAGATGATCGACCGGGTCTGCGGGAACGGGTTGGATGGCGATGGGCATGATGGGTTCTCCTCAGGCGGCCAGCGCGGCCATTTCCTTGCGGTACAGCGCCTCGGTCCAGGGCTGGCCGCCGGGCGTGGCCAGACCGCTGTCGTTCAGGCGCTGCACCAGAGCGCCGAGGTCGTGGACGCCATCGGCAAAGGCGCGCTCGATCACGTCGCCCAGCAGGTCTTCATAAGTGGTCGCTGGGCGCTGTCGCGCCTGATGCGGTTGGAGATAGCGGTCTTGTTGCATCGTGAGCCTCCGTGGAGTGAGGTGAAATGAGATCAGGCGGTGTCGGCTGCAACCGCGACGGGAGCGCCGAGCGGCACGGCCCAGGCGTCGTAGCCGTAGACCCAGTCGGCGTTGCCGCCTTCGCGCAGCCAGTTGTTGCCGCGCGAGCCAAGCTGCACCTGGCTTGCGCGCTCGATGCGGGCCTTCTCGTAGCCTTGCAAGGCATCGGCCATGTCGCTCATCGCCACGCCCTCCAGGTGGCGGGCCAGCACCACGGCGTCTTCGATTGCCATGCCTGCGCCCTGTGCCATGAAAGGCAGCATCGGGTGCGCGGCGTCGCCCAGCAGCGCCATGCGGCCGGCGGCCCAGGCGGGCATCGGGTCGCGCTCGTACAGCGCGGTCTTGAGCACCGTGTCGCAGGCATCGAGCAGGGCACGGGCCTCGGGATGGTAGGCCACGTACTGCTCGCGCAGTTCGTCGACGCTGCCCGGTGCGGTCCACGACTCGAGGTGCCAGGTGTCCTGCGGCGTGGTCGCGAAGATGAAGATGTCCTTGCCGCGATTCAGCGGGAACGTGACGATCTGGCTCTGCGGGTTCGGGCCCCACCACTTGGTGAAGGCACCGAGGTTGGGCACGCCGGCCACGCGCTCTGCGGGCACCACGGCGCGGTAGGCGACGATGCCGGTGAAGCGCGGGCTCTCGGCGCCGAACATGGCGGTGCGCACGCACGAGTGGATGCCGTCGGCGCCCAGCAGCGCGCCGACGCGAGCGCTGGTGCCATCGGCGAAGGAAAGGCTCACGCCCTTGTCATCCGCCGCGATCTTCTCTGCACGCTTGCCGAGCGCGACCTGTTCGGCCGGGAACATGTCGGCCAACGCGGCCAGCAGGTCGGCGCGGTGGATGGTGAGCTGCGGCGCACCATAGCGCTGCTCCGCCGAGTCGGCCATTTCCAGGCGCGAGGTTTCCTCGCCGGTGTCGTAGGTGCGGCTGATGCGGTGCGACGGACGCGCCGCCGTCACGCGGGCCGCCTCGCCCACGCCCAGGCCGTCGAGCGCGCGCACCGCGTTGGGCGTGAGGTTGATGTCCGCACCGACACGGGCGAACTGTTTGGCCTGCTCGAACACGATCACGTCGTGGCCCGCGCGCCGCAGCGCAATGGCTGCCACGAGGCCGCCGATGCCCGCGCCGACGATGCCGATGGTGGATTCGCTGGTCTTCTTCATGGGTCTGTCTCTGCTCGTTGTGGCTGCCGACGCTTATTCGGCGACGATGTTGCGGGCCTTGATGATCTTGGCCCACACGGCCGTCTCATCGCGGATGTAGGTGGTGAACTCGGCAGGCTTCATGGCCGCGTCGGTCATGCCCTGCAACTTGAGGCGTTCGCGCACGTCGGGCTGCGCGAGCATTTCCGCTGCGTCCTTCGCAAGCTGCTCGACCACCGCGGGCGGCGTGCCCTTGGGTGCCATCAGGCCGTACCACGAGGTCACGGTCACGCCCTGGATGCCCTGCTCCGCGAGCGTGGGAATGTCGGGCGCAGCGGCACTGCGCTTGGCCTCGGTCACGCCGATAGCCACCAGCTTGCCCTGCTTGAGGAACGGCAGCGTAGCGGGCAGGTTGCTGAACATCAGCGGCACCGAGCCGCCGAGCACGTCGTTGAGCGCAGGCGCCGTTCCCTTGTAGGGCACATGCAGCAGGTCGATGCCGGCTTGCTGCTTGAACAGCTCGCCCGCCAGGTGCAGGCCGCTGCCCACGCCCGGCGAGGCATACGACAGCGTGTTGGGCTTGGCCTTGGCCTTCGCCACCAGGTCCTTCGCGTTCTTGATGCCCGACGACGGCGATGCCACCAGCACGTTGGGCGCCTTGGCCAGCATGGTGATCGGCACGAAGTCCTTCGCCATGTCGAACGGGAAGTTGGGCATCAGCGTCGGGTTGATGGTGACGTTGCCCGCCGGGATCACCAGCAGCGTGTGGCCATCGCCCTTGGCGCGCTTGACCTTCTCCATGCCGATGTTGCCGGCCGCGCCGACCTGGTTGTCGACCACGGCCGCCTGGCCGTAGCGCCGGGCCAGGCCGTCCGACAGGATGCGCGCCAGCGTGTCGACCGGCCCGCCGGGCGGGAACGGCGAAATGATGGTGAAGCGTTCGCTGGCCAGTTGCTTTTGGGCATCGCTTTGCTGCGCATGCACGCTCGTGCCGAGCGTGAGCGCCGCGAGCGCGGCAAACAGGAGAGGAAAGGAAAGACGTTGTTGCATGACGGATCGAGGGCTTATTTCTTTTCGGTAAGGAACGCTGCTTTCGGGCCTTCCGCGTTCTTCTGGCGGCGGGTGTTGCCGTCAAGGCCGCCATCGACGGCCCATTCGGCGAACACCGTGGGCCCGGGCTCGAACTCGCGCGGTTGCCAGTCGGCGGTGAGTTGGTCTTCGTCGGCGTAGTACTCGATGAGACCGCCCGCCGGGTTCTTGAAGTACCAGAAATACGCGGACGACACAGGGTGGCGGCCCGGGCCGAGCTGTGTCTCCCAGCCACGGCGCGAGAAGTGCAAACCGCCGCCGAAGACTTCGTGGATGTCGCGCACCGTGAAGGCCACATGGTTGAGCCCGCGTTTGCCCGAGGGAATCTGCAGCAGGAACAGGTCGTGGTGACCGCCCTCCGCCGCGCAGCGCATGAACGCGCCACGGTTCGGGTAGCTGTCGGACGACACGAAGCCGAAGCGCTGCGCGTAGAACGCACTCGTGCCCACCACGTCGTTGACGAAGAACACCACATGGCCGACTTCGATGGGCGTTGCGTGCTCGTAGATCGGCGCGGCCTGGTTGATGCGCGGCTTGGCGTTCCAGGTGTTCATGGCGCCGCAGTCGACATCGACGGCGTGCTTGCGGCTGACCTGCAGGCGCACGGCAAGGCCGTTGGGGTCGATGCAGCCGATGCGGCGTGCGCCGTCGACCGTGCTGTCGAAGAAACCCGTGTCGTGTGCGATGGCAGCGGCGTAGCGATCGAGGTCCGCATCGTTTTCCACGCCCCACACCACTTCGCGCAGCGTCGGGCCTTCTTCCATCGCGGGCGGCAGGTTCGCGTTGCCCAACGCCGCGACGACCACCTTGCAGCCGTTGAGGCACTCGAAGACGAGTTCGTCGGGCGCTTCCGACTTCAGCGCGAGGCCCCAGTCTTCGAAGAAGCGGCGGCAGGTGGGCAGGTCCTCTGCCCCGTAGGTGATCTGGTCGATGCCAAGTACGCTCATGTCAGTTTTTCGCTCTGGTGTTCACGGGGGGCTGTGGTCTTTTTTTGCTGGCGTTTGCTCGGGGCGCGTTCGGGTTTGGGTTCATTCGGGGCGAGTGCGAATGACACCAGGTGCTCCCCTCCGCGAATGTCCCCCGCTTCGCTCCTCCTTTATTTCGCTGCGGGGAGCACCTGGTGTCATTCACACAGGGGCACGCTGCTGGTGTGCCGCCGATCAACAAGTGCTCTGAGCGCTCACGTCGATACGGGGCTCTTTTTCGCGAAATAAAGGAGGAGCGAAGCGGGGGACATTCGCGAAAAAGAGCACCGTGTCGGCGTGAGCGACGCCCTGAACGGGTGCGCCCAGAACAACACAGAAAATGAAGAGACGTCATCCCAACGCCCAAGGCAAAGGCTGTTCATTCGTCCCCCAGTACATGCTCTTCTGCTCCATGTACTGAAAGATCCCTTCGCGACCCTTCTCACGACCCAGGCCACTGTCACGCCAGCCCCCAAAAGGCGTGGCGACAGAGAACTGCTTGTAAGTGTTGACCCATACCGTGCCCGCCTGCACCGCACGGCCCAGCTTCCAGGCGCGCTTGAAGTCCCGGCTCCACACACCGGCAGCCAGCGCGTAAACGCTGTCGTTGGCCTGCGCGATCAGCGACTCCTCGTCATCGAACGGCATTGCGACCAACACCGGCCCGAAGATTTCTTCCTGGCTGATGCGCGCGCTGTTGTCCAGGCCTTCGATGATGGTCGGCTTGTAGAAATAGCCACGGTCATAGCCATCGCCGTGCGGGCGTACGCCGCCCGTGCGAATTCGGCCGCCTTCGGACACACCGAGGTCCACATAGCGCTCGATGCCCTCGCGGTGCTTCGCCGTGATGAGTGGGCCTATCTGCGTCTGCTCCGAGGCCGGGTCGCCCACGCGCAGCGCATTGGCGCCTTCGGCCAGCCGCGTCAAGAACTCGTCGTAGATGCTGCGCGCCACGAACAGGCGCGAACCCGCAATGCACGACTCGCCCGACGAACTGAAGATGCCGTACAGCACGCCGCTCACCGCATGGTCGAGGTCGGCGTCGTCGAGCACCATGGTCGGCGACTTGCCGCCCAGCTCCAGCGACACCGGCATCATCTTGTCGGCCGCAATGTGCGCGATGTGCTTGCCGGTGGTGGTACCGCCCGTGAACGACACGCGCTTGACCAGCGGATGCTTGGTGATCGCGTCACCGATGACCGAGCCCTTGCCCGGCAGCACGCTGACGATGCCCCTGGGCACGCCGGCCTTCTCGCAGATGCGCGCCAGTTCCAGCGCCATCAGCGGCGTGACCTCGGCGGGCTTGACGACCACCGCATTGCCAGCCGCCAGCGCGGGCGCCAGCTTCTGCGCTTCGCTGGCAATCGGCGAGTTCCACGGCGTGATGGCCGCGACCACGCCCATGGGCTCGTGCACGCTCATCGTGACGAAGGCACCGCGCGACGGGGTGATGGTTTCTTCCAACGTCTCCAACGCGGCGGCGAAGAACTGGAAGGTGCCGGCGGCACTGGCCACGAGGTTGCGGGTTTCGCTGATGGGCTTGCCGTTGTCCAGGCGCTGCTTCTGCGCGAGCGATTCGCCCTCTTCGCGGATCAACTGCGCCACGCGATGCAGCACGGCCGCGCGCTCGTGCGGCAGGCGCTGGGCCCAGCCGCTGGTGCGGAAGGCGTGGTCGGCGCGCGTGATGGCTTCTTCGACGTCGGCGAGGCTCGCAGCCTTGAGGCGGGCGATCGGCTCGCCCGTGGCGGGGTAGAGGCTTTCGTATACGTCGCCGCCACCCAGGCGCCATTCGCCGGCAACGCAGATCGGAAGAAGCTCGGAAGAAATCATGGTGGAAAAACTCAGATGGACAGGGCCGCAGCCCGGTTGCGCAAGGCGCGTACCGCGCTGTAGACGGTGAGCGCAGAAGTCTTGGGGTTGGCCGCAAGCGGCTTGTTGCGCATGGTCAGCGCGAAGCTGCCGAAGGCGCCTTCGGCTTCGACGGTGTGCACGTTCTCGGTGGTGGCGGGGTCGGCAATCAGGCGCACCAGCGTCCTGTCGAGCCCCAGCCCCGCGAGCGACACGGTGGCCGCGACGTTCGCGTTCTTCGGGTACAGCAAGGCGGCTTCGCGCGCGCTGCCCTCGAAGATCACGGTTTCCTGTGTCAGCGCATCGAGGTCGCGGCCCTGCTCGGCCGGCGTGCCCTTCCAAGCCTGCGGCGGCTTGCGGCCGGTGTAGCGCACGCTGTCCAGGCCGCCGATGCGGGCGGCTGCGAGTGCGTCGATGGCACCGATGGCGCCGGCGATCAGTTGCACCTGCGTGCGACCGGCGATTGCGGCGGCTTCGAGCTTTTCAGCGAGGCCGGTGGCCGACAGCGCGCCCACCGACGCGACGATGCAGGGCGTGCCACGCGCAAGCGCCGGCAGCACGTGTTCTTCGATGGCCGCGTGCCCGGCGGTCTCGACCACGAGGTCGATGCCGCTTGTCGGCACGTTGCTCGCGACCTGCACGCCGGGCGCCAGTGCCTGCACCGCAGCCACGCCTTCGGCCGGCACGACGATGGCCGTCACGGCCAGCGTCGTGTCGCCTTCCAGCAGTTCGCGCACCGAGGTGCCGATGGCACCGAAGCCGATGAGTGCAACGCGCAGCACGGTCATGTTCTTCACTCCACCGACGCGGCAGCCTTGCCGAGTGCCGGGATCTGGGTGATGGTGTTGGTCGGCGGCCCGGCGAAGGCGCTCTTGAAGTCGCCGATGGAGAGCATGTCTATTTCGAGCAGGAACGGGCCGGGCTTGGCCAGTGCCTCGCCGAGCCTGGCCTTCAGTTCGTCCATGCGCTGCACGCGCGCATGCGGCAGGGCCAGCGAGGCGCACAGCATCGCGTAGTCGGGCGTGTGCAGGTCGGCATAGCAGCGGCGGCCGCCGTACTGCGCGTCCTGGATGTTCTTGATGACGCCGTAGCCCTTGTCGTTCATCAGCACGATCAGCATGTCGGCCTTTTCCTGAACGGCCGTTGCCAGCTCGCCGAGGTTCAGGATAAAGCCGCCGTCGCCCGCGAGGCAAAAGGTCTTGCGGCCCGAGCCCGTCTCGGCCGCGCCGACAGCCGCGCCAATGGCCATGGGCATGCCCTGGCCGATGCCGCCGCCGGTGGCGTGCACGCCGGCGCTGGGCGAGAAGATGCGCAGCTCGCGGTTGCCCCAGGTGCTGTTCGACACCGTGACGTCGCGCACCCAGTTGAAGTTGCGGCCGGCTGCCGCTTGCAGTTCTTTCACCAGTGCGGCGTACGGGCCCAGGCCGTCGGTCAGCGAGGCAACGGCTTGTGCATGCGCGGCGCGCAGCTCGGTGAGCAGCGCTGGGTCGGCCTTGTATCTCGCGGCTTCGAGGCGATCGGCCAGGCCTTCGAGGGCCAGAGCGGAATCACCGCAGACGAACAGGTCGGTCGCATAGCCACGGCCTTCGGCGGCGGCATCGGCATCGATGCGCAGCAGCGGGCGCGGCAGCTTCAGTTCGTACTTGAGCGTTTCGTTGCCGCGCAGGCGCGAGCCGACGACCAGCATCGCGTCGCAACGCTGATACAGCGCCTCGACGGGCTTGTGGATGTTGTACGAGCCGAGCGAGCCGGCATCGTCTTCAGGCACCGTGCCGCGGCCCTGCGTGGTCGTGACCACGCCGAAGCCGAGCGCCTGCAGGCGCTGGATGGCGGTGCCGGCATGGCGTGCGCCGCCACCGACCCACAGCATCGGGCGCTTGGCGGCAGCCAGGCGCGCGGCCAGCGCGTCGAGCGATGCGGCCGAGGGCACGGGCCGTTCGATGGGCAACGGCGACAGGTCGGCGGGCATCGTCGTGAGCGCCGACTGGATGTCGATCGGAATCTCCACGCTGACCGGGCCGGTCGGTGCCGTCAGCGCGAGTTGCACCGCGCGCTTGAGCGTGCCGAGCACCGTCTCGACGCTGCGCACACGAAGCGCAGCCTTCGACACCGCCTTGAGCATCGTGAGCTGATCGGGCGCCTCGTGGATGTACGACATGCCCTTGTCCAGGTAAGGCGTCTCGATCTGCCCCGTGATGTGCAGCAGCGGCGCGCCGGCCGTCAGCGCCTCGACCATGCTGCCCGCGATGTTGCCGGCGGCTGGGCCCGTGCTGGTAAGGCACACGCCGAGGCTCGCCGTCGAACGCGCATAGGCATCGGCCATGTTGCCGGCCCCGGCCTCGCCGCGTGCGGGCACGAAGCGGATCGCACCGCGCTGCGCGAAGGCATCGAGGATCGGCATGTTGTGGATCGAGATCACGCCGAAGGCCGCCTTGACGCCGCACTGTTCGAGAAAGGCCGCGACGACTGCGCCGACCGTGACCGTGTTGTTGTTGGGTTTATGCATGGCGTGACAGGCCTCCGGAGATATCGATGTGACTGCCCGTCGTGTAGGACGCGAGGGGCGAAGCGAGGAAAAGAATCGCGCGTGCGGCTTCGATCGGAAGCCCCAGGCGACCCAGCGGGATGTGTTTGTTCTGCGCGAGCTGGCCGCTCCAGGCGGACCAATCCTGCGACTTGTCTTCACGCGTTTCGAAGCGGCGGCGCCACTGGCCCGACTCGACCAGCCCGATCAGGATGCCGTTGACGCGCACGCCTTGCGGCGCGAACTCGGTGGCCATCGAACGCACGAGGTTCAAAAGGCCTGCGCGCGCGGCCGAGGTGGCGACCATGTGTGGTTCGGGCTGGCGCGCCAGCAGCGAGTTGGCGCAGACGATGGACGCATCGCCCAGCACCGCATGCTGCGCCGCAAGCTGGGGCAAGAAGGCGCGCGTGGGGTGGATGACGGAGAAGAACTTCAGGTTCAGTTCTTCGGTCCAGGCTGCGTCATCGGTCGTGGCGAAGGTGGAGACACGGCCCTGCCCTGCGTTGTTGACGAGCATCGAGGCCGGGCCGAGCGCGGCTTCGCTGGCTGCGGCGAAGGCCTTGACCGAAGCGCCGTCGAGCACGTCGCAGGCTTGGGCGAAAAGCTTCGCGCCGGGGAACTGCTCACGCAGACCGGCCACCGCGCGGTCGAGCCGTTCGGCATTGCGTCCGCACAGCGCGACGGCAGCGCCACAGCCGAGCAGCAGCTCGACGGTCGCCAGGCCGATGCCCGACGAACCGCCCGTGACCACGGCCACGCGGCCCGCGAGCGCATCGGTGGCAAAGAAGGAAGAAGGTGCCTGCATCGTCATGACCATCAGGCGCTGCGAAGCGGCACCACTTTGTTGGCACGTGCAGGCGAGTAGTTCAGCAGGCCCGAGATTTCCTCGGCTGTGCTGCGCACGCGCAGCACCATCTCGTCCATGCGGTTCTCTTCGATCTGGCCCGAAGTGATGGTCGCGCCCAGCGCCGCCACGATGTGACCGCTGTGGTCGCGCACCGGCGCGGCAATGCTGGAGATGTTCGACTCGAAGAAGCCTTCGCCCAGCACATAGCCACGCGAGCGGTCGGCCTGCACCATGTCGAAGAGTTCGTTCACGGTCTTGGGCGTGCTCGGTGAGAAGGTCTCGAGCTTGTCTTCGGGGTAGAGCGCGCGCAGTTGCGGCAGCGTGAGGTCTTCGAGCAGCACGCGGCCGAGCACCGTGGCATGGGCCGGCAGGCGCGTGCCCACGGTGACCGAGCTGGCGAATGGCGTGGGCGGCGCGACCTTGGCGACGTAGACGATCGATCGGCCGTCGCGCACCACGAGGTTGCAGGGCGTGCGCAGTTCGTCGCACAGGCGGTTGAGCAGCGGCGTGCCGAGTTGCGTCAGCTCCAGCGACGCGAGGTACTCGAAGCCCAGGCGCAGCACCGCAAGGCCCAGGCGGTAGTCGCGGCCGCCTTCGGCGCGCTCCAGAAAGCCCATGTTCTCCAGCGTGGTGAGCAGGCGGAACACGGTCGAGCGCGGCAGGTCGAAGCGGCGCGCCAGTTCGGGCGCGGAGAGCGTGCGGCTTTCGCGGCTGAACTCGCACAGCACGCGCAGGCCGCGTTCGAGCGCGGGCACGTTGTAGCGGTCGGCGCCCTCTTCCATCACTTCGTTGTCGTTGGCCATGGTCGTTGGTTGTTTGGGTTGGTTGTTCCGGGTGCCCTGTCAGGCGGCGAGCGCTTCGCGCAGCAGCGCGGCAACGGCCTGCGGCTGCTCCACGTAGCTGGCGTGGCCCGCACCCTCGATGGGTTCGAGCGTCACCCCGCACTGGCGCGCGACTTCGGCGCAGGCGTCGGGCGTGGTGACGACATCGAGCGTGCCACAGGCCACGCGCACCGGCATGGCGGGCGGCAGGTCTGCCAGCAGATTGCCGTTGCACAGCAGCTCGACGGCCTGGCGGTAGCCGCCGTCGTTCAGGCGCGCCATGTTCCAGCGCACCCATTGGCGCGCGAGTTCGCTGGCACCTTCGGACACGAGGCGGCCCGAGCGCTTCGCGGCCATGCCGGCGATGCCCAGTTCGTCGAGCGAGGCCAGGCGCTCGGTGTGCACCTTGGCGCGGGCTTCGACGCGCGACGGTGCGCCGTAGCCCGCGGCCGGGCTGATCAGCACGAGGCGGCGAATGCGCGACGCCAGGGCCGAACCGTTGCGCGCGGCAGACGCGGCAGTGAGCGCGCCAAGCGAATGACCGACCAGCACGCAGGACTGCACGTCGAGCGCATCGAGCAAGGCATGCAGGCGCTCGGCGTAGTCAACGGCAGTTGGCGTGGCGGACGCGAGCGGCGTCGATGCACCGTAGCCCGGCGCATCCCACGCGATCACGCGGGCTTGCGGCGCGAGCAGCAACGCGACGTGGAGCCACGAGGCCGCACCGGAGCCGATGCCGTGCAGACACACGAGGGCCGGCCCTGCACCGTGCTCGCGCACCGACACCGCCGTGCCGCCGCCGACCGGTACCGTGCGGGCGGGAAAGCGGGCGTCGAGCAGTGCCAGCTCGGAAGCGGGCAGCGTCTGTGCGTCGGTGGCCGTGGCGTCGCTCATGTCTGGCTCAGCGCTTGATCTTGGCGAGCGGGTGATCGGCCGGATAGGTCGGCGTCGCCGGCTTCTTCGCGCCGAGCATCACGCACATCAGCGCGTCTTCGTCGCCGATGTTGATCTCCTCGCGGTACACGCCCGGCGGCACCGAGATCAGGTCGCGGTCGGTCATGATGGTCTCGAAGCGCTCGCCGTCTTTCTCGATCACCACCTTGAGCTTGCCGCGGATCAGGAAGAACACTTCTTCCACATCGGTGTGCAGATGCGGCGGGCCTTCGTGGCCGGCCGGGATCACCATGGTCGAGAAGGTGAAGTGCTCGGCCGCCACGGTGTTGACGTCTTTCGCCACGCCGGTGCCGCCGGTGCCCACGTAGCGCATCTGCGCGCGGCGGAACTTGGGGTCGAAGTCGGCCTGGAACTTCAGCGCGTCCCAGTCGTACTTGCGGGTTTCGTAGCGCGCGATGCGGCTGTTCATCCACTCGGCAAGGCTGCTGCCTTCGGGCTGCGCCAGCGTGGTGGTGGCGGCGGCATCGTTGATCTTCTGCTGTTCGGACAAATCGCTCATCGGGTCACTCCTTCGTCGGAAAAATTCGGTCGTTCACTCTTTGGGTCAGTGCATCGCAAAGCCGCCGTTGACGGCCAGCAACTGGCCCGTCACGAAGCGTGCGAGGCCGGAAAGCAGGTACAGCGTGGCGCCGCACACATCGGCTGCCTGCTGCTCGCGCGGAATGGCGCGGCCTTCGAGGTATTTCTGACGGCGCGCCATCGGCACGTATTCGGTGGCCTCGACCAGCGTGAGGCCCGGGGCCACGGCGTTGACGGTGATGTTGTCGCCACCCCATTCGCGCGCCAGCGAGCGTGTCACGGAGATGACGGCGCCCTTGCTCGATGCATAGGCCAGCAGGTTGGGCGCGCCCCACAGCGCGGTGTCGGAAGCGAGGTTGACGACGGCGCCGCGGCCACTCGCCGCAAGCGCGGACCGGCAGGCGCGGCCCATGAGCCAGGTGCCGCGCACGTTGACGCTCATCACGCGGTCCCACATCTCGATGTCGAGCTGGTGCGCATCGCGGCCGCCCGAATTGGTGATGGCGGCGTTGTTGACCAGCCCGTCGAGGCCGCCGAGCAGGCGGATCGCCTCGGCGGCGCAGGCGTCGATGGATGCGGGGTTCGACAAATCGACGGTCAGCGCATGCGCCTTGTGGCCGGCGTCGCGCAGCGCCTTCGCCTCAGTCTCGGCCAGCTCGCCGAGGATGTCGGCCAGCACCACGCTGGCGCCCGCAGCGGCGATGCACTGCGCGAACGCAAGGCCCAGGCCGCGCGCACCGCCGGTCACGAGGATGCGGCGGCCGGCCAGCAGGTTGGCGGGCAGTTCGGCCAGCAGCGCCTGCAGGCTCGACGGATCGGGAATGGCTTTGAGTTCGGACATGGGATGTTCAGTCGGCCTGGATGCCGAGTTCCTTGATGACCTTGCCGAAGCGGGTGAAGTCGGCGGCGTTGGTCTTGCCAAGCACGTCGGCGTCGCCGCCCACCGGCGCGGTGCCGAGCACGGCCATGCGCGCGACGATGTCGGGCATCTTGAGGATGTCGTTGAAGTGGCCGTTGAGCGTCTTCACGATCTCCGGCGACAGATGGCGCGGACCCCAGAGGCCGTTCCAGGCCGTCACCTCGACGTCTTTGTAGCCCAGCTCCGCCAGCGTCGGCACCTTGGGCGCGAGCGGCGAGCGTTCGCGCGAGGCCACGGCCAGCGGCAACAGCTTGCCGTTGGCGAAGTACGGCGCCACCGGGCCGAGGGTGATGAAGGTCACCGGCACATGGCCGCCGAGCACATCGTTGACGGCGGGCGCGACGCCCTTGTAGGGCACGTGCGCGAGGTTCGTGCCCGAGGCGCGGGCGAACATCTCGCCCAGGATGTGCATCGGCGAACCGCTGCCCGGGCTGGCATAGGACAGCGACTTGCCGGCGCCCTTGGCGGCGGCGACAGCGTCCTTCAGGCTGGTGAAGCCGCTGCCGCCGCTGGCCACCAGGAACAGCGGCTGGCTGCCCGTCTGCACGATCGGCGTGAAGCCGTTGAGCACGTCGTAGGCCGAGGCACCGTTGGTCTTGAGCACCAGTTGCGCGATGGAGAAAGTGCTGGGCGCGAGCAGCAGCGTGTAGCCATCGGGGGCCGCCTTCGACACGTAGGCGCTGCCGATGATGCCGCTGGCACCGGGCCGGTTGTCGACCACCACGGGCTGGCCCACGCGCGTCGACAGCTTCTCGGCAAAGAGTCGCGCCAGCGCATCGGTGTCGCCACCGGCCGGGTAGGCGACGACCAGCGTGATCGGCTTGCTCGGGTAGGCGTCGGCCCAGGCGAGTCCGGTGACGCAAGCGGCAGCGATGGAAATGGCTGCGGCGATGGCATGGCGGCGGGTGTGTTTCATCGGAGTCCGTGGGATCGATTTTGTTTTACTAAAGAAACAACGATTTATTAATGGAACGCCACGAAGAATACCGAGGAAGACAACTTCATGTCTAAGTAAAAACCCTGAGAGTTGCAACCCAACGAAAACAGGGCGCCCCTTTCGGGGCGCCCTGCTCGCAGACGCGCTGTTGTGGAGGGGAAGCTCAGCCGCCGTAGCGCGCCACTGTCAGGCCTTCCATGTCGATCCCGGGCGCCTTGCCCGCGATCAGGTCGGCCATCACGCGGCCAGTGCCCGCAGCCATCGTCCAGCCGAGCGTGCCGTGCCCCGTGCTCAGCATCAGGTTGGGAATGCGCGTGGCACCGATCACCGGCGTGCCGTCGGGCGTCATGGGGCGCAGGCCGGTCCAGAAGGACGCATCGCGCACGTTGCCGCCCTTGGGAAAAAGATCGGTCACGACGTGTTCGAGCGTGTCGCGACGGCCTGCATCGAGCTTCAGGTCGAAGCCCGAGAGCTGCGCAGTGCCGCCCACGCGAATGCGGTCGCCGAGCCGCGTGACAGCGACCTTGAAGGTCTCGTCCATCACGGTGGATTCGGGCGCGCCGCGCGCATCGGTGATGGGCACGGTGATCGAGAAGCCCTTGACCGGATACACCGGCAGGCCGATGCCCAATGGCTTCACCAGGGCGGGCGAGTAGCTGCCGAGCGCGACCACGTAGCGGTCGGCGGTGAAGTGGCCCGCATCGGTGCGCACGGCCGTCACGCCTTTGCCTGCATCGTGCTCGATGGCCTGGATGTTCACGCCGAACCTGAAGCGCACGCCCTCGGCTTCCGCGAGCTTGGCCAAGGCCTGCGTGAACTTGAAGCAGTCGCCGGTCTCGTCGCCCGGCAGGCGCAGGCCGCCGACGAACTTGTCCTTCACTGCCGCGAGCGCGGGTTCGTAGGGCACGCAGCCTTCGCGGTCGAGCACCTGGTAGGGCACGCCGGAGGCCTTGAGCACTTCGACGTCTTTGGCCGTGCCGTCGAGCTGCTGCTGCGTGCGAAACAGCTGCAACGTGCCCTGCATGCGCTCGTCGTATCGAATGCCGGTGTCGGCGCGCAGGGCCTTCATGCAATCGCGGCTGTATTCAGCCAGGCGCACCATGCGGCCCTTGTTGACCTCGTAGCGCGCTTGCGTGCAGTTGCGCAGCATCGACAGGCCCCAACGCCACATGGCCGGATCGAGCATGGGCTTGATGACCAGCGGGCTGTGCTGCATCAGCATCCACTTGATGGCCTTGACCGGCACGCCGGGCCCGGCCCATGGCGCGGAGTAGCCGGGTGAAACCTCGCCCGCGTTGCCGAAGCTGGTTTCGAGCGCGGGCGCCGGCTGGCGCTCCAGCACCGTCACCTCGTGCCCGGCACGGGCCAGGTAGTACGCCACCGAGGTGCCGATGACACCGCTGCCGAGAATCAGGACCTGCATGAGAACAACCCTTTGAAAGCCGCGACGCTCCCGAGGGTACAGGGTGGGCGCTACAGGCCCAGCGAATCTTGCAATTGCCGTGCCGGCCAGCGCTGCGGCCGTTGCGGCCAAGCATCGAGCAAGGCGACCATGCGCGCGTTGCGCGGCGCGCTCAGGCCGTGCTCTTGCGCGAGCCGCACCACTTCGCCGCTGAGCGCATCGATCTCGGTGCGACGACCCAGCGCCAGGTCGTCGGCCATGCTGGAGCGGGCCTTGGCATCGATGCGCAGCATGCGTGCCGCGACGATGCGAAACAGCCAGTCGGGCAACCGCAGCAGGCCCGACAGCCGATGCGCCGGAACGGCCGCGACCTGTGCCGGTGCGATGCCCGCCACATGGAGCACGCCCAGCGCCTCGTCGATGAGCGCCGCGAAGCAGCGCCGGTAGCCGCGCTGCATCAGCTCTTCGCGCAGCGGCAGGCCAGAGAGCGCATTGACGGGGTTGTTGAGGTTCAGCAGCAGCTTGCCCCACTGCACCGGCAGCAGGTCGGCATGCAGATCGAGCGGCACGCCGGCACGCTCGAACACGGGCAGCCAGGGCCGCAGTGCGGCGTCATCGGCCGCGGCCAACCGGCCGGGCGTGCCGCGATGGAAGGCACCAGCGCCGATCTCGGCCACGTTGTACGGCACCATGCCGGGCAGCACATTGAGCGACGGGCCAGCTTGCGATGCGGCCGCGCAGTTGGAAATGCCGTTCTGCAGCGAGACGACCGTGGTGCCCGCAGGCAACGCAAAAGCCAGCTCGGCCGCTGCTTCGGCCGTGGCGCCACTCTTCACGCAAAGCAGCACCAGCGCAGGCCGTGCGCCGACGGGCACCTGCTCGAACAGACGCAAGCCGGCTGCGGGCAGCTTGTGCCTGGCACCGTCGATGTCGCTGAGCGTCAGGCCATTGCGTGCGAGCGTTTCCAGCACACGCGGACGGCCGACAAAGGTCACGGGCACACCGGCCGCCGCAAGGCTGCCGCCGATGAAGCAGCCGATGGTGCCAGCCCCCATCACAAGCACTTCACCGGGGATCGCGTCGGGCATGAAGTGCTTGTTGAAGAGGTAAGTGGCGGGTGGTCAGACGCGTTCGGCGACCCAGGCCTGCACCGACTTCAGCGCGGCCGGAAGGCCTGCCGCATCGGTGCCACCGGCCATGGCCATGTCGGCCTTGCCGCCGCCCTTGCCACCGACCTGCTGGGCCACGAAGTTGACCAGCTCGCCGGCCTTGACCTTGCCCACGCTGTCGGCGGTGACGCCGGCCGCGATCTGCACCTTGTCGCCATCGGCGGCAGCCAGCACGATGACGGCGGTCTTGAGCTTGTCTTTCAGCTTGTCCATGGTGTCGCGCAGCGTCTTGGCGTCGGCGCCATCGAGCTTGGCCGCGAGCACCTTGATGCCGTTGACGTCGACGGCCTGCGCCAGCAGTTCGTCGCCCTTGGACGACGCGAGCTTGCCCTTGAGCGCACCCACTTCGCGCTCCAGCGCCCTCACCTGCTCCAGCACCTGCGTGAGCCGGCCCTGCAGCTCGGCGGTCGGCGACTTGAGCGTGGCGGCCACGCTGTGCACGGTAGCTTCGAGGTCTTGCAGGTACGACAGCGCATTGGCGCCGGTGACGGCTTCGATGCGGCGCACGCCGGCGGCCACGCCGCCTTCGCTGACGATCTTGAAGAGGCCGATGTCGCCGGTGCGGCCGACGTGCGTGCCGCCACACAGTTCGCGGCTGGTGCCGATGTCGAGCACGCGCACGGTCTCGCCGTACTTCTCGCCGAACAGCATCATGGCGCCGGTCTTCTGGGCCGATTCCATGTCCATCACGCGGGCCTGCGTGGCCACGTTGGCCAGGACCTCGGCGTTCACGCGCTTTTCGATCTCGACGATCTGCTCGTGCGTGACAGCGGCGTTGTGCGCGAAGTCGAAGCGGGTCTTTTCGGCATCGACCAGCGAGCCCTTTTGCTGCACGTGGTCGCCGAGCACTTCGCGCAGGGCCTTGTGCATCAGGTGGGTGACCGAGTGGTTGCGCATGGTGGCGTTGCGGCGCGCGATGTCGACCGCGGCCTTGACCGCATCGCCCACCTTCAGCGTGCCTTGGGTCTGCGTGCCGTGGTGGCCGAACACGTCGGCCTTGATCTTCAGCGTGTCTTCGACGCCGAACTGCACGCCTTCGGCGATCAGCACGCCCTGGTCTCCGACCTGGCCGCCGCTCTCGGCATAGAACGGCGTGGTGTCGAGCACCACGATGCCGCTCTGGCCTTCCTTGAGTTCCTGCACGGCCGTGCCTTCGAAGTACAGCGCGGCGACCTTGGCGTTTTCTTCCAGGTGGTCGTAGCCGGTGAAGGTGTTGCCCGCGCCGGTGTATTCGACGTTGCGGTCCATCTTGAACTTGCCGCCCGCACGGCCGGCGGCCTTCTGCTTTTCCATGGCGACGTTGAAGCCGGCTTCGTCGACGCTCACGCCGCGTTCGCGGCAGACGTCGGCCGACAGGTCGAGCGGAAAGCCGTAGGTGTCGTGCAGCTTGAAGGCCACTTCGCCCGGCAGCGTCTTGGCATCGCCGGCCAGCGCCGCGTCGAGAATTTCCATGCCGTTGGCCAGCGTCTCGAAGAAGCGTTCTTCCTCGGCCTTCAGCGTGTCGGTGATGCGCTTTTCATCGGCCACGAGCTTGGGGTACGCATCGCCCATCAGCTTCACGAGGTCGGGCACCAGCTTGTGGAAGAACGGCTTCTTCTGGCCCAGCTTGTAGCCATGACGGATGGCGCGACGAATGATGCGGCGCTGCACGTAGCCACGGCCTTCGTTCGACGGGATCACGCCATCGGCCACCAGGAACGAGGTGGCGCGGATGTGGTCGGCAATCACGCGCAGCGAGTTGTTCGACAGGTCCTTCTCGCCGGTCTCGCGGGCCGCGGCCTTGATGAGCGCGTCGAAGATGTCGATTTCGTAGTTGCTGTGCACGTGCTGCAGGATCGCGGCCAGGCGCTCCAGGCCCATGCCGGTGTCGACGCAGGGTGCGGGCAGCTTCTTGACCGAGCCGTCGGGCTGCATGTCGAACTGCATGAACACGTTGTTCCAGATCTCGATATAGCGGTCGCCGTCTTCGTCCGGGCTGCCGGGCGGGCCGCCAGGGATTTCGGGACCGTGGTCGAAGAAGATTTCGGAGCACGGGCCGCACGGGCCGGTGTCGGCCATCATCCAGAAGTTGTCGGACATGTAGCGGCCGCCCTTGTTGTCGCCGATGCGCACAACGCGCTCGGGCGGCAGGCCGATTTCCTTGGTCCAGATGTCGTAGGCCTCGTCATCCTCGATGTAGACGGTGGCCCAGAGTTTTTCGGCCGGCAGCTTGTAGACCTTGGTCAGCAGCTCGAAGGCCCAGGTAAGCGATTCGCGCTTGAAGTAGTCGCCGAAGCTCCAGTTGCCCAGCATCTCGAAGAAGGTGTGGTGACGCGCGGTGTAGCCCACGTTCTCCAGGTCGTTGTGCTTGCCGCCGGCACGCAGGCAGGCCTGGACCGAGGCTGCGCGCACATACGGGCGCTTGTCTTCACCGAGGAACACGTCCTTGAACTGGACCATGCCCGAGTTGGTGAACATGAGGGTCGGATCGTTGCCCGGCACCAGCGAACTGGAGGGCACCACCGTGTGGCCCTTGGAGGCGAAGAAATCGAGAAAGGTCTTGCGGATGTCCGCGACCGTGAATGTGGGCTGGCTCATCTTTGGATTCGTCTTCTGTCGAGGGCGGCCCTGCGATGGCGACCCTCTCGTCGAACCCACTGCGGCGAACCGGCCTAACTGCTTGATTTGCTTGAACAAACGATTATAGGTTTGGCTATGGGCCTCGGCCCGGACAAGGGCAAACTGCATGATCGGGGCGCCGCGGCTAATATGCGCCCTGAAGCGACACCGCCGAACCAAAGACGGTCGGCTTCGTCCTATTCATATGCACGACATGAATCAAGGAGCCCGAATGGCAGGTCAAGAGGCCGAACACTGGAAGATCGAAGATCTCGACTTCTCGCGCATTGCGCTCGACGAGGTGCGCCCGGACGAGAATCTTTTCTACCTGGTGACTTCCGCCTCGTTCATCGAAAGCGGATCGGACCTGTACACGCACAACCTGGTGGATTTCTTCCGCGGCGACGACGAGGTCACCGACTGGCTCTCGAACTACTGGGAACCCGAGGAACTGCAGCACGGCAAGGCTTTGCGCGCCTATGTGCGCCACGTGTGGCCGGAGTTCGAGTGGGACACGGCCTACAGCGGCTTCCTGGAGGAATACGCGACCTACTGCAAGGTCGAGCTGCTGGCGCCGACCCGCGCCCTCGAAATGACCGCGCGCTGCGTGGTCGAGACCGGCACCGCCACCTACTACCGCGCGATGGCCCGCAGCACCACCGAACCGGTGCTGCGCGACCTTGCGACCCGCATCGCGAACGACGAGGTCAATCACTACAAGCACTTCTACCGCTTCTTCCGCCGCTATCGCGAGCAGGAAAAACTGAGCCGCTTCCGCGTCATGGGCACCATCGGCCGGCGCACGCTGGAGCTCAAGAGCGAAGACGCCGACTGCGCGATCCGCCATGTGGTGAAGGCGCGCGCCCCCGCACGCGTGGACGACACCGCCTACGTGCAGCAGCTCAGCGCGCGCATGAACAGCACCATCCGCACCAACCTCAGCCCCGGAACGACGCTGAAGATGCTGATGCGGCCGCTGGAATTGCCGGCCCGGGTGCAGACGGTGATCCAGTACCCGATCAAGCAGTTCATGCAGCACGTGTTCCTGCGCTGAGCCCCACCGCCGAAACCGCAGGGCCCCTACGCCGAGTCCGCAAGGCGGGCAAGCCAAAGCAGTAAACCGAAACCGCGGTCCCGGTTCGCGCAACAAGTACCTCGATAGTATTTGCGCTCCCACTTTTCCAGTGACAAGGCTCAAGGCCATCGAACGAGCGGCGCCTCGCGCCGGGCGCGTTGATCGCAGCCTTTTGCATGCGGGTTCGATGTTCGATCACAAAGCCAGTCGCGAGCAGCTCTACACGGTGCACCTTGAAGGCACGGGTCTCTCCATACGAGACCTGATGGAGGTGCGCTTCACCTTCATCCGCCTGCTCGAGCAACGGATCGGAAGGCCCGAACGGGTGGTGAAGTGCTACCTGGCCTGGTCGAGCCAGCTGGAGTCCGGCACCCGGACGATGGCGCAGGCGCAGATCGCCCATGCACGCGCCTGGCGGGAAGCCTGGGCGCATGCGAGCGAAGTGTCGGTCCCGCTGCTCAGCCATCCCCAGACCACGGTGTTTCGCTTCGAGCTTTACTAAGGTGAGCAGGCCCAAATCGGGCAAAAAAAACCCAGCGCAAGGCTGGGTTGAACCTCTTGAGTGCTGTCACACACAGAGAACCCGCACGTTGAAGCGAGTCCGCAAAATTTAGAGCCTCGGGCGGGAGTGTCGTGTCGGACAGCACCGACACTTCCGGCGGACAGGCCCGGGAAAACGCACTTCGGCACCACGCAAACTGCCAAATTGTTCACGTTTTTAGAAGTGTCCTACGGCGGCTGTCTATTTATGACTGACAGCGGCAAGCCGGCCGGCCAGCGACCATCGCTGTGCTGTCACGCAACAGGGCCGCATAGAAGAAGAGCTCTCTGTTTCGTCCTTAGAGCGCCCACCAGGGCTCCTCGAACCCGCTTCGGCGGGTATTTTTTTGTGCGCGCCATCCTCGATCGCGGTCTGGACAAAGGTTCGCTTCAGCTCACCTTCAGTTCGCCTTCAGGCCGTTTGCGAACCCAGCGCATACCGTCAGAACACCCACCCGACAGCGGTGCGGAGCCCACTTTTTCTTCTGACGGAGTCCCTCTTGTTTTCACCCAGAGTCCACACCGAACACCGCAGGCATCTGCTGCGCGCCGCCACCGCCTTGCCAACCGCCCTTCTTCTTGCCAGTTGCGGGGGCGGAGGGAACGGCGGCGGACCGGGCCCCTTCCAGCCACCGGGGCTCACCACGGCCAGGGTCACGGATCGCCGCGTGCGGGTGGCGCCCGACGTCTCGCTGCATGTGCGCGACTGGCAGTCGGACCGCCTGGGTGGCACCACCTTCGTGCTGCTGCCCGGCTTTGGCGCCACGGCGGCGCTCTTCAACAGCCTTGCGCCCGCGTTGGCCCAGCGCGGGCGCGCAATCGCCATCAGCTGCCGGGGATTCGGTCAGTCCGACAAGCCGCTTCCCGACGCGACCCATCTCTACGACACCGAAACGCTGGTCAACGACGTGCACGAAGTGCTCCAGGCCCTCGACGTCGGCCGCATCGTGCTTGGCGGCCATTCGATCGCGGGCAACCAGGTGACGCGCTTTGCCGGCCGCCATCCGGAGCGCGTGCGCGGCCTCGTCTACCTGGACACCAATTTCGACTACACCACCGCCGCCCCTGACGGCGGTGAAGAAGGCAATCCCGCGTTGCAGGAACCGTCACCCACAGCGGCGGACAACGCCTGCGTGGCCGCGGCCATCGCATTCAACAAGCGCATCAACCAGAACTGGTCACCGCCGATGGAGGCCGACCTGCTCGACAAGCTGGACGTGAAGGCCGACGGAAGCGTACAGATCAACACCCCCAACGAGGTAGGGATGACGATGTACAAGACGGCCCGATTGTTCTCACCGGACTACAGGGCCGTGCACACACCCGCCCTGGTGCTGGTGACGCTGCCCGGAGACAGACAGCACATGTTTCCGTGGCTGCCGGCTCAGGTCGACGCCAAAACGGAAAAAGACGCGAGCGACATGATCGAACTGTTCCAGAACGCGCGTACCAACGACGCCGCCCGCCTGCTCGCGGCGCTGCCGGCCGGCAGCCGGCAGAAGATCTTCCAGCCCGCCAATCACGTCGATTTCTTCATCGAGCACCAAGCCGAGGTACTGGGGCTGATCGACGGAATGGCCTGGCTATAGGCCCGACTCGACAGGCGACAGCGCCGGGTTACGGCGCCGACGTCAGGCCCGGCTTGCGGCTCCCGTCCAGCGAATAAAGCTGCGGCCGCTCGTCCGTGACGCCGTCTGCTGGGCCGTGTTCCGTGCTGCGCGGCTGGCGATAGAGCTCGTTTTCCAGACGCCGCACGCGTTCGGCATACATCCGGGCCAGGGCACTGTGGTGCTCGGCCGCGGCCTGGTGCTCGATGCGCGCCATCTGTGCCTCCTCCAGCAACGCCGACGCGCGCCGGAGGTACGCGGCATGGCCCGGGCGAAACAAGAAGTCGAACGTCATTTCACGCTCCTTCCCGCAACAGTGCGGTAGGGCCATGTTGCTCCCGCAGGCCGCAGAAAGTCTGTCGGCGGGCGCCCTACCTTTTCACGATGAACGCTACCTTTTTCCTTAACACATGGCAGTGACGCGTTTTCCCTGCCCGATGGGGACAATGCTGTGGAAAACCGTGTGTGCATTGCGCAGAATCGTTGCCTGGCGTGGCCTGCAACGCGGTGCCTGCGAAAGAGGCAGTGCACCGGTTTTTTTTGAAATCACCCGGATTCAGGGCCGCTCAGTGGTCTTTACGCATCACGTTCGCAGAGTCATGCGCTGCCATGTCCCCGGCGTGTTTCAGGGATTGCGCTGCGGCACAGTCCCCGCAACGAGCAGTTTCTCGACCCAGGTTCGCAACGCATCCACTTCGACAGGCTTGTGCAACACCGGGATCGAACGTGCCGCGGCTTCGATCAGGCGCGCCGGATCGGTGTCGCCGCTGACCAGCAGCGCGGGAATCGCGTCGTCGTTGTATTCCTCGTGCACGCGGTCGATGGCCTCGATGCCGTTCTCGTGCTCGCGCAGGCGATAGTCGCTCACGATCAGGTTGGGCTTGCCGGGCACGTCGGCAATCAATGCGACCAGCTCGGCCACACCCGCGGCGGCCACCACGCGGTGCCCCCAGCTTTCAAGAAGCAGTTGCAAGCCTTCGCGGTTCTGTGCGTCGTCATCGACCACCAATATCAGCTGCCCCTTCGCCGGCCTGACATCGAGGACCGGCGTGTCGATGCCCGCGCCGAACGCCCCCGCCTCGACGGGCGCTTCCACCGCCAACGCGCGATGCGCTTCAACACTCAACAGGAAGGCCGTTCCACGTCCTTCGGTCGAGCGCATGGCCAGCGCATGCCCCAGCAGAGCGGCTGTGCGACGAACGATGGCAAGGCCCAGCCCGAGCCCCTTGCTGCGGTCGCGCTCGGGATTCTGGAGCTGGTGGAACTCCCAGAAAATGCGCTCGTGTTCATGCGGCGGGATGCCAGGCCCCGTGTCCCAGACCTCGATGCGAACACTGCCGCCGCGTACACGGCAGCCGATCAGCACACGCCCGCTGCGTGTATGGGCGATGGCATTGCTGACCAGGTTGCGCAGGATGCGCTCCAGCAGCATCGGGTCTGAATGGACCCATGCCTTGCAGCGCCGCACTTTCAGCGCCAGGCCCTTTTGCTGGGCTTGCGGCGTGTACTCCGTGCGGATCTGGTCCAGCAGGCGGTCGAGCGGAAAGTTCTGAAGACGCGGATGGATCACCCCCGCATCCAGCCGCGAGATGTTGAGCAACGCATCGAACAAATGCCCCATGGCGGCGCTGGCCTTCGTGATGTTCTCGACCAGATAGCGGCCGTGCACCGAAAGACGCTCATTCGCGAGCAGCCCGAGGAAAAGACTCATCGCGTGAACCGGCTGCCGCAGATCGTGGCTGGCGGCCGCGAGAAAGCGTGACTTCTCCAGGTCGCTGCGCTCGGCGGCTTCTTTCTCGAGCCGCACCTGCTGCAGCAGCGCGAGGTTTTCATAGCCCAGTTGCAATGCGTTCAGGTGCGTGCGGTTCATGCGATGGATGAACGCGACGGTGGCAACCAGGTACGCAATGCCGCTCGCGACCAGCGCCACATTGACGGCTGACGGCTGGACCGCCAAGGCGATGAATGTCGGCGCGAAGGCCGGCACCAGGAACGCATAGACGGCCGACAGCACCATGTAGTTCGAATAGATGGCGCCGGTGCCCAGGCCGAACAGGACCACGATGAAGAACAACTGGTATTCGAGCGGAACGAAGAACGTCCAATAGGAAAACGGCAGCCCCCACAGCATGCCCGAAGCGATGTTGCCGATCACCATCTGCCGCAGCCATTGCGCGCCGGCACCGGGGCGATGGCGCACGCGGTGAAAGAACAGCATTGCGGCAAACCTGCAGGCCGCCACGAACACGGTGGCCGACAGCCAGACGACCACCTGCGTCCTCGGGACCACTGCCAGCATCACGTAGGCCACCACGCAGGCCGAGACGACCGACCCGGTCAACGCGAACGGAAAGCTGCGCAGCAAGACGGAGACCTGCACGTCGAAAACGCGTTGGCTGTCGGTGGGCTGGGAGAGGCTGGTCATGCGAAGTCCGGGTTTCGGGAATCAAAAGGCGGGGGCGAAAGCTGTTTCCGGGCTGATGCATCGCCGCATCGAGTCTCGCATCCCTTCGCCGCATCGCAAGTCGATCCGCAGGTCACTTGCGCAAAGCCCCGCGCGAGGTGAGTCACCACCGGGTGCGGCGCTAAACTCGGCGGCCTCGGAGCCCTGCATGCCCACCCTCAACCGATTTCAAAAGGAATCCGCTCTTCGAGCATCCGGCGTGAAACTGCGCCCGTATCCTTTGGCCAGAGATGCCACGGGCGGCGCCGACCAACGTGCAGCAGACCTCGAATTCCTCCACGCCTGTACGGCCTGGGAAGACGATATCGACAAGCTGTACCTGCAGCAGGTTCTTGCACAGCCACCGGCGAGGACGAGCGACGGCATTCAAGCGTTCGTTGCCACATGCGAGCAGCAAGGCGTGGCCGCAGCACTCGCGCAACTCAATCGCGGCGTGCCCCACCGCTACACCGCCGTCTATCGGCTGGAGGGCGAGATGCTGAAGAACATCGCGCTCTTCGACAAGGCGGGAGAGGATCGCCCGGAGTTCCTGGCCGAAGTTCCGTTGGGAACGAGTTTCTGCCAGTTCGTGCTCCGGGACGGCTCCTTCCTGACCAGCGATTCTGCGAAGGACGACAGATTGAATGGGCACCCTTACAAGGGAGTCATGGTCGCGTACCACGGGGTGCCCGTGCTCAACGAGACGGGAACCCTCTTCGGATCTCTCTGCCATTTCGACGTGCAGGCGCAACCGCTGAGTGACGTGGAGTTCGAGCGCCTCAAATTCGTGGCGGGCGTCATTCGCCCTTATTTGAAATAGGGCCCCGCGCCCGTCACTGGCTCCTCTTTTTCGCCCACTCCATCGCCATTGCCTTTGCGCGTTCCAGCGCTTCGGCCCGGCTGCCTCCTGCGTGTGGGTCGATCTTCAAGGTTCGTATGTCGTCACCCGGTGGCGCGCGGTATCGAACAACGGCCTGAAACTCGCCGGACGGCAACTGCTCGGCGCTGCACAGGAAGGACCAGCCTCCATGGGGGAATTCGACCAGCTCATCCACGGTGATTTCCTTCTGGCGCGCTGAAGTGCGCGTGCCGCGCCAGAGCGTGGGTGAATTCTTCTTTGGTTGTGTTTTTCATGCTGACCTCCGTAGTGAGAGATCAAGCTAAACGCCGGTCGTTCCTCTCTCTGTAGGAGGCTGCCCCGGCTCGGTCTCGGGGAAAGCGCAGGCGCCGCAGAGCCGCCATCGAGACAGCCTCAAGACTGCCAGTAGAATTCGCCTCGGTCCGCGGGTGTAGTTCAATGGCAGAACGGCAGCTTCCCAAGCTTCATACGAGGGTTCGATTCCCTTCACCCGCTCCACTTCGCATTTTCCGAAGCACTTCGCCCTTGGTCGAAGCCGCTCTTCGGCCCGGTGCTTCAAGCCTTGTCAGCCTTCCCCGCAGCGTTCGCCAGCTTGCTGAGCAACCGGTCGACCAGCCACGGTTGGCGGTTCTGGTCTTCGGCCCGTTCTTTTCGGCGAATCGCATTGCGCACCACGATCGAGCCCACGTAGCGCATCGGCTCCGGCGGGAAGTAACCGAGCGGCCCGTTTGTCAGCGGGCTGCGGGTCCATGCGTTGTCCTGGTCGAGCACCAGCGACGACAGGATCTGCCCCCCCATGTAGGTCGGCCCGACGCCGTTGCCCGAGTAGCCGAATCCGTAATAGAGATGGGGTGCGCCGTCGAGCTTTCCGAAGAACGGAAACCCCGTCACCGAGCGGTCGGACGGGCCGTTCCAACTGGCCGTGATCGGTGTGCCACTCAGCGCCGGAAAGAACGAGTGCAGGGCCTGCGTCAGCTCGGCCTCGTACGGCGAGCGCTCGTCGAACACCTCAGCCATGCGGCCGCCCCAGGCAAAGGTGTTGCCGCCCTTGCCCAGCATGATGCGGCCGTCGACGGTGCTGCGGTAGTAGTACACGAAGGTGCGCGAATCGAGCACCGAGACGCCGTCGCGCAAACCGATCTGTTGCAGCAGATCGGGACACCGCTCCGTGATGATCATGTCGCTCGACACGATGGCGATGGTGCGCTCGAACTGCGGGAAGGCACTGGCCATCCATGCATTCATCGCAAGCACCAGTTTCTTCGCGCGCACGCTGCCGGTGGGCGTGCGAACCACGACCGGATGGCCGGTGCTGAAGTCCAGCATCGGCGTGCGCTCATGAATGCGGATGCCCATGGCGAGCGCCACGCGCCGAAGTCCGCGCACCAGCTTGCCCGGATGCACGGTCGCGGCGATGGGCGAATACACGCCGGCCAGGTTGCGCGCGGAGCCCGAGCGCCGTGCCACTTCGTCCGGCGGCAAGGTGCGGTAGGAGTGGATGCCGCGCGCTTCCAACGCCTGCATCATCGGATCGAGCGCGCCGATCTGGGCCTGCGAGGTGGCGGTGTAGAGCGTGCCGTCTTGCCGCAGTTCGGCATCGATGCCATGTGTGGCGCAGAAGTCGGCGATGTGCTGGACTGCGGCCTCCGACGCTTTCACAAGGCGCACCGCTTCGTCTTCGCCGAACAGCCGACGCAGGGTCAGGAACTTGGCCGACCAGGTGAGCAGGCAACCGCCGTTGCGGCCACTCGCACCGGCACCGCAGAGATCGCTCTCGATGATGACGATGTCGAGCGCAGGCGCCTGCAGCTTGGCCTGAATGGCGGTCCACAGGCCGGTGAAACCGCCGCCGACGATGCAGACATCGGCGCTCTGTTCGCCCTGCAGCGCGGGTGCGAGGTCACCGTCGTTGAACAAAGCCTGTTCGATCCAGAAGGGGCGCATGTCGGGCTCTCGGGTTGTCAGGGCTTGCGCCGCATTTCGTAGGAAAGCCCGGACTCGCGCTCGACGACAAACCCGAAGCGCTCGTAAAGCGATTTCGCCGGATTCGCCTTCAGCACGCTGAGCGTGAGGTCGACGCCTTCCCTTGCAGCCTGGTCGATGACCTCGGCCAACAGCCCGGTGCCGATGCCACCGCTCTGGAAGCCGGATGCCAACTGGATCTGGATGAGCACCCACTCGTGCGGATCGCGCGACACCTTGAGCAGGCCGACCGGTGCACCTTCATGCAGCAATACTTCGGCGCACTCGAAGCGATGCATCAGCCGCGCCATGTGGTGCGCGTCGCTGACTTCGCCACCGGAAGCGATCATGTGGCCGTTCATCGTTCGCTGCCTCAGGTCGAGTAGGAAGGGAATGTCTTCCGGCGTCGCCTGGCGGCGCTGCAATGCGAGAGGTCGCGTGACGCTCATGGCTGCGCCGTGGCGACAGGCCGCGACGCAAGCGCCAGATGCCCTGCATAGTGCAGCAGGTCGGGCGTCTTCGCATCGGCGCACTTGGCCGTGTCGTCCCAGCGCCGCAGGCGAACCGCGTCCATCGCATAGGGCAAAGCCTCGAAGGCCTTGGCCTGTGCCTCGTCAAACACGCCGCCCTGCAGCTGCAGGCTGCGCTTCGAATCGGGCGACAGCGCTTCCAGATAGCCGGGTTCGCGCGCGCACAGGAAGCGCTTGGCGTCCACGTGCAAGCGGATCGGCTCCAGCGTGGCCGGGCCGAACAGCGCACGCAGAAACGGCAGGCAGCGGTACTGGTGCAGGTCGTCCAGCCCCTGCTGCGTTGGCGTGCCGCCGAAGTCATGCAGCAGATGGCCCAGGTCGTGCAACAGCGACGCCGCAATCAGCGCGCTGCCGGCACCTTCCTGCTCGGCCAGGTGCGCCGACTGCAGCGCATGCTCCAGTTGCGTGACGGGCTCGCCGTCGTACTGCGCGCCGCCCTTGGACTCGAAGAGGCCGACGATGTCGGGAATGCTCAGGCTCATGCTTGCTTACCAGGGCAACGAATAGGTCTTGCAGTTGGTAAAGCTCTTCATGGCTTCGAGCACGCCTTCCTTGTAGCCCAGGCCCGAGTCCTTGATGCCGCCGAAGGGCGTCAGCTCCAGCCGGTAGCCCGGCACCTCGCGCACATTGACGCTGCCCACGTTCAGCTCGCGGATGAAGCGCGTGATGTAGTCCAGCCGGTTGGTGCACACCGCCGAGGACAGGCCATAGGCCGTGCCGTTGGAGATGCGGATCGCTTCTTCGATGGTCTTGAAGCGGATCACCGGCGAGACCGGCCCGAAGGTCTCGTGCTTGGCCACTGTCATCTCGGGGTCCACGTGGTCGAGCACTGTGGGCGAATACAGCGCGCCCCTGCGCTCGTTGCCGTACAAGAGCTTGGCACCGGCCGCGATGGCCTCGTTGACCACCGCCTCGAACTGCCTGGCGGCAGCCTCGTCGATCACCGTGCCCATGTCGGTGTCCGGGTCCATCGGGTCGCCGTACTTCAGCGCCTTGGTCTTGGCCACCAGCAGCTCGACGAACTGATCCGCCACGGATTCGTGCACCAGCATGCGCTTGACCGCCGTGCAGCGCTGGCCCGAGTTCTTGTACGAACCGTTGGCCGCCAGCGTGGCCGCCTCTTCCACATCCGCGTCTTCCATCACGATGATCGGATCGTTGCCCCCCAGCTCCAGGATCTGGCGCTTGTAGACCGCCTTGCCCGAGATGTACTTGCCGATCGGCACGCCACCGGTGAAGGTGACCAGGTCGACGTCGGCGTTGGTGAGCAGTTCGTCGGCAATCTCGGCCGGGTCACCCGTGAGCACCGACAGCATCTGCGGCGGCAGGCCCGCTTCATACAGGATGTCGGCCAGCAGGAAGGCCGTGAGCGGCGTCTTCTCGCTGGGCTTGAGCACGATGCGGTTGTTGGTCGCAATGGCCGGCGCCACCTTGTGGATCACCTGGTTCAGCGGATGGTTGAACGGGGTGATGGCGGTGATGGCGCCCAGCAGGGGTTCGCGCAGCGTGTAGACCTTGCGGCTCTTGCCGTGGTGCGTGAGGTCGCAGGAGAACACCTGGCCGTCGTCCACCAGTGCCTGGTTGGCGGCGAACAGCAGCACGTCGGAGGCACGGCCCACCTCGTACAGCGAGTCCTTGCGCGAGAGGCCCGACTCGAGCGTGATGGTGCGCGAGATCTCGTCCAGGCGCGAAGCGATGATCTCGCCTGCGCGCATGAGGATCTTGTAGCGCTCGTAGCGGGTGAGCGTGGACTTGTAGTCGCGGGCGATGCGAAGCGCATTGCGCACGTCGTCCAGCGTGGCCTTGGGCACGGTGGCGATGACTTCGCCGGTGTAGGGGTAGGTCACCTCGATCACGCGGTCGCGGTGGACGCGCTCACCGGCGATGCGCAGGGCTTCGCGGTGGATGGTGCCTGGCTTCAGGGTGGCTTGGCTCATGGGGTGCTTCTTGCTCCGGAAGGCGTTTGCGTTATTGGGCGTGGTTCAGCGCGATGTCCAGCGCATCGAAGTTGCGCAGGCGCCGGCCGGCAGCAATGCCGGTGACCGGGCGGTTGCAGATCAGCGGCACGCGCTGCTCGGAGACACCGCCGTGCGAGCGCAGCGGCACTTCGAGCGCCGACAGGTCGTGGCGGCTGGCCGAGGTGCCGATGACGGTGCTCTGCTCGCTCACGACCACGATGTCGCCGATGCGGTCGGGCGGCAGCTCGAAGCGCGCGGCGGCGTCCTTGCGCGAGAGCACGAGTTCCGTGCCGGGCACGCGCTGGATGCGGTCGATCCAGCCGGGCACGCGGGCTTCGTCGGGGGCGTACACGGTGGCGAAGGAGCCGAGTGCGCCGTGGTGCACCACATACGGGTCGGTGATCGGCAGGATCACGCGGGCGACACCGGCGCCGTACCACTCGTCGAGCACGTCCTGCAGGTAGATGACGTTGGGCGAGCCGTCGCTCGCGTGCTTGTCGTTCATGCCGTGGTCGGCGGTGACGACGATGGTGGCGCCCAGGGCATCGAGCTGCGCAAGGTAGCGGTCCATCATGGCGTAGAAGGCATTGGCTGCCGGGCTGCCCGGTGCGGCCTTGTGCTGCACGTAGTCGGTGGTCGACAGGTACATGAGGTCGGGGCGGCGCGATTCCATCAGCTTGACGCCGGCGGCGAAGACGAACTCCGAGAGTTCCGCGCTGTAGACCGAGGGCACGGGCATGCCGACCATGTCGAGCACGTTGTCGATGCCGTTCTCTTCCAGGGTGACCTGGTCGGACTTCTCCGACGAGAAGCAGATGCCCTTCATGCGGTGGCCCAGCAGCTTGCGCAGCTTGTCCTTGGCGGTGACCACAGCCACCTTGGCGCCGGCATCGGCGAATGCCGCCAGGACGGTGCCTGCGCGCAGGTACTTGGGGTCGTTCATCATGACTTCCTGGCCCAGTTCGCGGTCGAAGAAGTAGTTGCCGCAGATGCCGTGCACGGCCGGCGGCACGCCGGTGACGATGGACAGGTTGTTCGGGTTGGTGAACGAGGGCACCACGCAGTCGGCCAAGAGGTTGGCGCCTGACTTGCGCATGCGGTCGAAGTACGGGGCCACGCCGGCTGCGATGGCCGCATCCAGGTACGCCGGCTCGCTGCCGTCCACGCACACGACCACGACCGGGCGGGCCATCCAGCGATAGCTTCTGGCGTTGACTTCGAGTGTCTCCTGTGTCATTTCAGACTTCCTTTTGGGGTGGGTTGTTCGATGCGGTGGCTGCGTCGGAATCGGCGCGGCCGAAGGCCTTGTGCATGCGTGCGCGGCTGCCGGCAACGTGCTCGCGCAGCGCGCGGCCCGCCGTGTCGGGGTTGCCGCTCGCAATGGCTTCGACGATGTGGCTGTGCTCGTCGGCCGAGACCCGCAGGCCACCGCCACTGTCGAGCGCGCGCATTCTGAAAAGGTGCAACTCCTTGACCAGCCGCTTGTAGGTTTCCGTCAGCTTCTTGCTGCCGGCGGTGTCGAGCAGGATCTCGTGGAACTGCAGGTTGAGTTGCGCGTACTGCTCGACGTCCTGCGCCTGGGCTGCCGAGCGCATGGCGTCGAGCATGGCCCGCAGGCGCTCGACCGCGTCGGGCTTGATGGCGAGTGCCACGCGCCGGCCGATGATTTCTTCGAGCGCCTCGCGCAGTTCGTAGATTTCGTCGGCTTCCTCGAATGCGATCTCGCGCACGAAGACGCCACGGTTCTTTTCATTGCGCACGAGGCCGGCCTCTTCCAGCGCCCGCAGCGCTTCCCGAATCGGGCCGCGGCTGGTGTTGAAGCGCTGCGAAAGCTCGCTCTCGTTGATGCGGCTACCGACGGGAAGCTCGCCCGTCATGATCAAACGCTCGATTTCTTCCTGCATCAGCATCGGCAACGAGCTGGATTGGAGAAACGCGAGGGCGGCGGAGTGATTGCTGGTGACCATGGGGCGTATTTTCCCCAAGGATTGAAAACTGTCAACAATTTTTTATTGACAGTCTTCAATCATCAATCTACATTCCGCCCACCGGGGCCTGGCACGCCAGTTGCCGGAGCCCGCCACTCACCTCTACCAGTGACAGCCAGCCCTCTCAGGAGAAACAGATGACGATGAAACAAAGCACGCGCCGTCTCACGGCGGTTCTATGTGCGGCAACGCTGGGCCTTGCGGCCAGCGGCGCCGCATGGGCGCAAAAGACCTCGCTCCTGGTCTACACGGCGCTCGAAACCGACGCCATGAAGCTCTACAAGGACGGCTTCGAAAAGGCCAACCCCGACATTGAGGTGAAGTGGGTGCGCGACTCCACCGGCATCGTCACCGCCAAGCTGCTGGCCGAAAAAGCCAACCCGCAGGCCGACGTGGTGGCCGGCCTGGCCGCCAGCAGCCTGGCCCTGCTGGAACAGGAAGGCATGCTGCTGCCCTACGAGCCCAAGGGCTTCAAGGAGCTGAACCCCGCCTACTCCGATGCCGCCCGCCCACCGGCCTGGGTCGGCATGGACGTCTGGGCCGCGACCATCTGCTTCAACCACGTCGAAGCGAAAAAGCTCGGCCTGCCCAAGCCCGAGACCTGGAAGGACCTGACCAAGCCCGTCTACAAGGGCACCATTTCGATGCCGCATCCGGCCTCCAGCGGCACCGGCTACCTCGACGTGTCGTCATGGCTGCAGAACATGGGCGACGCCGAAGGCTGGAAGTACATGGATGCGCTGCACCAGAACATCGCGCAGTACGTGCACTCGGGCTCCAAGCCCTGCAAGCAGGCCGGTGCGGGCGAGTTCCCGATCGGCATTTCCTTCGAGTTCCGCGCGCACCAGGTCAAGAAGTCGGGCGCACCGGTCGACCTGATCTTTCCGAAGGAAGGCCTGGGCTGGGACATCGAGGCGACCAGCCTCATGAAGACCAGCGCGAAGCTGCCGCAAGCCAAGCGCTTCGCCGACTGGATGGCCAGCAAGGAGGCCAACCAGATCACCTCCACATGGTGGGCGGTCGTGGCTTACCCCGGCGTGGCCTCGAAGCTGGAAGGCATTCCGGACAACTACGAAAAGCTGCTGGCCAAGAACGACATCAACTGGGCCGCGAAGAACCGCGAACGCATCCTGGCCGAGTGGAGCAAGCGCTACGAAGGCAAGGCCGAACCCAAGTAGGCCCCGCGGCATTCCCGACTTTCAATCCGCGGGCGCCGCCGCAGTGGTGACGCCCGCCAACGACGAGTGCGAAAAATGGATATGACCGACACCAAGTTCATTGCCAACCCGGTGCCTGCGAGCGCTCCTGCCGCGCTCGAGATCGTCGGCGTGCGCAAGGACTTCGAATCCTTCAGTGCGCTGCGCGATGTGCACCTGCGCGTGAACCCGGGCGAGATGCTGTGCTTTCTCGGCCCCTCGGGCTGCGGCAAGACCACGCTCTTGCGCATCATCGCGGGGCTGGAGACGCAGACCTCCGGACAGATCCTGCAGAACGGCAAGGACGTCTCGTGGCTGTCGCCGGACAAGCGCGACTACGGCATCGTGTTCCAGTCGTATGCGCTTTTTCCCAATCTCTCGATTGCCGAGAACATCGGCTATGGGTTGGTCAACAGCCGCGCCAGGAGAGGCGAGATCAAGGCGCGCGTCGAAGAGCTGCTCAAGCTCGTCGGCCTGCCGACTTCCGGCAAGAAATACCCGAGCCAGCTCTCGGGCGGCCAGCAGCAGCGCGTGGCGCTCGCCCGCGCCCTTGCCACGCGGCCCGGCCTGCTGCTGCTCGACGAGCCGCTGTCGGCGCTCGATGCGCTGGAGCGCATCCGGCTGCGCGGTGAAATCCGCCGGCTGCAAAAGCAGGTCGGCATCACGACCATCATGGTCACGCACGACCAGGAAGAAGCGCTGTCGATGGCCGACCGCATCGTCGTCATGAACCACGGCGTGATCGAGCAGGTCGGCACGCCGATGGAAGTCTATGAACAGCCGGCCACACCCTTCGTGGCCGATTTCGTGGGCAAGGTGAATGTGCTGCGCTCGGTGGCGCTGGGCAACCACCGCTTCCAGGTCGGCGACATGGAACTGCAGTGCGACGCCTGCGACGGCGCCTTCGAGCCTGGTGAAGCCGTCAACCTTTATCTGCGCCCCGAAGACCGCGCAGTCGAACACCTGAGCGATGACACGGCCAACCGCCTGCAGGCGCTGGTCACCAAGGTCGAATTCCTCGGCGGCCTGTGCATTGCCGAAGTCACCGCCGATGCGCTGCACGGGCAGACGCTCGGCCTGCACTTCTCGCTCAACCAGTTGCACGACCTGGACATCCGCGAAGGCAACACCATCGACATCGCGCTGCGCGCGAACCGCATCCGCGCCTTCTCCGCCAGCACCGCGAAGCCATGAACACGCTGGCCCGCCCTCGCACCCCGTTTGCGGCATTCGCCGCGCGCCCCGTCATGCGCTGGAGCCGCGACGAAACCATCGCCCGCGCCATCCTGCTCGTGGTGATGGTGATGCTGTTCGTGTTCCTGATCGCACCGCTCCTGACCATCCTGGCGCACGCGGTGCAGGACAAGGAAGGCCGCTTCGTCGGCCTGACCCACTTCATCACCTACTTCCAGACGCCCAGCCTGTTGCGCGCAGCGTGGAATTCGATCTGGGTCTCGGCGGCCGTGGTGATGATCTCGGTGCCCACGGCTTTCGTCTTCGCCTATGCGCTCACGCGCAGTTGCATGCCGACGCCGCTCAAGGCGGTGTTCCGCCTCGTTGCGCTGATTCCACTGCTGGCGCCCTCGCTGCTGTCGGCCATTTCGTTCGTGCAGTGGTTCGGCAACCAGGGCGCGCTCAAGTTCCTGCTGGGCGGCGTGTCGATCTACGGCGCACCGGGGATCATCATGGCGGAGGTCTACAACACCTTCCCGCATGCGCTGATGATCCTGGTCACTGCGCTGTCGCTGGCTGACGGCCGGCTGTACGAGGCGGCCGCCGCGCTGCGCACCCGGCCCTTGCGCCAGTTCATGACCATCACGCTGCCTTCGTGCAAGTACGGCCTGATCAGCGCGGCCACCGTGGTCTTCACCTACGTGGTGAGCGACTTCGGCGCACCCAAGGTGATCGGCGGCAACTTCAACGTGCTGTCGGTCGACGTCTTCAAGCAGGTGGTGGGGCAGCACAATTTTTCCATCGGCGCAGTGGTGGGCATGCTGCTGCTGATTCCGTCGATCATTTCCTTCGTCATCGACTACGTGGTGCGGCGCAAGCTGAAGGCGCAGCTCACGGCCCGCTCGGTGCCCTACAGCCCCAAGCGCCGCAAGCTCGCCGATCCGCTGCTGATGTTGTTCTGCGCGCTGGTGTGTGGCCTGCTGCTGGCCACCATCGGCATGGCGATCTACACCTCGCTGATCTCGCTGTGGCCTTACGACCTGTCGTTCACGCTCAAGCACTACCACTTCGTGCTGATCGAAAGCGACATGGCCGACGCCTACGGCAACAGCCTGATCGTCGCCATGGCCACCGCCGTGGCCGGCTCGCTGATCGTGTTCGTGGGCGCCTACCTGATCGAGAAGACGCGCAACCTGGGCCTGATGCGCAAGGGCATGCACCTGATGGCGGTGCTGTCGATGGCGGTGCCGGGCCTGGTGCTTGGCCTGGGCTATGTGATGTTCTTCAACCATCCGGCCAACCCGCTGAACTTTCTCTACCAGACGATGGCGATATTGATCATCTCGATGGTGGTGCACTACTACACGTCGAGCCATCTCACGGCCGTCACCGCGCTCAAGCAGATCGACAACGAGTTCGAGGCGGTGTCGGCCTCGCTCAAGGTGCCGTTCTTCAAGACCTTCCTGCGCGTGACAGTGCCGGTGTGCCTGCCGGCCATCCTGGACATCGGGCGCTACTTCTTCGTGGTGTCGATGGCCAGCCTGTCGTGCGCCATCTTTCTCTACACGCCCGAGACCATCCTCGCCTCGGTCGCGATCATGCATCTGGACGATGCCGGCGACATCGGCCCGGCCTCGGCGCTGGCCAGCCTGATCGTGGTCACCTCGACGCTGGTGTGCATCGCCTACTCGCTGCTGACACGCGTGCTGTTGTCGCGCACGCAGGCCTGGCGCAACCTGAGCCGCGGCTGAGCAACAAACACCCCTCGCCCTCATTTCCTTTCCCCGCCTGGAGACACCATGAGTCAAACGCCCTACCCCATCCTGCTCACACCCGGCCCCCTGACCACTTCGGACCGCACACGCAACGCGATGCTGCGCGACTGGGGATCGTGGGATGCCGACTTCAACCAGATCACCGCGCGCATCCGCAAGGAAGTGCTGAACATCGTGCATGGCACGGGCACGCATGAATGCGTTCCGCTGCAGGGCAGCGGCACCTTCTCGGTGGAAGCGGCCATCGGCACGATCGTTCCGCGCAACGGCCATGTGCTGGTGCCCAGCAACGGCGCGTACTGCCAGCGCTTGGCCAAGATCTGCAAGGTGCTCGGCCGCAAGCTGACCACCATCGACTACACGGAAGACAGGCAGGTGTCGCCGGCCGATGTCGACCGCGCATTGGCTGCGGACCCGAGCATCACCCATGTCGCGGTGGTGCATTGCGAGACAGGCGCCGGCGTGCTCAACCCGCTGCATGAGATCGCCGTGGTCGTCGCCAAGCACGGTCGTGGGCTGATCATCGATGCCATGAGCTCCTTCGGTGCGCTGGAGATCGATGCACGCAGGACGCCCTTCGATGCCGTCGTCGCCGCTTCGGGCAAGTGCCTCGAAGGCGTGCCGGGCATGGGCTTCGTCGTCATCAAGCGCAGCACGCTCGAAAAATGCGAAGGCAACTGCCACTCGCTGAGCATGGACCTGTACGACCAGTGGGTGTACATGGAGAAGACCACGCAATGGCGCTTCACACCGCCCACGCACGTGGTCGCGGCACTCGACACCGCCATTGCGCAGTACATCGAGGAAGGCGGCCTCGCCGCGCGCGGTGGGCGCTATGCGCGCAACTGCAAGGGGCTCATCGACGGACTGGGCGCGCTCGGTTTCAGGAGCTTCCTCGACCCCGCGATCCAGGCGCCGATCATCATCACCTTCCACGCGCCCGACGACGCCAACTACGACTTCAAGACCTTCTACCAAGAGGTCAAGAAGCGCGGCTACATCCTCTACCCCGGCAAGCTCACGCAGGTGGAAACCTTCCGCGTCGGCTGCATGGGGCACTTCGGCGAAGCCGGCATTCCGGGCGCGGTGGCCGCTATTGCCGACACGCTCAAGGCCATGAACATCCGCCAGGTCAGCGCCGTGCCCGTGGCCGCATGAGATCGCGGGGCGCTTCGAGCGCTAATGGTTAACACTGCAGGCATTTGATTGACCCACGGAAAAGTTCGCCCTTAGAATTTACGCACAGGTTCAGATTTAAAGACCATCTGTAAGATGGCTTTGTCGCGCCTGCATGGTTTGCATCGTCTTCTTGCGGAATATTCCAATGGAGACAGCTGTGCAACCCAACGCGATCAAGATCCGCGGCATCGACGATGTCATCGCCTACCTGGATTCACGCCAGGGCATCGTCGGCCGGGCCGCCACCATCTGGTGGCTCGCACTCGGCGGATTGTTCCTCGACGCCTTCTCCAATTCCGCACTGAGCGCGGGCCTCGGGCCCATGACGCGCAACCTGCATCTCACCGCCGGACAGGTGGCATTGATGACGTCGCTCGCCTCCTGGGTGGCGATTGCCTTCAACCCCATCGGTGGCTGGATGGCCGACCGCTGGGGCCGCATACGCCCGCTGATCCTTGCCAAGTTCCTGGCCGTGGTGGGTGCGGTGCTGGTGGTGTTCGCACCCAGCTTCGAGATGATCCTGGTCGGCCGCTTCTTCGTGGGCGCGGCCTACGGCATCGACTTCGCCATTGCCATGGCGGTGCTGGCCGAGTTCACGCCGGCCAAGCTCAAGAGCCGGCTCAACACCTGGCAGGGCATGTGGTACGCGGCGGTCTGCACCAACCTGCTGCTGGCGCTGCTGTTCTATTCGTGGGACGTGGGTGACGCGATCTGGCGCTACTCGGTGGCCGCCACCGCGGTCTTCGGCGTCACCATCCTCGTGCTGCAGCTCACGCTGCTGGTCGAAAGCCCCGTGTGGCTGGCCCGCAAGGAACGCCTCGACGAAGCCGCACATGCGATGACCCGCATCTACGCTCAACTGTTCGTCGCCGCACCGAAGCACGAGCGCCTGCCCGTGCTCAACCAGGCCCGGCGCGGTGCCGCCAACGTGCTGCTGATCTTTCGGGGTGCCTATCTGCAGCGCACGATCCTCGCCGCGACCGTGCAGATCGGCCAGTCGATCCAGTACTTCGCAGTGGGCTGGTATCTGCCGCTGATCAGCGCGACGCTGTTCGGCAAGGACTTCGCGCAAGCCACCATCGGCGCCCTCGCCTTCAACGTCTTCGGCATCTTCGGCGGCTTCCTGTCGCCGTGGATCGGCCGCAAGCTGGGTCTGCGCCGCGCCTCGGCCTTCGGTTTCGCGATGGTGTTCGTGATGCTGCTCACGCTGGGCCTGTTCCATGGCCGCATGCCGCTGTGGCTGGCGGTGATCGTGCCGTCGCTGTTCATCCTCTTCCACTCGGGCGGCCCGGGTGCGAACGGCAAGAGCCTGTCGTCGCTGTCGTTCCGCAGCGAGCTGCGCGCCGGCGCCAACGGGATCATCGGCGCGCTGGGCTCCATCGGCGCGGCGCTGGGCCTGTTGATCTTTCCGCTGTTCCGCGAGAAGTACGGCCTGGAACACACCTTCCTCATCCTGTCGGTCGTGCCGCTGATCGCGAGCGTCATCTGCTTCGTGATCCGCTGGGACCCGACGCGCACCACCATCAACCCCGACAACGAACCCGATGCACCCCAATTCGAAAACGACAAGCCTGCCATCGCCGAGACCCTGCGCCCGGCCGCAGGGAAAGTGAACTGATGGCGACACCTCAGGACGTGATCCTCTGCATCGACGAGGGCACCTCGGGAACGCGGGCCGCCGTCGTCGGCCGCGACGGCCATGTCTCGTGCCTCGAATACGCGCCGCTGCATGTCGACACGCCGCGCCCCGGCGTGGTCGAGCAGGACGCCAACGCGATCCTCGAGAAGACCCTCGCGGTCTGCCGCGCCAGCATCGCGCAGGCACAGGCGGCGCAGCAGCGCATCGCCGCGCTGGCCATCGCCACGCAGCGCTGCTCGGCCGTGCTCTGGGACACGCACACCGGCCGCGCGCTGGTGCCGGTCATGGTGTGGCAGGACACGCGCTACGTCGATGAACTCGACAAGCTCGCGCCCGCCTGGGACAAGCTGCTGGTGCAGCAACTGGGCCGGCCGGCCGGCGTGCGCTCGCCCTACCTCTGGGCCGCGCACCACATCCGCGAAACCGAAGCCGTCGCCCGCGCCTTCGAGCAGCGCCGCCTCGCCTTCGGCACCATCGACAGCTGGCTGCTGTGGCACCTGTCCACGCAGCGCGCCTGCGTGACGACGCCGACCAACGTGACTTCGGCCAGCGCCTACGTCATGGGCGGCCACCGCTACCAGCTCGACTGGATCGACGCCCTCGGCTTCCCGCGCGAGCTGCTGCCCGAACTGCGCGAAGACGCGGACGACTTCGGCCGCACGCGCGTCGACCTGCTCGGCATCGACGTGCCCATCCTCGCCTGCGCCGGCGACCAGCATGCGGGCGCGATCGGCCTGGGCTGCCTCGACCGCGAACAAGCCATGTGCGTGCACGGCACGGGCAGCTTCGTCGATGTGATCACCGGGCCGGTGCTGCCAGTGCATGCCGGCCTGCACGACGGCACCCTCACCATGACCGCGCGGCGCGCGCAGGGCGTGTCGCACTTCGCGGTAGAGACCTATGTGGCAACCACCGGCTCCGCGCTGAACTGGGTCTGCGAAAAGCTGCAGTGGTTCGACAACGCCGAGCAGATCAGCAGCATGGCCGCCACCGCCGGCTCGTCGCGCGACGTCACCTTCATTCCCGCGCTGACCGGCTTTCGCGTGCCCGCCATGGAGCCCGCCGCGCGCGCATCGCTCACCGGCATCTCGATGGCGACCACGCGCGCCGAAGTGGCCCGCGCCATCCTCGAAGGCATCGCGCATTCGGTGGCCTCGTGCATTCAGTCGAACGAAGACGTGTCCGGCGTCAAGGTGTCCGAGCTTGTAGTTGGCGGCGGTCTCTCGGGCAGCTCCGCGCTGCTGCAGATCCAGGCCGACCTCACGGGCATGCCGGTGCGCCGCATGAAGGAAACCGACCGCGCCAGCCTGCGCGGCATCGCCTTTCTTGCCGGCTCCTCCGGCCTGTTGTGGAACTCGCTGCAAGAGGCGCGCGCCACGCTGGCCACCGACGCGGTGTTCGAGCCCGGCATCCATGCCGATGAACGCAAGGCCCGCCGCACGCTGTGGCATGCCCGCGTGAATTCGGAACTCGCACACGCACGCAATTTCAAGAACACAACCCCAGGAGAGCTTTCAAGATGATGGGTCTGCCATCCTTTCGATCCGGCAAGGACCGGGCCGAGATGACAAGCACCGAAGCGCTGCGGCTGAATCGGCAGGACCTGCTGGCGCGGCTCGGCGACGAGACATTCGACATCGTGATCGTCGGCGGCGGCGTCACCGGCGCCTATGCGGCGCTCGATGCCAGCCTGCGCGGCTATCGCGTGGCGCTGGTCGAGAAGGACGACTTCGCCTTCGGCACCTCGTCCAAGTCTTCCAAGATGGTCCACGGCGGCCTGCGCTACATCGAGCAGGGCAACCTGGGCCTGGTGCGCCACTCGCTGCTGGAGCGCCAGCGCCTGCGCCGCAATGCCCGGCACCTGGTGCAGCGCCTGCCCTTCCTGTTCCCGGTGATGGAGCGCGAAGGCGTGTTCGACAAGCGCCTGGCCAAGGCCTTCGAGAGCCTGCTGTGGACCTACGACATCGCCGGCGGCTGGCGCGAAGGCATCCTGCACCAGAAGCTGACCAAGGCCGAGGTGCTGTCGCACTGCCCCACCTTCAAGGACGAGCACCTGACCGGCGGCTTCATGTACTTCGATGCGCGGGTCGACGACGCGCGCCTCACGCTGAACATCGCGCGCACCGCTGCCTTTCACGGCGCCGCCGTGCTCAACCATGCGAAGGCCATCGAGATCACGCGCGACGGGCACGGCAAGGTCGACGGCGTGGTGGTGCAGGCCGACGGCCGCGAGATCCGCGCGCGCGCCGGCGTCGTCATCATGGCCACCGGCGTGTGGCTGCGCGACTGGGACGGCCGCAAAAAGAGCGAAGAAAAAACGCTGAACATCCGCCCGGCCAAGGGCGTGCACGTGGCCATTCCGTGGCTGAAGATCCGCAACGACTGCACCGTGACCATTCCGGTGCCGGGCCGCAACCGGCGCGCGACCATCACGCGCTGGGGCAACGTCTCGTACCTGGGCACCACCGACGAAGACTACGAAGGCAACCTCGACGACGTGTGCTGCACGCGCGAAGAACTCGACTTCCTGCTCGACGGCGCGCGCTCCGCGCTCAAGACCGACCTGCGGGCCGAAGACGTGGTCGGCAGCATCGCCGGTTGCCGCCCGCTGGTGGCACCGCCCGGCGGCAAGACGCTGGAGATCAAGCGCAACCACGAGATTCGCGTGGCGCCAGACGGCCTGGTGACCATCGTCGGCGGCAAGCTCACGACCTCGCGCCACATGGCCGAGCAGACCATCGACGCGGCCCAGAAAGTCATCGGCCAACGCAACGGCTGCAAGACCAAGTCGGCCTTCCTGCTGGGCGCCGCAGGGTACGACGCGCAGGCCATCATGGCCTCCGGCGGCATCTCGGCCCACCTGGGCGAGCGCTACGGCACCGAGGCGCGCTTCGTCAGCGACATCCTGCAGGAAGACCCCGGCCTGCTGCGCCCCATCGTCGAAGGCCTGCCGTACAGCGAGGCGGAAGTCGTCTACGCGGTGCGCCACGAACTCGCCTGCACCGTGGACGACGTGTTGTCGCGGCGCATCCGCGCGCGCCTCATGGCACGCGACGCCTCGGGCCGCGCGGCAGCGCGGGTCGGCGAAATCCTCCAGGCCGAACTCGGCCTGTCCCCCTCGGAAACGGCGCAGCAGGTCGCGAGCTACCGCGCCGCCATCGAGCATGAAAAAACCATCCTTATGGGAGTCCAGTAAATGATCAGCAAAGACGCCATCCAACGCGGCTACAACCGCCGCAACTACGTCGTCGGTGCCCACACGCCGCCGGCCTACGCCAAGACCATCACCGCCACCGACGGCCCGCCCGGCTTGCAGCGCGCGCCCGTCACCGTGGCAGCGGTGCACATCGACGCACTGCGCAAGGCGTCCGACGAAGTGCTCACCGACACCGGCAGCGTCGTCGAGTGGACGCGCGACTGGTGGGCCGGCTCTATGGTCTCGGAAACCGGCGGCAAGCCCGCCACCCCGCAGGCCGTGATCGTGCGGGTCTCGACCGTCGAGCAGATCCAGGCCGTCATGCGCATCGCGAACGCGGCGTCGATTCCCGTCACCGTATCGGCGGGCCGCAGCAACGTCACCGGCGCGGCGCTGCCGGTGCGCGGCGGCATCGTGCTCGACGTGTGCGAACTGAACAAGATGATCGGCTTCGACGCCGGCAGCCAGATCGTCGAAGTCGAAGCCGGCATGTTCGGCGACGTCTTCGAGGAAACCATCCAGCGCGAGCACGGCATGACGATGGGCCACTGGCCTTCGTCCTTCGGCATCAGCACCGTCGGCGGCTGGGTGGCCTGCCGCGGCGCAGGCCAGCTCTCGACCCGCTACGGGAAGATCGAGGACATGGTGTTCGGCATGGACGTGGTGCTGGCCGACGGCAGCCTGATCACCGTGGGCGGCTATTCGCGCGCGGCGGTGGGCTCCGACCTGCAGCAGCTCTTCATCGGTTCGGAAGGCACGCTCGGCGTGATCGTGCGCGTGCGGCTGAAGCTGCATCGCCTGCCGGACTACGGCCGCGCCATTGCCTACGGCTTCGACAGCTTCGCCATCGGCCTGGAAGCCTGCCGCGAGATCATGCAGCGCGGCGCCAATCCGGCGGCGCTGCGGCTGTACGACGCGCTCGAAAGCCGCGTGCAGTTCAACCTCGAAGACACGCACGTGCTGCTGATCGCCGACGAAGGCGCACCCGAAATGGTGGATGCCGTCATGACCATCAGCGAACGCGTGTGCAAGGAACTCGGCCGCCAGCTCGACGGCCCGGTCATCTTCGAGCGCTGGCTCGACACCCGCTACCTGACCGGCAAGAGCGCCGAGGGCTTCAAGCGCAGCCCCGGCTTCGTGGCCGACACGCTGGAGATGAGCGGCCGCTGGAGCGACCTGCCCGCCATCTACGACGAAGTGGTGGCCGCCATCAACGCAGTGCCCGGCACGCTGGCCGGCTCGGCCCACCAGTCGCACGCCTACGTGGACGGCGCCTGCCTCTACTTCTCGCTGCGCGGCGAAGTGGAAGTGGAAAACCGGGGCCGCTGGTATCGCCAGGCCTGGGACGCTGCCAACGCGGTGCTGGTGCGCCACAATGCCGCGCTGAGCCACCACCACGGCGTCGGCCTGCTGCGTGCGCCGTACATGGCCGATTCGCTGGGCAGCGCCTTCCCGGTGCTCGAAGCGATCAAGCGCACGCTCGATCCGAAGAATATTTTGAACCCGGGCAAGCTCGGCCTGACCGACAAGCTGCCCCAGACCGAAGACTGAGTTTCACCGAATGGACCGCTCCCTTGGCGCGCGACTTGCGCGGCATCCGATCATCGCGACGCTCTACGGGGCGGAGCAGATCGACGCCTTCATCGACAGCCCCACCGAAATCGCCATCGTGGCGAACGTGGAGCTGCGCAAGCTGCAGGGCGTGGTGGCGACCATCACCCGCGCCGACAAGATCGTCATCGTCAACATCGACAGTTGCGAAGGCATCTCGCCGGACAAGGGCGGCGTGGAATACCTGGCCGAGATCGGCGCGACCAGCCTGGTGTCCACCCGCGTGGCCACCATCCAGCGCGCCAACCGGGCGGGCCTGCTCACGATGCAGAAGGTGTTCGTGACAGACCGCTCGACCTGGCCGCGCAGCGTGAAGGCGCTGGAGCAGAGCGACCCGAACCTCGTGCAACTGATGCCCGCGCCCATGCTCTCGCACATCTCGACCAAGGAACGCAACGCGCTGCCACCGATCGTGGCCTCGGGGTTCGTCATCACGCTGGACGACGTGCGCAGTGCGTTGGCGGCCGGTGCGGTAGCGGTGTCCACGAGCGACGCGGCCATGTGGAGCCTCGACACCAAGCTGCTCAACATCGACGAACTGCGCCTGCGTTAGCCGGGGCTGCCAAGCCTGTGGCGGGCTGTAGCAAAAGTGCCGCAATCCGGCCCTTGCGATCACGTAGCATCCGGCCATGAGCTACACCGTGAAACTGATCGACTTTCCCGATGCGCCACATGACGTCATCGCCACCGCCGAAACGCGCTTCCGACGCGAACTCGACAAGCTTCTGGGCGACAGCGTCGAGCAGGCGCTGAAGGCCTTCGAGAACGCCAGCGAGTCGAGCGCCGACGAACTCACCAAGGACGAAATCGGGCTGGCCGCCAGTTGGGCCAAGGCCTACGAAGCCGCCAAGACGGCGGGCTTTCGCGCACTCGGCGAGTCGGACGAGGCGTACTTCGAGGTCCGGGCCGACTGAGCCTTTCTCCGTCCGATTCAGGAGCTGGATCATGAAACTGCTGTTCGCCCTGCTTCTGGCCGGGCTGCTTTGCGCCTGCGCCACGGCGCCCGGCACCGCGCCGGCCACTGCATCGGCTTCGGCCGCCGAGTGGGCGACGATGGCGCCGCCCACGGGCATCCAGTGGCAGTACATCAACTCGAAGTCGTACGAGGCGCTGAACGCCGGGCTCGGAAACAGCCACCGCTACGAAAGCAGCATCGGCTGGATCGATGTCTATGTGTACGACATGAAGCGCACCAACTGGCTGCCGGGCGTCGACGACCCGCAGTTCGACGAGCAATTCAAGGGCACCATCGCCGAAGTGCAGCGCGCCACCGCCCAAGGCATGTACGCCAGCGCGAAGATCGGGCCCACGCGCGACGTGCGCATCGAAGGGTTGACCTTCCGTTCGGTCTCCTTGCGGCTGGTGCACGCCCGCGACGCCAGGGCCTACGACTCGTACACCTACCTCACGGCACGCAACGGCCGCCTGCTGAAGTACCGCATGTCGTTCAATGCCCCGGCACCGGCGAACGTGGACGCGATTGCGCGCGAGTTCATCGAGCGCAATGTGCGCACCGGCCCGGACACGCCTGTCGGGACGCGCGAACTTCGCAAGACCTGAGCGCCGGCGGCCTCAGGCGCTGCGGCAGGTTGCCCTGTAGCCGCGCAGGCCGCCCAGATCGAGCACGGTCAGCCCACGCTTTTCGAGGCGGATCAATCCCAGCGCCTGGAAGCGCTGCAGCGCCACGTTCACGCGCTGCCGCGACACATTCGCGAGCAGCCCGATCTCGGTCTGCCCCACTTGCAGGAAGCGCGGGGCATCGGGATACAGGTCGGGGTTGAACAGGCTGGCCAGGCAGTTCGCGACGCGCGCATCGGTGTCCAGCAGCCGTTCGTGTTCCAGCGCGCCGATGAACAGGCTGAGCCGCGCGTTGAGCAACTCCTGCAGATAGTGATTGAAAGGCACGCTGGTGCCGCGCAGCCATTCGAAGGTGCGGCGCGGCATCAGCGCCACGCGCGTGGGCCGCAGCGCGAACACGTCGTAGCGGCGTTCCTCGTGCTTGAAGAGCGAGCCTTCGCCGAACCACACGCCGGCCGAGACGCCGGTGAGCGTCGAGACCCGGCCATCCTCCGATGCCACCGACATCTTGGCAAAGCCGTCGATCAGCCCCATCCAGTGTTCGACCAACTGCCCCGTGCGTGCAATGCAGGCGCCGCGCGCGAACTGCCGCTCCTGCATGCTGCCCAGCACATGCTCCAGGTCGGCATGCGGCAGGGCCTGCGCCCACGTCGAGCGCCGCACCATTTCTTCCATGGCGGGCCCGGAGGGGTCACCGGCGGAGTCAGGGATTACCTGTAGCAATTCGCGTGTCATCTGTCGTCGCAACGACCGCGGTCCGAAACGTCCATCCGTATTCTTTCCCAACACCTACACAACACAGGAGAGACATCCATGTTCGCTACACCGTGTCCCCCGCGCAAGCGGGTTTTTCCGTGGCTGCGGCCCCGCGCCATTGCTGCAGGCCTTGCGATGGCGGGTGCACTGCTGGTCGCAGGCTGCGGCGGGGGCTCCGGCGGCGGCTCGATGTTCCCGTTCTTTCCCGGCACCACCCCACCGCCCGCAGCGCAGACGCCGGCCGCATTCCAGGTGAAGACGCTCTCGTCACCGTCCGACATGATCAGCGGCGGCGACACACTGCTCGAAGTCACCGCGCCAGTGGGCGTGCCTCTGGACAAGGTGCGCGTGAGCCTCAACGGCAAGGACGTGAGTTCGCAGGTGCCGGTGGTCGACAGCACGGCACGCGTGCTGCGCGGCCTCGTGACCGGGCTCACGACCGACGCGAGCAGCACCACCGGCAGCAACAACTCGCTGGTGGTGAGCAACGCCGACAACGCCGCGCAGCGCACTGAAACCACGCTGGTCAACTACCCCATCACCGGGCCGATCCTGTCGGGCCCGCACATCTCGCCCTACGAATGCCGCACGGTGCAGAACGGCCTGGGCAACCCGCTCGATGCCGATTGTTCGGCCACCACGCAGGTGGTCTGGTACTACCGCACGAAGGCCAACACCTTCCTGCCGCTGAACGACCCGACCGGCCCACGCCCGGCCGACCTGGTGACCACGACCACCAACGACGGCGCCACGGTGCCCTACATCGTGCGCGTCGAGTCGGGCACCATCAATCGCGGCGTGTACCGGCTCGCGGTGCTCGACAACCCGGCCAAGGACGCGCCCGCCACCTGGAAGCCCGGCCCCGGCTGGAACAAAAAGCTGGTCGTCTACTTCGACTGCTGCGGCTCGGCCCAGTACAACCAGGGCGTTCATGCGATCGACACGGTCCTGGGCGACGTTGGCCACATCCAGTTGTCGCGCGGCTTCGCCTTCATGAACTCGACGGAGCTGTGGAACAACCAGCACGCCAACCCGCACCTGCAGGGCGAAACGCTGATGATACTGAAGGAGCACGTCATCGAGGAATTCGGCGCCGTGCCCAAGTGGACTGCCGGTTTCGGCGGCTCGGGCGGTGCCATCCAGCAGTACCTGATCGCGCAGCTCTACCCCGGCCTGCTCGACGGCATCCAGCCCATCGTGTCGTTCCCCGAGACGCTGATGCCCGAGGTGATGGAATGCCGGCTGCTCAACAACGTGTACAAGGCCGACGCACCCACCTGGACCACGGCCAAGCAGAACGCGGTGAACGGCTTCAACACCGGCACCTGCACGAGCTGGGACCTGGCCTTCGCGAGCATCATCAAGTCCGACAACGCGGCGGGCTGCGGCTTTCTCGAACCGGGCAATGTGTCGAACGTGTTCAACCGCACCACCAACCCCAACGGTATCCGCTGCGACCTGTTCCAGACCAACGTGAACCTGCTCGGCAAGCGCGCCGGCACGCAGGAGGCACGGCGCCCGATCGACAACGTCGGCGTGCAATACGGCCTGGGCGCGTTGAACAGCGGTGCGATCTCGGTGACGGAGTTTCTCGACCTGAACCAGAAGGTCGGCGGCTTCGACGGCGACGGCAATACGCAGGCCGCACGCTCCGAAGCCGACCCCGACGCACTGCGGCTCACCTACACGGGCGGATTCAAGAACGGCTTCAAGAGCCCGGGCCTTGCGAACATCCCGATCATCACGCAGCGCGGGAACGCCGATGCGGTGGGCGACATCCACGACACGATGCAGGACCTGATCATCCGGGCCCGCCTGCAGCGCGCCAATGGCCGCAGCGACAACCAGATCATCTGGACGCTGGGCTCCAAGTCGAATGTCGACTACATGTCCGCCTCGCTCGACCTGCTGAACAAGTGGCTGGACAACATGGGGGCCGATCCGGCGCCGGCGTCCACCGACAAGGTGGTGCGCAACAAACCGGCGGGCGCCAACGATGCCTGCTGGGACACAAGCGGCACGCGCATCGACGAAGTGGCATCGACCGACCCGGCGGCCCAGTGCAACGGTGTCTATCCGCGCTTCAGCACGCCGCGCCTGACGGCCGGCTCGCCGCTGGTCAACGACGTACTCAAGTGCCAGCTCAAGCCGGTCAACGCCGCCGACTACAAGGTGGCCATCGCCGGTGCCGACCTGGCGCGGCTGCAGACGATCTTTCCGAGCGGCGTGTGCGACTGGGACAAGGCCGGCGTGGGCCAGGAGCCGCTGCGCGGCACCTACCTGCGGCTGCCGCTCAACTGACCGGGAGAGAAGGCTTGCGGACGGCACCCGGCAGTTTTGCCACCCGCTCCGCGAGGAAGTCCACCAGCACGCGCACCCGCAGCGGCTGGTGGCGTCGCGGGGCGTAGAGCAGATGCAGCTCTTGCGCCGGGCCGGTGTGGCGGCCAAGCACGCGGAGCAAACGCCCTTCGGCCAACAGATCCGCCACCATCCATGTCGGCTGCAATGAAATGCCCGCGCCGGCAAGCACGCTGTCGAGCATGGCCACCGCGTTGTTCACACGGTAGCGGCTGCGCACCGGCACGGTCACCGGACCATCGGGGCCTGTGAGCAGCACGCCGTCATCGCCCGCCGCATAGCGCAGGTAGTCGTGGGCCACGAGGTCCTGCGGCTTGCGTGGCTTGCCGCGCGCGGCCACGTAGTCCGGCGACGCCACCAGCACGCGCGGCCATGTGCCCAGATGGCGCGCAACCAGGTCCGGCGGCAACGCGCCGCCCACACGCAGCGAGACGTCGATGCGCTCTTCGCGCGGATCGATGAAGCGGTCGTCGAGCACCAGTTCGAGCTGGATGTCGGGGTACAGCCGCAGGAACTCCACCGCCATCGCGTTGAGGTACCGCTGCCCGAGCGTGACCGGCGCGCTCACACGCAGCAGGCCCTGCGGTTGCTGCACCTGTTCGCGCGCATCGGCCACCGCGTCACCGTAGTCCTCCAGCATGCGGCGGGCGCGCTCGTGAAAGCGCTGCCCTTCTTCCGTCAGGCTCAGGCCGGTGGCGGCGCGGCGCAGCAGGCGCACGCCCAACGAACGCTCCAGGCCTGCGACCAGCTTGCTGATGGTGGGCTGGGTGGTGTCGAGCGCGCGGGCGGCGCCCGACAGGCTGCCGAGATCGACGCTGTGCACAAAGGCCGAGAGCGCGCGCAGGGTGTCCATGGTGTATTCGATTCAGGAATGGATCAGATGCCATTCTGCCGTCTACTCATCTCTATGTGAATGCATGAAAGTCGAGTCCTCCCACTCATTTCAAGGACTTCACATGACTGCATCGACACTCGGATCGATCCTGCGCCAGGGCGCACTGGCACTCACGCTGGCGGGCGTCGCCGCCGCATCCACGGCACAAACCACGGCGCCGCCCACGTACTGGAGCCCGAGCTGGATGGCCGCCACCCAGCCGCTGTGGGACGGCAACTTCGTGCTGCCTTCCGGCGTTCCCTTCCAGTTCAATCGCCAGACGGTTCGTCAGGTGGCGCGCCTGAGCATCGGCGGCGCCCGGTTGCGCGTGGTGATCAGCAACGAGGGCGGCACGTCGCCGCTGCACATCGGCGCCGCCCGCGTGGCCCGGCACGGCGAAGGCTCGGCGATCGTCGAGGGCAGCGATCGCGCAGTGCGCTTCGGCGGCCAGGCCGAGGTGACCGTGCCGCCCGGTGCGCGGATGATCAGCGACCCGGTGGACCTGCCACTGCCCGCGCTCAGCGAAGTCGCTGTGTCGCTCTACCTGCCCAGGCCCAGCCAGCCTGCGGGTTTTCATTTCGATGCCCGCCAGACCGCCTACGTGGCCGATGGCGACCTGAGCGGCGCCCCGCGCCTGCCCACCACCGCCACGCAGTGGAGCACCCGTGTCTACGTGAGCGGCTTGATCGTCGAAACACCCAGGGCGCCCACCACCGTCGTCGCCCTGGGCGATTCGTTGACCGACGGCAACGGCTCGACGCCCGGCGCCAACACCCGCTGGCCCGACGCGCTGGCCGAGCGCCTGGCCGGGCGTGGCGTGGGCGTGCTCAACGCCGGCAACTCCGGCGGCCGCCTGCTGAAGGACGGCATGGGCCGCGCCGCGCTGGAGCGCGTCGGCCGCGACGTGTTCTCGCAGCCCGGCGTGCGCGCCATGGTCGTGATGCTGGGCACCAACGACATCGGCTGGCCGGGCGGCGCGTTCGCGCCTCAGGAGCCTGCTGTGCGCGCGGAAGAAGTCATTCAGGGGTTCCGCCAGTTGATAGAGATGGCCCATGCCCACAACGTACGCATCATGGGCGCCACCATCGCGCCCAACGAACGCGGGCTCGAAGGCACGCCGCTGGTCGGCCACCACTCGCCTGAAAAGGACAGGGTACGCCAGGCCGTGAACCAATGGATTCGCGAGAGCGGCGCCTTCGACGCGGTGGTGGACTTCGACGCCCTGCTGCGCGATGCGGCCCACCCGATCCGCATGAAGGCCGCGATGGACTCGGGCGACCACCTGCACCCTGGTGACGCCGGCTACAAGGCGATGGCTGCGGCGATCGATCTCGAAGCGCTGCTGGGCAACCCTGTGCAGCCTTGAGGGACGGCCACGGGGAAGCCCCGGATGAGACTTTCCCCATGGTCTTGAAGCCCTTAAATATACTGTACATACATACAGTATTTCTCTAAAATTCGTCGTCTCCAAGAACAACGTCGAGGCGACCCTCAATGACCACCGCCAGCCCGCCTGCGCCCTCCGCGCAGCTTCTTTTTTTCTCCCGGCTGCAGCAGTTGCAGTCCCGCTCCCGCACAGGCCGCATCTCGACCTGGCCTTTCAAGGTCGCCCGCGAAAAGGGCTGTGACGACACCCATGAAAAGGACGACGTTCGCGTTCAGGCGGCGCGCGTCATCCGCACGACGGCCGAGCATTGGTGGCCGTCTGCATCCTGAACCGCCTTTCCGCTTCGCCTTCAACAGGAGAACGATATGGACGACTTCACGCGCGACAACAGCTCCCCCAGCGATCCCGAACCTGAATGGGACGCCGAGCATCCGGAAACAAAACGGCATCTTTTGATTGCCCTTTTCCCCAGCACCGATGTGCAAGTTGCCATCGAAAAGCACCGCGAGGCATGGATCTGGCCGAAGGGACATTACTTTCCTGCCGGCCCACGCCTGCATCTGACATTGCAATGCTTCGCAGACCAAAGCCAGGAAGCCATCCATCACCTGGATGAAGCACTTTCCGGGGTTCCGATGCAATCGATGGCGCTGAAGCTGGCCACCTCCCGCACATGGAACAACAACCTCTCCGTCATTCAACCCGCGGAGCACATGGGGTTGCATGTGCTGCGCGCGAACATCGTCCGCGCGGTGCAACAGTCAGGGATTTCTGTGCACCCGACCAAGTTCACACCGCACATCACCATTGCGCGCAGAACGACGGGCGCGCTCTATCCTCGAAGCCTGCAGCCGATCCCCTGGACTGTGAAGAATTTTCTTCTTGTGCGATCGTTCACCTCGCATCCTGTTCGGCATGAGGTTCTCGCCTCATATGGCCCCGAGGAAGACGACGACGTCTGACACCGGGCCAGCAGACTCCGTGGTCATATCGGGTGAGACAATTTCCGACGTCCGCCAAACGAACGCCACATGCTGACTCCACCCGATCTAGCCCCCGAATCCATTCAACAGTGCTTGTCCGATGCCTATGGACTGCACACCACACGCGCTGAATTCCTGCCGCTGGGCGCCGACGTGAATTCCGCCGTCTTCCGCATCGATGCCGGCGGCGGGGCGACGTACTTCCTCAAGCTGCGCCGGGATGACTTCAAACAATCCGTCGTCGCCATCCCCGCCTTTCTGCATCACGAGAAGGGCATCGATGCCGTGATGGCGCCGCTGCCGACCACGGACCGCCAACTCAGCGTGCGCAGTCTTGGCTTCGATTGGATGCTCTATCCCTTCTTCGAAGGCGACAACGGATTCGAGCGCGGCCTGTCCGACGTGCAATGGATCACGCTGGGCGCCACCTTGGGCGCCGTGCACCGTACCGAACTGCCCGACACCCTGCTCGCAGGCCTAGCGCGCGAAAGCTATTCACACCACTGGCGCGAAGGCGTGCGGCGCTACCAGCGCCGCTTCATCAACGGCCTGGCCGGCGACGACATCGTTCGCCGCTTCCTTGCCTTCTGGGAAGCGCATGACGAGGAGATCGACACGGTCGTGTATCGAAGCGAACAGCTCGCCTCGATCCTTCTGGAGCGGTCGTTGCCGCTGGTGCTGTGCCACTCCGACATCCACGCCGGCAACGTGCTGGTCGGCGACAACGACCGCCTGTGCGTCGTCGACTGGGACACGCTGATCCTCGCGCCCAAAGAGCGCGACCTGATGTTCATCGGCGGCGGTGTCGGCAACCTGTGGAACCAGCCGCAGGAAGAAGCGCTGTTCTACGAGGGCTATGGACCGACGGACATCGATCCCATGGCGCTGGCCTACTACCGCTACGAGCGGATCACCAAGGACTTGCTCGAAATCTGCGACCAGATCTTCGATGCGTCCGCGAGCGTGGAAGACCGCGAAGAAGGCCTGCGCCAGATCGCGAGCCAGTTCCTGCCGAACGACGTCGTCGCCATCGCGCACCGGAGCTACGAAGCGATCACCTGATCCGGCCAGCCGACCGGCTCAGATCAGCAAGTCCTGCGCATCGTCCTCGAAGCCCGCGATGGGCTGCGCCTTGGCCAGTGCCAGCCAGACCGAGAAGGGAATGCGGTCGAAGGCGCGATGCACCGCAGCGCGCGCCACCACAAGGCGCTCTGCTTCGAGCACCATCACGCCGCACTCGGGCGGCACTTCATCGGGCGTTGCAATGCAACGGCCCTTGGCATCGTTGCCCAGCACGTACCAGCACTCGCCGCCCAGGTCGAGGTAGGCCGCGCGCTTGTCGGGCTTGCGCAGGTCGCCCAGCAGGTCGGCGCGGCTCACCTTCACCTCGTGCACGATGGGATGGGCATAGGCCTCGACGCTGGTGTTGCGGATCGAGAAAACATCGGGCCGCGCCACGCACCAGCGCGGCTTGCCGCCCTCTTCCAACGGCGGCAGGCGCGCGCGAAGCCCGAGGCCGCGCCACGCGATGCGGCCGCCGCGCGTCATCTCGCGCGCCACGCGTTCGACCAGCGCCTCATGGGGCGACAGCGCCGCGCGGTTGATGGTGAGCGTGGTCGCTATGCGCGCAATGCCGGCGTCGGTCACGCGCAAGGTTTCGTGGCCATGCACGGTGCGTACGCGTTCGAGGTAGCCGCCTGCGAGCAGTTCGACCTCGATGCCGTCGCAGCACGGCCAACCGGCCGAGCGATAGATTTCGCGCAGGCGCCGCGCATGCAGCTTGCCGAAGGGCACGGCCGTCTGCAGGGGCGGTGGGTCCGCCACCGGCGGCGCAATACCGGGATCGGTGACCGGCGGAACCCCGGGCGGCGGATCACCCTCAGGCAGCGGCTCCGGTGGCAATGGCGGCGTGGTGGGCGTCGGCACATCGGGCGCGGGCGGCGGTGGACCGATCGGCGTGGCGACGACGACAACGTGCTCAGGAAGAACGAGTTCGGGCATGGGAGGAACAGGTTAGCGAAAAGTCATGGAGGGCGCGAGGCATGGAACGATCGGTTGCATTCGCGCATGGCACTCAATGGAAGTCCCGGCTGGTGTTGCTTTGCGCGAGCCGGCCCATGAGCGGCGTCAGGTCCTTGAAGCCGGTGGCGATCAGGTGCTGCACCTTGCCGCCGCTGTCGTCGTCGCGCTGCCAGGTGCCCTGCACCGCGAGCAGGTGCGACTTGAGCAAGGGCTCGCGCCAGGCCTCGATGACGTGGCTCCAGACGATCACGTTGACGTTGCCGGTCTCGTCTTCGAGCGTGACGAAGATAGTGCCGTTGGCGGTCCCGGGCCGCTGGCGGCCCTTGACGATGCCGCAGGCGCGCACGATCTGGCCGCTGGGCAGCGGGCGCAGTTCCTCGGCGCTCATGAGCTTCATGCGGGCCAGGCGCGGGCGCAGCAGCGCGAGCGGATGGCGGCGCAGCGTGAGGCCCAGGGACGCGTAGTCGCCCACAATCTCTTCGCCCTCTGGCGCGGCCGGCAGCAGCAGCGCCTGCTCGTGGATCGGCACGCCCTTGAGCAGGGCCGGCGAGCGATGCTGCGCGGTGGCGTCCCAGACTTGCTGGCGCCGATGGCCCGAGAGCGGCATCAGCGCATCGGCTGCGGCGAGCGCCGCCATGTCCTTGCCTTCGAGCTCGGCACGCAGGGCGAGGTCTTCGGTGCTGGTGAAAGGCGCTTGCGCGCGGGCTTTCAGCAGGCGTTCGGCGCCCTCCTTGCTGAGGCTGGAAACCCGATTCAAGCCAAGCCGCACCGCGGGCTGGTTGTCGTTGCCCAGGCGATCGGCATAGCGCGCGTCGGTACCACCCGGCATGCGCGGCGCATCCGGCGCGCGGGCTTCGAGGGTGGTGTCCAAGTCGCTGCACGTGACATCGACCGGCCGCACTTCGACGCCATGGCGGCGCGCGTCCTGCACGAGCTGCGAAGGGCTGTAGAAGCCCATCGGTTGCGAGTCGAGCAGCGCCGCGAGGAAGCAGGCGGGCTCGTAGTTCTTGAGCCAGCTGCTCACGGTGACCAGCAGGGCGAAGCTCGCGGCGTGGCTTTCGGGGAAGCCGTAGTCGCCGAAGCCCATGACCTGTTTGAAGATGGCTTCTGCGAAGCTGGCCTTGTAGCCGTTTTCGACCATGCCGTTCACGAGCTTGTCGTGGAACTTGCCGAGGCCGCCCTTGCGCTTCCATGCGGCCATTGCGCGGCGCAACTGGTCGGCCTCGTCGGCGGTGAACTTGGCCGCGATCATGGCGATCTGCATCACCTGCTCCTGGAAGATCGGAATGCCCAGCGTTCGCTCCAGTGCCGGGCGAAGCTCGTCTTTCTCGTAGACGATCGGCAGCTTCTTCCTTACCCGCTCGCGCTGCTTGAGATACGGATGCACCATGCCGCCCTGAATCGGCCCCGGCCGCACGATCGCGACCTCGATCACCAGGTCTTCATAGGTGCGCGGCTTCAGGCGCGGCAGCATCGACATCTGCGCCCGGCTCTCGATCTGGAACACGCCGATGGTGTCGGCGTCGCAGATCATGTCGAACACCTTCTGGTCGTCATTCGGGATGTGATGCATCTCCATCACCGAGCCTCGCCATCGGTTCATGTGGTCGAGCCCGCGCCGGATGGCGCTGAGCATGCCGAGCGCGAGCACGTCGACCTTGAGCATGCCCATGGCTTCGAGATCGTCCTTCTCCCACTGGATGACAGAGCGGTCTTTCATCGAGGCCTTCTCGACCGGCACCAGCCGCGTGAGCTTGGTGTGCGTAAGCACGAAGCCGCCGACGTGCTGGCTCAGGTGGCGAGGGAAGCCCTTGAGCCGCTGCGTCATCTCGATCCACTGGACCAGCTTGAGTTCGTCTTCTTCCACGCCGACGCGCGCGGCGGCCTGGAGCAACTGCTCGCCGAGCACGGTGTCGTCGAACCAGTAGTGGTCCTTGGCGAATTCGTCGATCAGCCGCTCGTCGATGCCGATGGCCTTGCCCACGTCGCGCAAGGCACTGCGTGCGCGGTAGCAGATGACGACGGCGGCGATGGCGGCGCGCTCGCGGCCGTATTTGTCGTAGATGTACTGGATGACTTCTTCGCGCCGCTGGTGCTCGAAGTCGACGTCGATGTCGGGTGGCTCGTGACGATGACGACTCAGGAATCGCTCGAACAGCAGATGACTCTTTTCAGGGCTGAGCGCAGTAATTCCCAAGCAGTAACAGACCACTGAATTGGCAGAGGAGCCACGCCCCTGACAGAGGATGTGTTGTGAGCGAGCGAAACGCACGATGTCCTCCACCGTCAGGAAGAACATCTCGTATCCGAGTTCAAGGATCAGGTCGAGCTCTTTCTGGACTTTCTCGCGCACAGTGTCAGGAACGCCGTCGGGATACCGGACTTGCGCTCCTTCCCACGTCTTTCGCACCAGCGTCTGTGTCGGCGTCTCATTGGTTCCTACCGTTTCGAGCGGGCACTTGTAGGTCTCCCGAATGATCCTCGGATCAAATTTGCACCGCTGCGCCACCACCAGCGTATTCGCCAACATCTCAGGCAGATAAAGCTCGGCCAGCCGCACGCGCTGCCGCAAATGCCGCTCGGCATTCGACTGCAGCGCAAAGCCGCACTCGGCCACCGTCTTGCCTTCGCGCACGGCCGTCAGCACGTCGTGCATCGGTTTCTGCGAACGCACATCCATGCGCACATCGCCGGCCGCCACCAATGGCACGCCGACTTCTTCGCCCGCCTGGATCAGCGTGACGAACCAGAGATCGTCGTCAAGCTCGTTGAACAGCTCCACTGCCAGCCAGAGGTTCTCTGCGTAAAGCGCCTTGGCGGCCAGCAGGTCTTCATGCAGCGTTGCCGTGTCCACCGCTCCACCGGGGTTTCGCTGCGGCACGAAAAGAACCTGGCAGTTCTGCAGTGAGGCCACGTCACTTTCCTCCCAACCCACGCGGTACTCGCCCTTGGGCAATTCGGTGTTGCGCGCAGCGGTGATGAACTCGCACAGGTTGCCCCAGCCCTCGGTGTCGTTCGCGATCACCACGAGCTTGAAGCGCTCGAACTGGAACTCGCTGCCGAACAGCAGGCGGAAATGGGGGTAGCGCAGGATCGGCGGCTCATCGGGATGCTCGCGTTCGTACTCATCCAGCTTCGCAGGCAAGTCACGCAAGCCCACATGCGCTCGCACGATGCCCGCCACCGAGCATTCGTCGGTGATGGCCAGCGCGGTATAGCCGAGCTGGTAGGCCCGCTCCACCATTTCTTCCGGCGTCGACGCGCCGCGCTGGAAGCTGAAGTTGGTCAGGCAGTGCAGTTCGGCGTAGTCCGGCAGCGCGAACGCGGGCTTTCTGCGCAGCGGCAACGGCAGCGCATGCACCTTGGCCGAATTGCGCCCCCTCAGTTGCCTGTCGCTCAGGTCAGGCATAGAACCCCTGCAGATACCAGCGCACCTCGCCGGAAGAAAAGCGCGTGGCAGGCCGCTCGCGAAAGATCCACACCAGTCCGGCTTCGGGGCTTTCCGCGACGTAGTAGTCGCGCATCGCGGGCTGGCCGCCGTCGTCCTTGTCGCCCCACCACCCCGCTTCGACGCGCTGCGGTCCGATCAGCTTGCTCAGCGGCCCGCGGTAGCACGGCCGCTCGCCGTCCATGTCGAGCAGCAAGGGCTCGGGCAGCAGCCACGGCGGATAGCTCGCGTCGGGTTGCGAGGCTGCGGCCCTGGCCTCCTTGCGGACCTTCTCGGGCACCTTGTCTTTCTGCAGCGCGGGCCGCCATGCCTGCTTGCGCTCCGGCCGGTGGTCGGCCTGCGCCGATGGCACCAGCACCTGCTGGGCCCCGAGCCGCACACTGAGCCGCTCGACCATCTCGTGCAGCTTGTCGCCCTTGCGGTTGTCTTCCGGCAGAAAGCTGGTGCTGGCGCCGGCCCACGGATCGGTTTCGAGGGTGCGCAGCTTCAGCCAGCTTACGGGCGCGGCCAGCGCGGTGAGGGCCAGTTTCTCGGACAGCAGGCGGCGCAGGTGCGCCATGTCCTGCGTGGGTTCGGCGGTGCGCACCGTGACCTGCTGGTACGGAGGCAGGTTCACGCCGTTGAAGCGCTTGAGGTCGAGCGTCCACTGCAGTTCGAGTGCACGCGCGCCGCGCTGGCGTGCACGCAGCCAGAACTGCAGCGTCGTCAGCAGGCGGTTGGCCGACCACATCAGCTCGGGCGCGGTCTCGGCCAGTGCGGGCAGTTCCAGCTTCTGCTCGAACACGTCGGGCAGCGTGAGCCAGGTGTGGCTTTCGGGGCGCAGGCCCCAGGCCATGTCGAGCGCTTCGCGCAGGCCCGCGCCAAAGCGCCGCGTGAGGCCGCCGCGCGGCAACGCGGCCACGTCGCCCCAGGTGCGGCAGCCGAGCCGTTCGAGCAGGTCGAGGTGAGCGTGCGCGGCGCTCAGCGTGTCGAGCGGCAGGCCATCCGGCATGTTCTTCGGCCGTTCCTCGTTGCGCGAGAACAGGCGCAGCCGCGCCAGTGCGATCAGGCTCGTGGCGCCCTGTGCACCCAGCATGCGTGCGTCGGGGATGGGGTTGGCGCCGAGCAGCACCCGCATCATCTGCAGCCGCCCGCCCCACAGGCGCTCGCAGGCGGAGACTTCGAGCATCAGGGCTTCGTCCTGCCAGGCGACATGGGGCGTGTACTGCAGCGCCCACCAGCCCAGGGCTTCGGGCGTGGGCAGCGGTTGTGCGTCGGGCGCGTCGGCGTCAAGCGACCACCGCAATGCGATCCAGTGCATTGGGGCCTCCTTTCCACGCGTCGATGCGCACCACGGTGGCCGACGATGCGGCTTCGCCCACAGGCACCGAGCCCAGTTGCTGCAGCCGCAGCTTGCGCCGCAGCCGGGCGGCGGCCAGCAGCGCGGTCATGCGCTCGTTGCGCGCGGGCAGCATCACCGGCGAAGCCAGCGGCGGACCGCGACGCTTGAGGATGTGCAGCTCGATCTGCGCGCTGTCGCTCTCGCAGCGTTCGACCTGGATGCGAAGCCGCGCGGGCGAGGCCGACTGCGCCACCGCCTCGGGCCGACAGACGAAAAGCAGCACCTCATGCTGGGCAGCAGCCAGTTGCAACCGCCGCAGCTCGGCCACGCGCGCCTGCGGCAGCCAGGCCACGACAGCGGCCACGTCAGCGCAGCGCAGCGCCTGCTCGCAGGCCCACAGCCGTGCGGGCGCGACATCGCTCTTGACCCACATCAAGGCCTCCACCGGCAGTCCCTGCGCCGCGAGCGAGGGACCGCAAGGCTCGTAAGGCGCGCCGATCAGCACGATCGGCCCGCCGCGCGTTGCCACCGCCTGCGCCAGCGCGGGCAGCAGCAGCCGCCAGACATGGGCCTCGGGCGTGCTCTGCAGCAGCTCCGTCATGGCGCCGACCGGCCAGCCGCCGCCCGGCAACTGTGCGTCGAGCGCGGCATGGCCGGTGGCCGTGACCTGCGCATCGGCCAGGCCGAGTTCGTCGGCATGCCAGACGCCACGGCCTGCGGCAGCGGAAAAGGAGTCGAGGAAAGGGAGGCCCATGATTGAACTGTTAACTGTATTTTTATACAGTATTTCATGGGTCGCAAGAAGGAAGATGTTTTTCTTCCCCGCTTGCCTTTTCATATTCCCATCACTCATGCCAAGGCGCCCAGAAGTCGTTTGAGCCGGGGTCGCGCTTTCGCTCCAATGCCAGGCAAAGGAGCCCCGCATGAACCACCCCACCGTCACCGCCGGCCTGAACTACCTGCAGCCTTCCGCGCTGCGTCCGTTCAGCTACACCTTCCAGCCACCACCCGGCACGCCCTGGGAAGGCGGCAGCTACGAACTGCGCCCCATGCCGATCTCGGATGCACGTGCCGCCGCGATGCCCACCGATATCGAGCGCGAAGGTTTCGTGCTGCGCGACGCGCCCACGGCCGTTGCCGACTTTCTCGACGACGCCGAGGTCACGGCCGTCTACCACCGCGAGGTGGCCGAACTGGCGCTGCAGGTGACAGGAGGCGCACGGGCCTATGTCTTCGACCATCTGGTGCGCCGGCGCGAAGCCGACCGCGCCGCCTTGAGCTTCGGCCGCCGCGCAGGCGACGGCAAGGCCGCTGCCAACGGCCGCATCCACAACGACTACACCGAGGAATCCGGTCGCCGCCGGCTGGCCATGGTGCTGACCGACCCCGGTGAAGCCGCGGCCGTGCGGCGCTACTGCATCGTCAACGTCTGGCGTTCGATCAAGGGCCCGGTGCTCGACACGCCATTGGCCGTGTGCGATGCACGTTCGGTGATGGCGAAGGACCTGGTCAGCGCCGAGGTGCGCTACCCGCGCCGCACCGGCGAGATCTACCTGGCGACCCATTCGCCTTCGCACCGCTGGTCGTACTTTTCGGCAATGGACCGGCACGAGGCGCTGGTCTTCAAGCAGTACGACTCGCAGCTCGGCGGCGTGTCGCGCTACACGCCGCACGCAGCCTTCGACCACCCCGATGCGCCCGCCGACGCACCGCTGCGCGAAAGCATCGAGGCCCGCTGCCTGGTGGTGTTCGAATGACGCCGCACGCATGCCCCCTGCTCGATTTCTGGTTCGACTTCGGCAGCAACTACAGCTATCTGAGCGTCATGCGCATCGAGGAAGAAGCGGCGCGCCACGGCGTCGGCATCCGCTGGCGCCCTTTCCTGCTGGGGCCGATCTTCCGGTCGTTCGGCTGGGAGTCGTCGCCTTTCGTGCTGCAGAAGGAAAAAGGCGACTACACGTGGAAGGACATGGCCCGCCAGTGCCGCAAGTACGGCTTGCCGTGGCAGCAGCCGACGAGCTTTCCGCGTCCGGCCGTGCTGCCGCTGCGCATCGCGCTGGTGGGTGCCACGCAGCCGTGGATGGGCGAGTTCTGCCGTCGCGCGATGGCGATGAATTTCGCAGAAGACCACGGCATCGACTCGCCGCAAATCATGCACGCGCTGCTGAGCGAGCTTGGCCTGCCGGCACACCGGGTCATCGATGAAGCCATCTCCGACGCCAACAAACTGCGGCTGCGGCACCAGACCGAAACCGCCGCCGAGAAAGGCATCTTCGGCGCGCCCACCTTCTTTGCCGGCGACGAGATGTTCTGGGGCAACGACCGCCTCGACGAAGCGCTGGCGTTCTGCAAGGAAGCAGGCTCAGGCGCCGCCTGACTGCTGTTGCTGCGCCTGGGCCGCCAGCCAGGCGGCCACATGGCGCACCTCTTCACGCGGTTCGTCTTCGGCCTGGATCAGCCAATAGGCATGCCCCGATGACTGAACCGGCTCGAGCGCGGCCACGCGCACGAGGCGCCTTTCATCGAGCAGCGGCTGGATCAGTTCGAGCCGCCCCAGCGCCACGCCCTGCCCGGCCAGCGCCGCCTGGATCAGCTGGTCGTACTGGTTGAAGTGCAGCACCGCCTGTGGCTTCGCATCGGCCCAGCCCACTGAGGCCAGCCAGTCGCTCCATTGCAGCCACGGGTGCTGCGGATCGTCGAATGCCAGCAGGTACAGGCCCGACACGGCCCCGGCCGAGCGCAGCGACTTCAGGCCCAGCGAGGAATGCGCCACGGGTGCCACCGTTTCACCGAAGAGCCGCAGCGCGCCAGCCGGCGCGAGCGCGGGCGTGGTGTAGCGGATGGCCAGGTCGATGCCTTCATTGCGCAGGTCGGCCAGCCGGTTGTTGGACGAGACGCGCACGTCCACGCCCGGATGCAGCTTCTGCACATGGGCCAGGCGCGGCAGCAGCCAGAGCCCGGTCATGCCGATGCTGGCGCTCAGGGTCACGGGGCGCTGCTCGCCGGCCTGGCGGATGCCGCCCATCACATCCTGCAGTTGCTGCACGACGCCGTCGGCGCTGCGGAAAAGCCGCTCGCCTTCGGCGGTGAAGGAGATCGAGCGATGGCCACGCACCAGCAGCTTCACGCCAAGCTGCGCTTCGAGCGCATGCACTTGCTTGCTGACCGCCGACTGCGTGACGCACAGGTCTTGCGCCGCGAGCGAGATGCTCATGCGCCGCCCCACCGCGACAAAGCCCCGCACCAGGTCGAGCGAGGCCATGCGAAGGAGCGAGAGTGGCATTCCCATGATGAATATGAGGCCGGATTCTCGGCCAGCGGGTGCCGCACCGCAACCAAAGAGCGATTTACCCGCGGGGAGCCGCGCCTTAAGATGATTTATTAACAGTTTGTGACCATGAAACACAAAAAGATTCATCTGCTGGCTTCGGCCTTGGCCGTCCTTGCCTTCGCCCTCCTTGGCCTGTCGTCAGCCGCGCAGGCGCAGACCAAGCCCATCGTGATCGGCCAGACTTACGTGAAGACCGGGCCGCTGGCCTCGTTGTCGACCGAGCCGCTCATCGGCATTCGCGCCATGTTCACGGCGCTGAATGCGAGCGGTGGCATCAACGGCAGGCCGGTCGAGCTGCGCCAGCTCGACGACGCCTACGACCCGGCCAAGGGCGCCGAGAACGTCAAGGCCTTCGTCAACGACGGCGCGGTCGGCATCCTGATGCCCATCGGCACGTCATCGTCGGTCGGTGCGCTGAAGGCGGCCAACGAACTCAAGGTGCCCGTGGTCGGTCCGTACACCGGCGCGGGCCCGGTGGTGAAGTTTTCCGAATACGGTTTTCCGGTGCGCATCAGCTTCGACGAGGAGTACAGCCGCATCGTGAACCACCTCTTCACCATCGGCCTGTCGCGCATCGCCTTTGCGCACAACGACAACCCGGGCGCACGCTCGGCGATGGAAAGCACGCAGAAATTCATTGCCGAGCGCGGCGACAAGATGGTCGGCAGCGTGGCAATCAAGAACGACGGTTCGGACGCCGCCGAGCGCGCCACCGAACTGGCCAAGCTCAAACCCAAGGCGGTGGTGCTGTCGGCCACCAACGATGTGGCGGCCAAGTTCATCACGGCCTACCGCGCGGCGGGTGGCGAGACCGCCTTCTATTCGTTCTCTTTCCTGAACGGGCAGAAGCTGTTCCAGGACATCAAGAAGGACGCGGCCGGCGTGGTCATCTCGCAGGTCGTGCCCTACCCGTGGAACAGCGCGATGCCGGTGATTGCCGAGTACCAGGCGGCCATGAAGAAGATCGGCGCGACCGAGTTCAGCTATGCGAGCCTGGAGGGCTACGTCACGGCCAAGGTCATGGTCGAAGGCCTGAAGCGCGCGGGGCCGAACCCCACGCCGGACACGCTGCACAAGGGCCTCGAATCGTTCAAGACGCTCGACATCGGCGGCATTGCGGTGTCCTACAGGCCCGGCGAGCACCGCGGGCTGACCTTCTCCGAACTGTCGATGCTCAAGGCCGACGGGCGCTATCTGCGCTGAGCCCTTCCGGGCGCGGCCGGCCCGCAGGAGAATTTCCTTCGTGACCTCCTCCACGCAGCCATTGCCGCTTCCCGCGCTCACACGCGCCCGGTTGCTCCGGCTGGGTGCGGCGCTTTGCGCCAGCGCCGCCCTTCCCTCCTTCGCGCAACAAGGCAGACCCGCGATGAAGATGAACACCCGTCCCATCCCTTCCACGCAGGAAGCCTTGCCGGTGATCGGCTGTGGCACCTGGATCGGCTTCGACCAGCGCCCCGGCACCGACGAATACAGGCGCCTGCCCGGCGTGCTCGACGCCCTGTTCGCAGCCGGCGGCACGGTGATCGACAGCTCGCCGATGTACGGCCGCTCCGAGGAAACCGCCGGCGAACTGCTGGCCGCGAGCGGGCAGCGCGACAAGGCATTTCTCGCCACCAAGGTCTGGACTTCGGGCCGCGAAGCCGGCATCGCGCAGATGGAGCAGTCGTTCACGCGACTGCGCACCGAGCGCATGGACCTGATGCAGGTGCACAACCTCGTCGACTGGCGCGCGCACCTGGCCACGCTGCGCGGCTGGAAGGACAAGGGCCGCGTGCGCTACATCGGCATCACGCACTACACGGCCTCGGCCTATGACGAAGTCGAAGCCGTGCTGCGCGCGGAGAAGCTCGACTTCCTGCAGATCAACTACTCGCTCGATGCGCGCGAGGCCGAACAACGCCTGCTGCCGCTCGCGGCCGAGCGCGGCGTGGCGGTGATCGTCAACCTGCCCTTCGGTGGCGGCGGCCTGCTGCGGCGGCTGCGCGACAAGCCGCTGCCCGCCTGGGCCGGCGAGATCGGCTGCACGAGCTGGGCGCAGGTGCTGCTGAAGTTCGTGCTGAGCCACCCGGCCGTGAACTGCGCGATCCCGGGCACGAGCCGCGCCGAGCACATGGCGGACAACGCCGCGGCCGGCGCGGGCACGTTCCCGGACGCGGCGTTCTGGCGCCGCGAGGCCGCCACTATTCGAACTTGACGTTGTGCTCCCGCACGGTGGCGCCGAAGGCGTCGTACTGCGTGCGGAAGAACTCGCCGAACTTCGCGGGGCTCATGCCGTAGCCCTCGAAGCCCTGCTGCACCAACTGCGCATGCACGTCGGGCCGCTTGAGCGTGCTCTGCAACTCCAGCGAGAGCTTGTCGGTGATCGCCTGCGGCAGGCCCGGTGGTCCGAAGAAGCCGGCCCATGGCGTGATGGTGAGCTTGCCCAGCCCCAGTTCACCGCCCGTCGGCACATCCGGCAGCAGGCCGCTACGCTGCGGCAGCAGCGTGACCAGCGCGCGGATGCGCCCCTCCTTCACGAAACCGGGCGCCAGCGTGCCGGTGGTGAACATCATGTGGATCTGCCCGCCCAGCAGGTCGGTCATGGCCTGCATGTCGCCCTTGTAGCGCGCGTTGACCACCTTGCGCTCGCCCAGCAACTGCAGCATCGCCAGTTCCGACGCGCTGTTGCTCGATGCCGAGTTGTAGTCGCCGGGCTTGGCCGCCACCATCGCCAGCAGCTCGTTCACGCTCTTTGCCGGCAGGCTGGCCGGCACCACCAGGAACATCGAGAACTGCCCGGCCGAGCTGATCGGCGTGAAGGCCTTGAACGGGTCGTAGGGCGAGGTCGGCCGCAGCGTGGGCGCCGCCACCATCGCGGTGTTGGTGCCCATCAGCAGCGTGTAGCCGTCGGGCTTGGCCGACGAGGTGGCCTGCGCCGCGAGCACGCCGTCGGCGCCGGGGCGGTTCTCCACGATCACCTGCTGGCCGAGCTGCTTGGACAGCCCCTCCGCAATGATCCGCGTGAGCGCATCGGCGCCGCCACCGGGCGCGAAGCCGACGATCAGCCGCAGCGGCTTGTTCGGATAGGCGTCGGCGCTCCAGGCCGCTGCGCCCGGAAGCATCGCGGCCGGGAGAGCGGCAAGGGCCGCAAGGTTCAGGTTTCTGCGTCGCATGAAAGCCTCCTTGGTTCGGAAGATCAGAAGAGATGCCGCACACCGAACTCCCACCCCGACGAGCGCTTGCCGCCCGCCGGCGCGACGCCGCCGCTGACCACGTAGCGCGCTTGCCCGCTGTTCATCAGCCGTGCGTAGGTGCCGTAGAGCGCGGTGCGCCTGGAGAGGTTGTGCACGTAGCCGATGCCGAACTGGCGCGCGTCGTCGCGGTTGCGCGGCATGCCGTTGGCGTTGCGCAGGCTGTCGTCGCTGCGGTCGTCCAGGTAGGCATAGCTCACGCGGATGCGGCCGACCTCGAAGGCCGGAATGTGCGCGCCGATCTCGGCGGTGTTCTTGCGCACCGTGCCGGCCGCGAGCTTCACCGTCACCTTGTTGTAGAGCGCGAAGAACTTCGCAAAGCCCGCATCCCACGAGCCGCCGATGTTGGCGTGCGTGTAGTTGCCGATGGTGGCGGTGGTATTGAAATGCGAGCGCGTGACGGCCGCTGCGATGTCGAACGCGCCCGAGGCAAAACCGAAACGCGCACCGGCGAAGTTGCCGTCGTCGCGGTTCGGTGCGGTGGAGATGTTCTCCCCGGTGCCGGCCATCGCCATGCCGTAGAAGCCACCGAGCTTGGGCGGCAGCCAGTAGCTCACCGTGTTGCTGCCGGTGATGGCCGTGGGCAGCGGCCCGGTACCCGCGCCCGCGAACGTGAGGTTGCCTGCGCGTGCCACGCCATTGGCATTGAAGGGGTCGAAGTAGATGCTGTTGTAGTGCGTCGGAATGAAGTCGTGGCCCAGGCGCACTTCGCCCAGCGTGGCCGACGCGAGGCTCACGAAGGACATGCGGTCGAAGGTGATCGGTCCTGCGGTGCCCGCACCGCTCGTCTGGTTGTTGCTGTTGCTCGGCCGGCCGGTGCCCAGGTCGGGGTTGAGGCTGCCTTCGAGCCAGAAGCCCGCGCTGAGCCCGCCGCCCAGGTCTTCAGTGCCGCGGAAACCGAGCCGGCTGGTCGAGAGCCCGCCGTTGGACAGCGCCTTGACCGAGCCGCCTCCAACGCCGTTCGTGTACTGGATACCGAGGTCCATCACGCCGAACACGGTGACGCTGGATTGCGCATGCGCCGCGCTGCTGCTGGCCAGTCCGATGGCCGACCACATCAAAATTTTCTTCATGGTTTTTTGTCTCCTGCTTCTTCTCTTGGGTTGAAAAACTTCTGGAATCACGCGCAGGGCTGCGCCACCGGGTGCGAACGGGTGTCCGCACCGGTTGGCGAAGGCCGGGGAAAAAGGTCTAGCCGGGGGGCTGGGGGCGTTCGGTGCGCACGAGCACGGCGCCCTTCGAAAGCGGGCTCACGTTGCGCCGGTACTGCTGCAGCCAGCCGGTGTCGAAGGCCGGCGGCGGTGCCTGCCAGTCGGCGCGGCGGGCCTGGAGTTCGGCGTCGGTCAAAGCGATGTCGAGCCGGCGTGCATCGAGGTCGATGGTGATCACGTCGCCGTCACGCACCAACCCGAGCGGGCCGCCGAGCGCGGCTTCGGGCGACACCTCGGCCACCACGAGGCCCTTGCAGACGAGACCCGAGAGATGCCCGTCGGTGAGCAGCGCGACCTGGTCGCCAAGCCCCGCGCCGTCGACGGCAAAGACCACGCGCGATGCGCCCCCGCCCATGGCCGGCCCGCCGCACGCGCCGGCGCCGCGCATCACGATCACCTGGCCGGGGACGATCTCCTTGTTCTTCAGCGCGGCGATGGCAGCGTCCGAAGTCCAGAAGCACACGGCCGGCCCGGTGAAGCGCCGCACCTTGCGCTCGGCGATGCCGGTCTTGATGAGGCCCGACTCGGGCGCGAGGTTGCCGCGCAGGAGCACGATGGCCGGCAACGGCGCGACCGGGCGGTCGATGGGGCGGATCACCTCGGCATCGGCCACTTCAGCGGTGCGCAGGTTGTCGGCCACCGTGCCGCCAGTCACCGTGAGCGCGCCCGTGTCGAGCAACGGCGCGAGCTGCTTCATCAGCGCACGGCAACCGCCCGCCGCCTCGAAAGCTTCGATCGAATGCTCGCCGATGGGCCGCACGCCAGCGAGCACCGGCGTCATCGGGCCCAGGCTTTCGAAGAGGCCGTACACGTCGACGCCGCACTCGCCTTCGGTCGATATGGCCTGCAGGTGCTTGGCCGTGTTGAGCGAGCCGCCGACGGACAGCACCGCGCGCACCGCATTGGCAAAAGCGCCGGACGAGAGGATGTCGCGCGGCTTCAGGTCGTCCAGCACCATCTGCACGATGCGCGTGCCCGCCGCGCGCACGTCGTCCATCATCTTCGGGCTCAGCGCGGCCACCGGCGCGCTGCCGGGCAAGGCCATGCCGAGCGCCTCGCAGACGATGTGCATCGAGTTGGCCGTGCCCAGGCCCGAGCACACGCCCGGCCCGCGAATCGCCTCGCGGCTCATGCCCACGAGTTCTTCCACCGGCAGGTTGCCGGTGACCGCGTGCATCGCGCCGATGAACACCTCCTCGATGTCCATGTGCCTGCCGCGGTACTCGCCGCTGGGCTGGTAGCCGCAGGGCACGAGCAGCGTCGGGATATTGAGCCGCGCCGCCGCCATGAGCTGGCCCGGCACCGTCTTGTCGCAGGAGGTGAGGCAAACCATGCCGTCGAGCTGCGCGCCTTCGACGGCCACCTCGATGTCGTTGGTGACGAGGTCGCGCGCGCCCAGCATGTAGGCGCCGCGCGCACCCGCGCCGGTGATGAAGTCGCTGGGCGCTGCGGTGCGTATCTCGAAGGGCACGCCGCCCGCCGCGCGGATCGCCGCCTTGATTTCCACCGCCACCTTGTCGAGGTGGCTGAAGCACGCGGCCAGCTCCGAGGAGCTGTTGACGATGGCGATCTTGGGCTTCTCGCAATCCTCTTCCGGAATGCCGAGCGCACGCCAGTGCGCATTGCGCACCGACCAGAGGTAGGAGCCGCGCGGGAAGTTGCTGCGCAGGGGGCGTGTCATGGGCGGTCTCCGGTCTTGTTCTTCTTGGTGATCTCGATCACGCCGCGGTCGGCGTCCACGCGCACCCAGTCGCCGGTCGCTATGCATTCAAGCGGATCGCGTTCGAAATCGGTCATCGAGGGCGCGTGCGTGACCACCGCGCCAAGCGCCATCTTGGTCGTCATCTCGTTGAACAGGAACGCCGCCGGCGCCGAATTCATGAGCCGCGTCATGTGGAACATCGCGGACCAACCCGAGGAGCCCTTGGCGCCCGGGAACACCAGCACCTTGCCCGCAAAGCTCTGGCCACGCAGTTCATGCCGCGTCTCGATGACGGTGCCGGTGCGCGGGTCGATGCCGCCCCAGCCCGAGATGCGGTCGCGCGTGACCAGCGCTTCGCCTTCGGCAACGCCGCCCACTACCTTGCGGCCGTGGATGACGATGGTTTGTTCGGTGATGACGGCGTCGCTCATGCGTAGGCTCCGTTCCAGCGGCCGGTGCAAGCGGCATCGATGCATTCGGCCGTGCTGCCGAACCACGCCTGCACGCCGAGGATGGCGGGCAGGTAGTGCGCCTGCTTGGCGGAATCGAGCGCCACCGTCTTCGTGCCCTTGGGCACCGCACGGCTCATGGCGGAGCAGCTGTCGCTCATGAGGATGCCGCCCGCGTCTTCGATGATCTTGGTGTAGCCGTTGCGATCGGCCAGCGACTTGATGGCGCGCGGCGTGAAGATCCACAGCTCGCAATCGGGGTGAACCTTGCGCCCTTCGATGAGCTGCGTGGCCTCCCAGATCTGCTCGATGGTGTAGTGCGGGCAGCCCAGCATCACGTACTGCACTTCCGCATCCTTGCCGGTGACGTTGATCTTCTCGTAGGTGGCGCGGCGCTCGGCCTCGCCGTAGCGCAGCACCTCGACCGGTGCGCGGCCGCCTAGCGCCTGCTCCAGCGTCAACGCCTCGGGCGTGATGCCGGCGATGTGGTACATCTCCACGCCGCCCGACGACGACGCGGCTGCGCCAAAGTGCTTGAGCCGCGGCAGGTTGGGCACGCGGCCGATGCCACGCTTGCTGTGCACCACCGGCACGCGCTCCTGCACGTGCTCGCCGATGTAGTAGCCGAGCAGGCCCCAGTCCTGCACCGACTCGACCTCGATGTCGAGTTCGATCACATGCGTGGCGCGGCGGTTTTCGTCGAGGTGGTAGCCCCAGTAAGGAATGCGGCCGGTGAGCATGGCGGCGCCGGTGCTCTCGCGGCCTTCGGTGTTGGTGCGTGCGCCCAGCACGGAATTGCAATACACCACCGCCGACGACTCCATCCACGCGCAGTGCTCGCCGCGCGTCGGGATGTTGCCGACCTGGTAGGGCGTGCAGGTGTTCATGATCTGCGCGCCCAGGCCGGCCGCATGGCGTTCGCTCCGGTTGTAGAACTGGACGATCTCCTCGCTCACGCCCATGCGCTCGGGCTGGCCGGGGTCGAAGCCCAGCTGCAGGTGGCTGGTGAAGACCTTGAACTTCGGAATCTCCACAGTCTCCTGGCTGTCGAGGCTGAATTCGGAGAACACCGCGTCCATGCCGCCGCCCTTGGCAAGCGCGAAGTCGCGCTGGAAAGGCGTGGTCGAGGTGATGGTGGCGCAGACGTTGCGCGTCTCGACCAGTCGCTCGGCGCCGAGGGCTTCGCCGTAGCGCATCAGCAGGTCCATCGCCTTCTGTACGGCCGGTCCGTCGCGGCCGTCATACATGGCTTTTTCTTCGTTGCTCAGGTGCATGACCTGTGTCTCCGTTCTTCTGTCGTCGTGGGGAATGTCCCCGGCCGGGCTGCTAGCCCGGCGAGGGTGTGGGTACGTGGCCCCCGATGTCGCGCGCGATGGTGAGTGCGATGTCGTGCAGGCGCGGTGCGAGTTCGTTGCGCAATCTGTCTTCGGTAAATACGAAAGCAGCGCCGCCGCCGTTGAGAGCCATCACTTCGCCGTCCGGCCCGATGAGCGGCACCGACACCGAGTTGATCTCGCGGTGGAATTCGCCGAGCGACAGGCAGTAGCCGAGCCGCTTCGATTCGCCAATGGCGCGGTTCATGTTGGGTGCGATGCTGTCCCACTCGGGGCCGCGCAAGAGACGCATCGAATCGATCAGCTGGTTGCGCTGCGCCTCGGGCAAAGCCGAGAGGTACGACCGGCCCAGTGCCGAGTTGGCCAGCGGCGCGCGCGAGCCCACGTCGAGCCGTGCCGAGAGCATCGACGAGCGCGGGCGGCAGGCCTCGATCAGCACCATCTCCATGCCGTCGCGCACCGCCAGGTAGACCGAGGCACCAACCTCCTCCGCCATCGCCTGCATGCTGGGCCGCGCGGCGGCGCGCACGTCGAGGCTGCCGAGGAACACACGCGAGAGCGACACCACGCCCGGCCCGAGCATGAAGCGGTCGGCCGCCTGCGCAGGCTTGAGCATGCCCATGGAGAGCAGCGTCGCAACCAGACGATTGACGGTGGGGCGCGGAATGCCGGTCATGCGCGCCACGTCGGCGTGGCCGAGAACCGGGCGCTCTTCGCTGAAGCAGCGCAGCACCGAGATGCCGCGCTCCAGCGCGCTCACGGTGTCGGAGCGTTCGCCGCGTGAATCTGCGACGGCATCGGAGGAGGCCACGGAAAGAGAGCTGTCGTTTTTGTCAGTGGACATGAAGGGACCCTTTGAACGCTTTGCAAGACTCTGCAATGTAGAGGCTCGCGAAAGCAGGTCCGTCGGGTTCATGGCAGAGCACTCAGGCGCCGGCTTCGGCCGTGTCGGAAACCCCGACGCCCTGCGCAGCGCCCGTCCGCAGGTACACGCCCTGCCCCAGCAGCGCGGACTGCAGCGCGCCGGTGTCGACGAAGCGCGGCGCAATGCCGCCTTGCGACGCCAGCGCCGCCGCCACGCCCGCGGCTTGGCCCGTGATCCAGCACTGCGGAATCTCGCGCATGAAGCCGTGCGAGTTGCGGTCGCACGAGATGTGGCGCCCGCACGCAACGAGGCCGTCGAGCTGCTGCGGCACCAGCGCGCCATAGGGAATGGAGATGTTCGGAAACTTGGGCGACACCGCGGGCGACACGCCGATCTCGTCGGCCAGCGCCACGCCGTCGGGCCACTGGCTGCGCAGCACCGCGCCCACACCGCTCAGGCGCCGAGCATGGCGCACGCCGATCTGCGGCGCGCTCAGCATCAGGTAGGCGTCCTCGAAGCCCGGCGCGTGCGCCTTGAAGTAGTCCAGGTGCGCGGCCATCGCGCGGTGCGAGCGCACTTCGACGGCCGTGAGGTCGTCCACGTCGAGTGCCGAGTAGCCCGACTGGCGCGGCCCCATGAAGAGCGCCACGTCGTTGCGCCACGAGACGAAGGGCCGCTCGAACAGGCCGAGTTGCTCGCGTCCGCGCGCCATGAAGCCGGCAAACGCATCGGGCTGGCCGGCCTTGAACGCGATCCAGCGGTTCATGTCGACACCGCCGAACAGCCACGAGGTGTTCATGCAGTGGTGCACGTCGGCTTCTTCGATGTCGTTCACATAGGCGGCGCCGGCACGGGCGAACAGGTCGCCGTCGCCGGTGGCGTCGACCACCACGTCGGCCATGATCGCCATGCGGCCTTCCTTGCTCTCGAACACAACGCCCTTCACGGCGCCGTCCTGCACGATGGGAATGGCGGCCCACGAGTGATAGATGAGCTTGACCTTGCGCTCCAGCACGATCTCTTGCGACAGCAGCTTGAGCCGCTCGGGGTCGATGGTGGGCGACCAGGTGACCACGCCGTGATAGGCGGCCGTGCGCTGCGACCAGTGCGCGGCCTTGGCCGTGTCCTGCGAGCCCCAGTCTTCGCGCGAGGGGCCGGCGATGGCGTCGGCGGGCAGGCGGTCGAACAGTTCTTCGGCGAAGCCGCGGATCACCAGCTTGCCTTCCCAGTCGGTCATGCGGTCGATCCAGATCACCAGGCCGCCGGTGGAGAGGCCGCCCAGGTGGTTGTAGCGCTCGAGCAGCGCCACGTCGGCGCCCGCGCGGGCCGCGGCTGCGGCGGCCGCGGTGCCGGAAGGACCGCCGCCGACCACCAGCACGCCGCAGCGGTGATAGACCGGGATGTTCTTGCCGGGCTCGGCCCAGCTGCCGTGATCAGGGCGCTTGACGCGGCTGTCGCGATCGAAGATGTCGGAGGACAGGATGCGCTCGTCGGTGCGGACGACAGTTTTCATGGATAGGTGTCTTGGATGGGCTGTTTCATCGTATTTTGATTTCAATGTTCATTTTGTCAAACACATAATCCATAAAAAGCCATTTGTTCGGGGTATTCCCTAGTTAATATGGATTTTTATGATTTTCTAAATCAATATAAGAAGACAGAACAACGGAGACATTGATGAAAAAACTCGACGGCACCCGCCGTGCGTTCGGCTCGGTGCTTGGCGCCGCGGCCCTGCTGGGCCTGGCACCGCTGGCCATGGCACAGGACTTTCCGGCGCGCAGCAAGCCCATCCGCATCGTCGTGGGCTTCACGGCCGGCGGCGGCACCGACGCGCAGGCGCGCATCGTGGCGCTGAAGCTGGGCGAGGTGCTGGGCACCAGCGTGATCGTCGACAACAAGCCCGGCGCCAGCACCATGCTGGCGGCCAACGAGGTCTCGCGCGCGCTGCCCGACGGCTACACGCTGCTGTACGCGCCCTCTTCCACGATGGCGCAGAACCCGCACACCTTCGCGCAGGTGCCCTACGACCCGTTCAAGGACTTCACCGCCATCTCGATGGGCGGGCGCGGGCCGCTGGTGCTGTCGGTCAGCACCACGGTGCCAGCCAACAACGTGAAGGAACTCGTGGCCTACGTGAAGGCCCACCCCGGCAAGGTGAGCTATGCCTCGTTCGGCGCGGGCACCTCGTCGCACATCTACGGCGAGGCCTTCGTGAAGAAGACCGGCATCGACGCGGTGCACATCCCCTACAAGGGCGGCTCGGACGCGGCGAAAGACCTGATCGGCGGGCGCGTGCAGTACATGTTCGACTCGGCTTCGTCGGCCATCATCACCTCGGCCACGGGCAAGGTGAAGGTGCTGGCCATCGCGGCGAACGCGCGCATCGCCGCGCTGCCCGACGTTCCCACCTTCGCCGAACAAGGCTATGCAGGGCTCGACTTGCCGAGCTGGCTCGGCTTCTACGGGCCGGCGCACATGCCGGCGCCGGTGGTCGCGAAGCTCAACGCGGCGCTCACGCGCGTGCTGGCGATGCCGCAGGTGCGCGAGTTCTACCTCTCGGGTGGCTACGAAGCCGGCGCAACGACGCCGGAAGAATTCGCCGGCATCACGCGCTCGACCTATGAGCGCTGGGGTGCGCTGGTGCAGCAGGTAGGCTTGTCCAAGCAATGACTCCCTCTTTTTTCATCGCCAGGCGCAGCCTCACCGCGTGGATCGCACTGGGCGCCGCTGCCCTGCCGCTGGCCACGCTCGCGGCCCAGCCCGCGGCCTTTCCGGAAAAGGGCCGCAGCATCCGCATCGTGCTCGGCCTTGCGGCGGGTGGCGCCTCCGATTCGCAGGCGCGCTTCGTCGCCAACAAGCTCGGCGAGGTGCTGCAGACGCCGGTGATCGTCGAAAACCGGCCGGGCGCGAGCTTCATCCTCGCGACGGAAGAGGTGATCCGCGCGGCGCCCGACGGCTACACCTTCATGTACGCGCCCTCTTCCGTGGTGGCGCAGAACCCGCAGACGCTGGCACAGGTGCGCTACGACCCGTTCAAGGATCTCACGCCGATCTCGCTCGGCGCACGCGGGCCGCTGGTGCTGACCGTACACACCAGCGTGCCGGCACGCAACGTGCAGGAGCTGGTGGCCTACATCAAGGCCAATCCGGGGAAGATGAGCTACGCCTCGTTCGGCACCGGCACCTCGTCGCACATCTACGGCGAGGCGTTCGCGCGGCAGGCCGGGCTGGACGTGGTGCATGTGCCCTACAAGGGCGGCGCCGATGCGGCGAAAGACTTTCTGGCGGGCCGCGTGCAGTACTACTTCGACGCGGCGCCCAACGCCATCCAGAACACGGCCACCGGCAAGGTCCGCATGCTGGCGGTGGCGGCGCCCAAACGCAGCCCGATGCTGCCCGACGTGCCGACGATGACCGAGCAAGGCGTGAGCGGCGTCGACATGGCGAGCTGGCTGGGCTTCTACGGGCCGGCGCGCATGCCGGCGCCGGTGGTCGCGAAGCTCAACGCCGCGCTGGCGCAGGTGCTGGCCATGCCGGCCACGCGCGACTTCTTTCGGCAGGGCGCCTACGAAGCCGAATCGTCGACCCCGCAGCAACTGGCCGACCTGACACGCACGACCTACGACCAGTGGGCCGGCACGATCCGCAAGCTGGGCCTCACCAAGCAGTGAGGGCCGGGGGTCAGCCCAGAAACGCCAGCAGCCGCGCGTTGACCTGCGCGGCGCGCTCGTACTGCACCCAGTGCCCGGCGCCGTCGATCACCGTGCCTTCGCGGTCCGGCCCTTCTGCCACCAGTTGCGCCACCAGCGGTCGCGGGTCGGCAGTGACGTCGTATTCGCCCCAGAGCAGCAGCGTCGGCACGCCCAGCGCGTCGAGCGCGGTCTGCAGGCCGCCCGCGAGCGACACCTCCTTGCTGCGAAAGCGCGTGCCATGGCAGGAGATGTCGTGGATCTCGAAGGCCAGCGGGTCGATGGCCGCCTTGTCGTGCAGCATCAGCGCCCCCAGGTTGTGCAGCAGCGCGGCGCGTTCCGCCTCGCGGTCGGGTGCGGCGCGCCAGTTGATCATTTGCACCGTCATGCGACGCAGCGTGCCGTGGCCGCCGCTGCCCATGAGCGCCAGGCGCCGGATTGCGCCGCGCTGCACCGCGAAGCGGGCGGCGGTCAGGCCGCCGAAGGAAAAGCCGCCCAGGTCGATGGGCGTGCCCGCGCCGATCAGCGCGTCGAGCGTCCCGCCGAGCGCCTTCAGCAGCGGCGGGAGCGAATCTTCGCCGGGTGCCACGCGGGGCAGCGCATCCGAATCGTGAAAGCCCGGCATGTCGGGCAGCCAGAGCGTGCGGCCGGCCGACAGCGCCTCGGCGTTGCGCAGCCAGTGCATCCAGCTGCCGTGGCCGCCGTGCAGCAACACCAGCGGCGGCTTCGAGGTGTCGGTGCCGAAGCGGCGCCAGCGCACGCGCACGCCTTCGTGCACCGGGTCGTGGTGCGTGGAAAGCGCATCGATGCGCGCGATCTCGGTGCGGGCCTGTTCCATGGTGCCGGCGCTCATGGCAGCATCCGCTGGAGTTCGGCTTCGCCGTCGAGAAACTGGTGCTTGAGAGCGCCCAGCACATGCAGCCCGAACATCACGTAAAGCACATAGCCGGCCCAGGTGTGCACACCGCCAAGCACGGTGTGCCAGGTTTCCTTGGCGACGGGCTCGACGGCCATGATCCAGCCGATGCGCGGCCACTCGAACAGCCCGAAGAGCTGCATCGGATGCGTGGCCGCGTCCTTCCAGGCCGAGTCGTGCATCCAGCCTGACAGCGGCAGCAAGACCATCAGCAGGTAAAGCACGCCGTGGGCCGCATGCGCGGCGAAGCGTTCGAGCGGCCCGTACGAACCGGGCATCGCCGGTGGCCGGTGCGTGGCACGCCACAGAAGCCGCAGGATCACGAGCCCCAGCACGGTGATGCCGATCGATTTGTGGGTGTCGACGGCGGGGCGCACCCAGTCGTCGGGGTAATGGTCGACCAGCAGGATCAGTGCGATGTTGATGGCCATGAGCACCGCGATCAGCCAATGCAGTGCAATGGCGGTTCGGGTGTAGCGGGTTTGTGCAAGCATGCGGGGAATTTTCGGGCGGAGGCCGACTCAGTCAGTGGCGCTTTCGATTGTCCCGGCTTTGTCCTGGGCCTTTTGAAACCGCTGGCCGATTTTTCGCGTATCACCGTTCGTCGCCCGGGCACATCCTCTTGAACGATTCCCTCCAACGCGCCTTCGTGGCTGCATCACCGCGCCTGTCCACCCCCCGCACCCCGCTGCGAAGCTGGCTGATTCACGGCGGCGTGCTCGTGCTGTGGGCCCTGCTCTTCGCCATGGCCTTTCGCGTCGGCAACGTGCGGGCCTGGTCGGTCGGCGTGGCCTATGTGCTGTACGACACCGTGCTGCTGCTGTTCGTCGGCTGGATGACCTTGCCGATCCTGCGGCCACGGCCCGTGCCTGTTGCGCCGGCCGAAGCGGGCCGCATGCGCCGCAACACGCTGGGTGTGATCGTCGCATCGCACAACGAAGCGGCGGTGCTGCCCGTGACGCTGGCCGCGCTGCTCGGCCAGAGCGACGTGCCCGACCGCATCGTGATTGCGGACGACGGCTCCAGCGACGGCACCGCCGAATTGCTCACCACCCGCTATGGCCTCGTCGAACCGGCTTTTGGCGAACTGAGCGCAGCCAGCACCACGCACCCCGGCCTGACATGGCTGCGGCTGCCGCACGGCGGCAAGGCGGTGGCATTGAACGCGGCCATTCTCTGCATCGACACCGACACGGTGCTCACGGTGGACGGCGACACGCTGCTCGACCACAAGGCCATCGCCGCCGTTCGCCATGCGTTTTCTTCCGAGCCGAACCTGGTGGCGGCCACGGGCGTCATCACGCCGGTGTGCAGCCGCACGCTGGCGGGGCGCTGCTTCCAGTGGTTCCAGACTTACGAATACATCCGCAACTTTCTCTCGCGTTATGCGTGGATGCGCGTCAACGGTCTCCTGCTGATCTCGGGCGCCTTCGCGGGCTTCCGGCTCGACGCGGTGCGCGCGGTCGGTGGCTTCGACACCGATTGCCTGGTGGAGGACTACGAACTCATCCATCGCCTGCATCGCCATGCCCAGGCGCACGGCCTGCCGTGGACTGTGCGCGTGCTCGGCGATGCGCAGGCGCACACCGACGCGCCGAGCAGCACGGGTGCCTTCCTGCGTCAGCGCCGGCGCTGGTTCGGCGGCTTCCTGCAGACGCAGTACTGGTATCGCGCGATGGTGGGCGACCGGCGCTATGGCTGGCTCGGTATCGCGATGCTGCCGGTGAAGGCGATCGACACGCTGCAACCGCTCTACGGGCTGGCCGCATTCGGGCTCTTGCTGATGTACCTGGTGCGAGGCAACTTCGGCGTGCTCGCACCGGTGGCCGGCGTGATCGGCGCGAAGATCGTGCTCGACCTCGCCTTTCATCTGTGGTCGGTGTTTCTTTACCGACGCTGGATCGGCCAGCACAGCGAGGCCAACATGGTTCAAGCGGTCCTCGCCGCGCTGATCGAGCCCTTCACCTTTCAGATCCTGCGGCACACGGGTGCTGCGTGGGGCTGGTGGACCTTCCTGACAGGGCGCGGCACATGGGGGCGGCAGACGCGCGTGGGGCTGGTCGATGCGGATGGGGTTGGGCGTCGCGGGTCTTAGGTTTGTCTGTTCTTGGTGCCGCTGTTGTTCAGGGCACTGTTTTTCAAGACGGGTTCATTCGGGGCGAGTGCGAATGACACCAGGTGCTCCCCTCCGCGAATGTCCCCCGCTTCGCTCCTCCTTTATTTCGCTGCGGGGAGCACCTGGCGTCATTCACACTGGGGCACGCTGCTGGTGATCGCCGATCAACGACCGCTCTGAGCGCTCACGTCGATACGGGGCTCTTTTTCGCGAAATAAAGGAGGAGCGAAGCGGGGGACATTCGCGAAAAAGAGCACCGTGTCGGCGTGAGTGCCGCCCTGAACAGCAAGCGCCAAGAATTACACCCGACAACACAAATATCAAACAGCCCCGAAGCGATAGCTGGACACCACAAGCCCGCCCATGAACGCGTCCTCGTGGTACACGCGCTCCCCAGCATCGGCCTCGGCCGCACCCACCGCCACCATCAACGGAATCAGGTGCTCTTCACGTGGATGCGCCATCCGCGCCGAAGGAGCAGCGGCCCAGTTCAGCAACTGTTCGCTGCGCTCGCTGGGTTTGCCCTGCACCACCGCCTCGTCGAGCCAGTCGTCGAAGGCCTTCGACACACCATGTGCCTGCGGACCGAAATTGCGCAGGTTGTGATAGCTCAGGCCGCTGCCGATGATCAGCACGTTCTCGTCGCGCAGCGGTGCCAGCGCACGGCCCAGCGCCAGATGCTCGGCCGGGTCGAGCCCGCGCCGCAGCGACAACTGCACCACCGGCACGTCGGCCTTGGGGTACATCGCGGCCATCGGCGCGAACATGCCATGGTCGTAACCGCGCTCGGGATCGATCTGCACCGGCAGCCCTGCGGCGGCAATCAGCGCCTGCACGCGCTGCGCGAGTTCGGGCGAACCCGGCGCGTCGTAGTGCACTTCGTAGGTGTGGGCCGGGAAGCCGCCGTAGTCGTAAATCATGGGAGGCTTCGGATTGCCCTGCACCGTGAAGGCAGGCGCCTCCCAATGTGCCGACACCATGAGGATCGCGCTGGGCGTGCGGCCGATCTGCCTTGGCATGTCGGCGAGCGAGGCGGCAAGCTGGTCGTAGGTCGGGCCCATTTCCTTTTTCATCCAGGGCCAGGGGCCACCGCCGTGGGAGATGAAGTAGGTCGGCAGGCGTGAGGTGTTCGTGTTGTCGTGGGTCAAGTCGATGCTCCTTGAAGGCGTTGCATCGACTGTAGACATTTCCTCCCAGGAAATCGACAAGCTAGGATGCATCGAATCAGTTCCCCACAGGAAATCTTCAAAGAGGCTCACATGGACCAGATGACCAGCCTGCGCGTGTTCCGCGAAGTCGTCGAGGCCGGCAGCTTCGTGGCCGCGGCCGGGCGCCTGGGCATGTCGCCGCCGATGGCCAGCAAGCACGTGGCCCAGCTCGAGAAGTCGCTCGGCGCGCGGCTGCTGCACCGTTCGAGCCGGCACCTGAGCCTGACCGAAGCCGGCACCGCCTGGTACGAGCAGAGCCGCCGCGCGCTCGACCTGCTCGACGCGGCCGAAGCCGCCATCGGCCAGACCAGCGAAACGCCGCGCGGCCAGCTCAAGGTGAGCGCGCCGGTCTGGTGTGCCACGCCGCGCTTTGCGCGCGTGCTGGCCGACTACCGCGAACGCTATCCGGAGGTGCTGGTCGACATGCACCTCGAAAACCGCAAGGTCGATCTCGCGGCCGACGGCTACGACCTTGCACTGCGCGCCACGCAGGAACTGTCGTCCGCGTTGATCGCCCGGCCGCTGTGCCGCGTGCCCTTCTACCTCGCGGGCACACCGGCGTACCTGAAGCGCGCGGGCGGCGACCCCGACCTGCCCGCCGACCTGGCGCGCTTTGGCGCCATCGTGCCCAGCTACGTGAACCTGGACAACCTCGCGCTCAAGGGGCCGGGCGGGCGGATGTTTCCGCTGCGCCTCACACCGGCCATGCGCTCCGACGACACCACGCTCACGCTGCATGCGGTGCGCGCCGGCATGGGCATCGCCTTCATGCCGCTGTGGCTGATCGACGACGACCTTGCGCAAGGCAAGCTGGTGCGGCTGCTGCCCGACTTCGATTCACCACCCGTCACGCTTTTTGCCGTGTACACGAGCCGGCAGTACATGTCGCCCAAGCTGCGTACTTTCATCGACTTCCTGAGCGAACGGCTGGGTGGCCTGCAACCAAAGGCTGCGCCCCGGGCGGTGCCTGCCGAAGAGAAAGCTCGCAGGCCCTAGAAGGAGCGTTCAGAGAACGCACCTTTTCGGGGCAAGGTCATGCATGCGCGGCTAAAGTTGCGAGCTATCTGGGAGACCGCTCGCCTTGTTCCGCTTCTTCGAAAAACTACTTCACCCCTACCCCGCCGCCGAACCCGCGCTGCCGCCACAAGGCTTCTTCGCCTTTCTCTGGGCCTGCACGCACGGCGTGCGCGGCAAGATCGCCGCGATGGCGGCGCTCACCGCCGTCATGTCGATCTTCGAGGCCGCGCTGTTCGCGATTCTCGGGCGCATCGTCGACTGGCTCGGCGGGCAGGTACCCTCGCGCCTGTGGGCCGAGCGTGGCGACACGCTGCTGTGGCTGGCCGCCTTCCTGGTGGTCAGCATCGGCGTGGTGGCGCTGCAGACCATCGTCAAGCACCAGACGCTGGCGGTGAACCTGCCGATGCGCCTGCGCTGGAATTTCCACCGGCTGATGCTGGGCCAGAGCATGGCCTTCTACCAGGACGAGTTCGCCGGCCGCATCACGGCCAAGGTGATGCAGACCGCGCTGGCCGTGCGCGAAACCGTGTTCGTGCTGGCCGATGTGCTGGTGGCCATGGGCGTGTATGTCGCGACCATGATCATCCTGGTGGGCGTACTCGACGCGCAGTTGGCGTGGCCCTTCGTGATCTGGCTCGTGCTGTACATCTGCGCCCTCATTTATTTCGTGCCGCGCCTGGGCAAGGTCGGCAAGGCGCAGGCCGATGCGCGCTCGCTCATGACCGGCCGCGTGACCGACGCCTACACCAACATCGCGACCGTCAAGCTGTTCTCGCACACGCAGCGCGAGGCCGGCTTTGCGCGCGATGCCATGCGCGAATTCATGCACACCGGCTACGGCCAGATGCGGCTGGTGAGCGCGTTCGAGATCGTCAATCACGCACTGAGCATGGGCCTGACCGCCGGCATGGCGGGCATGGCGCTGTGGCTGTGGTCGAACGGCGCGGTGGGTGTGGGCGCGGTGGCTGCGGCCACTGCGATGGCGCTGCGGCTGCAGGGCATGTCGCACTGGATCATGTGGGAAATGACCAGCCTGTTCGAGAACATCGGCACGGTGCAGGACGGCATGAAAACGCTGTCGCGCCCGCGCACCGTGCTCGACGCGCCCGACGCCACCGTGCTCGACGTGCCGCGCGGCGAAGTCCGCTTCGAGCACGCGAGCTTCCGCTACGGCGACGCAGGCCGCCGCGTGATCGAAGACCTGAACCTGACGGTCAAGCCCGGCGAGAAGATCGGCCTGGTCGGCCGTTCCGGCGCCGGCAAGTCGACGCTGGTGAACCTGCTGCTGCGCTTTCATGACCTGGAAAGCGGCCGCATCCTGATCGACGGGCAGGACATCGCGCATGTCACGCAGGACTCGCTGCGCAGCCACATCGGCATGGTCACGCAGGACACCTCGCTGATGCATCGCTCGGTGGCCGACAACGTCGCCTACGGACGGCCCGACGCCACGCCCGCGCAGATCGAGGCAGCCGCCCGGCGCGCCGAGGCGCACGACTTCATCCAGACGCTGGGTGATGCCAGCGGTCGGCGCGGCTACGAGGCGCACGTGGGCGAACGCGGCGTCAAGCTCTCGGGCGGCCAGCGCCAGCGCGTGGCCATTGCGCGCGTGATGCTGAAAGACGCGCCGATCCTGTTGCTCGACGAAGCCACGAGCGCGCTCGATTCCGAAGTCGAGGCCGCGATCCAACAGAGCCTGTACGCGCTGATGGAAGGCAAGACCGTGATCGCCATTGCGCACCGGTTGTCGACCATCGCGGCGATGGACCGCCTGATCGTGCTCGACGAAGGCCGCGTGGTTGAAGAAGGCGATCACCGTACGCTGATGGCGCAAGGCGGCCTGTATGCGCGGCTGTGGGCGCACCAGAGCGGCGGGTTCCTGGGCGAAGACCCGGAAGACGGCGAAGCGCTGCGCGCCTGATCGGCAGTCAGGTCGGCAGCGCGCCGGCCTCGTACTGCTGCACGAACTCCCCGCTCGGCGGGATCGGCTTGATGATGTCGATCAGCACGCCGTTGGGGTCGCTGGTGATGAAGTGACGCTGGCCGAAGGCTTCGTCACGCAGCGACAGCAGGATCGGCAGGCCGGCCGCCTTCAGCCGGTCGTGGACCGCATCGGGGTCGTCCACCTCGAAGTTCAACAGCAGGCCACCCACCGCCTGCCCGCGCGCGGGTGCCGGAATCGTCTCGTGCCGCCCGTCGAGCACGGCGAGGTTGACCGCTGCGTCGCCCTCCAATTGCAGATGCACGTACCAGTCGCTCGTGAACAGCGCCGTGAAGCCGAAGTGCTGCTGGTAGAAGGCCGCCGTTGCGGCGACGTCATGGGTCATGACCACGGGGTAGAAGCTCGTTACTTTCATGGCGCTCTTCCTTTCATATAAAACATACAGACTGAATGTAAGTTAAATATTAATCCACAAACAGGCTGCATGTAAATTAGGGCGATGGTCAAAGCCCCCACACGCACCAACCGCGAACGCACCGAAACCACCCGCCTCGCGCTGATCGAGGCAGCCCGCACTTTGTTCGTCAGCAAGGGCTATGGCGACACTTCCACGCCAGAGATCGCGGTGGCTGCAGGCATCACGCGCGGGGCGCTCTATCACCACTTCACCGACAAGCGCGATCTGTTCAGGCAGGTGCTGGTGCGCGAGTCGGAAGCTGTGGCCGCCGACATCGAAGCGGCCACGCCCGAGCAGCTTGCGCCGCGCGAGGCGCTGGTCGAAGGAAGCGAGGCTTACCTGAACGCGATGACTGTGCCGGGCCGCACCAGGCTGCTGCTTATTGACGGCCCCGCAGTGCTCGGCATGACGGAGATCATGGCCATGGACGACGCGAACGCGGCGAACTCGCTGCGCCAGGGCTTGATCCAGGCCGACATGGGACGGGGCGAGGTGTCGGTCGATGCGCTGTCCCAGTTGCTGTCGGCCGCCTTCGACCGGGCAGCGCTGGAAATCGACGCAGGCGCCGACACCAAGGAGGTGCGGTCGGCGATGCGCTGGCTGCTGGAGCAGGCACTCGGGGCGGAGAAAAAGCGCTGATCTGCTGTTGTTTCGGGTGCGGGTGCGAGTTCATTCGGGGCGGGTGCGAATGACACCAGGTGCTCCCCTCCGCGAATGTCCCCCGCTTCGCTCCTCCTTTATTTCGCTGCGGGGAACACCCGGTGCCATTCGCACTGGGGCACGCTGCTGGTGAACCTGCGATCAACAACCGCTCTGTCCAACGCTCACGTCGATACGGGGCTCTTTTTCGCGAAATAAAGGAGGAGCGAAGCGGGGGACATTCGCGAAAAAGAGCACCGTGTCGGCGGGAGCGTCGCCCTGAACAGCAGCGCTAACCGGAATCCCCACGACAGCCCTCTCACAGACTCTCAAACGATCCCACGCCCACCCATCCGCACCGGCCACTTGGCAACAGTCCCGCGCTGCATCGATTCGAGCACCGTCTGCGTGAACACATTGATGCTCACGTGCCGCGCGAGGTAGTGCTCCAGCACCAGCCCCAGCAGATACGGGCTCGTGCCCGAGAAGCCCTCTTCGTCCACGCTCAGCGTGCATTGCACGCCACGCCCGTAGATCAGCGGCCCCGCACCCGGCAGGCGCCGCGTGACCGGCTGGATGCGCGAGCCGACGAGGCTGTCGATCTGGCGGGCCAGCACGTCGTTGTCGGCCGTCACGAACAGCCGCAGCATGTCGCGCAACGCCTGCGCGCCCTCGCGATGCGGCATGTCGGCCAACGGCAGATGGTTGAAGCCCAACTGGCGAATCAGCCGCCACGCGATTTCGCGCTGCGCGAACGGCGACTTGGGCGTGCTCGGCGGGCGGATCAGGCCCACCGCCGACACCGGGATCGAATCGGCCACGGCCAGGTCGGAATGCCCGTTGCGCGGCACCAGGCACGGCAGGTCGCGGTTGGTGAGCATCGCCTTCACCGACAGGTAGCGCAGGCTGTCGGGGTACGGCGCCTCGTGCTGGTCGACCAGCGACAGGAACACCTCGGTGCCGATGTAGGGCGTGCGCGTGCCGTACTTGCGCGCCGTGTCGGACACCAGCCGCGGCTCGCGCCGCACCGAGAAGTAGCGGCCGTAGTTGCCTTCGTCTTCGTTGAGCGTCTGGTAGAGCGGGCGGAACTCCAGCTCCGCCGTGGTCTGCGCCTGCTGCCCCCCGATGCGCTGGACCGAGTAGACCTCGAAGTCCAGTGGACGCGAGCGATCGGGCACCAGGTGAAATTCAGGCTGTGCCGCATTCAGTTCGATGCGGTCGGTGCGCCGCTCGAACAGATTGACCACCGGCGTGCTGAACAACGCGAACTGCCCCGCATCGACCAGCGAACCCAGCGCGCCCGGCGGCTTGCTCAGGAGCACGACGATCTCGACCTCCTTGCCGGGCACGCGCGCCAGACCGGGCGCGAGCTGCGTGAGCGTGAAGAAGTAGAAGCGCTCGGGGCAGGCGAAGTACTCGTGCAGCAGGTTGTGACCATGGAAGGTGTTCCACGCCAGCGGCAGCAACCCCTCGCCCGGCGCCAGCCCCTCATGCACCAGCGCGCCATCTGTCACCACGTGCGGCCGCTCCATCAGCTTGCCGGGCTCGCCGACGAAGGTCGCCACCGCCGAGGTGTGCAGCAACTCGAACAGGTGCGAGGCGACCTGCTCGTTGCCGCGCAGGTACACGGGCAGGCGGTCGAGTCCCACCAGCGCGCTGAAACCCATCTCGCCCACGATGCGCAGGCGCAAGCGCAGCGCGCCCGTCACCTGCACATGCGGCGGCACATAGCGCTCCAGCGCGGGAATGTCGGGTGGCGCGCCGGTGAGCTTGGCGTCGACGATCTCGAAGGGCCACAGCGTCACGTCCTGGCTGGAGCGGAACTCGCACGGCGTTTCCTCGCCCGTAGGCACGCGCGCATGGAAGGCCGTGCCGCGCGGCACCACGAAGCCGCGCGTGAAGTCGCCCTCCTTCACGCTGGGGTGCAGTTGCGCCACCGCCATCGACGGCGTGGGGCTCAGGTAGTTCGGATACAGCACCTCCAGCAGCCGCTGCGTGAAGCGCGGAAACTCCGCGTCCAGCTTGATCTGCATGCGCGCCGACATGAAGCTGAAAGACTCGATCAGCCGCTCCACATACGGGTCGGCCACTTCGATGCCGTGCATGCCCAGGCGGCGCGCGATCTTCGGATGCGAGCTGGCGAACTCGCTCGCCGCCTCCCGCATGTAGACCAGTTCCTTGTTGTAGTAATCCAGAAGTCGGGGTTCCATGAATGCGTCGATTCCCTGAAGAGTGATGGGCGGGGCGTGGGACGTGACGGGCGCTTCACCGCGCCGTGCTGATCACGCTCATGCGGCTGGTTTCAAGATCGACCGCGCTCTGCACCGTGAGCTCCAGCGGGTAGGGCCGCAGATTGATCATGGCGCGAATCTCGAACAGCAGGACGTTGTATTCCTCGGCCGCGCCGCCCTCCTTCATGAGCGGCACCACCGTCACCGTTTCGGGAATGAGGCGAGGCTCGTAGTCCTGGATGGCGCGGCGAATGATGCGTTCGATGTCCACCCACTTGCGCTCCGACAGGTAGCTGCCCGCCAGCGGCGGCACGCCGAAGTTGATGCTGGAAGACGCCGCATCGGCATGGCGCGTGCGGCCGATCAGGTCTTCGGCGTTGGTGGTGTTCAGCAGATGGGCCAGGTCGCGCTGCACGATGTCGCGCATTTGCGCCGGCGTGACGGTGTAGTCCGAAGGCGACTCCGAGGTACGACTGGGCGCCTCGTCGCGCAGACGGTCGAACAGCGTGGGCAGAAGCTGTGCATTGACCCGTGCTGCAGTGGCATCGGCCGGGCGGGGCGGACGGGCGCCGGGGTGGGCCGGATGGGACCCGGTGAACGGAGACTGCTCGGTGAGTCGCATGGGGAGCGGGAGATCGGTCGGGCTGGGGAGGGCCAGAGTCTTGCGTGGATGTCAGTTGCGCATTGCAAACAATCGTCACATCTACGAAGCCAGGGGCGAGAAAGGCGCGCAAACCGGGGATATGTCATGGGGGTGGCCCTTCGCAAGCGCCTACAGCACACGCCGCCCCTTGCCGACAGTCGCAACGCCCCTGCAGCGCGATGCTGAAGCTGTCGTCAACAACGGAGTCCTCGCGTGAATTCCATCATCTACATCGTCGGTCTGGTCGTGGTCGTTGTGGCCGTGCTTTCGTTCTTCGGCCTTCGCTGAGACCGGGCACGCGTCAACGACTCGCACGCCATGACAAACGGGGCCGCTCGCGGCCCCGTTTGTCATGGGCGCCCGCAGCGCGCCGGGCATAATTCGCGCGCCCTGCCGCTGCGCCGGGCTTTACTTGCGAAGGGCCCCTGTTGACCAACACCGCGCTGCGCGAATCTCCCTTTCCGGATGCGGTGATCACCGAGGCGATCCGATGGGCCGAACAGAACGGCCCGCTCGACGACGCGCAAGCCATGCGCACAGCCGCCACTCGCGCGGCCGACGGGCAGGCACAGATCACCGACCGCGCACTGCAACTGGGAGAACGCCTCGGCCTGCAACCCGAACTGGCACGCGCCCGCCAATGGGCGCCGTGGGTGCTGCTCGGGCTGGTGGCACTGATCGTTGTCGCGGGCCTCGGCCTCGCCGGCAATGTGGTCGGCGGTGGAGAACGCCACATCAACGTGATCGTGGCGCTCGTCAGCCTGCTGGGCCTGCATGCGCTGACGCTGCTGCTCTGGCTGGTCGGCCTGTGGCTTCCCCTTGGCTCGTTCAACACCGCATCGCTCGGCTGGATCTGGCTGTCGCTCACCGCCCGCGTGGCCGGCGGCAAACGCGGCCAGGCGCCGATGCTGGTGCGCGCCACCACCGGCCTCCTGACGCGCGCCCGACTGCTGCCCTGGGCCTTCGGGCTCGTGAGCCACGGCATCTGGTCGCTGTCGTTCGCCGTCGTTCTGGCCGCGATGCTGTTCGCGCTCGCGTTTCGCAGCTACACGCTGAGCTGGGAAACGACGATCCTCGATCCCGCCTTCTTCGTGCGCGCGGTCCAGGTGCTGGGCTGGGCGCCGGCGCAACTCGGCTTTCCGGTGCCTGATGCCGCGACCGTGCTGGCTGCCGCGCCCGGCGCTGCGGGCCAGCGCACTTGGGCGTTGTGGCTGACCGGCTGCATCGTGGTCTACGGGCTGCTGCCGCGTCTGGCGCTGGTGCTGCTCAGCGCAGCCATCTGGAAGCGCCGCAGCAAGGCGCTTCAACCCGACTGGCGCGAGCCGTACTACCGCAAGCTGCTGGCCCGCTTCGCCGCCCTTGCGCCGGCTGCCATCGTCGATGCCGACCCCGGACGCGTTCGTGGTGCGGTGCCCACCGGGCTGTCTGCTTCCGAACAGCAGGACATGCTGTTCGTCATCGGCTTCGAGTTGCCGCCGGACATGCCGTGGCCGCCGGCCACCCTGCCCGCCGACGCCACGCAGGTGCTGCGCATCGACGGCAGCGCCCCCGCACGTCGCGCGCTGCTCGACCAACTGGCGCAGGCGCACCCGCGCACCGTGCTGCTGGTGTGCCATGCCGCATCGAGCCCCGACCGTGGCACCGAACGCTTCGTGCGCGAAGTGCTGGCACATTGCGGCGAATGCCGGCTGTGGCTGGCCGAAGCGCCCGGCGCCGCGGCAACGCAACGCTGGCTCGACTGGCTGCGCGACAGTGGCCTCGAACGCATCGCGGCCAGCGACAAGCTCGACACCGCATTGCAGGGACTGGGACCCACAGCATGACGTCACCCATCCGCATCGCCGTGGTCGGCCACACCAACGCGGGCAAGACCTCGCTGCTGCGCACGCTCACGCGGCGCGTCAATTTCGGCGAAGTGTCGCAGCGCCCCGGCACCACGCGCCATGTCGAATCGGTCGACCTCGAAGTGAACGGGCAAGCCGCCGTGCGCTTCTTCGATACACCGGGCCTGGAAGATGCCGTCGCCCTGCGCGAACACCTCGCAGGCTTCGATGCGCAAGCCACGCCGCCCGAGCGCATCCGCCAGTTCCTGCAGGGCCCCGAAGCCCACGGCGTGTTCGAGCAGGAAGCCAAGGTGCTGCGCACCATGCTCGACATCGACGCGGCCTTCCTCGTGATCGACGTGCGCGAGCCGGTGCTGCCGAAGTTCCGCGACGAAATCGAGCTGCTCAACTCCTGCGCGCGCCCCGTGCTGCCGGTGCTGAACTTCGTGCGCGACGCCGCCAGCCGCGAGGCAGCATGGAAAGAACTGCTCTCCGCCTACGGCCTGCATGTGCAGGTGCGCTTCGATGCGGCCGCCCCTTTCGTCGGCGCGGAGCAGGACCTGTACAACGACCTCGCCACATTGCTGCGCGACCGCCGCGACCAGTTGCGCGGCGTGGTCGATGCGCTGGACGCCGAAGCCGGCCAGCGCCGGCAGTCCGCCTGCGCACGCATCGCCGCCTTGCTGGTCGATGCCGCGGCCGTGCGCCGCACCGTCTCTGCCACCGAGTTCGCAGACACGGCGCGTCGACAAACGCTGGTCACCGCGTTGCAGAAGGCCGTGTTCGACAAGGCACAGCGCTGCACCGACGACCTGCTCGCGCTCTACGGCTTCCGCCAGGGCGACGCCGACGAAGCACCGCTGCCCATGATCGAAGGCCGCTGGACGCTCGACTTCTTCAGCCCCGAAGCCATGAAGGACGCAGGCCTGCGACTGGGCAAGGGCGCCGTCATCGGTGCCGCTGTGGGCGTGGTCGCCGACCTGGCCGTGGCCGGCATCTCGCTCGGCGCGGGCGCGGCCCTGGGCGGCGCCATCGGCGGTGCGGTCTCGCAAGGCTGGGGGCCGCTGGGCCGCAAGATCGCCAACAAGCTGCGCGACGTGCACGAACTCACGGTCGAAGACGGCGTGCTGTTCGCGCTGGTCGCATGGCAGCTCAAGCTCACGCAGGCGCTGGAGCAGCGCGGCCATGCGGCCACGCAGCGCATCAGCGCCGAGACGCCGAAAGACGGCGATGCACCCACGCGCGCCGCGGCGGCTGCGGTGCGCGTAGCGCAACCGGCGCGCAATCACCCCGAATGGGAATCGACCGGCGGCGTGGTGCGCAGCTTCTGGCGCCCTTCACCCCAACGCGAAGCCCTGGTTGCGGACCTCGGGCACGAACTGCAGCGGGCCTTCGACCAAGAGGCCTGAGTCGCGTCAGCCTGCACCGACGGCCGCATGCTGCGGCGTGACCTTGGCCAGCGACTTGTCGACGAAGGCGCCCAGCCGCGTCTGCACTTCGCCGCCGGTCTGCACCACTGCCGCCATCAACGATTCGGCGAACATGCCGTCGGTGGCCGACATGTCGGCGATGCGGCTGATCGACGTGACCATCGCGTAGTTGGACAGCGCGGCATTCTTCGCCACCCGCTTGGCGAGCGCGAGCGCAGCGCGCAGGCTTTCGCCGGGCACGGAGATCTCGTGCGCAAGGCCCAGCGTCATGCCGGCCTTGGCGGTCAGCACGCGGCCGGTCAGCATCATCTCGACCATGCGGCCCGGCGTGATGATGCGCGCCACGCGCACCGTGGCACCGCCGCCGGTGAAGATCCCTTTCTGCCCTTCAGGCAGCGCGAAGTAGGTGGTCGGGTCGGCCACGCGCACATGCGTTGCGGCCGCCAGTTCCAGCCCGCCGCCGACCACCGCGCCATGCAGCGCCGCGACGACCGGAATGCCGCCGTACTGGATCTTGTCGAAGGTGCTGTGCCAGCGCTGGCACACGCGCATGAAGTCGACCGCCGTGCGTTCCTTGTCGTGGTGTTCCTTCAGGTCGAGCCCCGCGCAGAAATGCGGGCCCGCACCGGTCAGCACGACGGCCCTGGCCTCGCGCGGCAGCGAAGAGAACACGCTGTCCAGCTCGGCCAGCGTGGCCTCGTCGATGGCGTTGCGCTTGGCGGGGCGGTTCAGGGTGACGACGACGACCTCTTCGTCCATGTGGACGGTGACGTTTTTCTGGCTCACGGCAAAGCTCCTTGAATATTGCGGATTCCGCCAACGACGTGGGCGGTGCTTCAGGGCTACGATATCGCCGGCCGCGCCAGTCCAGCTTGCAGATCGCGCCCATTCATTTGCAAAATCCGCCAGATCGTTCCCGCCTTCAAAGATGACCCCACACCCGGCGACGGCCGCGGACGAGCGCTCCACCGTCCCCATCAGCTTCCTGCAGAACATGCTCAGCGGCGCCCGCCGGCACCTGAGCCCGCATGACATCGACGCGCTGGCCACGCAGGCCGGCATCTCGCCGCAACTGCTGCGGCAAGACGGTGCGCGCGTCACCCGCGAGCAGTTCGTGAAGATGTACGAGCGCATCGCGCTCTTCATGGGCGATGAAATGCTCGGCCTGTGGTCGCGGCCCATCCGCGCGGGCGCACTCAAGTACCTCGGGCTCAGCCTGCTCGATGCGCCTTCGCTGATGGTCGCGATGTATCGCTTCACGCGCTTCTGGAACCTGCTGCTCGACGATTACCGCCTGCGCATGGTGCGAGCCCACGGCGTGGCGACCATCACCATCGCGCCACGGCAAGACAGCACCACGCCGACGCCCTTCGGCCATGAGTTGATGGTCAAGCTGATTCATGGCGTCGCCTCGTGGTTGCTCGGGCGGCAGTTGCCGGTGCAAGGCGTTGGCTTTGCCTTCCCTCGCCCCGCGAAGTTCGACGAATACGCGAAGCTGTTTCCGGGCCCGGTGCTGTTCGGCCAGGACGCCAGCTCGGTCAGTTTTTCCGAGACGGTGCTGCGCCAGACTTTCCGGCGCACGCGTGGCGAGTTGCTCGACTTCGTTCGCCGGGCACCGGACGACTGGATCTTCGTGACCTTCGACCACGACACGACGACATCGCAGGTGCGCGACTTCGTGGCCGCGCGTCTCGCGAGCGGCGCGTCGCTGGGCGAGGCTGCTGTGTCGCTGCACATGTCGGAGCGCGCGCTGTCACGCAAGCTCGCCACGGAGGGCACGAGCTTTCGCGCGGTCAAGGAAGAGGTGCGGCGCGACCTCGCGATCCAGCGGCTGGTGAAGACGCGCGAGCCGATCGACCGGATCGCGGCTTCGGTCGGGTTCGACAACACGCCGGCTTTTCATCGTGCCTTTCGCACGTGGACGGGGAGCACGCCACGCGGCTATCGGCGGCGGGCTTCGCCTGTCTGAGGCATTCGTTCTTTGACGCTGCTTGGGAGCGGGTTCATTCGGGGCGAGTGCGAATGACACCGGGAGCTCCCCTCCGCGAATGTCCCCCGCTTCGCTCCTCCTTTATTTCGCTGCGGGGAGCACCCGGCGTCATTCGCACAGGACGCGCTGCTGATGTACCGCCGATCAACCACATCTCTGTCCAGCGCTCGCGCCGATACGGGGCTCTTTTTCGCGAAATAAAGGAGGAGCGAAGCGGGGGACATTCGCGAAAAAGAGCACCGTGTCGGCGGGAGCGACGCCCTGAACAGCAGCGCCCCAAAACACACAACAGCAAGACGAAGCGAAAAACAGCCACCTGTGCTGCAATTCGCCCCATGGCTGACCCGACCCTAGACGACCTTCGCCGCTATGCGGTAGCGCGCACCCTCTTCAAGCCCACCACATTGCCGGGCGCAATCCGCCAACTCGGCTTCGTGCAAGCCGACCCGATCCGGGCCCCGGCGCGCGCGCAAGACCTGACACTTCGCCACCGCGTGAAGGACTACCGCGCTGGCGATCTCGAAAACCGCTACACCCGGCTAGCCATCGAGGAAGACTGCCTCGTCAACTACGGCTTCCTGCCGCGTGAACATCTCGCGCTGATGCATCCACGCGAAGCCAAGCGCGCATGGGACGCCGACACGCGGCGCAAGGCAGCTGAAGTACTGGCCTATGTGCAGGAACACGGCCCGGTGCATCCGCGCCAGGTCGAACAGCATTTCGCTCACGGCAGCGTGAAGAACTACTGGGGCGGATCGAGCAACGCGACCACGCACCTGCTCGATGGCCTGCACTACCGGGGGATGCTGCGCGTGGTTCGGCGCGACAGCGGCACGCGCGTCTATGAGGCGGTGACGCACGAGCCCGCGGACGACAGCCCCGCCGGCCGTGCACAACGCGCCGCCGCGCTGATCGCGCTGGTGGTGCGCAAGTACGCGCCGCTGCCCGCAGCAAGCCTGACGTATCTCGTGCGCCTGCTGGGCTACGGCGCCCCGCATCTTTCGACGCAGACGCAGGCCGCCCTGCGCCTGGCCCGCGAAGAACTTGCCAGTTGCCGCATCGACGGCACGACCTGGTACTGGCCCGCCGACGAAAACCCCGCTTCGCGGCGCCACGCACCCGACGACGCGGTGCGCTTGCTCGCGCCCTTCGACCCGGTGGTGTGGGACCGCCGCCGCTTCGAGTTGCTGTGGGGTTGGACATACAAGTTCGAGGCCTACACGCCCGCGCCGAAGCGCCAGTTCGGCTACTACGCGCTGCCGATGCTGTGGCACGACCGCGTGATCGGCTGGGCCAACGTGACGGCGCCCGAAGGCCGTCTGCAGCCGGCCTTCGGCTATGTCGACAAGAAGCCACGCGACGCGGCGTTTCGCGCGGCGCTCGACGACGAACTGCATCGCATGACGCAGTTCCTGGCCGGCCGCTGATGCGACCGCTTCTCTCTATAATCGCGCCCCTCAGCCAGCCGCCCGACAAGGGCCCGCCAGCCGTCTTCGAAGGAACGAAGACGACAGCCGCACAGGACCGACGCCATGCCGTCGCGACCGGTGGCTGACCCTCCCCCGCGACGCCACAAGACCCACAACACCAGCCGTTTGCCCACCCCGGGCACGCGACCGGTCGCGCGCGTCGCACTCATCATTTGATTCGAGAAGCCATGGCACGCCGCGAGCGCGTGCCGCAGCCACTCCCCTATCGCAGGACACAGGAGAAGCTGCACATGACATCCAGAAACCGCCAACAATTTCGCCTCTCGCACTGCCGCCGGGCCACGCTCGCAGCCACCGCACTGGCGCTGAGCGCCGCCGCACCGGCCTATGCCGAGGACAAGGACGAAACCGGCGAGCCGCGCAGGGCGCTGCCCACCGTCACCGTGTCGGGCGACTCGGGCGAAACCGCACACGGCCCCGTGACCGGCTTCGTCGCCAAGCGCGGCGGCAGCGCGACCAAGACCGACACGCCGCTGATCGAAACGCCGCAGGCCATCTCGGTCGTCACCCGCGACCAGATGGAGGCGCAGGGCGTGCTCACGCTGCGCGAAACCACCAACTACACGGCCGGCGTGGTGTCGAGCTACTTCGACAGCCGCGTCGATTCGTTCAAGGTGCGCGGCGGCGACGCGGTGCAATACCTCGATGGCCTGCAGCGCGGCTACGGCGTCTACAACACAACCAAAGCCGAGCCGTACACGCTGGAGCGCGTCGAGCTGCTGCGCGGCCCCTCGTCGGTGCTCTACGGCCAGGGCGGGGTTGGCGGCGTGCTCAACCTCGTCTCGAAGCGGCCGCAGGCCGAGACGCAGCGCGAGGTGCAACTGCAATGGGGCAACTACAACCGCAAGCAGATCGCGGCCGATTTCACCGGCGCGCTCGATACCGAAGGCAAGTGGCTCTATCGCCTCGTGACCGTGGGGCGCGACAGCGGCACGCAGGTCGACCACGTGGCCGACGACCGCGTCGTGGTCGCGCCCTCGCTGACCTGGCGCCCGAGCGCGGACACCTCGCTCACGCTGCAGGCGCTCTACCAGAAGGACAAGAGCGGCTCGCTGATCGGCTTCTTTCCATGGCAAGGCACGCTGCAGCCTTCGCTCTACGGGCCGATCCCGACCTCGACCTTCACCGGCGAGCCGGGCTTCGACCGCTACGACTCGCGCAACAGCTCGCTCGGCTACCTGTTCAGCCACCGCCTCAACGACACCTGGACCTTCCGGCAGAACCTGCGCGCGACCGAAAGCAAGGTGATCTACAACACGTCGTACACCAGCTTCACCGCCAATCGCCTCACCCGGCGGCCCGCGCGGCCGGTGTTCAACGCCGACCAGCGCACCATCGAACGCGACCTGAGCAGCGACATCAACGGCGGCAAGATGCTGCTGCTCGACAACCAGGCCGAAGCCCACTTCAAGACCGGCGAGGCAGAGCACACACTGCTGGTCGGGGCCGACTTCCAGCGCAACACCACGTCCAAGCTGTCGGGCCGCGGGCGCGCCGGAGCGCTCGATGTCTACGCGCCGGTCTACGGCAACTACACGCCGCCGACCAGCTACACGCGCTCGCCCGAGGTGGTGCAAAAGCAGGTCGGCATCTACGCGCAGGACCAGGTCAAGTACGGCCGCTGGATCGGCCTGCTGGGCCTGCGCCATGACAAGGCGACCACCAACACCGAAGGCCGGCCCACTGCAACGGCCGACGACAAGGCCACCACCAAGCGCGCGGGCCTGATCTACCTGGCCGACGGTGGCTGGGCGCCCTACCTGAGCTATGCCGAATCGTTCCTGCCGCTGGGTGGCGTCGACCTGAACAACACGCCCTTCAAGCCGCAACGCGGCAAGCAGTGGGAAGCCGGCATCAAGTGGGAGCCCGAAGGCCAGCGCACCTCGTTCATGGCCGCCGTGTACGACCTGCGCGACACCAACCGCAAGACCACCGACCCGACCAATCCGCTCAACAACGTGCAGCTTGGCGAAGTGCACGTGAAAGGCCTGGAGCTGGAATACAAGGGCAGCATCGCGCGCGACTGGGACTGGATCGCCTCGTACGCCTACACCGACGCACGCGTATCGCGCAGCAACGGCTCGGACCTGGGCAAGCGCATCTCCGGCGTGCCCAAGCACACGGCCTCGGCCTGGGTGACACGCCGCTTCTCCATTGGCGGCGTGCCCGGCTTCTCGGTGGGTGGCGGCGTGCGCTACCTCGGTGAATCGTGGGACGGCATGGACGGCATCCGCACACCCTCGGCCACGCTGTTCGATGCGATGGTCGCCTGGGACAACGGCCCTCTGCGCCTGTCGCTCAACATCGCCAACCTGACCGACAAGGTGCAGATCACGACCTGCCTGGCGCGCGGCGACTGCTTCTACGGCCAGCGCCGTACAGTGACGGCGAATGCGGCGTATCGCTTCTGAAGAAAATCCCCGCGCGGCCGAAGGTCTGGCGCGCCGGCGACATCTTGTGCGCGGGGGCTGCTCCTAGAATCGCGCCGTTGTCCGGTTCGCCGGACGGCAAGCGTTCTCAGGGCGGGGCGAAACTCCCCACCGGCGGTAATGGCAGCGAAAGCTGCACGAGCCCGCGAGCGCCTTTGGCTTGCTGCAACGCGCAAGCCGAAGGGTCAGCAGATTTCGGTGCAATTCCGAAGCCGACGGTCACAGTCCGGATGAAAGAGAGCGCGAAATGCGGGTCGGCCCGCGCGCTTCTTTCACAGAGCGCGCGAGTTGCCCTGTGGTTTCGTGCGCCCTGATTCAGGAAACCTGCTTCAAGAGGCACACCATGAGTCAGATCAACGACCTTCCCCTCTCCGCCATTGCCGCATCGGATTCGCCGCGCGGCCAGCGCATCGCTTTCGTCGAGGCGCAGTGGCATTCCGACATCGTCCACCAGGCACGCGATGCCTTCCTTGCCGAAATGGAACGGCTCGGCGTGGCGCGCGACCTCATCGACATCTTCGATGTGCCGGGCGCCTTCGAGATTCCGTTGCATGCCAAGCGACTGGCCAACTCGGGCAAGTACGCGGGCATCGTCGCGTGCGCGCTGGTGGTCGACGGCGGCATCTACCGCCACGAGTTCGTCGCGAGCACTGTCGTCAGCACGCTGATGTCGCTGCAGCTGGAGACCGACGTGCCGATCTTCTCGGCCGTGCTCACGCCGCATCACTTCCACGAGCATGTGGAGCATCGCAAGTACTTCCACCGCCATTTCGCGGTCAAGGGCACCGAAGTGGCCGAGGCCTGCTTCAACACGCTCGAAGGCCTGAAGAAAGTCGACGCGCTGCTGGCGGCGTGACAACAGGCGCAAGCCTGCAGTAATCTGGACGGATGACTTCCTCATCCGCCGCCAGCGACCGCTACACCCTCTACGGCGCGCCCGGCTCGGGCGCCACGCCGATCCACGCCGCGCTGACGCTGATCGGCGCGCAGGTCGACACGGTCGACGTCGCCACATGGGAGAGCGAGTCCGAGCGCGAACGCATGGCCGGCGTCAACCCGATGCGGCAGGTGCCCGCGCTCGTGCTGCCTTCGGGCGAGGTCATGACAGAGAGCGCGGCCATCCTGATCTGGCTGGGCGATCGCTATCCGGAAGCCAGCCTCTGCCCCGCACCGGATGATCCGATGCGCGCGCGCTACCTGCGCTGGATGGTCTACCTGCCGGCCGCCATCTATTCATTGCTCTGGGTGCGCGACGACCCGAAGCGACTCGTGCCCGACCCCACCGCGCAACCCGCGATGCTCGAGCGCACGGCAGAGCGCATCGCTCACTGCTGGCACTTGATGGACACGCAGATCGACGAGCCTGCGCCCTACCTTTTCGGCGAGAAACTGAGCATGCTCGACCTGTACGTGACCGTGATGTCGCGCTGGACGCCGCAGCGCCGGCGCTTCTACCGCGTGGCGCCGCGCATGACCCCGGTGGTGCGGCGCGTGGATGCCGATCCGCGGCTGGCCGATTTCTGGGCCGCGCGCTTTCCCTTCACGACAGACCACAACGCCCAGACAAACTGACACCCGACCTTTTGAACATCGACACCATGACCGCACGCACCCCGACCACCGCCTACCCGATGACCATCTTCCACAAGCCCAACTGCAGCACCTCGCGCAATGTGCTGGGCCTCATCCGCGAAAGCGGCGTGGAACCCGAGATCGTGCTGTACCTGGAAACGCCGCCCTCGAAGAAGAAGCTGCGCGAACTGGCGAAGGCCATGGGCATGGGCGCGCGCGACCTGCTGCGCACGAAGGAGACGCCTTATGAAGAACTGAGCCTGGCCGATCCGAAATGGACCGACGACCAGTTGTTCGACTTCATCGTCTCGCATCCGATCCTGCTGCAGCGGCCCATCGTGGTGTCGCCGCGCGGCACGCTGATGTGCCGGCCGTGGGAGCGGGTGCGCGAGATCCTGCCGGCCTGACAACTAGGCCACAGCCTCCTGCGCGAGCCCCCACGCGACGTGCTCGCGCACGAGTTCGCTCGGGTGCGCGATGCGTGTGGCCAGTGCTTCCTGCGCACCGTCTTCGCCCGACCGCACCGCATTGCCCAACGCCACCGCAATATTGCGCAACCAGCGCTCATGCCCGATGCGCCGGATCGGACTGCCTTCGGTGCGGCGCAGAAAGTCCTCTTCGCTCCACGCGAACAGCTCGGCCAGCGTGCGGCCCGTGAGCCCTTCGCGCGCGTCGAAGTCGGGCAGCTCGCTCTTCTTGGCGAACTTATTCCAGGGGCAGATCAACTGGCAGTCGTCGCAGCCGTAGATGCGGTTGCCCATCAGCGGCCGCAATTCCAGCGGTATCGGGCCGCCGTGCTCGATGGTCAGGTACGAGATGCAGCGCCGCGCGTCCAGCCGATGCGGCGCGATGATGGCCTGCGTCGGGCACACGTCGATGCAGGCGCTGCAACTGCCGCAGTGCGCGGTCACGGGCTCGCTCGGCGGCAGTTCCATGTCGACGTAGATCTCGCCCAGGAAGAACATCGAACCCGCGTTGCGGTCCAGCACCAGCGTGTGCTTGCCGCGCCAGCCCTGTCCGCTGCGCGAGGCCAGCTCGGCTTCGAGCACCGGGGCCGAGTCGGTGAAGGCGCGATGGCCGAAGGGCCCGACCTCTTCGGCGATGCGCTCGGCCAGCTTGGCGAGCCGGTTGCGCAGCACCTTGTGGTAGTCGCGGCCCCGCGCATAGACCGACACGATGGCCTCGCCGGGTCGCTCAAGGCGGTCGAACTCGATGGCCTGCCACTCGGGATCGGTGTCGCGTGGCAGGTAGTCCATGCGCGCGGTGATCACGCTCACCGTGCCTGGCACCAGCTCGGCCGGACGCGCGCGGCGGGTGCCGTGCGTTGCCATGTATTGCATCTCGCCATGGAACCCATGAGCCAGCCATTGCATCAGACCGTCCTCGGCGCTCGATAAATCGACGCCCGCGATTCCGATTTGGGAGAATCCGAGTTCCCGGGCCAATGCCTGAATACGAACAACGAGTGGATGGCTGACGATCACTTGCCGATTGTAGAAACGCCCAAGGGCGCCCGCATGCTGCGCTGGCGCAGCGAAGCCGACACCGATGCTTTTGCGCGATCGCTCGCCGCCTCGCCTGCGTTGCGCGATGCCTTCATCGCGCTCGAAGGCGACCTGGGCGCCGGCAAGACCACTTTTGTACGACACCTGCTGCGCGCCCTCGGCATCGAGGGCCGCATCAAGAGCCCGACCTATGCCGTGGTCGAGCCGCACGAAGCGCCCGACGGGCTTGCGATCTTCCATTTCGACTTCTACCGTTTCGCCGATCCGCGCGAATGGGACGACGCGGGCTTTCGCGACATCTTCGCGGGCCCCGGCCTCAAGCTGGCCGAATGGCCAGAAAACGCCGCGGGCCGCACACCACCTGCCGACCTAGCTATTAAAATAGAAGCAATGATTGACGACACACGCAGCGTGACCCTCCTCGCGAACACCCCTCGCGGCAGCGATCTGCTGGCGCGCATCGCCGCATGAAGGCGGCCGGCCTGAAACGGCGCGTGCTGCTGCAAGGCGGCAGCATCGCGCTGATGCTCGGCGTGCACCAGATCGCCCGCGGTGCCAGCATCATCGCCGTGCGGGTCTGGCCCGCCGCCGACTACACCCGCGTGACCATCGAGTCCGACACCCGCCTCAACTCGCAGCAGCTCGTGGTCGGCAGCCCGCCCCGGCTGGCCGTCGACATCGAGGGCATCGACCTGAACCCAGAACTGCGCGAGCTGGTCGGCAAGATCAAGCCCGGCGACCCGTTCATCAACGGCCTGCGCGTCGGGCAGAACGCGCCGAAGGTGGTGCGCATCGTGTTCGACCTGAAGCAGGCCGTGGTGCCGCAGGTGTTCTCGCTGGCGCCCGTAGCCGCCTACAAGCACCGGCTGGTGCTCGACCTGTACCCCGAGCAGGCCATCGACCCGATGGAAGCGCTGATCGCCGAGCGCCTGCGCGACGCGCCCAAATCCACCGCGGGCAGCAACAACAACGGCACGGCCGTGGCGGGCATTTCGCCTTCGCCCGCACCGCCACCGGGTGTTGCACCTCCCCCGGTGCGCCCCGCCGTGCCCGCCGGCGACCCGCTGGGCGAACTGATGGCGCAGCAATCGACGCGCCCCGGCCCGTCCACCGTGGCACCACCCGTCGTGGCGGGGAACGACCGTCCGACCGCTCCACCCGTGTTCGTGGCGCCGCCACCGCCCGTGGTCGGCACGGCACCGGTCAGGCCCGTCGCGCCGCCACCACCCGTGGCTGTCGCGCGCAGCGGCGCCACCGCGAGCCGCACCGATCGCATCATCATCGTGGCGCTCGACCCCGGCCATGGCGGTGAAGACCCCGGCGCCATCGGCCCGGCCGGCACGCGCGAGAAAGACATCGTGCTGCAGGTCGCGCACCGCCTGCGCGAGCGCATCAACGCGGGCAGCGTCAACGGCAGCCCGATGCGCGCCTTTCTCACCCGCGACGCCGACTTCTTCGTGCCGCTGGGCGTGCGCGTGCAGAAGGCGCGGCGCGTGCAGGCCGACCTGTTCGTGAGCATCCATGCCGACGCATTCACCACGCCCGCCGCGCGCGGCGCCAGCGTGTTCGCGCTGAGCCAGAGCGGTGCGTCGAGCAGCGCCGCGCGCTGGATGGCCAACAAGGAGAACGACGCCGACAAGGTCGGCGGCGTCAACGTCGGCGGCCACGAGGCGCAGGTGCAACGCGCCCTGCTCGACATGAGCACCACCGCACAGATCAACGACAGCCTGAAGCTCGGTGGCGCGATGCTGGGCGAGATCAAGAACATCGGTGCGCGGCTGCACAAGGGCCAGGTCGAACAGGCCGGCTTCGCGGTGCTGAAGGCGCCGGACATTCCCAGCGTGCTGGTGGAAACCGCCTTCATCAGCAACCCTGAAGAAGAAGCCAATCTGCGGCGCGTGGACTACCAGGAAAGCCTGGCCGACGCGCTCATGCGCGGCATCCAGCGCTACTTCGCGCAGAACCCGCCGCTGGCACGCAGCCGACAGCTCTGATTGCGGCGGGCAGCCTTTGTAAAGCGAAGGTACGCCCTGCTGTCCCACGCCACCCGGCCCGCGAGACCGCACAGGCAGGCGCGGCAGGCTCCTACACCCGCTGCACCGCGCTTTTGGACATGATGAGCCATCACTCCTCGAAAGGTGGACCTCATGAACACACGTCTCTGGATCGCTGCAGCTGCAGCCACTTCAGTCATGACCATTGCGGGCTGCGCCAGCGGCCCCAACCAGAACCTCGGTACCGGCGTCGGTGCGGTAGGCGGGGCGCTGGTGGGACATGCCATCGGTGGGAACACCGGGGCCACATTGGGTGGCGCGGCCATCGGCGGCATCATCGGCAACCAGGTGGGTCGTAACGCCGACGAACGCAACTATTACAACCAGCAGCGTTATCCATCGGGCAGCGGCTACTACCCGAGCAACGGCCCGAACTACTGATCCGCTCGCTGCCTGAACCCACAAAAAGAAACGCGCCCTCGGGCGCGTTTTTCATGGGTTGAACCGGAAAAAGATGATCAGGCCTGCGGCACCTGCGCCGCGCGTGCCTTCTCGGCCTTCGAGGCACGCCACGCGCCATAGATGGCCAGCAGGCCCGGCACGAAGATCAGCGCCCAGATGATCTTGTCCAGATGCTGCCGCACGAACGGCAGATTGCCGAAGAAGTAGCCCGCCGTCGCGATGCCCAGCACCCAGATCAGCGCACCCACCACATTGAACATGGTGAACTTCGCGCGATTCATTTCCGCCACGCCCGCCACGAACGGAGCGAAGGTGCGAATGAAGGGCATGAAGCGCGCCAGGATGATGGTGATGCCGCCGTAGCGTTCGTAGAAGCCGTGGGCCTGGTCGAACGCCTTGCGGTTGAAGAAGCGGGAGTTTTCCCAATGGAACACCTTCGGCCCGAAGTAACGGCCGATCGAGTAGTTGCACTGGTCGCCCAGAATGGCCGCCGCGATCAGGATGCCGCAGGCCAGCGGAAAGCTCATGAGCCCCGCGCCGCACAGCGCGCCAACGATGAAGAGCAGCGAATCCCCGGGCAGGAACGGCATCACCACCGCCCCCGTCTCCACGAAGACGATCAAAAAGAGCAGTGCATAGACCCACGGGCCATAGGCGATGACGAAGGCCTCGAGGTGTTTGTCGACGTGAAGGATGAAGTCGACGAGAAGGCTGATGATTTCCATGGGCGCGGATTATCCTTGTTGAACCCGAACGCACCCTGAATCCCCCCATGTTGAACATACGCCCCGCCCTCGATGCAGACTGGCCCGCCATCTGGGCCGTCCTCGAACCCACCTTCCGCCGTGGCGACACCTACACCTACGCCACCGACGTGACCGAAGAGCAGGCGCGCCATTCCTGGACCCAGGTGCCCACCGCGACCTTCGTGGCCTGCAACGAAGCAGGCACGGTGCTGGGCACCTACGTCATCAAGCCCAATCAGCCTGGCCAGGGCTCGCATGTGAGCAACTGCGGCTATGTGGTGTCCGATGCCGCGCGCGGCCTGGGCGTCGCCTCGGCGCTGTGCGAACACTCGCAGCAAGAGGCCCTGCGCATGGGCTTTCGCGCGATGCAGTTCAACTTCGTGGTGTCCACCAACGAAGGCGCCGTGCGGCTCTGGCGCAAGATGGGCTTTGCCATCGTCGGCACCCTGCCCGGCGCATTCAGGCATCCGCAGCACGGCTACGTGGACGCCTTCGTCATGTTCAAGCAGTTGCAACCTCAATAAAACAACCACCCGGAGACACACACGATGACAGGTCAATACATCCAGATGAAAGCCGCTGACGGCAGCGGCAGCTTTCGCGGCTACCTCGCATTGCCCGAAGGCGGCACCGGCCCGGGGCTGGTGATCGCGCAGGAAATCTTCGGCATCAACCACACCATGCGCGAGGTGGCCGACTACTACGCCGAAGAAGGCTATGTGGCGCTGGTGCCCGACCTGTTCTGGCGGCAGGAGCCGAACGTGGAACTCGGCTACAGCGAGGCCGACTGGCAGCGCGCCTTCGCGCTGTACGGCGGCTTCGATGAAGCCAAGGGCATGCAAGACATGCAGACCGCCATCGATGCATTGCGAGGCCGCACCGAAGTGACGGACAAGAAGGTCGGCGTGCTCGGCTTCTGCCTGGGCGGCAAGCTGGCGTACCTGTCGGCCTGCCGCACCGACGCCGATGCGGTGGTCGGCTACTACGGCGTGGGCATCGATGCCGCGCTCGACGAGGCCGACAAGATCAAGTGCCCGCTGACGCTGCACGTGGCCGAGCTCGACAAGTTCTGCCCGCCCGAAGCGCGAGACCGCATCGTGCAGACGCTCAAGGGCCGCCCGGGCGTTTCGCTGTACGTGTACCCCGGCATGGACCACGCCTTCGCGCGTGCCGGTGGCGAACACTTTCACAAGCCCTCGGCGTTGATGGCGCACGAGCGCAGCATCGCCACGTTGAAGGACGCCATCGGCCCGAACTACGACCTGTCGGCGCTGTGGGACAAGCACTGCGAATACGAGTTCGGCACGCGTAACGTCGACGACACCATGAGCACCATGGTGGCCGAGCCCTACGTCAATCACATCCCGACGATGACCGGCGGCGTGGGCTACAAGGCGTTGCACGCCTTCTATACGAACCACTTCGTCAACAGCAACCCGCCCGACACCGCGCTCACGTCGATCTCGCGCACCGTGGGCGCCACGCAGGTGGTTGATGAACTGCTCTTCAGCTTCACGCACACCACCGAGATTCCGTGGATGCTGCCGGGCGTGAAGCCCACCGGCAAGCGCGTGGAAATTCCTTTGCTCGCGGTCATCAAGTTCCGCGGCAACAAGCTCTATCACGAGCACATCTACTGGGACCAGGCCAGCGTGCTGGTGCAGGTCGGCCTGCTCGACGCCAAGCTGCTGCCGGTGGCGGGCATCGAGACGGCGCGCAAGCTGCTGGACGAGAACCTGCCGTCGAACTCCCTGCTCGCGTGAATGCCCGCGGATGAAAAGGATCGACCCCCGGCTCCTGCAGGCTTTTGTGGCGGTTGCCCGCGAGGGGTCGGTGTCCCGCGGGGCGCAGCGCCTCTTTCTCACGCAGCCGGCGGTGAGCCTCCAGCTCAAGGAACTCGGTGCGCTGGTCGAGCTGGAACTGTTCCAGCGCACGCCCACCGGCCTGCTGCTGACACGGGACGGCGCCGCGTTGCTGAACCACGCCGAGCACGCGCTCGAGGGCCTGAACGACTTCGCCATTGCCGCTGAACGCATGAAAGGCGGCGTGAGGGGATCGCTGCGCATCGGCACCATCCTCGACCCGGAGTTCACCCGCCTCAGCTCGCTGCTCAAGGAACTGGTGACGCTGGCGCCCGAACTCGAAACCGAGCTGCACCACGGCACCAGCGGCGAGGTGCTCGCCAAGCTCTTGAACAAGGAGCTGGACATCGGCTTCTACCTGGGCGACCCGAACGCGAGCGACCTGCCGCAAGCCAGCTCGGCCTCGCGCCGCAATGAAGGCAAGACCTTTCATTCGCAGGTGCTGACCCGCTTCTCCTACCAGGTGATCGGCCCGAGCGGCTGGGCGCCCCAGGTGATGGGGCGCGACTGGCCGGACCTGATCTGCCTGCCGTGGGTGCTGGCACCGCCAACCTCGTCGCACTCGCGCCTGCTGGCACCGGTACTGCAAGCACGCGGGCTGGTGCTGAAGAAAGCGGCACAGGCCGATCAGGAGTCGTCGATGCTCGCGCTGGTGCGGGCGGGTGTGGGCATCTCGTTGGCGCGCGATGCCGTGGCACTGCGCGCCAGCCAGCGCGACGGGCTGGTGATTGCGGACCGGGTCAGCATCGAGAGCGACCTGCGCTTCATCTGCCTGGCCGGATCGCTCAAGCGCCAGGAAGTGGCCTGCGCGGTGCAGGCCCTGTCGCGCGCCTGGCGGATCGCGTTCTGATCAATGAGCAGAACTAAGCCCGTGGCAATGCGGCGCCCTTGAGCGCCGCGTCCGCGCGCGGCGTTTCGCGCGCCGTGGCCACCACCGTGCGCCAGCCCTTCGGCATCAACGCCAGCATCAGCGCCGCCAGCAGTGCCGCGCTGCCGAGCGTGTAGAGCCCGGCGGCAGAACCGCCGTGGTTCTGCTCGACATAGGTGCGCAAGCTGGGCGCCACGAAGCCGCCCAGGTTGCCGATGGAATTCACCAACGCGATGCCGGTGGCAATGCCGAGCCCCGACAGCCGCTCCGACAGGAAGGCATAGAAGATCGGCGTGCCCGACAGGTAGGTCGAGGCACCGATCGACAGTGCCGCGATCGCGAAGATCGGCGAGCCGTGCGCCGACAGGCACACGCAAATACCGAAGATCGTGTACAGCGATGCCACAGTGACGCGCCGACGTTCATGGTGGCGGTCCGACCAGCGCGTGACGAAGAAGACGACGAACAGCGCCAGCAGCCACGGAATGCTGGTGACAAAGCCCACCATCAGCCCGATCTTCTGGCCCAGGATCTGCGCCACCTGGCTCGGGAGATAGAAGATCAGGCCATAGGCCGCGATCTGCACGATGAAGAAGTTCACCGCGAAGAACATCACCTTCGGATTGCGCAGCGTCTGCATCACCGTGTGCGGGCTGTCGACCGATTTTTCCGCCGCCTCCTGGTCTAGCACCGCCTGCAGCGCGTTCTGCTCTGCGGACGTGAGCCACTTCGCGTTGCTCGGCCTGTCGACGATGACGAAGAACGCGATGATGCCGACCACGATCGCCATCACGCCTTCGATGAGGAACATCCACTCCCAGCCCTTCAGGCCACCGACGCCGTGCATGTCGAGCAGCGCACCCGAGATTGGCCCGCCGATGACCAGCGCGCCTGCAAAGCCGAACAACAGGATGCCGTTGGCCTGCGCCCGCACCTTGGCGGGAAACCAGTAGGTCAGCGTCAGCAGTACGCCCGGATAGAAGCCCGCCTCCGCGATGCCGAGCAGGAACCGCAGCACGTAGAACGACATCTCGGTGGTCGCGAACATCATGGCCGACGCCACGAGCCCCCAGGTCACCATGATCCGGCACAGCCAGATGCGCGGGCCGACGCGCGAAAGAATCACGTTGCTCGGCACTTCGAAGATGGCGTAGCTCACGAAGAAGATGCCGGCGCCGAGTGCGAAGGCGCTGTCGCTGATGCCGGTGTCGATCTGCAGCGCGTTCTTCGCGAAGCCGACGTTGACGCGATCGAGGATCGACATGATGTACATGACGATCAACATGGGAAGAAGGCGCCATCGCGCCTTGCTGACGGCCGAACTGACCAGCGTGCTGTAAGGGTTCATTTTTTGTCTCCTGGTAATTTTTTTATGTGTGGGTCGCTGTTGAGGAATTGCCTGAAACCACGCTTGTAGTACGGGTTGTTTTTCTTTCGGGCGCTTTTGTTCGGGGCGGGTGCGAATGACACCGGGTGCTCCCCTCCGCGAATGTCCCCCGCTTCGCTCCTCCTTTATTTCGCTGCGGGGAGCACCCGGCGTCATTCGCACAGGGACACGCTGCTGGTGATCGCCGATCAACGACCGCTCTGAGCGCTCACGTCGATACGGGGCTCTTTTTCGCGAAATAGAGGAGGAGCGAAGCGGGGGACATTCGCGAAAAAGAGCACCGTGTCGGCGTGAGCGTCGCCCTGAACAGCAGCGCCCCAAACAGCAAAGCAAGCTTTCACCCTAGTGATTCCGACGCGGAATACCCGCCGTCTGCGCCACCCGCTGGTACTTGGTCGCAGGCTTGAGCACCATGCCTTCCGACAGCGTGTCCACCATCGAACGTTGAATCTCCTGCCACGGCGTCTGGCTCGCCGGAATCGGGTAGCCACCCTTGGCCTCCAGTTGGCGCGCGCGTTCCTGCAACTCTTCGTCGCTCACCAGCATGTTGACCGTGCGGTGCTTCAGGTCCACACGCACCTTGTCACCTGTCTGCAGCAAGGCCAGGCCCGCACCCGCCGCAGCCTCCGGCGATGCGTTCAGGATCGAGGGCGATCCCGAGGTGCCCGACTGCCGGCCATCACCGATGCACGGCAGCGCCGACACGCCGCTCTTCAGCAGATGCGCAGGCGCCCGCATGTTCACCACTTCCGACGAACCCGGATGCCCGATGGGCCCCACGCCGCGCATGAACAGGATGCACGACGAGTCGATGTCCAACGCAGGATCTTCGATGCGGCGTTCGTAGTCTTCCGGGCCATCGAAAACAATCGCGCGGCCGACGAAAGCGTCGAGGTCGCCCGGCGCGCTGAGATAGCGCGCCCTGAACTCGTCAGAGATCACGCTGGTCTTCATGATCGCGCTGTCGAACAGGTTGCCCGACATCACGAGGAAGCCGGCGTTCTCTCTCAAGGGCTCCTTGAACGGCCGGATCACGTCGGCGTCTTTCACCCGCGCATCGGCGCAGTTGACGGCCAGGGTCTTGCCGTTGACCGTGAGCGCGTCTTCACGAATCAGGCCGTTGCGGTGCAGCTCCGCCACCACGGCCGGCACGCCACCGGCACGGAAGAACTCTTCGCCCAGGTACTTGCCGGCCGGCTGCATGTCGAGCAGCAGCGGCACGTCGAGCCCCACGGTTTCCCAGTCCTGGATGACCAGATCGACACCCGCATGCTTGGCCACCGCGATCAGATGGATGGGCGCATTGGTCGAGCCGCCGATGGCCGAGTTGACGACGATCGCATTTTCAAAAGCCGCGCGCGTCAGGATGTCCGAGGGCTTCAGGTCCTCGCGCACCATCTCCACGATGCGGCGCCCGGTCTCGTAGGCCATCTGCCCGCGTTCGCGGTACGGGGCCGGAATGGCCGCGCAACCCGGCAGGCTCATGCCCAGTGCTTCCGCCAGCGCGTTCATCGTCGAGGCCGTGCCCATCACGTTGCAATGGCCGATCGACGGCACCGTGGAGCCGACCAGGTCGATGTAGCCGGGAAAGTCGATGCTGCCCTTGGCGAACAACTCGCGCGCCTTGAACAGCGTGGTGCCGGTTCCGGTGCGCTGCCCGTCGTGCCAACCGTTGAGCATCGGCCCGCCCGAAAGAATGATGGCGGGAATGTTCGCGGTGGCCGCGGCCATCAATGCGGCCGGCGTCGTCTTGTCGCAGCCGGTGGTCAGCACGACACCGTCGATGGGGTAGCCAGTCAGCGTCTCGACCAGGCCCAGGTATGCCAGGTTGCGGTCGAGCGCTGCCGTAGGGCGTCGGCCGTTTTCCTGGATCGGGTGCATCGGGAACTCCATCGCGATGCCGCCCATTTCGCGGATGCCTTCGCGCACGCGCAGCGCGAGTTCGCGGTGGTGCCGGTTGCAGGGGGTCAGGTCGGAGCCGCTTTGCGCGATGCCGATGATGGGTTTGCCAGACTGAAGCTCTTCCCGCGTGAGGCCGTAGTTCAGATACCAGGCCAGATGCAGGACCGAGAGTTCGCTGTGCTCAGGGTTGTTGAACCACGAGGCGGAGCGCAGGGGACGGGTTGTCATGGGTTTTATTCCTTCGGGGTGGGGCTGAAGGGATGCGTGAAACGGCCTTGGCCGGGGTCCGCGCCGGGTGTTCCGCGGGACGTGCATCACCTTGGCGCGGCGGGGCCGCGCAACGGCAATTTCGTGGGCTGTCTCCTGTGCGTTCTTGTTGTGCGACGGGAGCTTAGGTGGGCAGGTCTTCGAGCGCCAATGAGATCGCCTGAGGGCGATATAAGCGCTCCAAATACGCCCGAAACCCTGCCGGACGGCCCGGTCTGGCCGCGCTCCTAGAATGCCCTGGTGAGCGCCCTTCCCTCCCCCACCCCTCTGTCTGCCTCCCTCTCCGAACGCCGCCCGATCCGCGAGCTTCCCGACGAACTGATCAGCCAGATCGCCGCCGGCGAAGTGGTCGAACGGCCCGCCTCGGTGGTGCGCGAGCTGCTGGACAACGCGCTCGACGCCGGCGCCAGACAGATCACGATGCGGCTGGCCTCGGGCGGTGTGCGGCTGATTTCGATCGAAGACGATGGCCTGGGCATTCCGCGCGAAGAACTCACGGTGGCCCTGCGCCGCCATGCCACCAGCAAGATCGCGAGCCTGAACGACCTTGAAACCGTTGGCACGATGGGCTTTCGCGGCGAGGCACTGGCGGCCATCAACGCGATTGCCGAACTCAGCATCCAGTCGCGCTTTGCCGGTGCCGACAGTGCCTTCTCGCTCGACGGCCGCACCGGCGAGCTGCGGCCGGTGGCCCGTTCCACCGGCACCACGGTCGAGGTGCGCGAGCTGTTCTTCGCAACGCCCGCGCGCCGCAAGTTCCTAAAGACCGACGCCACCGAGCTGGCCCACTGCATCGAAGCGGTGCGCCGCCATGCGCTGGCACGGCCCGAGGTGGGCTTCTCAATCTGGCACGACGGCAAGCTGGTCGAGCAGTGGCGCGCCGCCAGCACGCGCGAGCAGCGGCTGGCCGATGCCCTGAGCGACGACTTCGTGACGCAGAGCGTGGCGGTCGAGCGCGAAGGCGGTCCGGTGCGCGTGATCGGCCGCGCCGGCATTCCCGACGCGGCGCGCTCGCGCGGCGACCAGCAGTTCTTTTATGTCAACGGCCGCTTCGTGCGCGACAAGGTGCTGTCGCACGCCGTTCGCAGCGCTTATGAAGACGTGCTGCACGGCCACCGCCAGCCGATCTACGCGCTGTACCTCGAGATCGATCCGGCGCGGGTCGACGTGAACGTGCACCCGACCAAGATCGAAGTGCGCTTTCGCGATGGTCGCGAGGTGCACCAGGCGGTGCGACATGCCATCGAGGACGCGCTGGCGGCACCGCGTGCCGGAGACGCCGTGGCACCTTCAGGGCCGCCGCAACCCTTCTTCAAGCCGAATCCGCTGCCGTCGAATGCCAGTTGGGCGCAGCCCGCCATGAATTTCGTGGCCCAGGAACGCGGTGCCGGCGATTTCGAGGCCATGTGGCCGCGACGCACCGAGCAATCGGGACACGAGCCGGAGTCGGCGTCTTCGCAATGGCCGCTGACCGGCGCCGCGCCGATGACCTTCCGCACGCCTGTCGGGCTGCCTTCGGATGCGGACTCCGAAACCGCCGCGCCCCTGGCCACCAACGAGGAAGCCTGGCCGCTGGGCCGCGCGCTGGCGCAATTGCAGGGCATCTACATCCTGGCCGAGAACAGCCAGGGCCTCGTGGTCGTCGACATGCATGCGGCGCACGAGCGCATCGTCTACGAGCGCCTGAAGACGCAGCTCGACGGCGCGGCCATCAGCAGCCAGCCGCTGCTGATTCCCGCCACCTTCGCGGCCACGCCGCAGGAAGTGGCGACGGCCGAGGCCTGTGCGGCGGTGCTGCCCACGCTGGGGCTGGAAATCACGCCTTTCTCACCGCGCACGCTCGCGGTGCGCGCCGTGCCCGGAACGCTGGCGGATGGCGACCCCGTGGAGCTTGCGCGCAGCGTTCTGGCCGAACTGGCCCAGCACGACGCCAGCACCGTGGTGCAGCGCGCGCAGAACGAATTGCTGTCCACCATGGCCTGCCACGGTGCCGTGCGGGCCAACCGCAAGCTCACCATCGACGAAATGAACGCACTGTTACGTCAGATGGAAGCGACCGAGCGTTCGGACCAGTGCAACCACGGCCGGCCCACCTGGCGGCAGCTCTCCATCCGCGAGCTGGACAGCCTGTTTATGCGCGGCCGATAGCCGAATCGGCCCTTTTTTGAGGGTTTTCGAGGGTTTTGGACGGTCATCCCCACAGCAGGCACGCACGTTGCATGGACTCGTGCAAAGCGCCGTCGAGCGTTGTTTCGGAGGGTTACCGGGGCGCAATGTTGGCGTGCCGCGGTGAAAGCCAATGAACTTTTCCGCCGACTTCGCTGTCCCTCAACCCCATGATGAAACGCTGGACCCTCCTCGCGTCAGTCTTTTCGCTTTGCGCCCTGCTGGCCGCCGGCTGCTCCACGCTTGACGAACAGCAGCGCGAATGGATCTTCCAGCCCAGCGACCGCAGCTGGGGCAACACCGCCACCATGACCGAAGGCATGGAGGACGTGTGGATCGACTTCCAGTCCTCCATCAGCGGCGAGCCCGCGCGACTGCACGGCCTGTGGCTGGGTGGCGCGCCCGAGACCACCGACACGCCCGTGCTGCTGTACCTGCACGGCGCGCGCTACAACGTGGCCGGCTCGGCGCCGCGCATCCAGCGCATGCACGAGCTGGGCTTCTCGGTGCTGGCCATCGATTACCGCGGCTTCGGCAAAAGCTCCAAGGGCCTGCCCTCGGAAGAATCGGCACGCGAAGACGCCCGCGCCGCCTGGACCTGGCTGGCCGCACGCCACCCCAAGCAGCATCGCTACATCTTCGGCCACTCGCTCGGCGGCGCCATCGGCATCGACCTGGCCGCCCATGTGAACGACGAAAGCGGCGTGATCGTGGAGAGCACCTTCACCTCGATCGCCGACGTGGTGAGCGGTTTCAAGTGGGGCTGGCTGCCCTTCGGCCCGTTCATCACGCAGCGCTTCGAGGCCATCAACACAGTCAAGCAGATCGGCGCGCCGCTGCTGGTGGTGCATGGCACGGCCGACAGCCTCATCAACCCCACGCTGGGCCGCAAGCTCTATGACGCGGCCACCGTGCCCAAGCTGTTCGTGCTGGTCGAGGGTGGCTCGCACCACAACACGAATTCGATCGGCGAGACGCAGTACCGCGCGGCGCTGGCGCAGTTGTTCCGCATGAAGCCGGAAAGCACGGTCGCCGCCAACCGGCCGCCACCCCGGCTCGCGCCGCCGGCAGGGGCGCTCACGCCGCAGGATGTGCGCGGCCAGACGCAGGCACAGGCGGCACCCGCCGCCATCTGAGCACCAGCCACGCAGGGCGCCACCAGCGCGCCGTGCGAGACCTCCGGCACGGAAGGACACGCGCCATTTGCTACCCTCGGCGCACCATGTCTTCCAGCTTCGCTCCGGCCGCCAAGGCCGCGCCTCCCGCTTCCCCACGCTACATCGCACTTGCCGGCCCCACCGCCTCTGGCAAGACCGCCGCCGCCTTGGCGCTGGCGCGCACGCGGGCGGTGGAAATCATCAGCGTCGATTCGGCCCTCGTCTATCGGGGCATGGACATCGGCACCGCCAAGCCCAGCCCCGCCGAACAGGCCCAGGTGCCGCATCACCTGATCGATATCCTCGATCCGCGCGACAGCTACAGCGCCGCCGCCTTCGTGGCCGACGCCACGCGGCTCATCGACGAGATCCGTGGGCGTGGTGCGCTGCCCCTGCTGGTCGGCGGCACGATGCTTTATTTCAAGGCCTTGTTCGATGGCATCGATGCCATGCCCGCAGCAGATGCCGCCGTGCGCGCACGCATCGATGCCGAGGCCGCAACCCTTGGCTGGCCCGCCATGCACGCACGGCTGGCTCAGGTCGACCCCGTCACGGCCGCGCGGCTCGCGCCGCAAGACAGCCAGCGCATCCAGCGTGCGCTCGAGGTGTGGGAAAGCAGCGGCCAGCCCCTGTCCAGCTTTCATGCGAGCGACAACAAGACGGCCAAGGCCGTGGAAGGCGGCGTGTTGTTCTCGCTCGAACCCACCGATCGCGCGTGGCTGCATGCGCGCATCGCCGAGCGCTTCGACGCCATGCTCGCAGCCGGCTTCATCGACGAAGTGAAGACGCTGCGCGCGCGCGGCGACCTTTCGCCCGGCCTGCCCTCGATGCGCTGCGTGGGCTACCGGCAGGCCTGGGAAATGCTCGACGCCTGCGGCACTGCAGCGCCCGATGCCAAGGCATTGAATGACCTGCGCGAACGCGGCATCGCCGCCACGCGACAGCTCGCCAAGCGGCAGATCACCTGGCTGCGCAGCATGCCCACGCGCACCGTGATCGCCTGCGACGCACCCGACGCGGTGCAAACCGCCGTTCAACTCATCACATCGATCACAAGCCCCGGATGACGCTGCGCATTTCCAACCTCGGCAAGCACTACGGTGACGCGCCTGTCTTCGAGAACGTGACGCTCGGCGTCGAGCCAGGAGAGTTCGTCGCCATCGTGGGCGAATCGGGTGTCGGCAAGTCGACGCTGCTCAACTGCATGGCCGGGCTCGACACGTGGGACCAGGGCAGCGTGACGCACGACGGCACCGACATCGGCGCGCTCGATGGCGAGGCCTGTGCGCTCTGGCGCCGCAAGCACGTCGGCTTCGTGTTCCAGGCATTTCATGTGCTGCCGCACCTGGACGTGGCGCAGAACGTGTCGTTGCCGCTGATGCTGCTGGGCCAGCATCGCGGCGACGAGGGCCGCGTCGCCCACATGCTCGAAGCGGTCGGCCTGCCCGGCATGGGCGCACGGCTGCCGCAGACGCTGTCGGGCGGCCAGTTGCAGCGCGTGGCCATCGCGCGTGCGCTGGTGCACTGCCCCGCCCTGCTGCTGGCCGACGAGCCCACGGGCAATCTCGACCCGACCACCGCCGCGAAAGTGATGGAACTGCTGATCGGCCAGACGCGCGAGCACGGCGCCTCGCTGGTGCTGGTGACGCACTCCGAGAGCGCGGCCGCCCGCGCGGACCGCCTGCTGCACCTGACAGCAAGCGGCATCCGCGCCTGACGATTTCTTTGCTTGCTTACTGCTGCGGCGCGAGGAAGCTCGCGTAGCGCGACAGATCGACGTTGCCGCCGCTGATCACGATGCCCACGCGCTGGCCCGCAATCGCCTTGCCCGCGGCGATGGCACCCGCAAAGGCCAGGCAGCCGGTCGGCTCGACCACCATCTTCATGCGCTCGGCGAAGAAGCGCATCGCATCGACCAGTTGTGCGTCGGTCACCGTGAAGATGTCGTTCACGTCGCGCTTGATGATGCCGAAGGTGTACTCGCCAAGGTGCTGCGTCTGCGCGCCATCGGCAATGGTCTTGGGCGTTTCGATGTGCACGATCTTCCCGGCGCGAAACGACTGCTGGCCGTCGTTGCCCGCCTCGGGCTCGACACCGTAGACCTTGCAATCGGGCGACAACGCGCGCGCCGACAGCGCCGAGCCCGACAGCAACCCGCCACCGCCCAGGCACACGAACAGGTGGTCGAGCGGGCCGGTTTCCTCGATCAGCTCCTTCACGGCCGTGCCCTGCCCCGTCAGCACATCCGGGTGGTCGTAGGGCGGAATCATCGTCATGCCGCGCTCTTGCGCAAGCCGCTTCGTCAGCGCCTCGCGGTCTTCGGTGAAACGGTCGTACATCACGACTTCGGCACCGTAGCCCTTGGTGGCCGCGACCTTGGCGGCCGGTGCGTCCTTGGGCATGACGATCACGGCCGGCATCGACAGCAGGCGCGCCGACAGCGCGATGGCCTGCGCATGGTTGCCTGAAGAAAAAGCGATCACGCCGCCCTTGCGCTGCGCGGCGTCGAACTTCGACAGCGCGTTGAAGGCGCCGCGAAACTTGAACGCGCCCATGCGCTGGAAGTTCTCGCACTTGAAGAAGAACTGGGCACCCCAGCGCTCGTCAGCGGTGCTTGAACGCAGCACCGGCGTGCGATGGGCATGGCCCTCAAGCCGCGCGGCCGCGGCGATGACGTCGTCGTAGGTAGGTAGTTGCATGGCGGTATCTTGACTGAAAACGTGGGGGCAAATATTGCATCGACTCAGGACGCCTGAGCCGAACGCCTGGCGACTTTGCCGAAAGCCTTCGGCATTTTCAATGACCCAGGTCCACAGGGGCAGCATCCCCTGGGATATGGAGGCGATGTTCGCGCCGTTGGTTCAGGCTCGGGCTGTTTAGCTAACCAGCAGCGTGTCCTGTGCGAATGACGCCAGGTGCTCCCCGCAGCGAAATAAAGGAGGAGCAAAGCGGGGGACATTCGCACAGGGGAGCACCTGGCGTCATTCGCACTCGCCCCGAACGCGCACGCCCCGAACTCACAGGCCAGGACAGCAAGCCAAACAGGGGATTCCGGGCATTGCGCCAAACCGTATTCGCGTAAAAAATAATCGCTTCGACACAAGGCTTCGTGTCGAAATGACCGGCGGCGGGCCGTCATTGGGGTGAGCGATCTTGCTCAAGCCAATCTTTTCCATGACGGAGAGACACCATGCAATACATGTTGATGTTCTATCAGCCCGCAGCCGAATTCGAACAACGCGACGACGCCTCCTCGCAGGCCTACCGGGCCAGCTGGATCGCGTACGCCGACGCCGTGCGACAGGCCGGCATTTCACTCGGCGGCCACGGACTCTTCCCGCCGATGACCGGCACCACCCTGCGCGTGCGCGGCGACAAGCGCCAGGTGCAGGACGGCCCCTTCGCCGACACCAAGGAACAACTCGGCGGCTACTTCGTCGTCGACGTGCCCGACCTCGATGCCGCACTCGAATGGGCCGAACGCGCACCCTGCGCCACCAGCGGCGGAGTGGAGGTGCGCCCTGTCTTCATGGCCACGGCCATGGCAGCGGCCACCGCGTGAACGGCCCGGCGGCTCATCAGGCCGCCGAACGGGCGGCCCGCGAGTCTTACGGGCGACTGCTGGCCATCCTGTCGGCGCGCACGCACGACATCGCGGCGTCGGAAGACGCCCTCTCCGATGCCTTCGCGCGTGCGCTCGAACGCTGGCCCGCGGACGGCATTCCCGACAAGCCCGACGCCTGGCTGCTGAGCGTGGCGCGGCACCGCAAGCTCGACGCCTGGCGCCACACCCGCGTGCAGGACAAGGCCACGCAAACGCTGCTGCTGCTTGCCGGCGAGGCGGACCTGGCCGATGCCGAAGGCGCGACCGTGCCCGACGAACGGCTGCGCCTGCTCTTCGTGTGCGCGCATCCGGCCATCGACGCGCCGGCCCGCGCCCCGCTGATGCTGCAGACCGTGCTCGGCCTCGACGCGGCCCGCATGGCCGGCGCCTTTCTCACCGCGCCCTCCACGCTCGGCCAGCGGCTGGTGCGCGCCAAGGCCCGCATCCGCGCCGCCGGCATTCCCTTCGAGTACCCGCAGCCGCGCGACCTGCCGCAGCGGCTGCAGGACGTGCTCGACGGCATCTACGCCGCCTACGGCACCGGCTGGGAAGATGTCGACGGCGCCGATGCGCTGCCGCGCGGCCTGACGGCCGAGGCCATCGACCTGGGCCGCATCCTCTGCCACCTGATGCCCGACGAGCCCGAGCCGCTGGGCCTGCTGGCACTGATGCTGTTCTGCGAAAGCCGCACGGCGGCGCGGCGCAGCGAGACAGGTGCATACGTGCCACTCGACCAGCAGGACATCACACGCTGGAACCACGAACTGCTCGCGCAGGCCGAACACCATCTGCGGCAAGCCTCGGGCATGGGCTCGCTCGGCGCCTACCAACTGGAAGCGGCCATCCAGTCGGCGCATTGCGAGCGCCGCGCCGGCGCCCCGGTGCCACCCGAAACGCTGGTGGCCTTGTACAACGGCCTGCTGGCGCTGCGCCCGAGCATCGGCGCACAGGTCAGCCGCGCCTGTGCCTTGGCGAACGCACGAGGGCCGGACATCGGCCTGCAGGCGCTCGATGCGATTCCCGCCGATGAAGTAACCAGCTACCAGCCCTTCTGGGCCGCCCGCGCGCATCTGCTCGCAGCCGGTGGCGTGCGCGCCGCAGCGCGGCAGGCCTACGACCGTGCCATCGGGTTGAGTGCCAATGCGGCGGTGCGCGGCTACCTGGGTGCGATGGCCGCCCGGCTTTGAACCGTCGACTTCTTCAGGCTGCTGGCGTTGGCACGCCGCGCATCACTGCGTCACCACGACAGGCTCGCTCGCCCGCTGCGCGTCGAGCTGGCTGCCCCCCTGCGACAACGTGACACCCACCACCGCATTCCCCTCGCCACGCTTGAAGACGAACTGCGCGCCGATGGTGGCCACGACAAAGCGGTCGTTGCCGGTGGGCATCAGCGCGCTGTAGCCGCGCCCGGTCTCGCGCACCAGCAGCTTGGCGCCGCGCACGGTGAAGGTCAGCGACATGGTCTTGCTGACGCGGAACTCGCCCCTGTAGTCTTCCAGCCGCGCGGGATCGACGGGCACCTCGACCGTCGGCACCGGGTAGCGGCTCTTGCCGATGGCCAGGAACACGGCCTGCATCGGTGCGCGCGTGTTGCTGCTGAGCATGATCATGGCTTCGCCGGTGTCGGGCGCGAGCAGCCAGAGCGTGCGGTAGCCCTCGGTCACGCCTGCGTGGTAATAGGTGCGCCGTGCGCCTTCGGTGCCGCGCACCATCACCGCATAGCCGATCTCCGCGCCCTCATAGCGCGCCAGCGGCGTGAGCATGCGCACAGCGGCCGGGCCGAGCGGGCCGCTGGCACCGGCCAGGATCGCGCGGCTGAAGGTCAGCATGTCGGCGGCGGTGGAACGCAGCGCGCTGGCCGGCGAGTAGGCCAGCATGTCCAGCAACTGCTGGCGGCGGTCGCCGGCGAAGGCCGGGGCCATGCGCGAGGCCTTGTCGCCGAGCGGGATCACGGTGTCGTTCATGCCCAGCGGTTCGGTGATGCGCGCGCGCACCAGCTCGCCCCATGAGGTGTTGTAGCGCTCGCCCAGCAGCAGCCCGAGCAGGGCCATGCCGAAGTTGCTGTAGTTTCCTTCGCAGGGCGCCGCGGCGGCGGTGAGCTTGATGCGGGTGAGCGCAGCCCAGAACATTGGCTTGTCGAAGGTGCGGAACTGCTCGGCCAGCGCCGGGCCGCCGGCCACGCCATCGGCCATCACGGGCATGCAGCCGGTGTGCGTGACGAGCTGGCGCAGCGTCACCGCGGCCACGGGGGGCGACAGGCCCTCGACCTTGCCGGCGAGCAGCTTGCCGACGGTGTCGTCGAGCTTCAGGTCGCCGCGCTCCACGGCTTGTGCGAGCAGCAGGCCGGTGAAGACCTTGGTGACGGAGCCGATCTCGAACATCGGCTGCTCGGCGCTGTTGGACTCGATGGCACGCGGCGTCGAAGGCGGCTCGGGGTTGTAGGCCGCGCCGTAGGCGGCCTTGCCGTTGCGCAAGGTGCCGATGACAAGCGTGCCGCGCTCGGCGCCGAGTGCGGCCTTGGCCAGCACTGTCGGGTCGCTCGCCAGCGTGAGCGGCACCAACTGGGCGGCCGCGTTGCCCGCCAGCAGCGACAGAAGAAGCCAGGCCGCGAACCAGCGGGGGTACAGGGCGGGAGACAGCAGCCGCATCGTCGGAATCCTCAGGCGTCATCGAAGAGGTGCCATCGTGCCACGGCAGGTGTAACACCGTGCGCACCGTGACAATCGGGCGATGCGCGCATTGCTCACCACCTTCTCCTGGCAGGAACTCCGCCACCACCCCTGGCGCAACGCGGCGGCCGTGCTGGCGGTGATGCTGGGCGTGGCACTCGCGTTCTCCGTGCAGTTGATCAACGCCTCGGCACTCGACGAATTCTCCAGCGCCGTGCGCTCGGTGAACGGCCAGCCCGACCTTGAAGTGCGCGCCGTGCAAGGAGGCTTCGACGAAGCTGTGTTCGCAAAGCTGGCGCAGCAACCGCAGGTGACGCTCGCGAGCCCGGTGCTCGAATTCCAGGGACTGGCGCTGGCGGGCGGCGAACGCCAGGTGCCGATGCGCGTGATCGGTGTCGATGCGCTGGTGCTGCCCACCATCGCGCCTGCGCTGATGCCGCAGCCCGCTGCGGGTGCCGACCGCTTCGCACTGTTCGCGCCGGGCCATGTGTTTTTGAACGCCGCTGCGCGTAGCGTGCTGGGCCTGCCGTCGCAAGCCGATGCCGGCGCGACGGAGACGGTGCAACTGCGCAGCGGCGACGCATGGCAGCGGCTCGACGTGGCTGGCCATGTCGCCGCCAGCGGCGCGGCGCTCGCAGTGATGGACATTGCCGCGGCCCAGGAGCTGTTCGGCCAGATCGGCCAACTCAGCCGCATCGACCTGCGACTCGCACCCGGCACCGACCGCGCGGCCTTCATCGCTTCACTGCAGCAATCGCCGGGCTGGCCCGCAGGCGTGCAGTTCGCCGAGCCGGGCGATGCAGCCGAACGCGTGAGCAACCTGTCGCGTGCCTACCGCGTCAACCTCACGGTGCTGGCGCTGGTCGCGCTGTTCACCGGCGCCTTTCTCGTCTTCTCGGTGCTCGCGCTCAGCGTGGCCAAGCGCGCGCAGCAGTTCGCGCTGCTCGGCGTACTGGGCCTGACACCGCGCGAGCGGCTGCGGCTGGTGCTGACCGAATCGCTGGTGCTGGGCCTGATCGGCAGCGCGGCCGGCATCGCGCTCGGCACCGCGCTCGCAGCCTTCGCGCTACGGGTGCTCGGCGGCGACCTGGGCGGCGGCTACTTCGAAGGCGTCGCGCCCAAGCTGCACTGGAGCAGCGGCTCGGCGGCGCTGTACGGCGGCCTCGGCGTGCTGGCCGCGCTGGTCGGCGGCTGGTGGCCGGCGCGCGCCGCGCAAGCCTTGCCCGAGGCGCAAACGCTCAAGGGCCTGGGCGCCGCGCCCACGCAGGGCAACAGCCACTGGCTGGCGTTAGGGCTGATCGCCATCAGCGTGGTGTTGGCGAACATCCCGGCCATCGGCGGCATTCCGGTCGCGGCTTACTTGTCCGTGGCCTGCCTGCTGGTCGGTGGCATCACTGCCCTGCCCTGGCTGATCGCGTTGCTGTACGACCGCGTGGCACCCGTGTTCGCGCAGCGCGTGCTGCCGATGCTGGCCGTCGAGCGCGCGCGGCGCATGCGTGGCACGGCGGCCGTGGCGGTGAGTGGCGTGGTAGCGAGCCTGAGCCTTGCCGTAGCGCTCACCGTGATGGTCGCGAGCTTCCGCGATTCGGTCACGCACTGGCTCGACGTGGTGCTGCCGGCGGACCTGTATGTGCGCGCCACATCCGGAGGACGCGGCAGCAACACCGGCAACAGCAGCAGCACCGACACCGCGACGTTTCCGCCGGCCTTCGTGCAGGCGCTGGCGCAATTGCCCGGCGTGGCGCGCACGGGCACGCTGCGCACCCAGTCGCTGCAGCTCGATGCCTCCCGCCCGACCGTGGCGCTGATCGCGCGCAGTCTTGAAGGCAGCGCAGCGCAGTCGCTGCCGCTGGTGGGCGCCGCGTTGCCGGTGCCCGAGGGACAGATCGGCATCTACGTGAGCGAGCCGATGGCCGAGCTGTACGGCGCGAAACCGGGAACGACGTTCGCGCCGATGTCGGGCGCCATGGCTGCGGCCGCCTCATCGAAAACGGCGCCCGTCTTTTTCGTCGCGGGCGTCTGGCGTGACTACGCGCGGCAGTTCGGCGCGATCACGATGGATGCGCGCGACTTCGAGCGCATCACCGGCGAGCGCAACGTGAGCGACGTGGCACTGTGGCTCGAGGCGGGCGCGTCGGAAGGCGCCGTGCAGGCCGGCGTGCGCAAGCTGGCGGCGCAACAGGGCGGCGCGTCTTCGGAGTCGGTCGAGATTTCTTCCGTGGGACAGATCCGCACGACCTCGCTGCGCATCTTCGATCGCAGCTTCGCGGTGACCTACTGGCTGCAGGCGGTGGCCATTGCCATCGGGCTCTTCGGCATTGCGGCGAGCTTCAGCGCGCAGGTGCTGGCGCGGCGCAAGGAGTTCGGGCTGCTCGCGCACCTGGGGTTCACGCGGCGGCAGGTGCTGGCTGTCGTGGCGGGCGAAGGCGCTGCGTGGACGGCCATCGGTGCCGTGGCAGGGCTGGTGCTCGGGCTGGCTGTGTCGGTGGTGCTGGTGAAGGTGGTGAACCCGCAGAGCTTCCACTGGAGCATGGACTTGCTGGTGCCTTGGTCGCGGCTGCTGGTGCTTTGTGCGGCAGTGGTGGCAGCCGGCACGGTGACTGCCTGGATGGCGGGGCGGGCTGCGGCCGGCAAGGACGTGGTCCTGGCAGTCAAGGAAGACTGGTAGCCCTTGTTCTTTCCCGGGGCCGGGGTGCGCCCCCTGCCCCGGGAAAGAAAAACTCACTTGCCGGGCGTGAGCTGAATCCTCTCCACGGTCTCTTTCTCGACCGCCGACCGGGTGTAGACCAGCGGCACGTACTTCCCTTCCAGCCATAGCGGCGCCAGGTCCCGATAGTTCGGGCTGTCCGGGTTCCCCGATTGCCCCGGCGTGTTGATGACCCGCGAAGCATCCCAGTTGCCCACGTCCAGCACCATGCGGAACGAAGCCCCCGCCGTCAGCTTGTAGTCGCTCGCGCGGTAGGTGGCGGCCATCGGCGTGAAGGAAGAGCCGGACATCGGCCAGTCGCCCACGTCCAGCTTCTTGCGCGTCGCCGCATCGACGACGCCGCCCAGCGGATGCCGGAACTCCGCGCGATGCAAGGTGCCCCACTTCCATGCCGCCGGGTCGGGCCCGAGCTTGGCGGAAAGCTCCTGCATCGCGGCCGGCAAGGTCTTCAGCAGCAAGGCATCGCGCTGTTCGTTGGTCATCCATCCGAACGGGTTCTCCAGCAGCAGCACCATGCGCGTGTTGTCGCCCGGTGCGGCCAGCGCGGCGGCGCTGTCGCCGGCCCCGGCCTTGAGCACGGCCGCACGCAAGGGCTTGCTGCTCCACACCTCGTACAGCGCGGCGGCTCCGCTGTCGCGGTCCATGGTGCCGTCCCAGCCCTGCAACATGCGCAGGGCCGTCGCGGTCTGCGCGTCGTCGCTGCGCAGGCCGGCCAGCAGCTTCAGCACGCGCTGCGCCGGCGTCGCGACGATGTCGTTCTGCATGCGCTCCGAATCCTCGATGGTGAAGCGCGAACCCGCCGCCACCTTGGCCGCGAACAGCTCCTTGAGCCGGCGTGCGCGGGCCGCATCGCTCCATTCGTAGCCGACACCTTTCTTCGCGGCGGGATGGTCGGGCGGAATGTTGTTCTCGTTGGCAGTCACGACGTAGCCGCGCGCCGGGTTGAACTCCGATGGCAGTTCGTCGCCATTGCGAAAGCCCGACCACTCGTAGCGACCATCGCCCGGCACCGGCATGAGCCCGTCCCAGTTGGGGCGGATCGGCGTGAGGCCGCCCGGAATCCAGCCGACGTTGCCGCTGGTGTCCGCATAGACCTGGTTCTCGCCCGGTGCGCCCCAGCGGTTCATGGCCGCGCGGAACTGGTCCCAGTTGCGCGCGCGCATGTAGTCCATCGAACCGAAATACGGCGCCATGCCGGGCTCCAGCCAGGCTGCGCGCAAGGCATATGCACGCGACTTGCGCGGCTCGGACAGCAGCACCGGGCCGTGGCGCGTGAAGGTGTTGACCACCTCGCGCGGCGTGCTTTCACCTCTGACCGCGATGCGCTCCCTGACGTGCGTCATCGGCTCCCAGCGGCCCTGGTAGCGGTACTCGTCCGGGTTGCGCGGGTTGAGCTGGTACACGTACAGGTCTTCCTGGTCCATGTAGAAGCGCGTGAGACCGAAGGCGATGGTGCCGTTGTGGCCGATCGACAGGCCGGGCAGGAAGGGCTCGCCCGCGCCGATGGCGTCCATGCCGGGCGCGCTCAGGTGCGTCATGTAGCGCAGGCTCGGCGCGCCGTGGGCACGGTGCGGATCGTTGGCCAGGATGGGGCGTCCGGTGGCCGTGAGCTTGGGCGAGATCACCCAGTTGTTGCTGCCGTAGGCGCCGGTCGGGTCGCCTTGCGCGGCTTGCTCTTGCTGCGCCCTCGCCGCAACCGACTCGGCGCTGCCGGGCAGCAAGGCGACCGGCGTGGAGGCAGCACCTGTGTTCAAACCCACCCGCGTGTTGGCCTTGGTGAACTGCGGCGGCTCGGTCGCTCGCATGTAGGCGGCGCGCAGCTCGGCCGCCGGAATGTTGCAAGGGTCCAGGCCCGGCGGCACGCGGGGCGTGACCGGCGGATCGAGTTCGCGGCGCAGCCAGTCGGCCTTGATGCCGGCACCGCCCGCGCAGAAGGCCTTGGCGCGGTCAATCTCCGAAGTGAAGTTGAGCGTGAGCCCGTGGTGCCGGATGCGCACCACGTCCTCGGGCGACCACATCGCCGGCTGATAGTCCAGCAGCGCGAACTCGGGCGGCAGCAGCGCGGGCTGCGCACGCACCTGTGCCACGTAGGCATTGACGCCGGCCGTGAACGCCTCCGCCACGCGCTTGGCGTCGGAGCCGTAGGCCAGCCATTCGCGGTACATGTCGCCGCGATAGAGCACGGCGCGCGCGGCGCGGTCGCTCTCGACCCAGGCGGGGCCGAAGTCCTTCGCCATTTCGCCGAGGCCGCGCTTGCGCCACAGGTCCATCTGCCACAGCCGGTCGCGCGCGGCGATGAAGCCCTGCGCCACGAAGGCGTCGTAGAGCGTGCCCGCATAAAGGTGCGGCACGCCCCAGCGATCGACCAGCACCTCGGCCGGTTTCTCCAGGCCCGGCACGGCGAAGGATGAGGAGGGGCGCTGCGGCGTCGTCCCCTTGTCGGGAGGCCCCGATGCGCAGCCGGCGAGCGCGAGGACCGCGAACGCAACAGCGCCGATGGAATGCCTTTGACTTAACGAGCGCCGCGATGCGGGGCGCAGGTTTGTTCTTTTCATGTGTCTCGTCTCCTGCCTGTTGATGGCAGCGCACAGTATCCCGATTTACGCGCCGGGTGGGGGTTACAAGGCATGACTTGTAGACTGGCGCGCTATGCAGCAGCAAACCCCCTCTTCCTCTTCTTTCTGCAGCGGCTGGCTCGGCGGTGCCATCCGCCGCATCGAGGCCGACTACCAGCGCAGTGCCGACACGCACCTCATCCCGCTGCCCATGCCCGCGCTCGCCGCGCAGGGCATCGACCTGTACCTGAAAGACGAGTCGACGCACCCGACCGGCAGCCTCAAGCACCGGCTCGCGCGTTCGCTCTTTCTCTATGCGCTGTGCAACGGCTGGGTGCGCGAAGGCACGACCATCGTCGAAGCCTCGAGCGGCTCGACGGCGGTGAGCGAGGCTTACTTCGCGCGACTGCTGGGCCTGCCCTTCATCGCGGTGATGCCGCGCACCACCTCGCCCGAGAAGATCGCGCAGATCGCCTTCTACGGCGCGAGCTGCCACTTCGTCGACCATGCGGCGCAGGTGTACGAAGAGGCGCGTGCACTGGCCGAGCGCACCGGCGGCCACTACATGGACCAGTTCACGTACGCCGAGCGCGCCACCGACTGGCGCGGCAACAACAACATCGCCGAGAGCATGTTCCAGCAGATGGCGCGCGAGCGGCATCCGGTGCCCAGGTGGATCGTGGTGGGCGCCGGCACCGGCGGCACCAGCGCCACCATCGGGCGCTACCTGCGCTTTCGCTGCCACGACACCCAGGTGTGCGTGCCAGACCCCGAAGGCTCGGTGTTCTCGGCCTATCACCGCACGGGCGATGCCACGCTGACGGCCGTGGGCTCGCGCATCGAAGGCATTGGCCGGCCGCGCGTGGAGCCCAGCTTCATCCGCACGCTGGTCGACCGCATGATCGAAGTGCCGAACCTCGATTCGGTGGCGGCGATGCATGCGCTGTCGGCGCTGCTGGGGCGCAAGGTCGGCCCGTCGACCGGCACCAACTTCATCGGCATGCTCGCCGTGGCGCAGGAGATGCGCGCGGCCGGCCAACAGGGCTCGATTCTTTCGCTGCTGTGCGATGCGGGCGAGCGCTACCTGCCGAGCTATCACGACGCGGCGTGGGTGCGAAACGCCTTCGGCGACATCGGCCCGGCGCAGCAGCGCATCGACGCGCTGGTTGCGGCTTGACGATGCCTGCGTCTTTCGCGCTGTCGCGGCGCGGCTTGCTGCTCGCCGCGCTGTGCGCGGGGCCGGCGGCCTGGGCGCTGCCTGCGCGCACGCTGCAGTTTCCGCGCGACTTCGGCAGCCACCCTGATCTGCACACCGAGTGGTGGTACATCACGGGCCACGCGAAGACTGCGGCCGGACGCGAGTTCGGCTTTCAGGTCACCTTCTTCCGTTCACGCGTCGAGGCCGCGCAGAACATGCGCTCGGCCTTCGCGGCGAAGAACCTCGTGTTCGCGCATGCGGCCGTCACCGATCTCGAAGGCCGCGTGCTGCTGCATGACCAGCGCATTGCGCGCGCGGGCTTCGGTGTGGCATCGGCGAGCGAGGCGGACACCGACGTGCGTATTCGCGACTGGTCGCTGGTGCGCAAGGACGGTAGCTATTCGGCGCGCATTCCAGCCGGCGAGTTCACGCTCGACCTGCGTTTCACGCCGACACAGCCGGTGCTGCTGCAAGGCAACGCCGGCCTCTCGCGCAAGGGACCCGACGAAGCACAAGCGAGCTACTACTACAGCGAGCCGCAGCTCAAGGCACAGGGCAAGCTGACGCTCAAGGGACAGGCCTTCGAGGTCGATGGCGCGGCTTGGCTCGATCACGAGTGGAGCGAGGCGTTGATGCACCCCGAAGCCGTAGGCTGGGACTGGATCGGCATGAACCTGGACGACGGCAGCACACTCACGGCCTTTCATCTGCGCCGTGCCGATGGCAGCGGGCTGTGGGCCGGTGGTTCTTTCCGTCCGCAGGGCGGAGCGGCGCGCATCTTCAAGAACGACGAAGTGCATTTCGAGAGCGTGGACTCATGGACCAGTCCGCGCACGCAGGCGAAGTACCCGACGCAGTGGCGCGTGCAGACGCCATCAGGAAATTTCGTGGTGCGTGCGCTGCTGAACGACCAGGAGCTGGACAGCCGGGGATCGACGGGTGGAGTGTACTGGGAAGGGTTGAGCGAACTGCTCGATGACCAGGGGCGCCGCGTGGGCCGCGGCTACCTGGAAATGACGGGCTACGCTGCGCCGCTGCGACTTTGATGGCGATGCGGCCAGGAAGCCTGACCGCATCGCCACTCAGCGCTTTTTTCTCAATGCCAGTTGGCAGCGATCACCTGACTCAGGCTGCTCTGGCAATTCGCAGGCAACGTGGTCTGGCCTGCAGCAGGCGGGGAGAAACCCGCCATGGCCTGAACAAGGTTCTGCACCTGACCGTCCAGTAGCGTCTTGCCGTTGCTGGATTTGAATTGTTCGACGTGGTACTGGCCGCCCAGGTACCAGTTGTCGACCACCAACTTGTCATTGGTTCCGATCAGGCTGACCTCCAGATCATTGCCCGTTTGACGGAACCACAGTTGATCGGCACTCGAATCGAACGAGGCGACGTCGGTATTGCCGGTCGTCGCATCGTTCTCGCTGATGTGATCGCCCCCATAGCCTCGTCCCATCAGATAGGTATCGTTCCCGTCTCCGCCGCTCAACGTGTCGTTGCCGCCTCGTCCATCAAGGAAGTCGTTTCCTGCACCGCCATTCAGCGTATTGGCTTGTCCATTGCCGATCAATGTATTGTTCAGCGCGTTGCCGGTGAGCGTGGTCGCGGCACCCAACAGCACACCGTTTTCTACATTCGCCGCCAGTGCTGTGTTCACGCCCGCGTAGACGGTGTCGATGCCCTCGTTCGCAGCCTCGACCGCCGTATCGTCGATGTTGTCGATGTAGTAGGTATCGTTGCCCACGCCGCCCGCCATGCGGTCGGCGCCTTGTGCACCATCCAGGATGTTGTCGCCGGCATTTCCGGTCAGTACGTTCGCAAGCTCGTTGCCGGTCGCGTTGATGTTGTACGTGCCGACCAGGCTGAGGTTCTCCTGGTTCTTGCCCAGCGTCCACGAAACGGAGGACTGGACCGTATCGACACCGGCATTGGCGTCTTCGGAAACCGTGTCCAACTGGTTGTCCACCAAGTAGGTATCGTTGCCCGTTCCGCCCACCAGGTCGTCGGCCTCCGCTCCGCCATCGAGCCGGTTGTCCCCGGCATTGCCCACGAGGCGATTGCGCTGCCCATTGCCGGTGGCGTTGAGATTTGCAGTACCCGTGAGCACCAGCACTTCGACGTCGTCAGGCAATTGATAGCTCACACTGGACTGCACAGTGTCGTAGCCACCGCCGGGCAACTCGTTGACCTTGTCACCGGCGTTGTCGACGACGTAGGCATCGTCACCCGTGCGTCCGGTCATGCTGTCGACGCCTGCCAGGCCATTGATCGTGTTGGCGCCCGCGTCTCCTGTCAAGGCGTCGTTTCCGGCAGTGCCTGCTATCGGCAAAGGTTGCACCGGTCCGGCAACCAGGGGTGACGCGATTGCCAGAGGCGCCGCACCGGGCACCGAGATTCCACTCACCTTGGACGCCGGCAACGGTGTTGCATCCGCACTGCCCGCAAAGATGAAATGGGCGGCGATCAGGGCGGCCGGTTCTACCGCAGACACTCCGACCGACACGACCGACTGCCCTTCCACCTGCGCCAATACACGCGTGATGAATGTGCCGTTGATGTTCAGCGCCTTGTTGATCTTGAGCTGGCTGAAATCCTTGATCCAGGCAAACTGGCTCAGATCGATCTTGTCCGCCGCCAGTTCGAAATCCGAGATCAGATTGCTGGTGCCGATGTCATTGCCGTAGAAGCCCATCGTCGGCGAACCACCGCCATCCGGCGCGACCAGAAAGCGGTCCGCTCCCGCGCCACCCGTCCGCACACCCGTGCCGGGCTGCCGCGTCGCGTACGAAATGCGGCCTTGATCGCCGTCGAGTACCAAGACGTCGTTGCCAGCGCCGCCGTCCAGAGTGTCCAGCCCCGCGCCGCCCAGCAGCTTGTCGTTGCCTCCGTTGCCCAGCAGAACATCGTTACCCGCACCACCGATCAGCAGGTCATCATCCTCCGTGCCTGGTTGCAGGGTGTTGCTGTCGGTGCCTCCGGTAGAGCCTTGGCCAGCCTGTTGCCAGGCCTGCAGCGTGGCCTGCGACTCAAAGAACTGGAACTGGGTCGTGCCGAGTTGGCTCACCAGACGATTGCGCACCAGGACGCCTTGGCCGTCGCCCAGGTCCAATTGGACATCTGCTCCCACTTGCGTGCGGACGAGGGTGGCGAAGTTCAGGCTTGCAAAGCCCACCAGCGCTATGGTTTCCGGAGCACCCGCATTGTTGCCTATTGCAAAATCGACGATCACGTCCTGTGCTCCGGCATTCTTGCCGATGACGAAAAGATCGCTGCCCGCGCCGCCAGTGAGCACATCATTGCCCTTGCCGCCGTCCAGCGTGTCGTTGCCGTCCCCCCCGTTGATGACGTCTGAACCACGTCCACCCAGCAACACATTGTTCAGCGCGTTTCCCGTCAGGGTGTCGTTGCCATCGCCACCCATCGCAATCTCGATGTCGCCAATGAGGATGTTCAACGACCTGCCTGCAATCGTGCTGGTGCTGCCATTGCTCAGGTTGATCGTGCTGTTTCCCGTGACGGCGCTTGCATTGATGATGTCGGTTCCACTATTGCTGTCCACCAATGTGCTCGGGAGCTGGACATTGGGTATTCGGGTAGCGCCGATGAATTCATCTTTGCCACGGAATTCATCGGTGTAAACATACACGTCGTTGGTGTCGGCCTTCTTGCCATACAGGTCAAGCTTCCAGTTCTTGAGCGTGCCGGCATTGCCGGTGGCAGCGTCAATGACTTGCAATGTCCAATTGCCCGCACTTTGCTCGCCGAGCACATGGGTGGTGCTGAAGCTGAAGCTCAACGGCCCCGACGACGCATTGCCCAGATCGGTGGCAGCACTGCCCGGCGCCTTGTCGGGCCGGTTGACGAGGATGCTCTCGGTTCCCCCGGGTGAGATCAGCTTGATGATCAGGTCGCCCCAACGCTGGTGGTCCAGTTCGAGCGTGACTTGCGCGCTCTCGACCTCCACGCCGCCGCCCATGGCGAGCGTGCGCGCGACCATGCCGGTGCCGTCGGGAATCGCCGCGTTGAGGACCCCGCTGGATGCGGTCGTCACGAACTCGTTCGCGAATGTGCTCTGTTCGGTCCAGGTTTCAGCCAGCCGTACCGCGGCGCGGGCATCGACCTTGCCGAAGCCATAGTCGTGGCTGGCATGCATGCCGCCGCCATTCCAGGTCTTGGCGCCGTTCGTGACCCAATCGGTTCCATTGGGGTCGCTCACTTTCGTCGCCGTCATTGCCAGGATGGTCTGGATGTCGCGGTAACCCAATGCAGGGTTGGCTTCAAGCATCAGGGCAATGACCCCTGACACGATCGGTGCCGCGAAGCTGGTGCCCTGGCTGGTGCCGTAGTCGGCCCCGAAGGTCGAGCCGTTGTCAGCGACGAGTTCGCGGCTGGTCGAATCGATGTTGCTGCCCGGTGCCGACACCAGAATGGAGGCGCCCGGGTTGCTGAAGGGCTTGCTTCCCAATTGCAGAGTACCCAGATCGCCTGGCGCGTTGATGCTGCCCGCAACGATCACGGCCCGATTGGCAGTGAGCGCGTTGTAGTTGGTATTGGCACCCGTTGCGCGGTCGTTGCCGCCCGCCATCACGATCGCCGTGCCCAAACCGTTTCGACCGTGGGCGATGGCGTCAAGAATTCCGGTCTCGAGATTGCCCGCCGGCACCACGTTCAGACCGAAGCTTGTGGAAGCGCCCCACGAGTTGTTGACCACGTCAAAATTCTTGAACTTGGCCAGCGCGTTGCTGATTTCCTGACTGAGCTTGCCGACTTCCAGACTTTCGCCCTGGATGTAGTGACCCGCAAGCGTTGCGTTGTAGGCCACGCCGATGCCGCCCTCGCCGTTGCGTGCCGCGACCATGACGCCAGCCACCATCGTGGCGTGACTGCTGAAGGTTTGCGGCGTGTCATTTCGGCCGTTCGCATCCAGTTTGCTCAGCCACGCCTTGTCGGCATTGGGCTGCAGATCGGGATGACGATAGTCGAACACCTCAGGGCCCGTGCTGAATGCACCACCCGGTTCGAACTGGCCGATTCTGATGCCCTTGCCGGTGTAGTCCTGCCACACGGGGATGACGTTGACATCGCTCAGATACCACTGCTCCACGGCAAGCGGGTCGCTGGGCAGATCACCGGTTTGCAGGAACACGGCCGCTTTCATGGGCTCGGTCTGGCCGGTGGCGCTGTTGCTCACTTCTGTGAAATGGCCTTCTGCATCCTGCACCTTGTACTTGAAGCCCATCACTCCGGTGTAGCTTGCATCGGGCGTGAAAAGCACATCGCCGCTGGCAGTGAGCGCGACGGCTCCACCCTTGGCGTCGAGCACCTCGGTGATCTTGAGCTGGCCGATGTCGCTGTCCCAATCGCGGTCGTTGAGCAGCAGCTGGTTCTTGGACAACAGATGCGCAGCGGTTCGGCTCAAGGCCTGACCAGCCGAATTGACGGTCAGAACGTCCTTGACCGGCAGCGGACTGCCAATGGTCAAGTCGACGCGGCTGACGTCGGCGAAGCTGAGTTTCTCGATGCCGGTCAGCGTGTCGGCACCGTCCTGCCCGGTGCGGGTATCGATCACGCGGTAGCGGGTACTTCCGTTTGCGCTGTCGAGCTTGGTGATGCGGTAGTCGGCATAGCTGCCGGCGTACTGGGCAACATCAATGCCGTCGCCGCCATTCAGGTTGTCGTCGCCCCGTCCACCAATGAGCACGTCGTTGCCTGCGCCGCCATTCAGGCTGTCGTCTTCCAGGCCACCGTCGAGCACATCGTCGCCAGCACCGCCGAGCAACTGGTCGCGCCCGCGGTGGCCGCGAATCAGATCGTTGCTCGCGCCGCCGTCGAGCGTGTCGTCGCCATCCTCGCCGGACAGCACGTCGTTGGCAGCGCCGCCGATGATCACGTCGTTTCCGGCTCCGCCGCGCACGACCACGGTGGAGCGGCCTCCGCCTACAAAGACATCGTTTCCGGCACCACCGACAGCCATCTCGATGTTGCTCTGACTCAGGTTGAGCGAGACGCCCTGTGCTCCTACCACCTGGGCGATGTCGAACCCATCGCCACCGTCGATACGCTTGTCTGCGGCGTCGATCAGCAGCACATCGTCTCCAGCACCGCCGACGAGGGTGTCCGCGCCTGTGCCTCCGGCCAGCCAGTTGTTCGCAGCGTCGCCCGTCAGGGTGTCATTGCCCGCACCGCCCGTCAGGTTGCGCACCTTGAGAGAAGCGGCGTCGAGGGTCTCGTTGACGGAGGCCGTGGTGTTCTTCGACACATAGGCGGTGGTGGCACCTGCCCCACTTGTGCCGTTCTCGGTGGCAACGGTGATACCAGTGCCGGTCTGCGTGACGGTGCTGCCAGCAGGATTGGCGAGGAAGTTGGCCGCAATGGCTTCTCGGCTGACGCCGTTTTGCGTGAAAGTGCCTCGTGCCAGCACTTCGTTGCCGTCGCGCACTTCGCCGCTTTGCGCTGTGGCGGCCAAGTTGATGGCAGTGATGCCCAGATCGGCAAAGGTCTTGAGTTCGCCCGCATCTGTCTTGCCGTCATGGTTGGCATCGACCCACATGCGCAGGGTGTTCCAGGCCGCGTCCGTCGCGGTGAACTGGCTGTCGGCGTTGCTGTCGAGGCTTTTGAGGGCTGCGAAGCCATTCGCATACGGCTTGGTGCCACCAACACCGTTGGAGCCGGCCACGCCGTTGTAGTACTCGCTCAGCGTCTCGCGAATGTTGTTGATCTTGCCGTCGCCGTTGAGGTCGTGCACGACGATGCCGTCCTGCGCGCTGACCCAGCCGGTTTGCTCCAGCGAGCCACCGTCGTTGTCGGCGTCGAAGAGGACGGGCGACGCGCCGTAACTGGTGAGCTTGACGCCATCGCCGTTGAGGTCCAGCACCAGCGGGTCAACGGGGAAAAGGTTGAAATTGAAGCTGGAAGCGTTGTTCAGGCTGCTGCCGAAGAGGTCGTAGTTGACCGGGCCAGCCACCGGGTCGGTATTGCCGATGCTGCCGGTGTTGGAGATGGGCAGGCCCAGACCACTCGATGCGTTGATGTCAAGACCCAGATTGGCATTGCCTGGACGAAGCCCATCGGTGATCGCGTAGCCGATTACCGCCCGGTTGCCGGTAGCGGTGTTGACGTTCCAGAAGTTGTTGGCGATGCCAACGGTGTAGCTGCCAGCGGAAACCAGGTTGTTGTTGCTTGCGCTCGGACCCAGGCTGGTGCCGTCGGGCGTTGGCGTTTCGCTGGGTGCGGGCGCGGTGGTGACGGTGCTCAGGGTGACCGTGTTGATCTCCGTTCCGTTGGCCTGAGGAGCAGCCATGACAACGCCGTTGGCATCGAATTGCTGGACTGTGACTTGGTCCAACTGGGAGGTACCGGGCAAATAGGTGCTGGTCGTGGAAATATGCCCCCCCAGAAGCGCCCCAAGGAGCAATTTCAGTGCGTCTGATCAAATTATTGCCAACATCGAATAATTGAATTACCTCCTTATTTGTGTCGTAATTGATACTATCAATCAATGTCGCACCACCATCGAGATTTGAAGTCACGATCTGAGAATTTGGCCTAGGCCGAGGAGCCCCGATCCCGACAGTCGCTCGCGGGTCATAGCTGTTCAAAATTGATCCGCTGTTGGTGCTGGCTGTGACTGTCCAATAGCCATTATCATCTTGCGTGACGCTGGATATTTCGTCCTTCTTGAATCCAGTAAAAGCTTGCGCAAACGCTCTCATATTTTGCTCAAAATATGAAACCCCACCATCAGAAGTGGATGGAGTTTTCTGCAAATAACTATCTCTTGCGCCCAGAGCCGCTCTCTCAAATTTCTGCACGGCAGTCAAAGTTGGATTGGCATAGATTTCAGCTAGCAGAAAGTCCAGCCCCATTGAAGAGCCATCGCCTCCGGCAGAAAACGAGATTTTATCTACCACAAATGTCCGGCCATTGACAACAAACTTTTTTCCTTGCAACTGTGAATCGGCAAGAGCTTCGAATGCAACAGCGCGGCCTTCAATAACGCCTCGGGCGAGGCTGTAATCTCCTGGGCTCTTGTAGTTGCCGATTTGGGGCATACCAATGGAAGGATCTCGATTGTCCGCATCGTGCTGTAATTCGTGTCCTCCCTCAATTGCAATGTAGAGTGAATTGTAAAAAATCTGCTCAGGCGTTCCGGTCCTGAAATAATCTTGCGATATATAAACGCCGTTTGCGCGCTCGCTCGTGCCAGCCTCAAAGAATATTCCTTTTTCCGTGCTAATGACGTATGGCACATTGGCTGCAGCGGAAGATTCATACTTTGCAGCCAAAGCAGGCGACGCATTAATGATATCCATTTGAAGCTGCGTCCATTTGGCGGCTGGCGCACTCACATCATCCTTGGTTTGAAAAAATGGTTTCCCATTGGCCATTTTACTATCCAATGAAACTGTCATTTAAATCCTCCTATTTGTGAATTTCAGACACAGAAACACTTAGCAAACACTTATCCCGCTCACCGACATAGATATAAACAATCTGCTCTCTGGCATCGTAAAACTGAGAAATTTTTGACACGACCGGCCAATTTTCAGGGCGAACGCCGAAGACGGCGCTCTCTGGAATGGGCGTGAATTCTTTTGAAAATATCTCTTCGACTTGCCATTGCTTAAGACAGCCTGGCGTATCTATTTTTATTTTCATAATTCTTTCTCCATGCAGTCCCAACCATTTTTCCGTCAAAATAAAATTACCGTAAAAATCCCCCTCATCCATTCGAACAGCCTCTCCCGTCCCGTATCCAAATTCCTCGGGATCGAGCCAATTTTTAGGGAGTTTATTTAATTTATAGCCAATTACTCTTCTATAGAATTCTGGCTTTCCAAGCAAATCCCTCTCAAATCCTTCGCTTAAATAACGAAGAAGATTTTCAGTTGTCTGTACTTTTTTTGACGAAAATTCCGTCGAATTCAAATAACCCACGGAAGAAGAACACGCCGACAGTAGCAGCGCGGCCATCACTCCTACTTTCCAAAACGCAGATCTATTTTTTGAATTTCTCTTCATATTTAAATTCTTGAGGCAATTTCCCCCGAGCATTCGGCGGTCGCCGAAATTGATTCAAAATTTACAGCCGATCTACCGCTCCCTCATGCTTTCGCTCGTGGCCTTCTGAACCGGACTGAGCAGGAATTCAATAACCCGCCGCTTTCCCGTCTTGATCTCCGCTGTCAGGTTCATCCCCGGAGACAACTTGATCGGCCTGCCATCCACATCGATGGTTGTGTTGCCGAGGCTCAGCGTCACCGGGAAAATCGCCCCGCGCTTCTCGTCATTCACCGCATCCGCAGTCACTGTCTTCACGGTCGCGTTCACCGTGCCGTAGCGCGTGTACGGAAACGTCTCCAGCTTGATCGCCGCTTCCTGCCTTGGGCTCACGAAGCCGATGTCCTTGTTGTCCAGCGTCACCTCGGCGGTCACTTCGGCCCCATCGGGCACGATCACCATCAAGGGTTGGGCTTCCGTGACCACACCGCCTTCCGTGTGCGTGACCAGTTGCTGCACCGTGCCGGCCACTGGCGCCTTCAAGGTCGTCAGGCGCTCGCGCTGACCCGCCTTGGCCAGGTCCTGCGTGCCTTGCTGTCTCTTGAGCTCGGCCGCTGCTTCGCGCGTTCTGAGGCTGTGCTTGGTCTCGGCGATGTAGGCAGACCTGGTGTTCTCGCTCTCCCTCAGCGTGGCATTGGCCTCGGCCAGCCTTGCGCGCTGGGTGGCCAGGTCGCGTTCCAGCTCGATGCGTTCTCTCGTGCGGTCCTGGTTCGCATGGCTGGACATGAACCCCTGGTTGGCCAGCTGATGGAAGTCGGCTTCTCTCTGCTTGGCAATCGGCACCGTCGTCTCCAGCTTGGCGACCATCTCGCGCACCGTGGCGATCTCCGCCTGGCGTCGGTTGATCTCGGAGGCTGCCTTGGCCAACTTGGCCGTGATGTCGCTCCACTCGTCGCTCAGTTGGGCTTGGGTTGCGCTCGTGTCGACGTCTGTCCACCCGCTGGGGATGGTCTTGCCCAGCTCGGGGGTACGGGAGGTTGCTGATGACCCATTGAGCGCCTGCAGCAGCGCGCGCGTGCGCAGCACCTCGGATTGCACAGACTTCAGTTGCTCGTCGATGCTGGTCTTGTCGGCGTTGGCGGTGGTGGGGTCGAGTTCGACCAAAGCTTGACCAGCCTCGACATGGTCCCCGTCCCTGACCAACACACGCTTGACCACGCTCACCTCCAGCGGCTGGATGATCTTGGTGCGCTCGCTCACGATGATCTTGCCGGGCGCCACGGCCACGATGTCGATCTGCCCGAAGATGGACCAGGTCAGCGCAATGAGGAACAGCGCAATCAGCGCATAGGCCAGTCGCCTGGGGGCGGGATGTACGGGGGTGTCCTGCAGGCTCAGGGCTGCAGGCAGGAACGCGGCTTCATCGGACAGGCGCCTGGGCCCGGCCAGTTCGTGGCGGTGCTTCCAGGCGGCTTTGAAGATGGCCTTGTAGCGCCCCAGCAGTTCGAAGACCGGGTGCCGCATGTCCCGCGCGTGCGGCGCGTTGGCCGCGGGAGCGGTGGTGGAGACTTCCGGCGTCATACCGCAGCCCCCGTGCCCACACCTGCTCCTGTCCCTTCGGTCGGCAGTCCCCCATCCTGCATCGCCCACAGGTGCGCATAGATGCCCTTGGGCCGGCCCAGCAGGCTCTCGTGCGTGCCGCCTTCGACAATCCGTCCCTTGTCCATCACGATGATCCGGTCGGCCCGCCGCACGGCGCTCAGCCGGTGCGCAATGATGAAGACGGTGCGGCCCTTGCAGATGTGCGCCATGTTGCGCTGCACGATGGCCTCGCTCTCGTAGTCCAGCGCGCTGGTGGCTTCATCGAAGATCAGGATGCGCGGGTGCGTGAAGAGCGCGCGGGCAATGGCGATGCGCTGGCGCTGGCCGCCGGAGAGACTGGCGCCTTGTTCGCCGACCATGGTGTCGTAGCCCTCGGGCAACTCGCTGATGAACTCATGGGCACCGGCCAGTTGGGCCGCATGGATGATGGCCTCGAGCGGTGCGGCCGGATCGACGATGGCGATGTTCTCGCGCACGCTGCGGTTGAACAGGGTGTTCTCCTGCAGCACCACGCCCACTTGCCTTCTGAGTTGCGCCGCATCGATCAGGCTGATGTCGATGCCGTCGACCAGCAGGCGTCCTTGTTCGGGGGAGTACAGCCGCTGGATGAGCTTGGTCAGCGTGCTCTTGCCGGAGCCCGAGCGCCCGACGATGCCGATGACTTCGCCGGGGCGGACATCCAGGCTGACGCCATTGAGCACGGGGGCTGCTTCGGGGCGGTAGCGGAAGGTCAGGTTGTCCAGCGTCACGCGGCCCTTGAGCGCTGGCAGTTGGGCTGCCGTGCTCGGGGGTACTTCAGTACGGGTGTTCAGGATGTCGCCCAGGCGCGCCATGGAGATGCCGGTCTGCTGGAAGTCGGTCCACAACTGGGCCATGCGCATGATGGGTTGCGACACGCGTTGAGCGAACATGTTGAAGGCGACGAACTGGCCCACGGTGAGGTCGTTGTTCATCACGAGGTGCGCGCCGTACCAGAGGGTGGCGGCATTGACGAGCTTGCCGATGAGGTTGACGCCTTCGTGCGCCCAGCTGGCAAGGTTCTGGGTCCGGAAGCTGGCCGAGACATACGCGGCGAGCTGGTTGTCCCAGCGGCGCCCGAAGGCCGGTTCGAGCGCTGTGGCCTTGACGGTCTGGATGGCGCTGACGGTCTCCACCAGCATGGCCTGGTTCTCGGCGCCACGTGCGAACTTCTCGTCCAGGCGGCTGCGCAGGATGGGCACCACCGCCAGGCTCAGGCCGAAGTACAGGGGCATGCTCATCAGCACGATCAAGGTCAGCGGCACGCTGTAGAACAGCATGACGACCACGAAGACGATGGAGAAGACGACGTCCAGCAGCACGGTCAGCGCGTTGCCGGTCAGGAAGCTGCGGATGTTCTCCAACTCGCGCACGCGGGCGACGGAATCGCCGACGCGTCTTGCCTGGAAGTAGGCCAGGGGCAGCTGCACCAGATGGCGGAACAGGCGCGCACCGAGTTCGACGTCGATGCGGTTGGTGGTGTGGCTGAAGACGTAGCTGCGAAGGCCGTTGAGCAATGACTCGAAGATGACGACCACCAGCAGGCCGATGACCAGCACATCCAGTGTGGTCAGGCCGCGGTGCACCAGCACCTTGTCCATCACGACCTGGAAGAACAGCGGGCTGACCAACGCGAACAGCTGCAGGATGAAGGAGATGAAGAGCACTTCACCCAGCAGCTTCCTGTGCTTGACCAGGCTGGGGATGAACCAGGAGAAGTCGAACTTGGCCAGTTCGCCCGCAAGGCTGGCGCGGCTGGTGATGAGGATGAGCTCGCCCGTCCAGTGTGCTGCGAAGACTTCCAGAGGTTCGATGATGGGACGACCATTCGATGCAGAAAGGTCTTGCAAGAGAACGCGCTGCGCGTCGCACTGGGCCAGGATGACGAAGCGTTCCTGACCGGACTCGTCACGCAAGACCGCCAACGCGGGCAGTGGTGTCAGGGAAAGACGCTCTAGCGTTGTGCGGGAAGACTTGGCTTTAAGGCCGAGGTGCTTGGCTGCGCCCAGCAGCGTGGCGGTGTCGATGGCCTCGGAGGGTGTCAGGCCCAGTTGATGCGCAAGAAGCGCAGCATCGGCTGCGACCTGGTGAAAACGCGCAATGATGCACAGCGCTTCCAGAGATGCCATCGCCGGAGTCGGCGGCCCTTCTCTTGAGCCTCCGTGCGCGCTTGACTGTTCGGCAGGCCCATGCGAGCCCGCTATCGTGCTGGTCATTCACCCTCTCCCTTTTTTGAACTCTGCGGTTCAAGTCTTCGGAAGATATCCGTGGATGCCTGTTCTTTGTCGAGCGCCGCGAAAAGATAAATGCCCGAGGGCGGGAAACAACGCAATGTCAACTCGAGACACTTATATTTCTCAATCATTCCCCCTATGAGCCGAACCAACACGGGCCGCGCCTCTGCGCAGTTCGATAAGCACGATGATCTCGTCCACGATCTCTGCGCGGAACACGAGCACGAACATTCGGCACGCGACCCGGACCAGGAAACTGGCGAGTTCGCCAAACTTGTTCTCGGACACCGTCAACGGCCCCACCAGCTTGCCCCCGCTCGGCGTCCAAGGGCGCTGCGTTGGCCGCAGTTACCCGAAGGGCTATGCCTGGACCACTGAGGCTGCCGCCGTGCAACCCCAACGCAAGGCCTGACAACCAGCGCGAGCTTCAATGCGTTGGGAATGCACACACCCCCACGATTTCAAAACCGGAGGATCCATGAAGATTCGACTCGCCGCGCTCGGCATGGCCAGCGCTTTTGCATTGCTGGCCACGCCTCTTGGCGCGAACGCACAGGTCTCGGTGAACATCAACGTTCCCGGGTTGGTCATGGTGGCGCCGCCGCCGCCACGCTACGAGGCACCACCACCGCCCCGTGGCGGTTATGTCTGGGTGCCGGGCCGCTGGGCCTGGGATGGCCGCGCCTACGCATGGCGACGCGGCGGCTGGCAGCCCGCGCGCTCGGGCTATGCCTATGCCCCGGGCCGCTGGATCGAAGACCGCGGCGGCTGGCGCTGGAACGAAGGCGATTGGCGCCGCCGTGAAGCCCGCCGCGAACGCGAATGGGACGACGGCCATCGGCGGAACGACCGCGACGACCGCCGCCATGACCACCATCACAAGCACGACCGCGACCGCGGCGATTTCTGCCCGCCCGGTCAGGCGAAAAAAGGCAACTGCTGACGACAACAAAAAAGGGAGCCTGCGCTCCCTTTTTTGATTGATTTCCGTTCTTCCTACTTGGCGCGTCGCCGGTCGATGAACGCAATGATCTCGCCCATGATCCCCTTGCGGAAGGCGAGCACGCAGATCACGAAGATCAGCCCCGTGACCATCGTCACCGACTCGCCCAAGGTGTTGAACCAATCGACAGTCGTGATGCGGGCCAAGAAGCTGCCGAGTTCGCCGATCTTGTTTTCGAGCAGCACCACCACCGCTGAACCGACGAGCGGACCCGACAGCGTGCCGAGGCCGCCTACCAGCGTCATCAGGATGACCTGGCCCGATGCGGTCCAGTGCACATCGGACAGCGTGGCAAAGCCCAGTACCAGCGTCTTGAGCGAACCGGCCAGACCCGAGAGCGCGGCCGAGATCACGAAGGCCAGCAGCTTGAAGCGGCTCACGTCGTAGCCCAGCGACAGCGCGCGCGGCTCGTTTTCCTTGATGCCCTTGAGCACCTGGCCGAATGGCGAGTGGATGGTGCGCACGATCAGCAGGAAAGCCAGCACGACCACGATCAGCGCGACGTAGTACATCGTGAGGTCGCTCGACAAATCGATAAAGCCGAAGAGCTTGCCGCGCGGCACGCCCTGCAGGCCGTCTTCGCCACCCGTGAACTTGGCCTGCAGCGCGACGAAGAACATCATCTGCGCCAACGCCAGCGTGATCATCGCGAAGTAGATGCCCTGGCGACGGATGGCCAGGATGCCGAACAGCCATCCGAGCAAGGCTCCTGTGAGCGTGCCCGCGAGCAGGCCCAGCTCGGGCGTGAGGCCCCAGACCTTCATCGCATGCCCCGCCACGTAGGCAGAGCCGCCGAGAAAGGCCGCATGGCCGAAGGACAGAAGCCCCGTGAAGCCCAGCAGCAGGTTGAAGGCCGCGGCGAACAGCGCGAAGCACATGAGCTTCATCACGAACACCGGGTAGGCACCGAAGAACGGTGCGACGATGAGCGCGATCAGCAGCAGGCCGTAGACGACGGTGGATATTTTTTTCATGTTCATGCCGCTCGCCTTACTTCTCTTTGCCGAACAGGCCGGCGGGGCGAATCAACAGCACGATGACCATGATCACGAACACAACCGTGGAGGAAGCCTCCGGATAGAAAACCTTGGTGAAACCCTCGATCACGCCCAGTCCCAGCCCGGTAAGGATGGCGCCCATGATCGAGCCCATGCCACCGATCACCACCACCGCGAACACCACGATGATGAGGTTCTGCCCCATCAGCGGCGACACCTGGATCACCGGTGCGGCCAGCACGCCGGCGAACGCGGCCAGACCAGCGCCGAAGGCATAGGTCAGCGTGATCATCAGCGGCACGTTGACACCGAAGGCTTCCACCAGGCGCGGGTTCTCGGTGCCGGCGCGCAGGTAGGCACCCAGGCGCGTCTTCTCGATCACGTACCAGGTCGCAAAGCACACCACGAGGGACGCGACGACCACCCAGGCCCGGTAGTTGGGCAGCACCATGAAGCCAAGGTCGGTGGCGCTCGACAACGCCTCAGGCGCGTCGTAAGACAGGCCCGACACACCGTAGACCGAGCGGAACACGCCTTCGATCAGCAGCGTGAGGCCCAGCGTGAGCAGCAGGCCGTAGAGGTGGTCGAGCTTGTAGATCCAGCGCAGCAGCAGCCGCTCGATCAGCACGCCGAAGATGCCGATGACGATGGGCGCCAGCAGCAGCATCACCCAGTAGTTGATGCCGAAATATTCCATGGCCATCCAGGTCAGGATGGCGCCCATCATGAACAGCGCGCCGTGCGCGAAGTTGATGACGTTGAGCAGGCCGAAGATCACCGCGAGCCCGAGGCTCAAAATGGCATAGAACGAGCCATTGACCAGCCCCAGAAGGAGCTGGCTCAGCAGGCCGGGTAGGGAAATGGTCATAAGCGTTTCAACGAACCCGGGCGCTGCAGCAGCGCCCGCGGGGGATCACTTCCAGAGGGCGCACTTGCTCTCGGCCTTGGTCGTGAAGACCTCTTCGCCCTTGAGCTTCTGGACCACCTTGTAGTAGTCCCAAGGCTGCTTCGATTCGGCCGGCGACTTGACCTGCATCAGGTACATGTCGTGCACGAAGCGGCCATCGGCGCGCACCGCGCCCTTGGCGTAGAAGTCGTCGATCGGCGTGGCCTTGATCGTCTCCATCACCTTGTCGGCATCGACCGTCTTGGCGGCCTGCACGGCCTTCAGGTAGGTCATGGTGGCCGAATAGTCGGCAGCCTGGATGTCCGTGGGCATGCGCTTGGTCTTCTCGAAGAAGCGCTTGCCGAAGGCGCGCGTCTTGTCGTCCAGATTCCAGTCCCAGCTGGTGGTGAGCAGCAGGCCTTCGGTGTTCTTCAGGCCCAGGCTGTGCACGTCGGTCACGAACACCAGCAGGCCGACCATCTTCATGGTCTTGCTGATGCCGAATTCCTTGGCCGACTTGATGGCGTTGATGGTGTCGCCGCCTGCATTGGCCAGCGCCAGCACCTGGGCCTTGGAGTTCTGCGCCTGCAGCAGGAACGAAGAGAAGTCGGAGGTGTTGAGCGGATGCTTGACGCTGCCCACCACCGTGCCGCCCTTTTCCTTCACGACCTTGGAGGCATCGGCTTCCAGGGCCTGGCCGAAGGCGTAGTCGGCGGTCAGGAAGAACCAGCTCTTGTCGCCGCGCGCAATCACTGCGCTGCCGGTGCCCTTGGCCAGTGCCACGGTGTCGTAGGCGTAGTGCACGGTGTAGGGGCTGCATTGCTCGTTGGTGAGCGCAGAGCTGCCAGCGCCGTTCACGATGAAGACGCGCTTTTTCTCCTGCGCCACCTTGGCCATGGCCAGTCCGGTGCTGGAGGTGGTGCCGCCGAACAGCATCGTCAGGCCCTGCGTGTCGATCCACTCGCGTGCCTTGGAGGCGGCGATGTCGGCCTTGTTCTGGTGGTCGGCCTGCAGCAGCTCGATGGGCATGCCATTGACCTTGCCGCCGAAGTCGTCGATGGCCATCTGGATGGCCAACGCACCGTTCTTGCCCTCCACGTCCGCGTAGAGGCTCGACATGTCGGTGATGAAGCCGATCTTGACCTTCTCCTGGGCCTGTGCGGCGCCGGCAGCCATGAGGCAGGTGGCGACGATGCAGGCGGAGGCGATGAGCGTGCGTTTCATGGAGTGATCCTCTTGTTTGTCTTCGGTAGAAAGGTCTGGCGCGGCGTCAGCCGTTTATTTCCAGAGGGCGCACTTGGTCTCGGCCTTGGTCGTGAAGACCTGGTCGCCCGGCAACGTCTTGAGCACCTTCAGGTAGTCCCATGGCTTCTTGGATTCGGCGGGCGACTTCACTTCGACCAGGTACATGTCGTGGATGAAGCTGCCGTCGGCGCGGATCTGACCCTTGCCGTAGAAGTCGTCGATCTTCATGCTCTTGAGCTGCGCCATCACCTTGTCGGAGTCGGTGGTCTTGGCGGCGGCCACGGCCTTCAGGTAGGTCATGGTGGCCGAGTAGTCGGCGGCCTGCACGTCGGTCGGCATGCGCTTGGTCTTCTCGAAGAAGCGGTTGGCGAACTTGCGCGATTCGTCGTTCAGGTCCCAGTACCAGCTGGTGGTGTGCAGCAGGCCTTCGGTGTTCTTCAGGCCCAGGCTGTGGATGTCGCTCAAAAAGACCAGCAGGCCGGCGATCTTCATGGTCTTGTTGATGCCGAATTCCTTGGCCGCCTTGATCGCGTTGATCGTGTCGCCGCCGGCATTGGCCAGGCCCAGGATCTGTGCCTTGGAGTTCTGCGCCTGCAGCAGGAACGACGAGAAGTCGGATGCGTTCAGCGGATGGCGCACAGCGCCCACCACGGTGCCGCCCTTTTCCTTCACGACCTTGGTGGTGTCGGCCTCGAGCGCATGGCCGAAGGCGTAGTCGGCCGTCAGGAAGAACCAGCTCTTGCCGCCGCGATCGACCACCGCCGCGCCAGTGCCCTTGGCCAGCGCCACGGTGTCGTAGGCGTAGTGGATGGTGTAGGGGCTGCACTGCTCGTTGGTGAGCACCGAGCTGCCGGCGCCGTTGTTGAAGTACACGCGCTTCTTTTCTTCCGCCACCTTGGCGGTGGCCAGCGCCACGCCCGAGTTGGTGCCGCCGAAGACCATCGTCACACCGGCCGTGTCGATCCATTCGCGGGCCTTGGAGGCGGCAATGTCGGCCTTGTTCTGGTGGTCGGCCACCAGCAGTTCGATGGGCTGGCCCAGCGCCTTGCCGCCGAAGTCGTCGATGGCCATCTGGATGGCGGTGGCACCGCCCTTGCCTTCCAGGTCGGCGTACAGGCTCGACAGGTCGGTCACGAAACCGATCTTCACTTTTTCCTGTGCCTGCGCAGCGCCTGCACCCAGTGCGAGGATGCCGATGGCGGTGGCGATGAGGCCGAGTTTCTTGTTCATGGTGCTGTGTCTCCTGAAGGAATCTTTGTGGGACGGAAGGAACGGGTCTTGTGGACTTGTCTTTTCTTTTCAGACGCCGAGCAGCTCTGTGAGCACGGGCATCTTGGCTTCGAGCTCTGCCGCGCCGAATTTCTCGACGATGCGGCCGTGCTCCATCACATAGAAGCGGTCGGCCAGCGGCGCCGCGAAGCGGAAGTTCTGCTCCACCATGACGATGGTGTAGCCCTTGGCGCGCAGCATGGTGATCATGCGGGCCAGCGCCTGCACGATGACGGGCGCGAGGCCTTCGGAAATCTCGTCGAGCAGCAGCAGCTTGGCGCCGGTGCGCAGGATGCGCGCCACGGCCAGCATCTGCTGTTCGCCGCCCGACAGGCGCGTGCCCTGGCTGTGGCGGCGCTCGGCCAGGTTGGGGAACATGGTGTAGATCTCTTCGACCGACATGCCAGGCCCCGCGCCTTTCAGCTCGGGCGGCAGCAGCAGGTTTTCTTCGCACGAGAGGCTGGCGAAGATGCCGCGCTCTTCGGGGCAATAGCCGATGCCCAGGTGCGCGATGCGGTGCGTGGGCATGGCAATGGTCTCTTTGCCATTGACCTCGATGCTGCCCTTGCGCGCGCCCGTCAGTCCCATGATGGCGCGCAGCGTGGTGGTGCGGCCCGCGCCGTTGCGGCCCAGCAGCGTGACGACTTCGCCCGGCTGCACGACCATGTCGACGCCGTGCAGCACGTGCGATTCGCCGTACCAGGCTTGCAGGCCCTTGATTTCCAGCGCGGCGGTCATCAGTGGGCCCCTTGGAGTTGGCCGTCGGTGGTGCCCATGTAGGCTTCCATCACTTGCGGATTCGCGGAGACCTCGGCATACGGGCCTTCGGCCAGCACGGCGCCGCGCTGCAGCACGGTGATGGTGTCGGCAATGGTGGAGACCACGCTCATGTTGTGTTCGACCATCAGGATGGTGCGCCCGGCCGACACGCGCTTGATGAGTTCGGCCACACGGTGCACGTCTTCGTGGCCCATGCCCTGCGTGGGTTCGTCGAGCAGCATCAGCTCGGGCTCCATCGCCAGGGTGGTGGCGATTTCGAGCGCGCGCTTGCGGCCATAGGGCAGGTTCACGGTCTGTTCGTCGGCGAGGTCTTCCAGGCCCACTTCGGCCAGCAGCTCGCGCGCACGCGCATCGAGCGGCTTGAGTGACTTTTCGCTCTTCCAGAAGTGGTACGAGGTGCCCAGCCGGCGCTGCAGGCCCAGCCGCACGTTCTCGAGCAGCGTGAGGTGCGGGAACACCGCCGAGATCTGGAACGAGCGGATGATGCCGCGCCGCGCGATCTGCGCCGGCCGCTCGCCCGTGATGTCCTGCCCATTGAAGAGGATCGTGCCGGTGGTCGGCTCGAGGAACTTGGTGAGCAGGTTGAAGCAGGTCGTCTTGCCAGCGCCATTGGGACCGATGAGCGCGTGGATCGAGCCGCGCACCACCGACAGGTTGACCTTGCTGACCGCGGTGAACCCTTTGAATTCCTTGGTGAGCTGGCGTGTTTCGAGGATGACGTCGCTCATCTCGCGAAGTCGCCCGGGTTCGGCAAAAAGAAGTCGGTCATGCGGTCCATCTTGGCGCGCCACCATGGAGCGCGGACCGATTGTTCGTGGGCGCCTCCTGCTTGCATACTGGGGCAAATGCCTATGCTGCACTGCAACCTGCGCGAGCCGGGCTTTGTACACGCGCGCCGACTGTCGTCCCGACGACAGTGGACTCGCCCGGTGCAAGAGCACCCCATGCAACCGCCGCCCGCATGAAAGCCGGCAAGGCCCGTCAGACGACGCGCGCTGGCTGCCGGACTTCGGCAACATCCAGATGGCTTTGGCCGCCACGGCGTCGAATGGCCCTGAGTCCGTTGGCGCCGCACGGCTCGCACCTTGTTGCGCCGCCAACGCCGTGTCATCTCCGGGAAAGCCCAAGGCGAGGTTCGCGATGGGCTGCATAGACTGCACGGAAACCATGCCGAACTTCCGCTCCCCCGACTTCCTGACCGACCACATCCTGCACACGCTCGCGTTCTACGAGCCGCGCTGCACCGACACCACGGGTGGCTTCTTCCATTTCTTCAAGGACGACGGCACGGTGTACGACCGGCGCACCCGCCATCTGGTGAGCAGCGCGCGCTTCGTGTTCAACCATGCGATGGCCCATCGGCGCTTCGGTGATCCGGCGCAGCTCGCGGCGGTGCGGCATGGCCTGGCGTTCATACAACACGGCCATGCGCAGCCCCAAGGCGGCTATGCATGGCAGATCGACTGGCACGAGCAGCGCGCAACCGTGCAGGACGGCACCCATCACTGCTATGGCCTGGCCTTCGTGCTGCTGGCGCATGCCCACGCGCTGATGGCCGGCGTCGAGGAGGCATACGCCGGACTGGAACACACCTGGCAGTTGATGGAGCGGCATTTCTGGGAGCCCCTGCACCAGCTCTACGCCGACGAAGCCACGGCCGACTGGCGCGTGGGCGCCTACCGCGGCCAGAACGCCAACATGCATGCGTGCGAGGCCATGATGGCGGCCTTCGAGGCCACGCAGGAAACCCGCTACCTCGACCGCGCGCTGGCCCTGGCGCAAGCCGTGACCGGCCGCCAGGCCGCGTTGGCCGACGGGCTGGTGTGGGAGCACTACCGCGAAGACTGGTCGGTCGACTGGGACTACAACCGCGGCGACAAGACCAACATCTTCAGGCCCTGGGGCTTCCAGACCGGGCACCTGACCGAGTGGGCCAAGCTGCTGCTGCAATTGGAGCGTCACCTTATCGCCGAGGGTCGTGCAGCAGACTGGATCCTGCCGCGCGCCAGGCACTTCTTCGACACCGCCATGTTCCGTGGCTGGGACGCCGACAACGGTGGCCTGGTCTACGGCTTCGGCCCCGACGGCGTGGTGTGCGACGGCGACAAGTACTTCTGGGTGCAGGCCGAGAGTTTCGCCGCGGCCGCCCTGCTCGCGGTTCGCACCGGCGAGGCCGGCTACTGGGACTGGTACGACAGCATCTGGGCCTACAGCTGGGAGCACTTCGTCGACCATCGGCACGGTGCCTGGTATCGCATCCTCACGCCGCAGAACGGGAAGATCAGCGACGAGAAGAGCCCGGCCGGCAAGACCGACTATCACACGATGGGCGCGTGCTACGACGTGCTGCGCGCCCTGGGCATGTGAAAACCCCCAGGTCTTCTTGACGAAGCCTGGGGGCGAGTGCGTTGCTTGGGTGGGTGCTCAGTGCGCGCCTGCTGCCGCATCACCACTGGCACCGCCCTTTTGCGGCCGTGCCAGCCACACCAGCGGTATCAGCAACAGGAACAGGATCGCCGACGCATAGAAGATGTCGTTCGTCGCCAGCATGTAGGCCTGCTGGTCGACGATGCGGTTGATCTGCCCCAGCACCTGCTCGGTGCCGAATCCGTTGCTGGCGAGCCCGGCCATGGCGCCCGTTGCCGCGTTGTTGCCCTGGTTGATCGCCTCCGACAGTTGCGCATGGTGCAGCGTCGCGCGGTTGTCCCACAGGGTGGTGGTGAGCGAGGTGCCCATTGCGCCGGCCGTGATCCGCAGGAAATTCGACAACCCCGACGCGGCCGGAATGCGGTCCGGCGTGAGGCCCGACAGCGTGATGGTCACCAGCGGGATGAAGAAGAACGCCATCGCGACACCCTGGATGACCGTCGGGATGATGATCGTCACGAAGTCGGCCTGCGTGTTGAAGTTCGACCGCATCCACAGCACCAGCGCGAACACCAGGAACGAGAACGTTGCATAGCGGCGCGGATCGATCTTGCCCACCGTGAGCCCGACGATCGGAGAGAAGAAGATCGCCAGCATCCCCACCGGCGCCATGATCATCCCCGCCTGCGTGGCGGTGTAGCCCATCCATTGCTGCAGCCACAGCGGCAGCAGCACCACGTTGCCGAAGAACAGGCCATACGCCACGGCGGTTGCCACGGCGCCCGACCAGAAGTTGCGGCGCTTGAACAGCGACAGGTCGACCACCGGGTGCTTGTCCGTCAGCTCCCAGATCAGGAAGAACGCGAAGCCGACCACGGCCACCACCGCCATCGTGATGATCTGCGGCGAATGGAACCAGTCGAGTTCCTTGCCCTTGTCGAGCATCAGCTGCATCGAGCCGACCCACAGCACCAGCAGCGCCAGGCCGATGGCGTCGATGGGCACCTTGTGCGTGGTGCTTTCGCGCTTGCGATAGAGCGTCCACGTGATGGAGGCCGCGACGATGCCGACGGGGATGTTGATGTAGAAGATCCACGGCCACGAGATGTTGTCGGTGATCCAGCCGCCAAGCAGCGGCCCCATCACCGGCGCGACCAGCGTGGTCATCGACCACATCGCCATCGCAAGGCCGGCTTTGGCCTTCGGATAGCTCGACAGCAGCAGCGTCTGCGACAGCGGAATCATCGGCCCCGCGACGAAGCCCTGCAGCGCACGGAAGGCGATCAGCGTCGTCATGTTCGGCGCCAGGCCGCACAGCAGCGAAGCGACCATGAACAGGATCACGCTCGCCATGAACAGGCGGACCTGCCCGAAGCGCTGCGTCATGAAACCCGTGAGCGGCACCGCGATGGCGTTGGCCACCGCGAAGCTGGTAATGACCCAGGTGCCTTGCGTGGTGCTCACGCCAAGGTCGCCCGAGATGGCGGGCAACGACACGTTCGCGATCGACGAATCGAGCACGTTCATGAAGGTCGCCGCAGAAAGCGCGATCGTGCCCCAGACGCGGGCAGAGCCCTCGAGTGGGGCGTGCGCTATGTAAGCCGGAGCAGCGGTGGCCATTGCGCGAGCTGTCGTGGAGTTAGTAAGCCTGGGCGATCAGCCCGGCTGGCCTTGCACTGCCACCGATGCCGCGGCGGGCGCGGTCACCGGTGCGGCCGAGCCCTTCGACGGCGTGGCGGCGGTGGCCGGCGCGCTGCGTCCGAGGTTGGCTGCAACGATGCGGTCCACTTCGGCGTCGGCGCCGCGATCGAGCTGGCTGTACACCGCCGTCTGCGACAGCGCGGTGGCGCGCGGTGCATCGGCGAGCATCTTGCCGCTCTTGGACGAGATGTCGATCTCGGCATCCATCGACAGGCCGATGCGCAGCGGGTTGGCCTTGAGCTGCTCGGGGTCGAGCGCGATGCGCACGGGCACGCGCTGCACCACCTTGATCCAGTTGCCCGTGGCGTTCTGCGCCGGGAGCAGTGCGAACGCACTGCCGGTGCCCACGCCCAGGCCGGCGACCTTGCCGGTGTATTCGACCTTCTTGCCGTACACGTCGGCCGTGAGCTTCACGGGCTGGTCGATGCGGATGTTGCGCAGTTGCACTTCCTTGAAGTTGGCATCGACCCACAGTTGGTTCAGCGGCACGATCGACATCATCGGCGTGCCGGCCGCCACGCGCTGGCCGAGCTGCACGGTGCGCTTGGCAACGTAGCCGTCGACCGGCGCGGGCATGGCCACGCGCTGCGTGGCAAGGTAGGCCTCGCGCACCTTGGAGGCGGCAGCTAGCACGCTCGGGTGCTGGGCCACGCTGGTGCCTTCAGTCAGCGACTGGTTGCTGACCAGGGCTTCCTTCGCGGCGACCACACCAGCCTGCGCTGCGGCGAGCGCGCTCTTGGCGGTGTCGAGCTGCGTTTCGGCGTGGTTGAGTTCTTCCTTCGACACAGCGCCGTTGCCCGAGAGCGCGCGGCGGCGTTGCAGGTCGTCCTGTGCCTTGGCGATGTCGCTCTGCGCCTTGACGATGTCGGACTGGCGCAGCGTGACTTGCGCGGCCAGCGAGCCGTTGTTGGCGTACAGCGTGCGCACCTGGCGCACGGCCTGCGCCAGCGCGGCCTCGGCCTGCTCCAGCGCCACCTTGGCGTCGGCCGGGTCGAGTTGCACCAGCGGCTGGCCGGCTTTCACGAAGTCGGTGTCGTCGGCGCTGATGGCCATGACGGTGCCGCCGATCTGCGGCGTGATCTGGATGACGTTGCCCGACACGTAGGCGTTGTCGGTGTCCTCGTAGTGGCTGGCAACCAGCCATTCATAAAGGCCCCAGCCGCCGCCGGCGACGATCACCACGGCCGCCAATGCGGTCAGCGCGCGGCGGCGCTTGCCGTTGCCGGCAGGTGCGTCAGGTGCAACAGAGGCTGCGGATGCAGCGGGCGTCGGAGTGTTGTTATCGCTCATGGTGAAGTTCTTTCCGAAGACGAGGAAGACGGGTCAGTTCAATTCAGTTCAGGGCAGCCGCGGGGGCCGATGCGGTGGCCGTGGCCGGGGGCTGCCAGCCGCCGCCCAGTGCGCGCGCCAGGGCCACCTGCGTGTCGAGCGCACGTGCGGCGAGATCGACGGCCAGCCGGCGTTGTGCGAGCACGGCGGTTTCGGCCGTCAGCACGTTGAGGTAGTTGCCCAGGCCCGCGCGATAGCGCTGCACGGCGATGTCGTAGGCGCCTTCGGCCGCGGTCTGCGCGGCGCGCTGTTCGGTTTGCTGGCGGGTGATCGACTGCGCGCTCGTGACCTGGTCGGCCGCATCGCGCACCGCGTCAAGCACGGTGGCGTTGTAGCTTTCGATGGCCACGTCGAGATCGGCCGACTTGCCGCGCAGGTTGGCGCGCAGCTTGCCGCCCTCGAAGATCGGCAGGCTGATGGCCGGGCCCACGCCCCACTGCTCGCTGCCGGACTTCAGCAGCTTGCCGAAGCCCAGGCTCTGGAAGCCGACGAAGGCCGTGAGGTTCACGTTGGGATAGAACAGCGTCTTGGCATTGGCCACGTCGCTCGTGGCCGCTTCAACACGCCAGCGCGCGGCGGCGATGTCGGCGCGACGCCCCAGCAGATCGGCGGGAATGTTGGCCTGCAGTGCCATCGGCTTGACGCCGGCCAGCACGGGCGGCTTCAGCGATGCGGACACGTTGGGCTGGCCCACGAGCGCGTCGAGCGCGTGCTGCTGCAGCGCGATCTGCTCATTGAGCGCTTCGATCTGCTGGCGGGCTTCGGGCAGGCCGCCTTCGCTCTGGCGCAGTTCGAGGCGGGTGTCGAGGCCGGCGGACACGCGGTCGCGCACGAGCTTGAGGGTTTCGTCGCGTTGCGCCAGCGTGCGGCGGGCCACGGTGAGCTGGTCGTTCAGACGCGCCCACTGGAAGTAGCTGCGCGCCACGTTGCTTGCGAGCAGCACCCGCGCTGCGTCGGCGTCGGCCGCCGTTGCGTTGGCCGCGCCGATGGCCGCGTCAAGCGCGGTGCGGTTCTTGCCGAAGAAGTCGAGTTCCCAGCTTGCGCCGAGTTGCAGCAGGCCGATGTTCTGGATCGAGCCGCCCAGCGGTGCGGGGTAGATGTAGTTGCTGTTGAACTTCTGGCGGTTCAGGTCCAGCTCGCCATTGACCTTGGGCTTGAGGGCCGAGCCGGCGATGTCCGCAGAGGCTTGCGCGCGCACGAGTCGGGCGCGTGCCACCTGCAGGTTCGGATTGCCGGCAACAGCCTGGTCGATCAGCGTGTTGAGCTGCGTGTCGCCGAAGGCCAACCACCATTGGGCGTCGAGGCTGGACACAGGCACCGCAGCCGGATCGGTGGCAATGCCGAGCGACGAGGCATCGCGCAGCTTGGCCTGCGAGCCGATGCCGGCCATGTCGGCACAGCCGGCCAGCGCGACCAGCAGCAACGCGGCGGCCATGACGGGGGTGCGACGCACAGCGCGCACGGCGAGGGAATCAGTCATTTTTATCTCCACGGGCCGCGAGGGCCTGCGCGTTGTCGAGGATGCGGCGCAAGTAGCCCTTGAGCTGCACCCATTCTTCAGTTGTAAAGCCTGCAAGATGTTCGTTCTGCACACGGCTGAGCACGTACGGCACTTCCTTGGCGGCGGCACGGCCTTCGTCGGTGAGTTCAATATTGACCACGCGGCGGTCTTCGAGCGAACGCACGCGACGGCACAGGCCCTTGGCTTCAAGGCGGTCGAGCAGGCGCGTCATGGCGCCGGTATCGAGCTCGCAGGCGCGGGCCAGCTCGGCCACAGTGGTGGCTGCGCCGGTGTGCAATTTGTAGAGCGGAACCCATTGCGGATAGGTCGGGCTGCCGGGCTCGCACATGCGGGTTTCTACCGACTGCCCCACCGCCGTCACGATGCGGCGCATCAGGTAGCCAATGCTTTCTTCGGCCCGATAGTTCTCGGCCCGGTAGAAGACATGGGGGCGACGCTCCGCTTCGGCGGAGGCCGACGGGGCTTCTGGTGTATTTGCATCGCTCATGCCCAAAATATTAGCTGCCATGGCAGTTATTGTCAAGGCCGCCTTTGTAGGGGCAAGGGTTCGGTAGAATTGGCGGATGGCTTCTACCCCACCGTCTTCCATGGCCAAGGGCTCGCCCCGGTCGCTGTCGGGCCTGAGCCCTTTTCTCCGCCCCTACCGCGTTCAGATCGTGCTGGCGGCCCTCTTTCTGGTGATGGCAGCGGTTACCACGCTGGTTTTTCCTATCGCCCTGCGCAGCCTGATTGACGGGGGCTTGATCAACCCCGACAAGGGCGCCCAGACCATGGCGCTGCGGGAACACTTCGGCGCCCTCTTCGCGGTAGCCGTGGCACTGGGCCTTTTCTCGGCCGCGCGCTTCTATACGGTGAGCTGGCTGGGCGAACGCGTCACCGCCGACATCCGCAATGCGGTCTACGGCCATGTGCTGAAACAGAGCCCGGCGTTCTTCGAGACAACCCAAACCGGCGAAGTGCTGTCGCGCCTCACGGCCGACACCACGCTGGTCCAGACAGTCGTCGGTTCATCGCTGAGCATGGGGTTGCGCAACGCCGTGATGGGCGTCGGCGCGCTGGCCGTGCTGGTGTGGACCAACCCCTATGTGATGGTGCAGGTGCTGGGCATCCTCGTGCTGGTGGTGCTGCCGAGCATGTGGTTCGGCCGTCGCGTGCGCAAGCTGTCGCGCGCCAGCCAAGACCGCGTGGCCGACTCCAGTGCCATCGCCGCGGAAGTGCTGAACGCGATCCCGGTGGTGCAGAGCTACACGGCCGAAGGCCGCGAGGCAGCCCGCTTCGACGCGTCGACCGAGAACGCCTTTCGCACCGCCGTGCGCCGCACCAGGGCACGGTCGGTGCTGGTGGCGTTCATCATCATCGCGACCTCGGCCGCCTTGCTCTGGGGCCTCTACCAAGGAACGCAAGCGGTGCTTCGCGGCGACATCACGGCCGGCCACCTGGGCCAGACCGTGGTTTATGTCGCGATCCTGGCCAGCGCCACGGCCGTGCTCGGCGAGGTGTACGGCGACCTGCTGCGCGCCGCCGGCGCGACCGAACGCCTGATGGAGCTGCTGCACGCACCCACGGCCATCTTCTCGCCGAAGAATCCCGCCGTTACGGCCGTCCCTGCCGCAGGAAGTGCTATCAAGTTCGATGCGGTGACTTTCCACTACCCGTCCCGACCGGGCACACCAGCGCTGCGCGACTTCAGCCTGGACGTTGCGCCGGGTGAAACGGTGGCACTGGTGGGATCGAGCGGCGCGGGCAAGAGCACCGTGTTCCAGTTGCTGCTGCGCTACTACGACCCGCAAGCGGGCCGCTTGCTGCTCGACGGCACACCGCTCGCCTCGCTCGCCCTGTCCGACCTGCGCACGCGCATCGGCCTGGTGCCGCAGGACGCGGTGATCTTCTCGACCAGCGCCTTCGAGAACATCCGCTACGGCCGTCCCGAGGCGACAGCCGATGAAGTGCACGCCGCCGCACGCGCCGCCTTTGCCCACGACTTCCTGCAGGCGCTCCCCGAGGGCTACGACACCTTCCTCGGCGAGCGCGGCGTGCGCCTGTCGGGCGGACAACGCCAGCGCATCGCGATTGCGCGCGCGATCCTCAAGAACCCGCCGCTGCTGCTGCTCGACGAAGCCACCAGCGCGCTGGACGCGGAAAGCGAACGCATGGTGCAGGCCGCGCTCGAATCGGCGATGGAAGGCCGCACCACGGTCGTGATCGCGCACCGACTGGCGACCGTGCAGAAGGCCGACCGCATCGTAGTGCTGGACCACGGCGGCATCGTCGAACAGGGAACACATGCGACGCTGGTCGCACAGGGCGGTGTGTACGCGCGCCTTGCGGCGCTTCAGTTCACGGCCTGAACTTCGCTTCGGCCAAGCCGGGGGCTGGCTATTGCAGCGTTTCTTTGAGCGCCGCCGGAATCGGCAGCGGCATCACCGCAATGCCTTCATCGAGCAGCGCTTCAGTCTGCTCGGGCGTCGCCTGACCGCGGATGCCGCGCTCCTCGGCCTCGCCGTAGTGCATCTTTCGCGCCTCGTCGGCAAAGCGGTCACCGACGTCCTCGGTCTTCGCCATGACCTCGCGCACGGCGCGCATCCAGCGGGCTTCGGGCGACAGTGACGCGGGAACGTTCGAGGAGGAAGATGAAGAAGCGGCAGGCGCGGCCGTCGGCTCTTGCGGCGCCTTGGCATTGCCAAGGTTCAGGCGCGGTGCGCTCAGCAGCTTGACGATGGCGGTGTCGCCACAGATCGGGCATTCGACCAATCCACTGGCCGACTGGGTTTCAAAGGCTTCGCTGGACGCGAACCAGCCTTCAAAGCCGTGGCCATGCGTGCAGCGGAGATCGAGAACCTTCATGCGCGGATTATCCCGCGCCGCCCTGCGAAGGCACAGCCTGCCAGTCCAGAGCCCATGCACCCGACAGAACGTTCTGCAGCCAGAGCGTGCAGGTCAGCGTCTTGGCGTCGGTCACGGTGCCGTCGCGGCACCAGCCGGCCAGATCTTCAGGCGTGGCCGTGAAGACGTCGAGAAACTCGCCATGGTCGAGCTGGCGCTCGCCGAGCGTGAGCCCACGGGCAAAGTAGATGTGGATGATTTCGGTCGAGTACGCCACCGCCAGGTGCATCGCGCCGGCATGTGCCCACTCGCGCGCGGTGTAGCCCGTTTCTTCGAGCAGCTCGCGCTTGCCGCAGACGAAAGGATCTTCTCCCGCATCGAGCTTGCCGGCCGGAAACTCGACCATCACATGGCCGACCGGGTAGCGAAACTGGCGCTCCAGCACCACGCGGCCATCGTCGAGCATCGGGATCACAACCACGGCGCCCGGATGCACCACGTATTCGCGCGTGGCGCTGTGGCCGTCGGGCAGGCGGATGGTGTCGCGCCGGGCCTGCAGGAACTTGCCCTTGAACAACTCCTCGCGGCTGGTGAGCTCTTCCTTGAGGTGCGAATCGGTGGTGTCGATGGGCGAAGTCATGTCGGTCAGTGCCTGTGCTTCATCAAATAGCGCCAGGTGAATCCTGGAAAGGCCAGCACGATGAACAGCGCGCTGGTCACCGCATAGAACTCCCAGCCCTGTGGGGCAATCTGCCCTGCCCTGCGCTCGAACAGAAAGCCGACGCCGCCAGCCAGAAAGTACAAGACCACCAGTTCGGCGAAGCGCACCGCGAGCGACTTGGGTCGGCTCGGCAGTGGGATGGCGCCGAACAGGCGGTCGTTGAAGAACGGCAGGTTGGCGGCCACCAGGGCCACCAACAGCACGACCCAGACCGACGCGGATTGCGACACCGGGGCGGGCCGCGTCAGTGCGCCAGCGTGGCCACGATCGCGTCGTAGCAGAGCGTCATCAGGCCGCCGGGCACGATGCCCAGGATCAGGATGAGCGCGCCGTTGATCGCGAGCACGGCACGCACGTCGCGCGGCGCCGACACGGTGGTGGCTGTGACGGGTGCGTCGAAGTACATGACCTTGACCACGCGCAGGTAGTAGAAGGCGCCGATCAGCGACATCATCACCGCGAACACCGCAAGACCGATGTAGATGGCCTGGCCCGAAGCGATCAACGCCTGCAGCACGGCCAGCTTGGCGTAGAAGCCCACCAGCGGCGGCAGCCCGGCCAGCGAGAACATCGCAATCGCCATCACGCCGGCGTACAGCGGGCTGCGCTGGTTGAGGCCGGCAAGGTCGGTGATCTCTTCGCTCTCGAAGCCTTCGCGCGCCAGCAGCAGGATGATGCCGAAGCTGGCCAGCGTGGTCAGCACATAGGTCACGACGTAGAACATCGAGGCGCTGTAGGCGAACTGTGCGTTGTAGGTGCCTTGGTGGTCCGAGCCGGCGACCATGCCCAGGAGCATGAAGCCCATCTGCGAGATCGTCGAGTAGGCCAGCATCCGCTTCAGATTGCTCTGTGCAATGGCGGCCAGGTTACCGACCAGCAGCGACGCGATGGCCAACACGGCAAGCATCTGCTGCCAGTCGATGGCCAGCGGCTGCAGGCCGTCGACCAACAGGCGGATGATGATCGCGAAGGCAGCCAGTTCAGGCGCCGCGCCGATCAGCAACGTGATCGCGGTCGGTGCGCCCTGGTAAACGTCGGGCACCCACATGTGGAAAGGCGCCGCCCCCACCTTGAATGCCAGGCCGGCCACGATGAACACCAGACCGAACACCAGCACCTGGTGGTTTACCTTGCCGCTTGCGATGGCCTTGAACACTTCGTTGACGTCGAGCGAACCAGTGGCGCCGTACATCATCGACAGACCGTAGAGCAGGAAGCCGCTGGCCATGGCGCCGAGCACGAAGTACTTCATGGCGGCTTCGCTGGCGATCGCGTTGTCGCGACGCAGCGCGACCAGCGCATAGCTGGACAGCGTG